>NZ_CP009056.1:0-673087 GCF_000807275.1 Frischella perrara | reverse complement strand
CCCCGCTACTGTAAACAGTACCGGTTGAATCCGCACTAAAAGCAGCACAATGCCCGGTTTGCGACATTAGTTTATCGCCCGAAGGGCTATAACCTTCTTCTTGTAGAAAACCGAGTGTTATTCCACCTGCTAATGCCATATCTGCTTGAAAGGTAATTAAACCATCGCAAGCTAGTTGCGTTGCCATTAATGAACTAGAACAAGCCGTTTGTACGCTTACCGCTGGACCATTAAGACCCAATTTATAGGCAACAAATGAACTTAAATAATCCTTCTCATTACCAATTTGCGTTTGTAAGTATCGTTTATCTTGACTGACTTTAAGATAGGGATAAACCCTATCCATCAAATAACTATTTGCATAAGTGGTGCCATACACGCCGACTCGCTTGATCTGACCGGGTATATAACCTGAATGCTCAAGGGCGTTATAACAACACTCTAAAAACACCCGATGCTGAGGATCCATAAGAATGGCTTCTCCCGGGGGAATATTGAAAAATGCGGCATCAAAATCGTAAGGATCGGCAATCATATTTTGTAGGTTAATCCATGGCTCACCTTGTTGATTTTTACTTAATTTGGGGTGCGTTAACTCCTCACCCGCTAGCAAGGATTTCCACCATTGTGTTACTGAATCTGCACCCGCAAACCGACCACTCATACCAATAATCGCAATATCTAATGCATCACATGAAAATTCATTTTTAGTCATTTTCGTATTCCATTTGTAAAACCAACATTTTTATAAACTCCATAATGCTGCTGCATCCGTTTTCCCATCAGTAGTCTTAACTTGCCGTTTTAACCAAATATCTAAATTGATTAAACTGGTTTTATAACGTGCTATCACACGCTGAACTTCATTTAAAGTGATTAGACTTGGATCGAAACGACAATAAAACACAAGGTTGCCGTTAGCATTTAGCGATAGATTGAGTTCCAAAGTACAACCAAGATGATTTTCAGGTGCGCTGTAGATCGCACTGCGTTGATGATCGATTTTAAAATGAGTCAAAATTGGATTAACTTCCCGACCAATATAGTTAAGTCGTATTTCAGATGGCAATGTACAGGCTAACTGTTGTTGCATATGAAGTACACCATAGTCTCCGCCGCCATTTGGGCGTTGAGCCAACCGTTGCCGAATGTCTGGTAATAACGTTGCGAAGTCATTAGCCAATGGAATGGTACAAGGATAAAATGCCGTAAACCAACCTACTGTATCGGCGACATCCGGCTCATCTGACCAACAACCTCGTCCTACCCCTTCCATATCAATTCGGCAATGGTTTTGTTTACTATAATGAGCCAATACCGGTGCTAAGGCAGTTAGTAGGCGTGCTTCCGCCTCACGTGTGGCATTATCTCGGCTATTTAGTAGTAATCGCCCCACACAGGTATGTCGAAACTCATCGCGCCAAATGCGTGTATAAGGCTGAGTAGAATTAACAGCTGTTACAGCTGGAAAAGATAGCGGTGCAATTTGATCTTCAGTTTGCCAATAGTTTTTTACTAGCGAATCTATCTGCTTATTCGCCAAATACAAACTCCATTTTTGTAGCCCTTGATTTGACTGGTCTGAGGTTTGTATATCACTATCTAAAGCACTTAAAATAAGGTACCAAGAATGAATATCTACTGCCAAATGGTGGGCACAGAGGATTAATTTATCGTTTTGTTGATTATCAGAAGTCAAATAAGTTGCAGCAAACAGCCTGCCTTGAGCCACATCAATCGATTGATTATCTTGCTCAATAACCTCATCTAGAGTGATCTCGTGTTCACTTACTTGCTTAAGTAATCCGTTAGGATAACAAGATTGGCTATCAAGAATGGTTAATGAACCCTCTGCATTAAGTCGACTTCGTAAAGCCGGCTGCTGAGCAATGATTGATAGTAAACGTTTTTCCAACTCGACGACAGAAACCGGAGTACTCACTGTTAAGATAATCACATGGTTATAAAAATTACGATTGTTCATCTTTAAGCGATGAAACCAATGTACTGCCGGTAGATTGACGTCATTAGGTAGTTCCGTTTCGACAATGGTCGCTGGATCATAATGACTAATAATATATTCACCAATACGCTGTACCGTACTGCATTCCATGATTTGCACACCTGGAATAGACCAACCACGTTTTCTCAATTCAGCAGCAATTTGGATACTCTTAATTGAATCTAAACCTAATAAATACAGATTATCATTATCCGTAAAATGTTGTTGTTCCAAGACATTTTCAACAATTTCTCGTACATTTTGCCATATAATTTGGTCATATGATGCTGATACCGCTTGCTGTTTCGGCAATGCTGAATTTTGCATAGCCGGACTCTGTATCGCATGTTGGGTTAACTGTCGAACATCAACTTTACCATTAATAGATAACGGTAACGCAGACATGGCTATACATTGCTGTGGTAACATATAAGTCGGTAATTTCTGTCGTAAATACTGCATTAGCAATTGTGTATTTACCGTTTCTGGAGTAACCCATGCTAATAAAGCGCTTGGATTGCCTTTCGCATCACTTACCACTGTAACAGCTTGCGTGGCTACTTGTGGGGCTGAAAGTAATGCTTGTTCAATTTCCGATAACTCAATGCGATAACCATTGATTTTAATCTGATTATCACGCCGTCCTAAATAAACTAAGGTACTCGCATCAAGTGCATAAGCAATATCACCACTACGATAACCAATAATAGTTTGGTTAGATTGGTCGAATAGAAATGCGTTTGCTGTTTGTTGTGGTGCAGCAATATAACCTTGGGTAACGGATGAACCATAAATCACTATTTCACCGGATTCACCTTCTGGCACGGGGCATCCCCATGGGGAACATAATGCAATTTGGCATCCCTTAATAGCTTGCCCAATCGGTACTGAAATCTGATTTTCCTGACCAGTGTAACGATAAATCATACACCCGACCGTCGCTTCAGTCGGACCATATTCATTATAGATAGCAGCATTGGGAAATAATTGTGCTGCTTTATGGGCAAGTTCGAGTTTAAAATCCTCCCCGCCAACGACAATAGTGCGTATATGTGGACTCTCAATACCCGCAACACATAGCAAACGTAAATGCGCGGGTGTGAGTTTAATAAAGGTATTAGGTTGTCCACTCACTGCATTGCGTAATAGCGCCTCACTTTCAGCTCGTTGACAAACATTAATACAAGCTCCCACACCCAATGGTGCAAATAAACTGGTGATGGTTAAATCGAATGATAATGAGGAATAGAGCGGTACTAAATCATCAGCATTGAAATATTGCTTAATTGCAAAATCCAGATAATTGGCTAAATTCGCATGCGTAACTTGTACACCTTTCGGCTCACCGGTCGAACCTGAAGTAAATAGGATATAAGCCAAGTCATGACCATTTATTAATGGTAAATCAGAAGATATTCCATCACTACCATTATCCCAATCAGTCAAAGATGAAGCCGGATAATTAAGTGATGAAACTAACTCACCGCCATTATTATCATAGAGAACCCGTGCGACCTGCGCTTTTTGGCATAATACTTGTAATCGTTCTATCGGTAACTCGGGATTAAGCGGTAAAAAAGCTGCGCCACTGTGTAAAACACCTAGAATAGCCATCACCGTATCGGCACTACGTTCCGCTAAAATGCCGACAACATTGCCTTGTCCAATCCCTTGTTGAATAAGCCAATTCGCCATTTTATTCACTCTATCTGCCACTTGACGGTAGGTTAAGCGTATCTGGTTATCATTTATTGCTATTCTTTCCGGTTGTTGGCTAACTTGCATCTTGAACCGTTCATTAAATAACGGCAAATCACTGGTTTGCTGACGCTGTATAATTGGTTGTGGATAGACGTTAAGATCTCGTAAATTCGCCTCAGGTTGTGCTTCAATTGCCACAATCAGATCTATTAATCCCTTTTGTAATGCATGTAATTGACGCAGTTCAAATTCGCTATCAAGGGCTTCAATTGCGAGTTTTAGACTCTCTTTATGTGACGTTACTGTTTGTAACACCAATTGCAATTTATAAGATTGTTGATTGCTATAACATGCCTCAATATGTTGATTGTGCCCCATGAAATCACGTTCATAGGTGAAATTATAGAAATTAACACAGTAATCAAAAGCACGTAAGTGATTCCCACCATACTCGGCTAAATCCTGATTAAACAAAATTGACGGATATTTGCTATGCTTAAATCCGCTCTCCATTGCCTTTTTGATCTGCGTCGTCAATTGCGCAAACGTCAAATCGCTATTGAGTCGATAAGCTAACGGCATATGATTGGTAAACATCCCAAAACAGCGTCTTGCTTCACGTGAAAAACGATTAAACAGCGGTAATCCCATTACACCTTTTTCTTCGCCCCATACCCAAGCACGGTAAAGGGCAAATAGCGCAATAAAAAGTATGTTTAACGAACAGTCATAGCGATCACGGAGTCGATAGATGCGATCGATCATGTCATGTGAAAACCAAGTCGTGCAGGAAATTCCCTTAGTTTCTGTAATCGGTGTTTTTTCCGGAAAGCAATCAATATGTTCATTGATATAATCCTTCCACCATTGGCGATCGGCTGTAAAACGTGCTGAATCCTGATAATCTTGTTGTTGTACTAAAAATTGTGGATAAGAAGGCGGTAATGGATCTGTCCATTGTTCATCGGGATGTTCATATGCCCATTTTAGATGATCGGTTAATAGTGACATAGACCAACCATCAACAATGGCATGATGAGCTTTAACAAAATAACCTGTTTGTTGATCACCGCAAGTAAATGTGAGCAACTCAAAAAGGTCACTTTCCAAAAGTGTAAAAGGTTGTGCAAATAATGCTCTTTGAAATTCAGCAAATTCAGCCGGATAAGCTTGCTGTGCAATAATCGGTTCATTAAATGTAATATGACGAAATGTGCGCGGTTCAAAAGGCAGTACTTGGCTAGTCACTTGTCCATCTGTTGTTTGTACAAACTGCATCCGCAAACCATCAAAATGTCGTATCGCAGATTGCATGGCATGGTGTAAACGTGCAATATCCATCTTGCCGTTAATTACACAAATCCCCCCAATGGTATTAACACTACTTTCGGGATAGAGCTGTTCTATAATCCAACATTGCTGTTGTGCCCACATTAAAGAATGCGAGGATTTCATGCAGAAGCCTCCTTGTTATGTTGTTGTGTGTCCAAACTTGCTTTGTTCCATGCCATCAAACGTGGTGACATTCTTAATAATCGCCAAGCTAATAAAGCTGAAATAAAGGTGCCACTCATTGCTCCTAAGTAAACGCCCATAATTCCCAAATTTAAACTAATGGCTAATATATAAACGGCAGGTACTGAGATAAATACATGCCGTGTCAAGGTAATGAAAACCGAATACCATGATTTACCAATGGCTTGATAATATTCACTTGCTAATAAACTGATGGCGATAAATGGCAGAGCAAATTCCATAATCTGGATCTGTAAAATTGCATAGTGACAAGTATTGGTTGATTGGGTGAAAAGTGGATACATATAAGGCGCCAAAATAATATGAACAACTGACAAGACCAGTACAATAGAAAAGGCTAGAATCATACTGACACGATAGGCTTTAAGCGTTCGTTCAATATTACCTCGTCCCCAATTTTGTCCTACGATAGTAAGTAGCGCTGACGCTATCGCTAACATTGGTGTCATAATAAAATAATCAATTCGACCAGTCAGAGTAAATGCCGCCATTGCGTCAACATCTAATCTTACAATAAACGAGTTATAAATGATGACGCCCACTGAAATGATAATTTGCATGAGCATTTGCGCTAAACCAACTGACAAAATTTGTTTATAGGTTGTCCAAGATAAATGCCGTAAACAGAATTTATATTTAAAATTTGCTTGTAAAGATGGTAGCGAGAAAATGAAATAAAATACCACGATGATTTGTGCTACAAATGAAGCTAATGCCACGCCTTTGGCGCCAAAATCAAAGACAAAAATCATGATCGGATCAAGTATGATATTGATCACTGCACCTAATAATGAGGCTTTCATGATGACCATGGTTTTACCCGCACCCTGAAACAGCCCCATCATAGCTCCGCCTAACAAAATACTAAATACAGTTGGTAGAGAGTAATAATAGAAATCCGCTGCGTAGCAAAAAATGGCATCACTGGCGCCTAAAATCCGCAATAACGGTTCAGCAAACCAATAGGCTAATCCGCCTAGGATCACTGCAAAACAGACTACTATCGTCATACCCACTGACAATATCTGCTGCGCTCGCTCAACATGTTGCATACCTATAGCACGCGAGAGTAATGACCCCATACCAATCTGGATACCATTAGCAATAGCATACAAAACCATACCGATTGGGAAAATAAGTCCTACCCCAGCTATAATCGCCCCACTCTCCGTATCGATATGGCTGAGCCAAAAAATGTCGGCAACCGTATAAGTCACTTGTGTCAACATACCAATAAACATCGGCAAGGATAGCCTAATGATTAAGTTATAAAGTGATCCCTCATACATGCCGGGTATATTATAATGGCCTGTTCCAGAATCATTATCATCGGGCTGTATTTTATCTGATAGCATATTTATTCCTTGTTGTTTTACTTTAACGCCACTACGCCCTATTTAGCCTAAGCTAGGCGTATTACGTTATTAATATCCCTCGGGTTGAGTAAATCCACCCGTAATACCTTCGCAAAACTCGGCGAAGTCTATAGCGATATCATCCTTAAAATGACCTGAAATGATCTGAATCGCACACGGAAACTCCCCTTCTGGTTTAGCCAATGGATAGATCGTTGCGGGTAAGCCAAATACAGTCGGTAACATATTCCAGAACAAATGTTCGTTATAACTGTAGGCTGTGCCATTAATTTTCAGTTTGCGTTTGTTAACGGGTTGTTGCATATGATGAAACGCCATTACTGGACTAACAGGCATCAGCAATACATCATAATGAGAGAACAGCTCTTTTATGAGCGCGCTGTATTCGCCACGTAGACGATCGGTTGTTGCTTGTTCCTCACTATTATTAGTCATGCCTTTGTAGTAGCTCGCCATACCTTCTGGGACATCTTGAACGTGACTTAATAATCGAAACCCGAGTGAAGCTAATCCTGCGGTTAAACGTTGTCGGGCATTGAGTGCCGTTCCCACTAAACGACCACTGAGTTTGACCGCGACATCAAATAGCTGCTCTGGATCAATCCCATTTGGCATCGCTTCCTCCACTACCACGCCAGGTTGTGCTTTGAGTTTTTCGACCAAATCCTGTAAACGTTTCTCTACCTGACTATCAATAGGATGATTAGGCACATTAAACCAAGTACAAACGCGATACTGTTTACGATCCTGATAACGACTAAAATCAGGGATGCGCGGGGGAGTAATCCAAAACGAACTCACTGCTTGCATCATCAAACGTAAATCCGCTGCACAACGCGCCATCGGTCCGGCTGTGGAAAGATCGGGTTCTGTGGTGTCTTCGGGACCGCCACCGGGGATATGCCCGCGCACGGATACCAATCCCAAACTACAACGATGCGCATAGACCCCCGTATAGTGTGCGGGTACTCGCATTGAACCAAAAAGATCACTGCCAAATTCAACCGGTGTGAAATCCACGGCTAATGCCACAGCAGCACCTCCCGATGATCCACCCGGCGAACGACTTAAATCCCAAGGACTATTGGTCGTACCATAAAGATCGTTATAGGTTTGCCAGTCCGCCGTCATTTTTGGTACATTGGTTTTTCCCATAAAAATCATACCGGCAGCACGTAAGCGGGCAATAGACGGCGCATCTTGCGCCGCTCGGTTATTTTTCAAATGATTAGCACCCGAGGTAGTGAGCCAGCCTTGCACATCAAAAGAGTCTTTGATAGTGCAAGGTAGGCCATGCAATATTCCCTTGGCTTTGCCGGCTTGACGTTCCTTGTCTGCTTGCATAGCATCCTTGAGCGCTGAGGATTTATATTGCTGAACTACCGCATTTAATGGTCCATTAAATTGAGCGATACGATCAAAATAATATTCCACTAATTCGACTGAGGTCGTTTCACCTTTTGCCAGTTGAGCAAGCAATTGCGTGGCTGTACGGTACTTAACATGCTCACTCATTGATCCGTTCCTTCTGTTTGGCGTTTACGACGTAATGCAAGATTGCCACGTGCTGCACTCATATCCGGAGATTGCTCTTTGTGTTCATCCTGTGCTGATGTAGCTGTATCATTTTGTAACGATTCTATATAGCGTGATACTTCAATAACATTTGGCAAACGGAATAAATCAACAATTGGAATCTCTTGCCCTGTCATTTGTTCAAGCGCTTGTTGAATACGTACTAACTCAATGGAACTGCCTCCCATAGAGAAGAAATCATCTTCTACGGTAAGTTGATTTACGCCTAATACTTCTTGCCATAAAGCTAATAGTCGTTTTTGCAAATCCGTTATTTCATGATGTTGCTTTTTAGTTACAGTCCGGTAAGCCAGTTGCTCAGCTTGTTGTAATAGACTCTTACGATCCAATTTACCATTAGCCGTAAGTGGAAAATCTGCAGCAAGAACTAAATTAGTTGGCAGCATGTAATCCGGTAATTGCTGTTTGATTCCATTCATAATGACATCTTTAAATGCCTGAATATCAATCGGTGCATGTGCTTTGCTATCGGTTGATTTTTCATAAGTTGAAAAGTCTTTTAATAAGGCTTCTTGAGTAAAGGCATCATCGCCCGCAAGTCCACCCACGGTACAATGGATATAACGATGGGTCGGTGATAATTGGAAATGCTCAGCAACTTTTGCAAAATCCGCCATCCCTAATTGACATAAGCCTAATCCTTGCTCGGGGGCATTATCTTCCAATAACTGACACAGAGTACCGGCTTCCATAATTGAAAAATGCCAGCCTGCATCTTCACCATAAAGCGGTTGGATTGCTGCCATATCGGCAATCATAAATATTGAAAACGCAGCGCGATCTGCAATGGAACGATTAGGTCCGGCATGGAAATCTTGATTCAATGTGACGTTGGCAGCTATCGGCATTAAACTGCCCTCGCGCGGATTAAGGTAATAAATACCCGATACCCCTTCCTCAATCTTATTAGGATGTAGGTAGACGTAGGTTTGTACCGGATATAATCCCCCTGCCGATGCATAACTATATTTAGCAAATGGTAAGCCCGGCAATCTGACCTGTACCATCTTGTTTAGCAATAAACCAATTTGTTTTAACGAGATCTTTTGCTGAACGAAATTACGATAACTACGTCGTTTGATATAGCGCTCTGTGTCAGTTGGCGCTGGTAATGTTAGCCCCTGTCCGGTCACTTTGCGAATATGCGGTTCTTTCAATTTGAATGCTAAACGTTCAGCTGGATTAGTGATAATTCCTTGAGCAGCCGCTTGTTCCTGTGCTTCTTTTTCGTGGAGGGCTTGCGCTTTTTCCCGATCGTATAATTTTGCAAAAGCAATCAAACGTTTATTTTCGCGATTACCCACTGCCACCACTACCGATTGTTCAATATCCTGATGGCTTTCAATGCAGCGTTCAATTTCGCCTAATTCAACTCTAAATCCATTGACTTTAACTTGATTATCCTTGCGACCAAGAAACTCCACTTGCCCGTCAGCAAAATAACGACCTAAATCACCGGTACGATAAATTCGCTCTGCATGATCATTACGCCATACAAAACTAGCAGCCGTTTTTTCACTGTCATTTAAATAACCGTGAGCTAATCCCATTCCGCCAATACAAATTTCGCCTTCAACCCCAACTGGGCATTCTTCTAACTTATCATTCAGAATGTATATTGGTTGATTACGCAAACCGCTGCCATATGGGATACTCTTCCAATCTGGTTCAACGTTTTCGATTGGGAAGAAAATTGACCAAATCGCGCACTCTGTTGCGCCACCTAAGCTAATGATTGTCATCTCTTGATTGAGACGCGTACGCATTTGTGCCGGCAATGTTAATGGAATCCAATCGCCACTAAGTAATGCTAGGCGCAAATCTGGACAGCGACCAGCACTATTACTGAGGTATTCACATAGCATCTGCATCAATGCAGGAACCGAGTTCCAAACAGTAACATCCCCCATATCTAGCATATCTAACCAATGTCTTGGATCTTTTTCATGACCAGCTTCCGGTAAGACTAAACATGCACCCACCATAAACGGAGCAAACGCATCATATACTGACAGGTCAAAGCTCAAAGAAGATAAACCAAATACCCGATCACTTGGTACTAAATTGAAGCGACTGTTGATATCTTCTAAGGTATTCATGGCAGCACGATGATCGATCATGACCCCTTTTGGCGTACCGGTTGAGCCAGAAGTAAAAATAATATACGCCACATCCGTCATTTCAGCCGTTTCAGCGATTAATGGGGTGAATGGTGCAGCTAACATTTGCTCGGTAACGACAATAACCGGTAAATGGGTTGGATTAGCTAATTCAACATTCGGTTGTGTAATCAATGCTTTTGCAGCACATTCATTTATAATTAAGGATTGTCGTGATACGGGTTGTGATGGATCAACTGGCACATACACCGCCCCTAATCGTAAAACACCATGTACCGCAGCAATTTGTTGCCAACCTTTTTCCATTGCCACAATTACCCGATCACCCTGCTTTATCCCTTGTGCTTGTAGCGCGTGCGCCACTTCATTAGCTGCGGTAGACAGTTGGTGATACGTTATGCTGTGCTTAGACGTCATTAAAGCCGTAGCATCCGGCGTTAATTGTGCCTGTTGCAATAAACCATGATGCATTAATGCGGTCGGTGCATCGGTTTGTTCAACCGGGGCACTTACGCTTGGTAAATTAAGGATATCTTGTGCTAAATCCCAACTTTGCGGACGTGTTGCTAGCGTTTTTAATAGCGAGCAATAGCAGTCAAACATTTGCTCAATTAACTGCTTATCAAAGAGAGCTTCGACCACATCCCAGTTAAAATGTAATTCCCCTTGACGTTCCATGACCTGATGGTCGATCCAAACTTGTGGTGTTTGCGAGACACTATATTGATCTTCTTGTGATTGACTAAATATGTTATCACTCTCTTCCCAACGCGCTTCATCTTGATTTAATAAGCTAGTAAAGACGATAGGAATGACCGATTTAGCCGGATCACGGTGTGTTTGCACCAATAATCGGGAAACTTGTATCCCACCAAATAGACGATGATCTAAATCATTCCAGAGTCGATTATGGATCGTCTTAGCACGTTCATGTAACGTTTCACCTTCATTAAGATCGACCTCTAATAGCGTTAAGGAAGTGAAATCACCGACTAGGTAATTAATATCGTCATGCAAAGGCAGGCGATTAAATAAAGTTAAATTCAATGTAAAATGTTGCGATGCACTAAACCGCGCTAAAACTTGCGCAAAACAGCTAAGTAATAGCGTGGTTGGCGTGATATTCATCTGCCCTGCTTGCAATTTTAACCGTTGCCATAAAGCCCGAGATAAACTATGACTACGACGAACAAAAGAAGGATTATCCAATTCGGAAGGGTCAACTAATAAAGGTAGTCGAGGTCCTGATGGCATCGTTTGTACACGTTCACGCCAGTATTCGCGAGCTCGTTCATATTGTGGCGTCTGCTCATAGGATTTTAATGTTTGTACATAATCACGGAAGCTATAAGTGATGTCCGGTAGCGTTTCTTGTGGATGATGATAGAACCAAGCCAATTCACGCATAAATAACTCAAGACTCCAAGCATCAGCCACCAACAAATCGATTGAAACATGAAGTCGGGTTTTATTGTCATGATCAACCACGCCGGCAATCTCAAACAGCGGCCAACGGCTACAGTCGATCATCTGATGAGACATGGTGTCACGCAGGCTTAGGCAGAGTTGTTGGAATTCATTATCATTTTGTGTGACATGAAATTGCGCATGATAAGCTGGCACTTCGGGTAAGATCTGTTGCATACCATCATCGGTTACAATTGCTCTTAACATCCCATGACGCGCAATCACCTTATTTAAGGCTTGATTAAATTTATCTTGTTCTAAACCACGTAATTCATATTCAACATAAATATGGGTTGAAATATTGCCTAAGCCCATTGATTTACGGCGACCAACCCAGTATGCCTGTTGTACATCGGTCAATGGGAATGGTAAATGTTGTTGATCAGGTTGAAATACGGCTGGTGGTAAATCTGGTTCATCACCCCGTGTTGACCATTGCTCAAGCAAGTATTGCGCTAAACCATCAATTGTTGGATCAGCAAAGAAAGCACTTAATGGACAAGTGATGTTAAAATGCTGTTTGATATCATATAAGATAGTGGTTGCTAACAGTGAATGCCCACCCAATTCAAAAAAACTACTTTGCGTACTATCTATCGCACAACCTAATGTGCGTTGCCAAATATCGATTAATACTGCTTTAACTTCATCTAATGATGTTTCTGTTACTGGTTGAACTGTCGCTGTTTTATTGATGGCTAATGTATTACCCACTTCAACCCAATAACGTTGACGAGCAAATGCAGTACCTGGCAACGCAATGCGCCGACAAGCTTGAGCATGTTCGACTGCATCAACAATGCGCCAATCAACATTTGCACCAAGTTGCCACAACTGACCTAAAATCTGTAGCGCAATATTATTACCTGTTGTTTGATTCTCGTCTAATAGGAATAAGTTCACATCTTGATCATTATTCAATACTGCACTATCAGTGTCGGTAACCGGCTTACCAGTATTAAGATGTTGCCATGCCACTAATAATGAACAATTCCCATTAACGACTTCAGTAGCATATAGTCCATCACCTTGACCGACTACAGTTTGCATTGTCGGTTGCCAACTATCGACAAGGTTAATTAATAGATATTGGCTAATAAAGGTACGTTGTGCTTGAGTAAGCTGGTTTAAGCTCGCGACCGTAGGCTTGGTTTGGAGTAACTCCGTTATCGCTTGTGATAAGTTAGGTGACGCTTGTAACCATGCCAATAACGTATCACTATCTAAACAGAAACGATTACCTAATTGCCAAGTGATAGCAGGTAATGATGTGACCGTGTGAGTCGCTGCACTACGGAGCTTTTGCGCTAACTGTGCTAGATTTTCAACAATAACCTGTTTGCGTAATGGTAATGAAGCACGCCCATGACGCAGAGTATAAGCAACGTCCTGTAAGCGGTAATCTTGACGAGTAGATAACTCGGCTAATAGCTCACTTTCCATTTGACTTAAACTGTCTGATGTTTTAGCCGATAGCGTAAAGAGGTACGGTACCGGTACCGCTTCCGCTTGCGTAACAGAATTAGAACTGCTGCCAGTTAATGGCTCTTGAATGATCAAATGAGCATTGGTACCACCTAAGCCAAAAGCACTGACTCCAGCGGTGCGTAAACCATCCTGATTTGCCCAAGGTTGTAATGTGGTGTTGACTTCAAACGGCATATTTTCCATACCTAACTGTGGATTAGCTTGTTTGAAGTTCAAGGTTGGATAGAAAACCTTGTTTTGTAGACTTAATACCGTTTTGATTAAACCACTAACCCCTGATGCCATTTCCACATGCCCGATATTGGGCTTAACTGCACCAAGTTTCCATTTATGATTTACGTGCTGATCAGAGGTAAAAGTCCGTTTGATGGCTTCAAATTCGATTGCATCACCCAATGGAGTGCCACTACCATGCAATTCGATATAAGCAATGTCAGTCGGATCCATGCCGGCTAAACTCTGCGCTTCAATCATTACCTCAATTTGACCATCTACACCCGGCACCGTATAACCACTGCGAGCTCCCCCGTCATTATTAATGGCACTACCTTTAATGACAGCTAAAATATGATCGCCTTGGGCTTGCGCATCAACCGCCCTTTTTAGCAACACCATACCTAAACCACTGCTATATACGGTACCTGTTGCATCTGCATCAAAAGTATGAATTAGTCCATCTTCAGACTGTAATCCATCTCCGCGCGATTCATAATCACTTTGATCTTCCATGCGGAAAGTCACCCCGCCCGCTAATGCCATATCACATTGTCCACTTAGCAGGCTTTCACAAGCTAAATGCACGGCAACTAATGAAGTTGCACAACTCGCTTGTACGGTGACACATGGTCCCATAGTGTTAAGACGATAAGCCAGTTGGGAAGTCAAATGATCTTTATCGTTACCAACCATAATTTGTAATCCACCAAGTTGTGATATTTTGTCTGGATTACTCATTAAATGGGTTAATAGATAAAAACTGGTACTCACCCCGGCATATAAGCCAATACGCTCATCATGCACTTGTGGATTGTAACCACTTTGTTCAAACATCTCCCAAGCACATTCTAAAAAAATGCGGTGTTGAGGATCCATAATCTCTGCTTCAGCTCGGGTATAGCCAAAAAACGTCGCATCAAACTCTGCCATTCGATCATAAACATTATTGAGCGTAATTTTGTTATAGCCTTGCTCATGAGTTACTTTAGGATCAAGGATATTTCGTCCTGAACGTAGTACTGTTTCAAATTCTTGTACGCTATGAACTCCTGGATAACGGCAGTTCATACCAATAATCGCAATATCACTTTCGCTGTAAACCATCATTTTTTCCTTAACGTTGACGTTGATGACGGCGCTGAAGCCGTTGTTGAGCTCGAAGTTGTGACGAATCACGATGTTGCGCATGGCTGACATCTGGCTCGTTATGTAACTTCGTTTGTAAATAATCAGCAATTTTCTTCACGGTAGTTAGCCGGAACAATTCTGCAATTGGGATAGTGACGTTAAATGTCTCTTCAATACGGCGATGCATGAGTACGATTTGAATTGATCCGCCTCCTGCTTCGAAAAAGTTATCATGGAGTCCAACCTGTTGTTTTTGTAGTAACTCACACCAAATAGATGACACTTGTTGCTCATAAGATGAGGTGGCAACAGCGGATACAGTGGACTCGGGTTCCGATTTACTCATATGATTAATCACTTCCTGAATGAGCGCTGCCCGATCAATTTTGCCATTGGCAGTTACTGGCAGCGCGTTAATAACGTAAATCCCTTGCGGAATCATGTAATAAGGTAATGACTGTTGAAGATGTGCTAATGTCTCGGCAATAATCGCGTCATTGTTCGTATTGGGGGTGGTCGTAATAAAGGCATAAATATGTCCTTGATGGAACACGACCGCAGCATGATTGACTGACAATAGACGTTCTAAATGACATTGGATTTCACCCAATTCAATACGGAAGCCATTTACTTTTACTTGTGTATCTTTACGTCCAAGAAATTCAATTTGACCATCAGCAAAATAGCGACCTAAATCCCCTGTCCGATATATGCGTTCGCCAGTGGCTTTGCGCCAAACAAAACTAGCAGCAGTTTTAACAGGATCATCAAGATAACCTTGAGCTAATCCCATTCCACCGATACAAATTTCACCTTCAATACCGATTGGGCACTCTTCTAATTGTTCGTTTAATACATACATCGGCTGATTACATAACCCGCGACCATAAGGAATGCTTGTCCATTGCGGATCTAAATCCGCAATTGGGTAATAGACAGACCATATCGCACATTCAGTTGCACCACCTAAACTAATAATAGATAGGGCTGAATTCAATCTGCTGCGCATTTGTTCCGGTAAGGTCAACGGAATCCAATCGCCACTTAGGAGCGCTAAGCGCAAATGCGGACAACTGGCATTGCGTCCATTTTGATATTCGCAAAGCATCTGCATTAGCGCTGGCACAGAGTTCCACACCGTCACTTGAGCCTGATTTAACATCGTTAACCAGTGCTGTGGATCTTTTTCATAACCCGCATCAGGTAAAACCAATGCAGCACCCATCATAAATGGGGCAAAAGCATCAAATACCGAGAGATCAAAATTCAATGCCGATAAACCAAATACTCTATCGGTGGCTCGTAAATCAAAGCGTCGATTGATATCTGCTAGCGTGTTCATTGCCGCACGATGATCTATCATTACCCCTTTTGGTGTGCCCGTCGATCCGGAAGTAAAGATTATATAAGCAATATCGGTTACATCTGCTTCTATCGCCGCTAATGGCACGGTTGGTTGATTAAGCATTGAAGAATCAACAATCACTTTTGGTAACTGAGTAGGATTCACTAACTCAACTTTAGGTTGTGTCACTATCGCGCAAGCGTTACTTTGGTTTAATAATAGAGCTTGTCGTTGCGCTGGTTGGGTTGGATCGATCGGTAAATACACCGCCCCTAACCGTAAAATTCCATGTACCGCAGCAATTTGCTCCCAACCTTTTTCCATCATTACGGCAACACGATCTCCGCGTTTCACGCCTAAATCGTGAAGTTGGTGAGCGATATTATTTGCCACATCCGACAGTTGACGATAAGTAAGCTGCTGATCAGACGTTATGATAGCTGTGGCTTGAGGATTTCGCTCCGTATAGTGTAATAATCCATCATGCATAAAAGCACTAGGTGCAGGTCGTTGCTCAACAGGCGCACTGATTGGCATTAATCGCAGGGAGCTTTCTGGTATTTGCCAACGTTGGGGTTGGTTGGCAAGCTCGGTTAACGTTTGGCAATAGCAGTCAAACATAGCGTCAATAATTGCGGGTTCAAAAAGCGCATCCACCACATCCCAATTAAAATGCAACTCTCCATTTGCTTCCAATACCTGATGATCAAGCCAAACTTGCGGAGTTTGAGTGATATTAACATCGTCAAGAAGGGTAAATCCTTCAACTGCCTGAGCCGATAATTCACCGTCTGGATGATCTAATACACTGGTAAATACCACTGGCATTGGTGATTGGAAACGACCGCTACGGATCAGTGCTTCATTTACCCGAACACCGCTATAACGACGATGTTCCAAATCATCCCAAAGTTGGCTTTGAATAATTTGCGCGTTTTGGGCATAGCTATGCTGACTGTCATAATGAATATTCAGTAGACTTACCGCAGTGAAATCGCCAATAACTGACTCTGCGTTAGGATAGCCCATTGGACGATTGAATAACGTCAAATTGAGCGTAAAAGCAGGGTGACTACACCATCGTGCCAGTACTTGACTAAATATCGTTAATAAAAGACCGGTTTTCGTTACACGTGCGGTTTGCGCTAATTGGGTTAAAGCACGCCAACTCTCAACCGATAAACGACAACTTCGTCTGACAAATTTAATATCGTTTAACAATAGAAGATCACCTTTTATTGGTAATCGTGGTGGTCCATACAACTGTTCAATAGATTGTTGCCAATAAGCCTTATCACGCTGATAAATATCGGTAGTTTGTTCAACCTCTAGTGCCTGTACATAATCTCGAAATGAAAATGGTAATGTAGGCAATATGGTGGTAGGTTGTTGATAAAGAGTAATTAACTCTTGCTGTAAAGTACGCATACTGACAGCATCAGCAATAAGTAGATCAAGGCTAAAATGCAAACGTCCATCTTGTTCAGAAAGTTGCGTATAACTAAAATCAAACAACGGCCAACATTCAGCAACATGAACCTTATGCGATAATTGTGCACGAATTTCTTGCAGTGCATTTTGCCTATCATGTGACGTTAATTCACGTAAATCGTGATAGGAAATATCATACGCGGGTACTTGATCTAAAATCTGCTGCGTACCATCTGGTAGAATAATTGCCCGCAACATATCATGACGATCAATGAGTTGACGAAGTGCCTGATTAAAACGGGTAAGATCAAATTGGCTAACGGCAAATTCATGATAAACATGAGTCGCAACGGCACTCGTACCGGTTTGTCGTCCAATCCAATATGCTCGTTGAACATCCGTTAATGGAAACGGTTGGTAACGATTTGCCTGATCAGGAATAATCTCAAGATTTTGTTCAATCTCAACGACATCTTGCGCTTTTAATTGAGCAATCCGCACCGCTAATGCGCGCACATTGGCATAGTGAAAGATGTCTTTTAAAGTCAGTGCACAGGCAAATTCACGATTAATTTCGGCCAACAATGCGACAGCAAGTAATGAATGTCCACCCAAACTAAAGAAATCACAAGTTGGATCAGGGTTTTTAATTGGTAAAAAACGTATCCATATTGCCATTATGACCTGTTCTTGTGCATTAAGTTCATAAGTTTGTGACGCTACAGGTTGTTGATTAGTCTCAAAACTGGTAGCTAACCGCTGACGATCAATTTTACGATTAGCAGTAAGCGGGTATTGCTCGACTTGTTGCCACAATGTCGGGATCATATAATCCGGCAGTTGTTGTTGAAATTCATGTTTTAGGACATTAAAATCGATTGGTTGCGTTGTGATCTTAGGTATCACGGTTGCAGCTAATAATTTATCGCCGTAATCATTATCAATACATACGACGACTACACTATCTAAAGCAGGATGTTGCGCAATGACTCGCTCTATTTCTCCTAATTCAATTCGATAACCTCGCAGCTTAATTTGGGTATCCTTACGACCGATGAAGCGTAAATTACCAAGTGGATCACAACTAACCAAATCACCGGTACGAAACATCTTCGCGTCGTCAGGATAGCCCGGTTCAGCAAGAAAACGTTCGGCAGTTAATTCAGGCTGTCCATCATAGCCCATAGCAACACCGTCACCCGCAATATACAGTTCACCAACTACGCCGGTAGGAACACTATTCCCTTCTTCATCAAGGATATAGATACGGGTATTGGCAATCGGCGTCCCGATGGTAATCTGATTAAAATCAATCACATTGGCTTTTAATGACCAAATGGTGGTTTCGGTTGGTCCATAGAGGTTCCATAGGCTACGACAACAATTTAATAACCCTTCTGCTGTTCGCGATGGTAATGCCTCACCACCGGCAAGTACACAAAGATCAGCGTTACCTTGCCATCCTGCGGTAAGTAATCCCTGCCAAAATGATGGGGTAGCTTGCATTAAGGTAGGCTGATATTTTTCAATCAAGTTGATCATGGCAAAACTATCTGCTGCAATTTCTACTTCTGCCACATATAGACTGGCCCCCGATATCAACGGAAGCAGATATTCCAAGAAAGAAATATCAAAAGCAGGTGTCGTGACAGATAAGAGACGATCCGTCGAATTTGGCTTGAAGGTTTGTTGCATATCTAGTAGTAAGTTAAGCAAGCTACTGTGTTTAATTGCGACACCTTTCGGCTCTCCCGTACTACCTGATGTAAATAGGATATAAGCCGGTGCTTCCAAATCAATTGGCGTACGAACAACATCGACATCCAAAGCAGATATTGCATTTAGTTGATCATGGGTTAAATATACTAACGGTACCTGATCTTGATATTCGCTAGTTTCTTTAACGACTAAACAAGTTAAGCCTGCGCGTTGCATCAAACGCCTTATTCGATTTGGTGGCTGATTGATATCAAACGGTAAATACACGGCACCGATATACCAAACCGCTAACATAGTCGCAATCAAGTCGCCATGTCGTGGTAACATGACACCAACACGATCACCTGATTTAATACCTTGCGTAGTTAGAATATTTGCAATAGTCAGAACTTTAGACCATAACCCTTGCCAACTTATCTGATAATCTGCGCCTTCAATCGCTATTTGGTTAGGCTGTTGTGAACTGAACTGCTCTATTAAGGTCAGTAGATCGTAAGGTCTAGGCCAGATAATATCGGTCGCATTTAGAGTTTCAAGGATTGTTTGACCATAATTTTGACCGGATAAAGTAAGTTGATTAATAGGCGTTTGAAGATTGTTAGTTAGTGCCAAACAATACTGCTCAAAGGCCTCTGCAATATTCTGTATATATGCCTGATTATATAAATCGCGGTTATATTCTAATGTAATGTCAAAGGTATTACCGTTACTAAAGATTTCTACGGTCATATCATATTTAGCCGAATGGTTATGATAATCCTGCTGCTGCCATTGGGCATCAGCAAGGATAAAATCACGCTCATTTACTTGTTGATGATAGATATATAAAATCTGAAATAATGGTGAGTGCGAAGGTTGTCGTGGTATATTCAACCCATTGAGTAACGTTTCTAACGGTAAATGCTGACTGGCTAAGGTTTGTTTAACATTATCCTTTACCTGTTGCAAAGCATCATAAGCGGTTACCAAATTACGAAAATCGCTATGGATAATTGCGGTACTGGCATAGTAACCAATACTATTAAGTAATTCAGGACGAATACGCCCTGAAACAGGGGTACCGATAATTAGCTGTTGTTGATCGGTATAACGTTGCAATAATAATTTAAACGCTGTGAGTAATACAACAAATGGTGTTGTTTTTTGTCCCCCAGCTAGGCGCTTAATTGCTTCACTTAACCTTGCATCTAAGGTCACTCCAATTCTCGCACCGTCTTGACTCGGCACGGCTGGACGCGGATACAAGGTTGGAAAAGTTGATAACTTCGGTGCCTCTTTTAACCGCTCACGCCAGCGGTTTAAGTCGTTTGTTAATAACGGTTCTTTCAACCATTCGCGTTGCCAACATGCATAATCCGCATATTGTAACGCCGGCGTGGCGGGTGCAGGATTAGAACTATTTTTTAGATGATTATACTGTTGTTGTAACTCCTTGAAGAGTATTCCTAATGAAATCCCATCAATAATAATATGATGTGCACAAAAAATAATGTAATCATGTTGATCGGCTTGAACAAGGTGTTTTACAACAATTAGCGGACCTTTCGCCAGATCAAATGGTGTATTGATTACCCGTTGAATCGCAACATCACGTTGCACTGCGGTAGCTTCAGGTGCTAATGTTATTTGTTCAATCGATACGCTTGCTTCATCATCAATCACTTGACAAAGTTGCTGATCTTGCAATACAAACCGCGTACGCAAAATAGCATGGCGTTTTTGTATTAATTCAAAGGCTTGATTTAATAATACACTATCAATCTGACCTTGTATTTTATACACGACATACATATTGTAGTTAGTGGCATGATCATCATATTGTTGCAAAAACCACAATTGTTCTTGATTGAAAGCAAGGGGTAAACTCTCTTTTTCATCCACTTTAACAATTGGAATATTCAACGGTGAGATGCCGGCTTGCGCTAATTTTTGTAACAAATCTTGTTTTTTGCCTGCGGGTAATTTACGCGCATGTGCAATATTTTGCATTATCATTAATGTATATTTCCTTTCGTTACATTGAAACAGCTATCCTGATTATTGTTATTAACCTATTTAACTTTTTACAAATTCATCAAGCAGTGAAGCTAAAGTGTCATCCGGCTTCGTATTGCATTGAATATCAATTTGCTTAGCTAACGCTCGGATGTTAGTTTCTGCCATTAATGTCATGAAGGAAATGGTGGTTGAAAAGACCTCTTGAATTTGTGCTAACAAGATTCCCAACATTAGAGAATGACCACCCGCCTCATAGAAATCATCATTAACACCTAAACCATCAATACCCAGTAATGATTCACAAATTGCTAGCAATTTTTGTTCAGTATCAGTTTCTGCCGGTTCATATGGCGTTGAGAAATTCGGGCGCGGTTGTCGGGTCGAGTTACTTTTGACTGTTGTCACAGGATTGTTGTCTACTTCATTAACTGGTGCAAACTGACCTTGTTCTTCTGGACTTGTTGCCCAATAACGAGTCTTATCAAATTGATAAGTTGGTAAAGATACCCGACGCGGATTATCACCGATAAGCGCGGTCCAATTAAGCGCATATCCTCTTACCCATAGATTGGCTGCTGTTTCTAATATATGTTTGTTTTCATTCACTTCGCTATTTACGGTTGGTAGGGAACTGTTTGCCACGCTATTCGTCAACTGATGTCCATTCGTCAAACGCACTAACGTTGCACCCGGACCAATTTCCAGAAAATCACAATCATATTGTTGATGGGCGACTTGTAAAGCAGCTGAAAATTGTACTGGCATTAACATTTGATTAACCCAATAATCAGCGTGGGTGAGCGTATCTGGATCAACTGCATTACCGGTAGCGGTAGAGATAATACAATAACGTGGTGGATTGAGTTTTACATCAGTAAATTCAAGACGTAGTGCTTGTGCAGCATCATTCATCATGCTTGAATGGAATGCGTGTGATGTACGTAACAATTTATTAATGATATTTTGTTGTGTTAATTGAGCACTGATTGCTGCAATAGCATCTTTTGGACCAGATAGCACCGAATAACTTGGTGAATTTACCGCAGCAAGTGCTACTTCATCACGAATATAAGTACTGACTTTATCTTGTGCTAATGCGACCATTAACATTGCGCCACTTTCAGCGCTATCCATTAATTTAGCGCGTTTAGCTACTAAACGTAACGCATCATCAAGCGTGAACACACCCGCAATTGTGGCTGCAACCCATTCACCGAGTGAATGACCAATCATTAATGTCGGTTCAACACCCCAACTTAGCCATAGTTGTGCCAATGCATATTCAACACTAAAAAGTAATGGTTGGGTTAGCCATGTTTGTGATAAGCGTTCCGCTTGCTCATCAGAAATTGGGGCACTAAACAATTCTGCGCGAATATCGATCGCAGCATCACGTAGTAAAATATCAGCACAATGATCGAAGGCATTAGCATAAACCGGCCATTGGTTATATAACTGTTGCCCCATTTTTTGATATTGGCTACCTTGTCCAGAGAATAACCAACCAAGATTCACTTGTGCTTTAGCTTTTGCTTGAATAAAGGATTGATGAATGTTATCTTTCAGACTGTTTGCAGTGTTAGTCAATGTATCGCTAACGATAGCGGCGCGATGCTGAAATGCTGTTCTGCCGGTTGCTAATGTCCAAGCAACATCACGCTTATCCAGTTGTTGATTGTGTTGTATGAAATTGGCAAAACTCTGTAGACCATTTTGTAAAGCACTGTCCGTTTTTGCTGAGAATGGCAATATACAATATTGTGGCGCTTCGCCTCGCGGTTGATTATCAATCGGTGCTTGTTCAACAACTACATGGGCATTGGTTCCTCCCATACCTAACGACGTCACCCCTGCACGACGGATACCACTTTTAGGCTGCCAATCTTGACATTGTGTGTTGATATAAAATGGGCTATTAGCTAAATCAATTTGCGCATTTGGGCGTTTAAAATGCAGTGTTGCTGGAATTTTACCATGATGAACAGCTAATGCCGTCTTGATTAAACCAGTAACCCCTGCAGCAGTATCAAGGTGACCAATATTGGTTTTAACAGATCCTAGTGCGCAGTATTGTTTTTCACTTGCCCCCGCAAAAGCTTGGCTTAGGGCTGAAAACTCCACGGGATCACCTAACTTAGTACCGGTGCCATGTGCTTCAACGTAAGTAATATCTTGCGGTTGCAGATCAGCTAGTTTCTGAGCTTGCATAATGACCCGTGCTTGTGCGTCAACACTTGGAGCGGTATAGCTAATTTTCTCGGAACCATCATTATTTACAGCAAACCCCTTGATAACGGCATAAATATGATCGCCGTCGCGAATTGCCTCTTCAACGCGTTTTAATACCACTAACCCTGCACCTGTACCCGGCACAAAACCACTACTATCATCATCAAATGCTCGACAATGACCATCAGATGAGGTTATCCCACCCTCTTGTGATAAGTAACCGGTTTTAATTGGTGGCCCCAATGTCACACCACCTGCCACAGCCATGTCACATTGCCAAGTAAGAAGACTTTGACACGCCACACAGACCGCCACTAATGAGGTAGATGAAGAAGATTGAATTGTAATTGCCGGACCACGTAAATTTAGATGATAAGCAATTGATGTAGTTATACTGTCTTTATCGTTACCAATTGCCGCTTGCAAACTACCTGAAGAAAATACGCGTTTAAATTGCGGTAACAGATTCAACATTAAATAAGAATCCATACTCTTACCGGCAAAAATTCCCACATCACCTGGATAATCGCCAGGAACATAACCGGCATCTTCAAACGCAGCCCACGCTGTTTCCAATAATACCCGATGTTGCGGGTCGGTCAGTTCCGCTTCACGTGGTGCAATACCGAAAAAAGCTGCATCAAATTTATCAATATCGGCAACTTCACCTTTTGCCTTAACATAGTCAGGATGGCGAATAAACTCGGGGCTGATCCCCATTGCTAATAGTTCTTCATCCGTATAAAAAGAAATGCACTCTTTATCCGCTGCAAGATTAGCCCAAAAATCCTGTATGGTATCTGCTTGAGGAAAGCGTCCTGCCATACCTACGATAGCGACACCAAAATTATTCTCTGCCATTATAGCTCTCCTTAATTTTTATAAAATTTGTCTATTCCATTTATTCAAAATGCTGTGTTTTAACCTTTACGTCCCCAATGTGCGGAACTGAACGCTGAGCGTTGGTTATCCGCTCGTTTCTGTTGTAAGGCCTGATCTTGTGCTACTTCTTGATTATTGCTTGGTGTCTGTAAATAACTGGCCAAGCGCTTAATAGTGGTAAAACGCATTAAATCGACTAATGACACTTGGCGTTTACAGACTTGACCAATCATTTGCTGCATTTGTACCAGTAGCAATGAATGACCGCCTAAATCAAAAAAGTTAGTTGCACAGCTAATTTGTTCAACACCAAGAAGTTGTTGCCAAATCGTGACTAATTGACGTTCTAATTCATTAGTGGCTGCAACACATTCGCCTTGTCCTTCAAGCTGACTTAAATCAACTTCAGGTAATTGGCGTGGATCAACCTTACCGTTTACCCCAATTGGCAACGCCGGTAACGGGAGATAAAATAGTGGTAGCATATGCAACGGTAAGCGAATACTGAGCCAAATACGTATTTGTTGCGCATCAAGAACGGCACCGTTCTTACTAACATAAAATGCCACTAAGATTGGTGTTGCTAAGGCATTACGACGAACATTAACCCATGCATCGGCAATATCGGGATGCTGTTTTAGTTGGCTTTCAATTTCGCCTAGCTCTACACGATGCCCACGAATTTGCACTTGGCGATCTTCACGACCTAAATAGAACACATTGCCATCCAATGCCCAACGCGCCCGATCACCGGTTTTGAGCACTCGTACATCCGGTAATTCCGGTAGCTGAATAAAACGATGTTGATTGTGTTGTTCATCCAAATAACCCGGTGATATCCCTAAGCCTGAAAAACACAGTTCTCCGACGGCGCCAGGGGGTACTAATTTATGCTCGCTATCAACGACATAAACTTGGGTATTTTGAATTGGTCGTCCAATAGATAATGGTTCTTGCTGTTGCGTTGTACGTGGTTCAATCATGTAATAGGTTGAGCAAATACCGCTTTCTGTCAGTCCATAACCATTTACCACTTGCATATGCGGTAATAAAGGTGCTATCTGATCATATTCCATAGCCTCACCTCCACAGAGAAACAGTCGTAATACCCCTAACTCTTGACGCAAGGTTGAAAGACTAGCTGAGAGTGAAGGTGTTGTACTGACAATCGTGACTTGCTGTGCTTTGAGTAATGCTACAAAGGATTGCGCATCTAGGCTCTGTGTTTTTTCTGCTAACACTAAACAGCCACCAGCAGCAAGGATTGGCAGCATTTCACCAACAAAACTTGCTGACGCTACAGAGGTTATCGGCAGTAACACATCATTACGGTTTACTTGGTAGCTCTGAATAAATGAGCAAATTAAATTAATGAGATTTAATTGTGTTAATCTGACGCCTTTAGGAATTCCTGTGGTGCCAGAGGTAAAGATAATGACAGCGTCTTGGTTTAAAACGTTAGCGACCACCATACTAGCTAAATCAGCTTCACTAACTGGCGATAGTGTTTGCCAATTTGGCAAGGTTGTGGCAGATAGTTTAGAGAGTGGTTGTTGAACTAAATCAGATGTTGTAATCAATAATTTAGCATCAATCTGATTTAAGATCAGTGTATTACGTTCCAAAGGTGCATCATTGTCAATCGGAACATAAGTTGCCCCCATCGCTAATACGGCTAATTGTGTGATAATTAAATCACAGGATAAAGGCAACATAATTACTACATAATCACCCGTCTTTATACCTTGGGTAATCAACCATTGCTGTATCCGTGCGATCGCTTGTTGCAATTGAGCATAAGTCAATGCATCATCACCATGTCGCAGTGCTATCTGATTTGCTGCATGTTGATAATGGGGTGCCAATAGTTGCACTAAATTACTTTCTGATGGCAAAGCCTTCGTCGTCGAATTTTGTTGATTTAACCAATTAAATTCGTGGTGACTGAATTTTACTAATTCATTTACAGTTATCGAAGGTTGTTGGCTAGTCGCAACAAGCAAGTCACGAAATTGCTCAATGAAGTTATTAATTCTATCAGCAGTATAGAGATCAGCATCATATTCAAAGGTACCGGTCATTCGTCCATCGATATATTGCATACTTAACGAAATATCTACTTGTGACGCTCCGGTATCGAGTAATAATGGTGTGACTGTCAATCCATTGAGTGTTGGACGAGCCATTGGCATATTGTCTAACTGGAACATGCATTGATATACCGGAAAATGTCCAGCACTACGTTCAATATTTAACGTTCTGACTATTTCATCAAAACCTAACCGTTGATGCTTAAATGATGAAAATAGTTGCCCTCTTACCGCTTGTACCAGTGCTGAAAATGACATGTCATTATCTACGGTTAACCGTAACGGCAATACATTTATCAATGGTGCAATTAGTTGTTCACTTTTTTCTGATAAACGACCTGCTATAGGCATACCAACAATGTAGTCATGTTGACGGGCGTTTCGTTGCAGTAGCACAATAAAAACGGCTAACAAGTAATTGTATAAAGAAACGCGTTGCGCACGACCACTCGCTGCTACCGCGTCGCTTAATGCACTAGGCAATTCGAATGCAACAAAAGCACCTCGATGTTGATTGATATATTGGCGTTGTCGATCACTAGGAATATCCAATACTGGCAAATTACCACTCAATGTTTCACGCCAATAAACGATATCTTCTTGATACTGTTGGCTTTGTCGCCATTGTTCTTGCTCTTTAATGTACTCAATATAGCTGATAGGCGGATCACCATTGATAACTTCACCGTTATAAATGGTCTGTAGTTCGCGTACTAATACGCCTTTTGACCAACCATCACTAATAATATGATGCAAATGAATGATTAATACATGGTTAGTATCGTTGAGTTTAATCAGTTCAAAACGGCAAAGTGGTGTTTTTTCTGTTAAAGGCATCGGTTTTGATACCTTAAGATTGATTTGCTGAGTTAAATCATTGCTTGATGATAATTGACTGATTTCAAATAATGGCTCCGGTAAGTTAGCGGTGATGGCTAACATTGGTTTGCCTTCTTGTACGGCTATGGTTGCTCGTAATAACGAATGGCGCAGCATTAACTGCTTTATCGCTTCTTCTAAACGAGCCATATCTAATTGCCCCTCTAGCTGCAACGCAGCAGGGTTGTTATATAGAGCAACATCCGGCGCCAGTTGTTGCATAAACCACATAGATTCTTGCATAGGTGATAATGGGCAGTACTGCACAGTCGTTGATTGACGCAGATCAATACATAACGCCGTTTGCTGCCGAGCGATCGCAATAAGCTGCTTACGATCACATTTACCATTTGCGGAAAGTGGTAACGCGGAAAGCGCAATTAAACGATTTGGTAACATGTAATCCGGTAAAGAAACCGATAAAGTAGCAAGCAGATCATTGAGATCGATCGTTGCGGTACTGACTATAAAGGCATAAATGAGTTGGTGATCGACATCTTCCTGATCGGCAACCACCGCTACCTGTTGAATATTAGGGTAACGCATAATATGAGCTTCAATTTCCCCTAATTCAACACGCAGTCCTCTTATTTTAATCTGGAAGTCATTACGTCCTATATAAAAAATCTCGCCAGTTTGAGGATCATTGCGTACTAAATCACCCGTTTTGTAGACGCGTTCGGGTTGTCCATTATGACAAAGTGTCGGATGCATAAAGAAACTGCGTTCGGTCAAGGTTGGATTATTTAAATAACCGCGAGCTAAGCCAACACCCGCAATATATAATTCACCTTCTTCACCGTCAGCAACAACATTGAGCGCTTCATCTAAGACATATAACCGACATTGATCAATCGCACGCCCGATCGGAACATCCTGATAATCATGATGGCGTAAACAGGTGTGATAACTCACATCTATCGCGGCTTCGGTAGGTCCATAAAGATTGACGAGCGTTGCGTCTGTCACTTCGTTATAGAAATTAGTAACGCTATATGTACTGAGTTTTTCACCACTGACAAACACCCATTTTAAGGAAGCACTGAGCGACGGATCATGTTTGATTTCAAGGTATTCAACAAACAAATTTAACATTGATGGTACAAAATGCATGACTGAGATGTGATGTCGTTGAATAAGTCTTAACATGGTGCGCGGATCACTTTCTAGCCCCGATGGCAATAATACTACCGACGCACCATACATTGCCCACCAGAACATTTCCCACACGGAAACATCAAAGGTATAAACTGTTTTTTGGAACAAGACATCTTGATCATGAATTAGGTAAGCTTTGTGCATCCAAACAATTCGATTGAGTAATGCACCGTGTTCATTAGCCACACCTTTTGGTACCCCCGTCGAACCTGAGGTATAAATCACATAGGCTAAATGATTAGGTGAAGGACGATAAGCTAAATTGCTCGTCGGCATATTGAGCACCGCCGTATCATCCACATGACACATAGGTATCGACCAATTTTTATTATCATGCTGATGATAAATAACATATTTAGCTTCACTGGCAGCCAGTATATTATCAATTCGGCTACTTGGCGCATCCGGAGCTAAGGGTAAATAAGCCCCACCGGCTTTGACAATACCAAAAATCGCAATTAGCATGTCAATACTTCGCGGAAACATAATGGCAACTACACTATCTGCACCAATACCTTGTTCTCGTAAATAATGCGCTAATTGATTTGAACGTTCGTTCAATTCTCGATAGGTGACGACCTTGTCCCCCATAAATACAGCCGATTTATCAGCATAACTGTCGGCAATACGATATAAATAGTCAACGATTGTTTGATCATCCAAGATAGGCTGATCAACTTTTTCATGCAGTTGCATATACCCTTCCTCAAAATCCATAAATCCGTATGGGCTTATTTATTGTTTATTTAGTTAACATCCCTCGACAGGTTGCTATCTCTTGTTGCGAACTGCCTTTAAGTACTAACACTTGTTCAAACAGTTGATTTAGCAATTCAAGATCTTGATCACTAATCGTTTCACGTTGCTCTATGGCTTGTATCTGGCTGAAAAATTGACCTAAAATTGTTTTCAATTGTGCATTACTATCAGTATTGTTGGCATTATGATTACGTGTTGCAGTAATCGCATTAGTCAACTGATTGATGTACCAACGTTGATAAGAATCCTTATCGTCTAAATATGTATTATTTAGGGCAAGTTTGAGCTTTTCACGATCTTGACGATCATCAAAAGCGAAGACATCAGACGGATAGTTATTTTCAAGTAATAGATTTTTTAAAACGCTTTGTGGTCCGATCTCAATGACGATAGGTGCTTGTTCAGATTTTAAATACTCTAAACCACGTTGCCACTGTACGGGTTGCGATAATTGTTGCTCTAACAAATCGATCATCATGTTTGCGTTGGCATAAGGTTGCCCACTCACATTTGCGATGACTTGGCAGTTAGGTTGCTGCCATTGACATGTTTGTAACACTTGACGCAATTCAACACCATAAGGGCGTAATAAAGGATTATGGTATGGAACCCCACCTATTAGTGGCACTACTTGTACTTGTGAATCGTTATCTAACAAATACTGTTCAGCGACAATAATTGCTTCATTGTGACCGGATAACATAAATTGTTGATCTGAGTTATAACAGGCGATTCCAACCTGCAAGTTAGTCTCTTTGCAGGCAAATTCACAGGCGGCAGTGACTAAATCCAAATTACCCTGTTTAATAATAGAAGTACCGGCATCAACCTGATCAGCAATATTACTAGCTAACCGACTACGCAAAGCAACCAATTCCAGTGCCTGAGCAAACGATAACGCACCACTGCATGTTAAGGCAGTATACTCACCAAGACTGTGCCCCATCATGTAGCCGATAGTAGCAGGATTGCCGTTTTCAGACAGATACTGCTCAAAAGCCAAATAGTGAGCAACGCTCGTAGTGAAGATGGCCAATGCCATTGCTGTCGGTTCTGACAATTTGACAATTGACCCTGTCATGCATAACGTGGTGATGTCCAGCCCAGTGACTTGATTTGCTTCAGCAAACAATTGCTGAACTTGAGGATAATTCTCATACAATCGTTTTGCCATACCGACATATTGTGATCCTGAACCGGGAAAAACCAACGCTAAAGTTTGCATTATTTATCACTCCCTTTACCATTCATCATGTAATTCATGGCAATTTGAATTTCATGAATTTGGGTTGTCCCTTCTATAATTTCCATGATTTTCGCGTCACGGTAGTATCGTTCTACTTGCATATCCGCTTGACAACCATTTGCACCTAATAACTGAACAGCATTGCTCGCAACTTCAACGGCTGCGGTGGAGGCAATATACTTAGCCATTAGGGTTTCGTTAATCATATCGGGATGCAGATTTTCACGGTAATCAGCAGCGCTAAAGCACATTAACCGCGCTGAACGGGTTTGCGTTAACATTTTTGTAAATAGATGTTGCACAATACCATGTGAAAATAGACGATGTTTGAACTGTTTGCGATGACGGATATACTGTTCGGTAATATCAACAGCGCCTTGGCAAAGACCCAAACTACCGCAAGCTGTTGTAAAGCGTCCTTCATTCAGTGCAAAATTGACGGATAACGGTACGCCAGAGGAGATCTGTCCGAGTAACGCATCGGCTTCAAGACGACAGTTATCAAAATTTAATTCTGCTAACATATTGCCTCGTAACCCTAATAGGTCGCGAATCGGCGTAACGGTTAATCCTTCAGTATTACGATCAATGATCACCGTGGCCATTTTATTATCAAAACGGGTAAGTACAATATAGAAATCAGCGATTTGTGCTAAAGTAATCCATTTCTTTTTACCGTTTAAGCGCCATCCATCACCGTCTTGCGTTAATTGTGTTTCAGCATTGGCTAAGTCACTACCAATATTAGGTTCTGTCAGGGCTATTGCGCCGACCAACTCCCCTGAAGCAAGTTTTGGTAAGTAGTACTCTTTTTGAGCCTTATTACCTGCTCGCTGGATTGGTGTACTAACCATACCGGTTACAGTAATTAGATTTTCTAACGAACCATGCACCGCCGCAATTGTTTCATGCAAGGCACATAACTGGTAAGAGTCCATTTGGCTCCCACCATATTTTTTGCTAATAGAAGCCCCTAAATAGCCAGCCTTAGCTAGCTGCGATATGATTTGTGCATCAATGAACTGATCACGCTCAATTTGAGCAGCAACGCCGTTAAGCGTGCTGTTAACAAATTGGCTGACGTTTTGCCGGGTTGTATGATATTGTTCTAGCATAATATATCACTTCTTAGTTAGTTTTTAAGTTCTTGCTGAACAAGCTCAACGATCTTATTCACTGATGAAATTTGCTCGATCTTTAATTCACTCACTTCTAATTCAACATGGAAGGTCTTTTCAATAAATAGAATAATTTGTACGGTAAACAATGAGTGAACTAATCCTAGTGAGAAAATGTCATCATCATCACCCAATGTGTGCCCACGTAAAGAACGCGCGAGGAATTGACGAACAGCAGCTTTCATTTCTTGTGAATCCATAATTTCATTCCTTTATCATTATATGTTGTTTAATTAAAGCAAATACGATTGTTGATAACTGTAGAACCCTTGACCTGATTTGGCGCCTAAGTAGCCAGCATCCACCATTTTTTTCAATAAGAAGCAAGGACGGTATTTGTCATCATTGAAGCTCTCATACAAGACTTCTAGTGATTTTAAAATTGTATCGAGACCAATGAGATCAGCCGTTTGTAGTGGTCCCATTTTGTGTCCGAAACAGGTTTTAAATAACGTATCAATATCTTCTGCCTTAGCGACATTTTCTTGCACCATGAAAATCGCTTCATTGACAAATATCATCATTGCGCGATTGGTGACAAAACCTGGTGAGTCATTAACAACAATGCCGGTCTTATTTACTAATGCAAATAATTGATGGAATGTATCTAATGCACGTTCAGAGGTATGGACACCACGAATCAGTTCAACAGTATGCATAAGCGGTACTGGATTCATAAAATGGACACCGACGACGTTTTCCGGTTGTTGCATTAATTTAGAGATGGCTGTAATTGAGATGGCGGAAGTATTCACACCAAAAACTGTATCTTTACCACAAATCTGGTTCATTTCACTATACAGTTTGGTTTTTAAAGCAACGTCTTCCGTAATATTTTCAATCACAACATCACATTGAGCAATCTCTGCTAGTGAGGTCGTAAAATGAATATTACTCATCACTTCTTCAACATTGGCTGTATCTTTTTTATGGTGCGGATGGAAATGATATAAGCGTAAATTTGCTTTAATTGCTTTTCGACAATTATCCAACTGCGTTGCATTATTATCAACCACTATGGTCGATATACCATACTGCGCTAAATTATGGGCAACACCGGTACCCATAACTCCTGCACCTATTATCGCTACTTTCATTATTTCACTCCTTTATTGACATGCTAATTCCAATTTGTCTTCGCCACCCAAGCGTTCTGCAAGATGGGCGTAAATACTGCGTGGATTAGGTGTTTCCATTAAAGCTAACAGATCGATGCTGACAGCGAATTTACGCTCTAATCGTGAGGTAAGTTGCGTGACTAGCAAGGAATGACCACCCAGTTCAAAAAAGTCATCATTTATGCCGATTGGTTCAATTTCCAGTGTGTCGGATATCAAATCGGTAATGAACTTCATTGCTGCGGTTTCTGGTGCTACATAAGGAACACTTAATTGAGGTCGAGGTTGATAAGAATGATGTACTGTGGTTTGCTGTTGATTATCAGCACTAACTGAGCTATAAACCTCTTTAACTTCCGGTAATGGATAATAGTGGCGATTGAAAGGATAATGTGACGCATCGCCACGCATTAAGATGCGATTGCCATACCATATTTGCCAATTAACAGCGATGCCTTCACACCATAACTGTGCAGCTATCATTAATGCCGACAGTTCACCTTTATCAGATGCGGTTAGGTTAAGCCAATTTACATTGTCATTAGATTGCAGCGTTGCTAACGAATGACTTAATAATATCTCACTCCAAAAGCCAATATCTTGATACTGTTCTATACTTAAACTCTGCTTTTGCCGTGATAAGGTATAACCGGCTAGTGGTGATTTAACCTCTGGAATGCTAATTTGTTCTACATTCTGGTCTAAAGCAGATAATATTTGTAATACATCATCCAACGCAATAACACCGACAACGGCTGCTGCCGGTAATAAACCTAACCCTTCACCAGAAAAAACGGTGAGTGACGGTAGCAATTTTTGCCAACATTTAAGGCTTGCAATAGCTAAACATCCTCTAGCTAAGAGACTGCCCGCTTGTGCCTGTGCCCATACTTCTGTTTCATTTTGAAAATGTTGTGCAAGTGATAATGTGTTTAAGGTATTAAGTAATTCCGTCACTTCTTGCAAATAGCCTGATGATTGACTAAATAAATACGCTTGGCTGGCATCAGCATGCTGACGTAGATCGGCACACTCAATGCCTAATGTCGCAGTAGGTATAAAATGATGCAACTTAGGTAAAATTGTTGCTTGTCCATGGTTATCGATCTTAAGCGCACGCCGACAATCAAATTCAGGACGAGCGACTTGCTGAGTATAGGCTACAATATGGTGGTTAGTTTCATTAACTAACTGTGTCAATTGCTGTTCAATCTGATCGAGCTGATTAAACGAGGGGGCTGAAAAAGGAATAATACTGGATAGATTGGTATTATCCTCACCAACTTCCGTACTCACAGCTTCTAAAACAATATGTACATTACTTCCACCGATACCAAATGAGCTAATTCCTGCACGAGGTGGTGTGGTTGTTTCTGACCACGGTAAAGGTTGAGTAGGAATATAAAATGGTGATAGTGCTAAATCGATTTTTGGATTCGGCGTTTGGTAATTGGCTAATGGTGGTATCGTGCGATTATGAAGCACTAAAGCGGTTTTAATTAAACCGGCAACACCTGCAGCAGCGTGAGTATGACCAATATTTGCTTTCACCGCCCCTAAGGCACAGTATTGTTGCTCAGTAGAAGTGAAAACCTCACTTAATGCTGAAAACTCAATAGGATCACCGATATGTGTTCCTGTGCCATGCGTTTCCACATATTTGATCGTCTCTGGTTCAACTTCGGCTAAACGATGTGCCTCTTGAATAACTTTCTTTTGCCCCGCCTGACTAGGTGCAGCAAAGCCCATTTTTTGACTACCATCATTATTAACCGCACTACCACGAATAACAGCATAAATTCGGTCACCTTGTGCGATAGCCTCTTCTAAACGCCTTAATACAACGACGCCTGCCCCATCACCGAATAAAGTTCCGCTAGCATTGGCATCAAATGGACGGCAATGACCATCGGTCGAATGGATCATACCTTGCTGACAAAAATAACCCGATTTTTGTGGCAGATCGATAGTAACGCCACCAGCTAATGCCAAATCACATTCGCCAAATAATAGGCTACGACATGCCATATGAGCAGCACTTAGAGACGTTGAACAACTAGAATATAAGCTAAATACCGGTCCAGTAAGATTCAAACTATGGGCAATAAACAGAGCACTTAGATCTTTATGTCCATAGACACCCGATGAAAAACGGGTTAGTGCATCGCCATCAATCTTAGTCATAGAACGGCGTAGCCATTCAATATCTTCTGAAACCCCCAGATAGGCGCCAACTGTTAAGTTATCAATCTGTTTAGCATAACCGGCATCTTCTAAGGCATGATAAGCCACTTCATGCAGCACTCGAGTTTTCGGATCAAATGCTTCCGCATCTTTATGGCTGTAACCAAAAAAAGAGGCATCAAAATCGTAGACATGTTCGATAAAGGGTTTAGCACGAATATATGACGGGTTATCTATTGTCGCTTGATCTATCCCTTGAGCCCGTAACTCTTCCGCAGAGAAAAAAGTGACACACTCTTTTCCCTGTATGATATTAGACCAAAATTCTTGTAGTGTGGAAGATTGTGGAAATCGAACTGCCATACCGATTATAGCGATTTCCATACCGGTCATTTCACTATTGTATACCATAATTATCCCTATTTTTTATTGGGCGATAACGCCCAAATTACGAGTTTTCTAACGATTTTTTATATTATTCTTTGCAATCTGTAGCGCTCGCTTAGCGACGGTATTTGGTCTTTGCTCTGCTTTGGCTGATCCCGTTACTGAGGTTTTCTTAACCTCACTTTCCTTGTCTAAAGGTATGCAAAATTGTGCTAACTGTCGTACCGTAGTATGGTTATACAATGTAACAACGCTGACAGCAGGATATTGACGCGCAATTAAGCCACTCAATTGCACCATATCTAATGAAGTGGCGCCTAATGCTTCATAATGGTCATCAATCCCAACATTATTAATCCCTAAATAATCTTCCAAAATACGACACAACGTTTGTTCTATATCACGTTCAGGTGCTTGATAAGCCGTACTAAGGTTTGGTCTCGGTCGTTTTCGTTGGGTGCTTTGCACGCCATGTAAATCATCATCATCGGAATGGCTACGATCCACACGATTACCTAATGTCATGTCATTAACTTTACGCGGAGAAATCACTACTTGCGCCCATGGACTGCGCATTTTTAACAATGGCCTTAATTGATACATTGCTTCCGCATTACTTAAGCTAAAGGCATAAGCACCCAGTCTTCGTTCAGCAAACATGGCATTAATGCGATCCATCCCAACACTATTGCGGTGAGTTAATACAACTTTCCCCACATGTTGCGGTGTAGTGAGTACAGCAAAGGCATTGCGTACTTCGGGTAAAGGTATTGTTTTACATGGCAGTAATGGCAATTGTTTGTCATCAATCCAAGTTACAATTTGTTGTAAATAATTTTGAATATTCCGATCTGCAGCGTGGAAATTGATCGGAATAAAAGTGCCACCATGGGCAAAGAAGCGCATCGGTAAAGGACGATCTTCCACGATATCTTTACTTCCTAACTCAAGGAAACGCCCTAATGGTGCTAAAATGCTCAAACCCGCATCAATTAATGAGCCCGTTAATGAGTTAAGTATGATATCCATTCCCTGACCTTGCGAATGGTTCATGATCGTTGTCGCAAAGCTATCGCTATGTGAATCAGCAACACATTCCACGCCCAATGTAGCAAGATATTCACGCTTAGCATCGCTACCTGCGGTAGCGTAAATTTGTGCACCAAATCGTTTAGCAATATGAATTGCCGCTAATCCTACCCCGCCAGAAGCACTATGAATAAGTACCTTGTCGCCTTGTTTTAAGTTGCCTCTAATTACTAATGCGTAATAAGCGGTTAAGTAAGCTACAGGTAAAGCAGCGGCTTGTTCAATACGACAATTCTTCGGTTTGCGCACAACAAAATGACTATTAACGGTTACATAGCCAGAGTAACCTCCCTGTACAATAGCCATCACATCATCACCTACAGCAAAGGTTTTGACATTTTGACCAACTCGCACAATCCGACCGGCACACTCCAACCCTATTTGTAATGGTGCTTCATCTGGGTTTTGTTTAAGTAATCCTGTTGCGAATAAGACATCTTTAAAATTGATACCTGTTCCCAGCACCTCAATTTCAACTTCATCATCAGCGGGGGCTTTACGAGGGATCGGTTGGATAAATAACGGACTTTCATTCGTCGCTTGCCGATCAACTTGCAATTGATAGTTTTCTGCAGATGGAATTGGTAAAGTTTGTTCCGTTCGCAGATTTAGCGTTTGGATCTGAACTTTACGCTTCATCAAGTTGCTACAATGTAAAATGACTTCACCATTATCGGAATAAACAGTAAAGGTGTAGTTATCTTCATTAGCCTGATGTTGAGTAACTCTCATTTCAACATATACGGTACGCGTCATAGCTTGATAGATATGGCATTGTTGATACAAGAAAGGTACCGTTTGCGTATTGAATCCTTCAATTTGTTCAATAAAACCACTCGCTATATCTAATAACGCTGGGTGTAAAGCAATATCATCTAGCTCGGCTACAATTGGTAAAGTCAATGTTGCCAGAGCATGGGTCATTTCCTTATTGCAATAAACTTGTTGCAGGCTTTGCCATCGTTTACCATAGCTAAAATGTTCACCGGCTAAATCGTGAATTTTGTCACCGACATCCTGCATGGACTGTAATTTAGTTTGACGATCGAGCTTATCCATAGCCGGTGCCGTAAGTTCAGATACGACACCTTTAGCGTGAGTAGTCAACGTCGAATTAAATACATCATTAATTGATTTTACTTCTACACTAAATCCAGTATCGATAGGATTAATATCAATAAAGATATCAGCGCAATAGCCATCTTTAACTTGGAGTGGTGCTAAGAAAACTAACTCATTTATGGTTAACATTGATTGAGTTAAATAATGGTGCATGGCTTCGTATACCAGTGTTAAATAGCCTGTAGCTGGTAGAGTGGCAATACCATCAATGCGATGTTCATCTAATAACCAATGTTGTTCAGGGGATAAACGTGCGTAATAACTCGCACCACTTCCTTGACGCTTATAAGCCCGTAGTAACACGCCATTAGACAATGGACGTAAACCACGCAGATATGGGTTTTCGCTGCCATTAATCGCCTCAAGCAACATACCTTGCTCTTTTAGCCCATCCCATTGGATACTTAAGGCGTTCACACCATAATTCAAGCGTAATTGTTCAACCAAGGTATCGAGATATGCACTTACTGATGCATAACACAATTGCCCTACCTCTGCGTTAAGCGCAGCTAACGAGTTACAAAACAGCAACATAAGACGTTCATCAAGTAAACCGTGTTGATCTAATGCTTCAATAAGATTAGCTGTACCTTGCCCTTTGACTAATAGGGAATCGATCAACATTGGTTCGGTTAATTGATGTAAAGTGAGCGCTGTGGTTGATTCAGCAGCAAAAATCACACCATCTAAACGATGATAACGCGCCAATATTTTGGTTAAACAGTCATCCACGTCTTGCGCCGAAGTCACATCACAGTGCATCACTTGGCTACCGGCAGCCAATACCGCTTGATCATGGTGAGCTTCACGACTACTCAAAATGACATTAACCCCGTCTCGCGCTGCTAACATCTCACCAATGACACGACCAATCCCTTTCTCACCACCAATAATCCAGATAACACTACCCGATTGTATACCGGTTGGCATTGCACCAGCAGGTAGTTGGTTAGCTATAATTTGTCGCGAATAAGCTACTCCCTCACGCACCGCCATGATCACTGGATCTTTAGTACTATCAGAATGACGATTTATGATGCCCATGTCATTTGCACTGATTTCACTTGCAAAATCAAGAAGACGTACTACTGTTGGATTTAACTCTTGGCGTAATACATTAACAGCACCTGATAAAGCTGCTTGTGCTGGATCAGGAATATCATCTTGTAAAATGCGAAATGCCCCTTGAGTAAGTAACGTGATTGAAGCCAAGGACATTGAACTATGTGTAAACCATGTTACTACACGATATATACTAGATAATGATTGAGCCAATGATAAATATTCTGGCGCTAGATAAATACAATGTAATTGTTGATAATTATGTTGTTTTAATATTTCAACTAACGATTGGAAATGCAGATTAATATCGTTAGGCGTCCATAATTCATCTGGCTGCCCAATTGGTGCTGCAACGGTAACGCTATTAATACCCTCAAGCGCAAGCGATTGTTTTATCCATTCACTATTATCGCCAATAATAATAATTAAGGAATCAGCTGGGTAATAGGATTGGCTGGTTAAGGTATTATCTTCTTGCCAAACTATCCGTTGTAACCACTCATTTTTCGGTCGACGGGCAGGATGTGGCATCTGTTGATAATTCGATAAGGCCACGCCATAACGATAATAATAATTCTGTTCAAATGGATAACCCGGTAATGCAATACGACGACCTAAGAAGCCTTGGTTAAAGGTTTGCCAATCAATATTGGCGCCATTCACCCATAGCATAGCTAAGGCGTTTTGTAAGAAAAGATCATCTTCAACTTGTGCTTTGGCTTGACGTACCGATTGAATTGTTACCTGTTTTTGATAGCGTTGATTACCTTGAATAAAAGTCGACAGGACTTTTCCCGGACCTACTTCAACAAATAAAGTACTATCCGTTAATAATTCTGTGGCACCGTCATTAAATAAAACAGGACTGCGAACTTGTTGCACCCAATAATCGGCTGAGGTAGCTTGCTGTTCAGTAATCCAATGACCTGAGACATTGGAAATAAATGGAATCTGCGGTGCATGCAATGAAACTTGATTTAATAATTGTGCAAACGCAGGTAGCATAGGCTCCATCATTGCTGAATGGAAAGCATGAGAAGTCTTAAGCCGAGCATGTTGAATATTAGCTGTTGTTAAAGCCTGAGCGAAGGCATCAATAACCTCATTAGGACCAGCAACTACACAAAAACGTTCACTGTTATTAGCAGCTAATTCAATCTCATGGTGTTGAGTTAACCAAGGTGTAAGTTCAGCACGATTCAAATACACAGCAAGCATACTACCTGTTTGCATAGACTGCATTAATCGCCCACGTGCCTCAATAATTCGGATGGCATCTTCAAGGGAGAAAACACCAGCAAGACAAGCAGCAACATATTCACCCAAACTATGCCCAATCATACTAGTGGGTTTAATTCCCATTCCGATAAGGGTTTTAGCTAAACTGTATTCAACACTAAATAATGCCGGTTGGGTGTAAATCGTTTGATTAATATCATGTTTTGACTCATCATTAAACAAGATATCTTTAAGATCTATTGCACAAATGTCATGATACGCTTTAAAGCAGTTATCCATTTGTTCACGGAAAACAGGTTGATGCGTATACAGTCCTTTTGCCATTGTGCGATATTGACTCCCCTGTCCAGGGAACATAAAACAAATACCATTAGATTCACTGGAACCATTGAACTGTGATGCATTTAATATGGTACTTGATGCAACATCAATTTTTGATCCACGACTAACTAAATAGGCTCGTCGATATTTAAAAGCGCTACGACCTGTTTGTAAGGTATAAGCGACATCTGGTAATCGAATATTCGGCGTATGTTTGACATGCGTTAATGTCGAGATCACTCTTGAATTAAGCGCAGACACTGTTTTGGCCGAGAATGGTAATAAATAATAATCACGTATTTGATCATGATCATCTTCTGGAACAGGATAATCTTCTAATGCAATGCTAGCATTTGTTCCACCAATACCAAATGAACTAACCATTGCTCTATGTGGACGCGGTTGAATCCATGATTGCGACTGACTATTGATATAAAGAGCAGAATCTGTTAAATCAATTGCTGGATTAAGTTGCTGAAAATGTGCAGTTGGTGGTAATTCCTGATAATGTAAAGCTAACGCTGTTTTAATTACCCCCGCTACCCCTGCAGCGGAATTTAGATGACCAATATTACTCTTGATTGCTGAAACAGCACAATATGGCGCGGCAGACGAACCAAATACTTCATTAAGTGCACGTATTTCAATCGGATCACCCAATGCGGTTGCCGTACCATGCGCTTCAACCAAGCCGATGCTATCAGGATTAAACTGTGCACGCTTCATGGCTAAACGAATTACGTTTCGCTGTCCATTTACGCTAGGTGCAGTGTAACCAACCTTATCATGACCATCATTATTAACGGCTGATCCTTTAATCACGGCATAAATACTATCTTTATCTTTAATAGCATCATCCAAACGTTTTAGCATTACCATGGCGACACCATCACCGGTAATCGTTCCAGATGCTCTACTATCAAAAGGTCGACAGACGCCATCCTTGGCATGGATCATTCCTTCATGATATTCATAACCACGATAAGCTGGCATTTCGATTGAAGCTCCGCCAGCTAGAGCAGCATAACAATCACCATTACGTAATGCATTACAGGCTTGATGAATGGCTACCGCTGAGGTGGAGCACGCAGTATCCAATGTGATTGTTGGTCCGGTTAGATTTAATGCATGAGCAATTAATGCGGTCGCAGCACTCACATTCAGCATACTGGCTTTATATAATGAAGTGGCATCAGGGTTATCTTCTAACACCGCTTTTAACCAATATGGTGAACTTAAAAGCCCCGCAAATATTCCAATGGATCCAGCGTAGTTATTTGGATCACAGCCTGCATTTTCCAACGCTTGCCAACAACATTGATGGAGTAATCGAATTTGCGGATCCATTAATTCTGCTTCATTTGGGGTATAACCAAAGAAATCCGCATCAAACCATTCTAAATCATCTAACACCCCTTTCGCTTTTATATAATGATTATTATAAAGCTGATCGGATGATACCCCGTAAGCTAACAATTCATCATCACTAAAATAGGTAATCCCCGATTCACGTCCAGAAACCAATTGCCACAGCGATTCAATATTCATTGCACCGGGGAAACAGCCAGCCATTCCGATAATTGCAATCGGTGTGTCACTAAAATCAGCTATAATTTCAGGATCATTTAGCTTAACAGCTGAGTGCGTATTGAGATAAGCAGTTAATGAATCTAAAGTTGGATATTTAAATAGATCAGTGATATCAACATCAACGCCAAGTTGTCGTTTAATTTCACCTTTAATTCTAATAATGTCTAATGATGTTCCACCTAAGGAAAAGAAGGATTTACTACCATCAATTTGAGTCAGATCTAAAACTTGTTGCCATATTGATTTTAAAGCAATCGCTAAATTTGATTGAATGACGTTTTGCGTTTGTGTTTGATTGTGTTGTTTAGTCAGAATCTGTTTGCGTAATAGCTCAAGATCGGATTTACCATTGTGGTTTTTCGCAATGGCATCCACCACCATAATTGGCTCTGGTATTGCAAAAGCAGGTAATGTCTCAATTAAATAGGATTGTGTATGCGTTTGATTATAACTTTGATCAACACAAATTACTGCACCAATATGACGGCTATCGCGTACTGTATAAGTTAATACAACAGCTTCAGTTATACCTTGACAATCCAATAATCGTTGTGTGATTTCTTCTATTTCAATACGTTGACCGTTTATTTTAATTTGACCATCTTTACGACCAAACGACTCAACACAACCATCATCTAACATTCGAGCATAATCACCCGTTTTATGCATCGTACCGCCTAAAATAAATGGATCTGCCATAAATACCGCTTCAGTCAATTCAGATCTATTTAAATAACCCAATGCAACACCATCACCACCACTAGCAAGTTCGCCTATCGCCCCTATCGGTAACAAGTGATTATAAAGGTCAAGTACATAAATTGAAGAACCAGGTGCTGCATAACCTATCGGTACGCGATCAGGAACTAAGTGATCCATTAAATAAGTTGTGGTAAAGACCGTATTTTCTGTAGGACCATAACCATTAACAATCTGTAAATGTGGATATTGAGTAACCAATTGATTAATATGGCGCGCGGATAATGGTTCCCCCCCTGAAATAATATGTTTCAAATGGGAAAAAAATTCGGCACCTTCAGCAACATAGGTATTTAATAATGCTGTGGTGATTAATGCATGACTGACATTGTGTGTAATGATAGTCTTGGTCATAATATCAATATCAAACAATGACTGCCGACTTAGTAAAACTAATTTACCGCGATTTATGAGGGTTGCCCAAACATCATAAACTGATGCATCAAATTCAAATGGCGGTACAAGTAAAGTATTTGTATAAGTTGGTAATTTAACAGGACTTTCTGCTTGAATGATACGTAATACGCCACGATGAGAAACTAAAATACCCTTTGGTTTACCGGTTGAGCCCGATGAGTAAATCATGTAGGCATGGCCATCGCGATTAATAACTGGAAAATCAACAATCGGCGCATCAGGTAATGTTAGTAGATCAAACTGTTTAACTGATACATCAAACGTTTTGTGTTGTACTAATAATATCGATAATTGGCTATCATCAATAATTTCTTGAATACGTCCAAGTGGGTATTCAGAGCTAATTGGAATATAAGCCGCACCTGCTCGCACAACACCGACTATTGCTGCAACCGTGTCTACCGTGCGTTCGCTGATGATACCAACAAAATCACCTGTTTTAATGCCCTGCTCAATGAGGAATCGCGCTATATGATCGGCTTTCTCGGCCAATTGTCGATAGGTCAATGATTGCTGTTCATCAACCACCGCAATTCGTTCCCCTTCGCTTTCAACAACTTGGTAAAGTTGTTCTACGATATTTGATTGGCGATCCCATTGTTGTTCCGCCATAGTATTAATTTGTGTTTGAATATACTGTTGCTGCTGCTCAGGCGATATATTGCGTAATGAAGCAAGTGTACATTGCGGATTATCCACAATCTGTTCAAGTAAATAATGTAAATGCTCAAGCAAAGCGTGAGCCATGTGATCGGTAAAATAGCGTCGAAAATAACCAATCTTAATTAAAAAACCACCTTGATTTACTACCCCCAATGAGAGTGGATAATGCGTTTGCTCCTGAACACGCATACTCTCAATACTAATTTGTCCTTCTTTAGTTAATTGAGAGGAATCAATCGGATAATTCTCAATTACAACTAATGAATCAAATAATTCACCTTGATAATCGGCTTGAGGGGTAACTTGTTTTATCTTAGCCAATGAATCATATTCATGATCATAATGGTTCATTAGCCTATTATGCATTTGTTGTAAATAATCAATTAACGTACTGGAGCCATCATCTTTAAATCTTAGCGGTAAGGTATTGATAAATAATCCTAATGCACTATCAATGTCTTCAATCGCCGCATTTCGTCCAGAAAACGTAGCACCAAAGACCACATCTTCACTATATAGCCAGCGTTGTAACAAAATCCCCCAAACAACATAGAATAGTGAAGCCGATGTGATTCGATATTGCCCACACAATTGTTGAATCTTTTGATTCATTACTTGTGATAAAGTACTTTCTAACCAAACAACTGACTTATCAGACAAAGCACTTGAATCAGGTAGTAAAGATAAAGGTTCAAAATGGCTTGGTGTTAAATCTTGTAGATAATTTGCCCAATAGTCACGTTGAAAATTTTGTTGACTTTTAGCAATTTCTTGCATAAATGGTTTAAGTGGTACTGATGAAATCAACTGTCCATTTTTAATACCCGTTTCTTTAGTTGTATTATAAATTGTTAACAATTGCTGTAAGAAGATTGCTAAACTCCAACCATCCATAACAATATGGTGGTAAGCTAATACAAATACACTCTCTTTAGGTAATTGGATAAGATAGGCTCTAACTGGAATCGTATTCAAATCAAAAGAATGTTGCAAATCAATACGGAGAAATTGATTAATTAAGGCCTCTACGTCATTATCTTGTGGATAATCTAGCGGAATCTGGTTATTGAGTGGAAAATGTGTTTTGTCGCTGACTGAACTAATATCTGTGACATAAAAAGACGGTTGAAGATCTTGATTAATAATTTGACAAGGTTGCTGCCCTTCATGCCAAGAAAAATGGGTACGAAAGCAATCATGTTTACTAAATAAAGTCTCAATAGCCCATTGAAACAGTTCCACATCAATGCGTTCAGAGAAACGGCAAACAAATTGTTCGTGGTAATGACTATTTCCTTCATCGGTCAATGCATGAAATAACAAACCATGTTGACCTGGTGTTAACGGTATTTCTGCATCATTACCATTAACCTCTTTCACTCCGTATTTATTATCCATAATCTAACACTCCAGTTAGTTTTATTATGATTATTTTTCCTTATATCCAGATTTTCTTGATATCGTTTATCGCGTTAGGTCAACAGCCAATAAATATTCACCAAAATCTTATAATTTTTTTCTTGGATATAATTATGAATCCTTAACTGCACATGTAAATATATAACTAATTCGATAAACAATGTAGATTATCTAATTAGCTAATTCTATATGAGCTTTATTTAAAATTCAAGATGCTTTGTAATAAAACAAACGATGGTTGTGTTTGATCAATTTTTGTTTGCAAACCGCAGATAAATCAAGCAAAAATTATTGTGATTTAATTTTAATTTAAACTATCGAAGTAGAAAATTTATCGATTTATGAATAAATTTGTAATTTAATCAATTTGATATTTTGGGCTTTATTTTTTGTATTTCGCTCTTCTATTAGAGTAAACGATAATAAAACATGATTAGAGGTTAACGATAAAATATTAACAATATGCTGATCGCCCTATTTGGTTAATCAATTTAATGGCTAGATTTTTGTGATGTATTAGTTCTTTTTATCAAGTTAATTCGTTTTCTAAACACTCTGGCGTTATTAATCTCCATTTTCTGATAAATTAATACACATTTTAAATTCTATTTACCCGTGTCACGGGTTTATATTTATTCAAGTTAAATTGTAAACAATTCAATAACATTTGATCATTTTGACTGATTAAATTCATAAACCACATGTTAATATTCTGTTAAAAAACGATTTATATACTTCTCTCTTTTCCTTGCGCTATCTTACTCCAATACGCATTTATATTATTTGTAAAGATAATTGAATTGTTAAAAAAAATAGCTTATTTTACATTAAATTGGTTATTTTTACCAATTAACTAAAACTCATTGAAAAATTATAATATAGTGAGGAATATTGATGACTATAATAAAGCAAATGGAAAATGCGGTTAATACCTTGGTAGATAGTCGTCCTTCTAATCATTATCACCTAACGATTGACGGTCAGCCCCCTACCACCACTTTATCCGTTCTATCAATCTCTGGGCGGGAAGATTTAAACCAACCTTGGCGTTATGAAATCAACTTTACCTGCTCCGATAAACAAATCCCTGTTGATGCCATTCTCCGCCAATCTGCCAGTCTTACTTTCCAAACACCGCATATCGCTGAACAACTCACCAAAATCAGCTCACTAGAAAAACCGCAACCACCTCGTACCTTGTACGGTGTGATTACCGAGTTTAGTCTGTTATCAATTAATAAAGATGAAGCTCATTATCAAGTCGTATTACAACCTCGTCTAGCATTATTCGCCAATGACCAGTACTGTGCGATTTATCAAAATCAGAGTGTAGTGAGTGTTGTGGAAGCTGTACTGCGGCAGCATGGATTTACCGGTGTTGATTATCGTTTAGAATTAAAAGATGAATACCCGGCACGAGAGTTTATTACTCAATGGCATGAAAGTGATTTAGCGTTCATTCAGCGTTTACTAAGTGATGTAGGGATTTGGTTTTACTTCGAAAGTCATCATGACCATCATTGTGATGTATTGGTATTAAGTGATAATGAACAAGGGTATGATGATGCTGGTCATATTGTGTTTAAAGCACCCAGTGGTATGGTTGATGGTAAACAAAATAGCATATGGAATTTACAATTTAGCAGCAGTATCCAACCGCAGTCAGTTATGACAAAAGATTATAACTACCGCACCGCATCAGCAGACCAGCATTCCTCACTCAATACTCAACCTAAAGATGTAACAACCGCCGGTATAGATTACCGCTATGGTGAGCATCATAAAGATAAAGGCGATAACACACAAATCGAAAGTGGACAGTGGTACAGTAAAATCCGTCATGAAGCCCATTTAAGTCAAAAATGGATTATTCGGGGTGAATGTAACGATTACCATCTCATACCCGGTCAACACGTCATTATTGATAACTGTGAAATTGGTGGGCTTGAGCAAGGTATTATTATTCTATCAACGGAAAGCTATGCTGACCGTAGTGCGTCTTATCAATGCCATTTTACGGCGATTGCTTATGATGTCTTAAAACCGTATCGTCCTATTCCTTTATCATGGCCTCAGGTCAGTGGCACATTACCAGCGCGGGTGACCAGTCCTGACAATGATACTTATGGTTATATTGATACGCAGGGACGTTATCGAGTTAAGTTTGATTTTGACCTAAAAAGTTGGAAAAAAGGTGAGGAAAGTCTCTGGGTTCGTTTCGCCAAACCTTATGCCGGTGACCGCTATGGTTTTCACTTTCCTTTAATAGACGGTACCGAAGTAGCGATTGCTTTTACAGAAGGTAATCCTGACCGACCATATATTGCACATGCGATGCATGACAGTACTCATCCTGACCATGTGGCAACCGCGAACAAACACCGCAATGTAATTCGAACACCTGCTAATAATAAGCTACGGATGGATGATAAACGAGGACAAGAGCACATTAAACTTGCGACCGAATACGGTAAAACGCAATTAAATCTTGGTCATTTGGTTAATCAACGTAAAGAGCAACGAGGTGAAGGGTTTGAATTAAGAACCGATGAATGGGGGGCGATTCGGGCTGGAAAAGGCTTATATATGACCACATATAAACGAGAGAGTGATGAAGGTGTCAACAAAGCCAGTTTAGATGCAGATGATACAGTGTTATTACTAGAACAAGGTCTAAGTGTATCTCAAAGATTATCAGCGCGTTCAGATAGCCACCGAGCCGGAAAACTTGAAGGTGCCGATAGCTTTAATCTTTTTGTCAAATATACAACTTCAGAAACATCCAGCCGTTTGTCACTTACACAGCCAAGTATGGTTTTATCCAGTCCCAAAGGTGTAGCAACAGTGACACCAGATAATATTTATCAATATGCTGAACAAAACGTTTTATCGGTTAGTAAAAATGATACTAATCTCGCAGCAAATCAGTCTATCCATATGAGCGCTGGCAATGAGTGTAGTATATATGCTAAACAAAATATAAAACTCTTTAGTGGTGAAGCGAAAGTTCAATTGCAAGCACATAACGGAGAAATTGAAGTCATTGCGGATAAATCGCTTGAAATTGTCAGTAATGATGAAGCCGTTAAAATTAATGCTAAAAAAGAAATTACTATTGCTTGTGGTGGTGCATATATTCGCATAGCGGGGGGTAACATTGAACTATACGCGCCGGGCCAAATAACCCATGGCGCGCAATCATTTCCTTTTACCGGTCCGAAACAAATGCAGCCTACACTTTATTCATTCCCCGAACAACAGCCTCTCTCACCTTATATTAAACAATTTGTTTTAGTCGAAGAAGCCACCGGTAAACCGATTATAAATCGAGAATATCAAATCTTGAATAAAAATAATCAAGTAATTGCCAAAGGTAAAACCAATGCGCAAGGGAAAACCGAAGTAGTCCATTCTGGCTATGAGGAAGCGGAAGTTAAATTTAAATATAAAAATAATTAAAGGATGGTTTTATGTGTAGTACAAATACAAAGTTAAAAACAAATATGGATCAATTATCAAGAGCCAAAACAGATGATAAATCGAAAGCAAAGAAAATTGATAAGCTAGTAATATGCAGAATCCCTGTTAGTCTACTGGATTTTGAAGTCGGACATTATTGGATCGAATTAATACATGATGACGAAGATAAAGTTGAGCATGCTATAGCTCAAGCTCGTGTCAATGGTTTAACAGAAGCTGGTATGATTGACTTGAATATTAAATGTAGTAAACCTAATGGGTATCGAGAAAGCTATGGCTGGTTCCCTTCCCAACTGGTTGTCAATCCAATCAATATTTTTCATGATAAATTAATCGTATCAAATGATGGAATTTTAAATGGCGATCATGAAAACAGGATAAATAAAGACAAGGATAAGATTATCTCACCCACAGATGATCGAGAAGCTGGTCGCAGGACAGACAACAATGAACTTTCATTAAGACCTTTTGATTCACACCAAAATCTACGCTTTCACCCTGGTAGAATTACCACTACGATTAGTCCGTATATTTTACCCGATGATAAGCGCACAACTAAACAGATATTTAGCGATATAAAAGAAACCGCCATTAAATTTGGTGAAAACTTTAATTATTGGAGTTGGGATAATGACAGTTATAGAGAAACAAACTGCCATACCCTTTTATTCATTATATTAGCTAGCTGTAATTTAGCTGATCCTGAATTCATTGGTGAAAATCTAGATAAGCATTTTTCTCGATATCGTAAATCATTACATAGAAATATTAAAAAAGCCACGAGCCAACATATAGAAAGAAAAGAGTTAATGGATAAATTATTCAAACTTTCCATGATGGCTAAAACAAATAATGATAACTAATCCAAAACACCAAAACAGGGGGTTAGTATGAAGTGATGAGTAAAAATATGCTTACTTCCTTTGTTATTATGGACATGATCAATTTAATATGTGATTACTGAGGTAAAAATGAACGGACAACAAGAACAAATTATTAACCAATTAAAAATACAAGGAATTTTACCTAATAAAACCTATTTCCAGCATGATTATTCACTTGCTATCAATAATGAAGCTAGTTTTCCAGAGAACGAATTATACCTATCCGTTGCTGATTTAGAAACAAATGCCGAAATGCAATATCTAGCAATGCAAAATATTGCAGAAGTAAAATTAAATGGAAATTACCAATATACTGATGTATTACAACGCGAGCGAAATATTATCGAAATCATCTATCCTTCTAATTCTTTTAAATCCTTAGGGGATGGCATTTATTTTTATACTTTAGATGAAAATAAACAGTTGCAAAAACAAAAATCTTTTAACGATGTCTACAAATTACCCTGTTATTTAAGGGTCGAAAAAAAACATGGCATTGTCGTGAGTATTCAAAAGAGACCTTTAACAACTATCACTCGTTATAAGTACAATTATTGGGCAAACAACAACCTAAAATATCTAAAATTAGAAATTCTAGATATTAGTAATAATGTTATTTATTTTTCAGAGAGCTTTTTTAATGAAAAAGGTGAATTAGAAAAAACTACTAGAAAAAATACAAAAACAGGACTATCTTCTATTGAAACTATCGTAAATCAAGGCGATATTTACTCAATAGACGAGTTCTTTGACGATAAAGGTATTAAAACCAATCGAGTTAGCCACTACACGAACTCGTTCCGTGTAAAAAATGAGTTATTAAATAAAAAAGGTAAAGTAATAAAAACCAATAACTCCGAACCTGAACTATTTGATTTTGAAAAAGATTTGGATGAGCCCTACCCTTATAATCAATTAATAATGAATATTGAAAAGTGTAATTCATTGTTAACCGATTCAATGTTTATGCAAGGTATCAGTGAGAACCCTAAATACGACCAAGAAGCCCTTAAAAGAGCTGAGTATTTAGGTATTACACCGAACCAAATTTATTATCATAAACTACCTTTCCCGAGTTTTATGGTTGAACGGTATAAGAATTTTCCGCATCAAGCACCTTTAACGTTAATTGAAGCCGAAAATCAATCACCTCAAGCTATCTACAATGATTTGATAAAGATCGAAATAGATAATAATTATCAATACAAGAAAATTGATAAAACCAAATGGCAACAAACAGCTATCTCTTTACCTTCATCACAACTTAAATCTTACGGAAATGGTATTCACTTTTTTGTGATTAATGACAAAGGTCAATTAACACCATTAAACAATGTTGAACAGGCTATAGCTCAACCTACTTATGTTCGTGTGGAAAAAGTCATGGGCAAAATTGTCTCAACATTACAAAAAACACGCGTGCAATGGTTAACAACCGAGTTTGATTACAAAAAGAACGCACCTATTCGAAGTAAATTAACTGTCATTGAAAGCCATGTTGTACCGAAGTTAGTGATAGAGTCGGAATATGAAAATGGACTATATATACCCACTTTACAATTCATAAAAAATGCTCAAGGTAATATTATCCGAACCTTTAAAATCGTTAAAAAGAAAAACACTATCGCTATTTTAGAAAGATTCAATGAACAAGGCGTTAAAACTAATCATATTGAGATATCAAAACAAGGAGACATTGAAAACCAATATCTTAATAACGAAGATAATGTAATATTGAAAGCAGATAATATTAAAGACCAGCATCATAATCCACAACTTTACGATAATTTACCATTTAATCCAGATGGATTTGAAAAGATGCTATTTGACCATTTTAAAAAATAACAGTATAGATAAACCAATTTATCTAAGTTGAAAACACGATCGGCAGAGCGATTATTAATCAGGAACGGTAAGTCCTCAGATAAAATAATCGTCTCATTGCCGAATAATAAAACCGAAATAGCTAATTCTGACCATAAACAAGTAGAGTTAGGTACAAAGAGAATCAAAGGATAGCTTTATGTGTTGGACAACAACAAAATCAATGACAACCACAGGGCAATCACCCAAAGTAAAAACAGTTGTTAAAGCCGGTGCAAAGAAAATAGATAAACTATTAATCCGCAGAATACCCGTTAATCTACTTTTATTCCGACCTGGTCATTTTTGGATCGAACTAATACATGATGATGAAGATGACACCGATCCGGCTATGGCACAAGCTCGGCAAGATGGTCTAAATGATGGTGAAATCAATAACGCAAAAATTCAACCCAATAAGGCTAATGGTTTCCGGGAGAGTTATGGCTGGTACCCTGCTGGATTACCGTTTCAGCCACTCAATATTTTTAATAATAATTTAGTCATATCTACTGATGGTGTTTTAAATGGCGACCATGAAAAACGGAAAAAGAAAGATAAAAACAAAAAACTAACCCCATCCGATGATCGAGAAGCCGGTCGAAAAACAAATAATAATGAACATTCTATAAGACCATTTGATCCACATCAAAATGCTCGTTTTCATCCCGAAAAAATTCCCTTTACTAACAATCCTTATGTCTTATCAGATGATAAACGAACTATTGAACAGATATTTGATGAGATTAGAGAAACAGCTATGACATTTAGTGATGAATGGAGCTGGGCCAATGACAGTTATAAAGAAACAAACTGTCATACTCTGTTATTTATTATATTGGCGAGTTGTAATTTAGCCGATCCTGAATGTATTGGGGAGGATCTGGATAAGCATTTTTTGCGATATAAAAAATCACTAATGGCAAATAATAATAATCCTGAAAATAAAATCAAAACCAGACAAAAATTAGTTAAAAAATTATCCAATATTTCTCGTAAAGCAAAATTAAATTAATAGTGATAATAAATTAACTTAAAAAAGGCTAGTCAGGAGAAGTTATGAAAAGTTTAATAAAGATATACTTGCTTCCTTTTATGCTATGGATGATAACGGTTGATTATGTTTATGCAGAGGTAAGAATGAACGAACATCAAATAAAAACAATAGAACAGTTAAAAAAACAATCAATTTTACCTAATAAAATTTATTATCAATATGATTTTATGACAGCTTTTGAAAATGAAGATAGCGTTCCAATGGAACATTTATTTTCATCAATATCAGATTTAGAAACTCACCCAGACATGTATGAATTAGCCATTCAAAGCATTGCAGAAGTAAAATTAAATGAAAATTATCAATATAGTGAAGTATTACAACGCAATCGAAATATTATCGAAGTTATCTACCCCACTGATTCATTTCAATCATTAGACGATGGCGTTTATTTTTATATCTTAGATGAACAAAAGCAGTTGCACAAAAAAGAATCATTTGACGAGGTTTACAAATTACCCTGTTATTTAAGAGTCGAAAAAAAACATGGCATTGTGGTAAGTATTCAGAAAAGACCTCTAGCATCCATTTCTCATTATAAGTACGATTATTGGGCAAATAACAGTCTAAAATATCTTAAAATAGAAATGACTGATAATAATGACAATATTATTTATATCTCAGAAACATTTTTTAATGATTATGGAAGAATAGAGAAAAATATTAGGGAAAATACTGTAACGGGTAATCTGGCTATTGAATTAGTTCAACATGATGGGGATGTTTATTCTATTGAAGAGTATTTTAATAATAAAAATACGAAAACTAACCGTGTTATTCACTATGAGAACTCGTTCCGTGTAAAAAATGAGGTATTAAATAAAAGCGGTAACGTAATAAAAATAAATAATATAAATCCACTATTATTTGATTTTGAAAAAGACTTGGATGAGCCCTACCCATACAATAAGCTAGTAATGAACGTCGAAAAGAGTAATGCATTACTAACCGATTCTATGTTTGAGCAAGGTATCAGTGATAATCCTAAGTACGACGAAGATGCCCTTAAAAGAGCCAAGTATTTAGGTATTAAACCGAACCAAGTTTATTATCATAAACTACCTTTCCCAAGTTTTATGGCTGAACGCTATAAGAACTTTCCTCATCAAGCACCTTTAACGTTAATTGAAGCCGAAAATCAATCTCCTCAAGAAAAATACAGTGATTTAATAAGAATCGAAATAGATAATAATTATCAATATAAGAAAATTGATAAAACCAAATGGCAACAAACGGCTATCTCTTTACCTTCATCGCAATTTAAATCTCTCGAAAATGGTATTTACTTTTTTGTGATTAATGACAAAGGACAATTAACGCCGTTAAACAATGTTGAACAGGCTATAACTCAACCTACTTATGTTCGTGTGGAAAAAGTCATGGGCAAAATTGTCTCAACATTACAAAAAACACGTGTGCAATGGTTAACAACCGAGTTCGATTACAAAAAGAACACACCTATTCGAAGTAAATTAACTGTCATTGAAAGTCATATTGTGCCGAAGTTAGTGATAGAGTCAGAATATGAAAGTGGGCAATATCTACCTGCCTCACAAGTCATAAAAAATGCTCAAGGTAATATTGTTCGAACGTTTAAAACGGTTAAAAAGAAAAATATTATCGCTATCTTAGAAAGATTCAATGAACAAGGCGTTAAAACTAATCATATTGAGATATCAAAACAAGGAGATATTGAAAATCAATACCTTGATAGTAAAGAGCATGTGCGATTTACTACAAGTGATATCCAAGATAAAGAATATCCTCAACTTTATGATGAGTTACCATTTAATCCAGATGGATTTGAAATGATGCTATTTGAACATTTTAATAAATAACAGTACAGGCTAAACAACATAATATAACAATAAGTGCTAGTAGATCTTAGTGTTATCGTAACTATAAACTGATGAGTCATAATTCAATTGAGCAATACATTGAGTATCCTATCTCTACTTTGGTTACTCAATTAGCATCATTGACAAGGAAGCTGGAGAGTATATGAAGACTTTAGTTAAAATCTGCTTATTTTTATTTGGGATATGCTCAATTCAATATGTGATCGCTAAGGTAAATATGAACGAGCAACAAGAACAAATCGTCAATCAATTAAAAAAACAAGGAATTTTACCTAATACAACTTATTACCAACTTGATTATTTGCCAGCTTTGGATAATGAAGATAGCACTCCTAATGAAAATTTATATCCATCATTATCTCATTTAGAAACTATCCCAGATATGTATATAATGGCAATTCAGAGCATTGCACAAGTACAGTTAAATGAAAATTATCAATATAGCAAAGTATTGCGACTTAATCGAAATATCATCGAAATCATCTATCCAACCGATTCATTTCAATCATTAGACGATGGTGTTTATTTTTATACCTTAGATGAAAATAAACAGTTACAACAAAAAGACTCATTTAATGAAGTCTACAAATTACCCTGTTATTTAAGAGTCGAAAAAAAACATGGCATTGTAGTAAGTATTCAAAAAAGAGGGTTAGCATCCATCAGCCGTTATATTTATGATTATTGGCATAATACTAATCTAAAATATCTTAAAATAGAAAAATACGATACTGAAAAGAATATTATTTATGATTCAGAGGTGTTTTTTGATGATAAAGGAGAGATGGTAAAAGCAATCAGGAAAAATACAAAAACGGGGCTATACTCTATCGAAAATATTATTCATCAAGGAGATATCTACTCCATTAATGAATTCTTTGATAATGAGGGCAATATAACTAATCGTGTAACTAATTATGAGAACACTTCTCGCGTAAAAAATGAGGTATTAAATAAAAACGGTAAAGTAATAAAAACCAACAACTCCGAACCTGAAATATTCAATTTTGACAAGGATTTGGATGAACCCTATCCTTACAATAAGCTAGTAATGAATGTCGAAAAGAGTAACGCATTACTAACCGATTCAATGTTTGAGCAAGGTATCAGTGATAATCCTAAGTACGACGAAGATGCCCTTAAAAGAGCTGAGTATTTAGGTATTAAACCGAACCAAGTTTATTATCATAAACTACCTTTCCCAAGTTTTATGGCTGAACGCTATAAGAATTTCCCGCATCAGGCACCTTTAACGTTAATTGAAGCCGAAAATCAATCTCCTCAAGAGAAATACAGTGATTTAATAAGAATCGAAATAGATAATAATTATCAATATAAGAAAATCGATAAAACCAAATGGCAACAAACGGCTATCTCTTTACCTTCATCGCAATTTAAATCTCTCGAAAATGGTATTCACTTTTTTGTGATTAATGACAAAGGACAATTAACGCCGTTAAACAATGTTGAACAGGCTATAACTCAACCTACTTATGTTCGTGTGGAAAAAGTCATGGGCAAAATTGTCTCAACATTACAAAAAACACGCGTGCAATGGTTAACAACCGAGTTTGATTACAAAAAGAACACACCTATTCGAAGTAAATTAACTGTCATTGAAAGCCAGATTGTACCGAAGTTAGTGATTGAGTCAGAATATGAAAGTGGGCAATATTTACCAGCCTCACAAGTCATAAAAAATGCTCAAGGTAATATTATCCGAACGTTTAAAACGGTTAAAAAGAAAAACACTATCGCTATCTTAGAAAGATTCAATGAACAAGGAATTAAAACTAATCATATTGAAATATCAAAACAAGGAGATATTGAAAATCAATATCTTGATAGTAAAGAGCATGTGCGATTTACTACAAGTGATATCCAAGATAAAGAATATCCTCAACTTTATGATGCGTTACCATTTAATCCGGATGGATTTGAAATGATGCTATTTGAACATTTTAATAAATAACAGTACAGGCTAAACAACATAATATAACAATAAGTGTTAGTAGATCTTAGTGTTATCGTAACTATAAACTGATGAGTCATAATTCAATTGAGCAATACATTGAGTATCCTATCTCTACTTTGGTTACTCAATTAGCATCATTGATAAGGAATCTGGAGAGTATATGAAGACTTTAGTTAAAATCTGCTTATTTTTATTTGGGATATGCTCAATTCAATATGTGATCGCTAAGGTAAATATGAACAACCAACAACAACAACAAATCGTCAATCAATTAAAACAACAAGGAATTTTACCTAATACGACTTATTACCAACTTGATTATTTGCCAGCTTTGGATAATCAAGACAGTTTCCCTGAAAAAAGTTTATATTCATCAGTAAATGAATTAGAAACCAATCCAAATATGTACATAATGGCAACTCAGAGCATTGCACAAGTACAGTTAAATAAAAACTACCAATATAGCCAGATAATACAACTAGATCGAAATATTATTGAAGTTATCTATCCCACTGATTCATTTCAATCATTAGACGATGGCGTCTATTTTTATACCTTAGATGAACATAAACAATTACAAAAGAAGAACTCATTCAATGATGTTTACTTATTACCGAGTTACTTACGGATTGAAAAAAAACACGGTATTGTGGTGAGTATTCAAAAAAGATCTTTAACTTCTATTACCCATTATAAATATGATTATTGGTCTAATAACAGCTTAAAATATCTTAAATTAGAAATGTATGATAACAATAAAAAAGTTATTTATGATTCTGAGGTATTCTTTGATGAAAAAGGAGAGATGGTAAAAGCGATCAGAAAAAATATAGAAACAAAACAGTCTTCTATTGAAACTATCGTGCATCAAGAGGATATTTACTCAATAGATGAGTTCTTTGATAATGAAGGCATTAAAACTAATAGAGTTAGCCATTATGAGAACTCGTTCCGAGTAAAAAATGAGATACTAAACAAATACGGTAAAGTAATAAAAACCAACAACTCCGAACCTGAAATATTCGATTTTGACAAGGATTTGGAGGAGCCCTATCCTTACAATAAGCTAGTAATGAATGTCGAAAAGAGTAACGCATTACTAACCGATTCTATGTTTGAGCAAGGTATCAGTGATAATCCTAAGTACGACGAAGATGCCCTTAAAAGAGCTGAGTATTTAGGTATTAAACCGAACCAAGTTTACTATCATAAACTACCTTTCCCAAGTTTTATGGCTGAACGCTATAAGAACTTTCCGCATCAAGCACCTTTAACGTTAATTGAAGCCGAAAATCAATCACCTCAAGAAAAATACAGTGATTTAATAAGAATCGAAATAGATAATAATTATCAATATAAGAAAATTGATAAAACCAAATGGCAACAAACGGCTATCTCTTTACCTTCAACGCAATTTAAATCTCTCGAAAATGGTATTCACTTTTTTGTGATTAATGACAAAGGACAATTAACACCGTTAAACAATGTTGAACAGGCTATAGCTCAACCTACTTATGTTCGTGTGGAAAAAGTCATGGGCAAAATTGTCTCAACATTACAAAAAACACGCGTGCAATGGTTAACAACCGAGTTTGATTACAAAAAGAACGCACCTATTCGAAGTAAATTAACTGTCATTGAAAGTCATGTTGTGCCGAAGTTAGTGATAGAGTCAGAATATGAAAGTGGGCAATATTTACCTGCCTCACAAGTCATAAAAAATGCTCAAGGTAATATTATCCGAACATTTAAAACGGTTAAAAAGAAAAACACTCTCGCTATTTTAGAAAGATTCAATGAACAAGGGATTAAAACTAATCATATTAAAATATCAAAACAAGGAAATATTGTTGAAAACCAATATCTTGATAGTAAAGAGCATGTGCGATTTACTACAAGTGATATCCAAGATAAAGAATATCCTCAACTTTATGATGCGTTACCATTTAATCCGAATGGATTTGAAATGATGCTATTTGAACATTTTGAAAAATAACAGTATAGATAAACCAATTTATCTAAGTTGAAAACATGATCGGCTGAGCGATTATAAATCAGGAACGGTAAATCCCAGATAAAATAATCGTCTTATTATATTGGCGAGTTGTAATTTAGCCGATCCTGAATGTATTGGTGAGAATCTGGATAAGCATTTTTTGCGATATAAAAAATCACTAATGTCAAATAATAATAATCCTGAAAATAAAATCAAAACCAGACAAAAATTAGTTAAAAAATTATCCAATATTTCTCTTAAGGCAAAATTAAATTAATAGTGATAATAAATTAACTTAAAGAAGGCTAATCAGGAGAAGTTATGAAAAGTTTAATAAAGATATACTTGCTTCCTTTTATGCTATGGATGATAACGGTTGATTATGTTTATGCAGAGGTAAGAATGAACGAACATCAAATAAAAACAATAGAACAGTTAAAAAAACAATCAATTTTACCTAATAAAATTTATTATCAATATGATTTTATGACAGCTTTTGAAAATGAAGATAGCGTTCCAATGGAATATTTATTTTCATCAATATCAGATTTAGAAACTCATCCAGACATGTATGAATTAGCCATTCAAAGCATTGCAGAAGTAAAATTAAATGAAAATTATCAATATAATGAAGTATTACAACGCAATCGAAATATTATCGAAGTTATCTACCCCACTGATTCTTTTCAATCATTAGACGATGGCGTTTATTTTTATATCTTAGATGAACAAAAGCAGTTGCACAAAAAAGAATCATTTGACGAGGTTTACAAATTACCCTGTTATTTAAGAGTCGAAAAAAAACATGGCATTGTGGTAAGTATTCAGAAAAGACCTCTAGCATCCATTTCTCATTATAAGTACGATTATTGGGCGAATAACAGTCTAAAATATCTTAAAATAGAAATGACTGATAATAATGACAATATTATTTATATCTCAGAAACATTTTTTAATGATTATGGAAGAATAGAGAAAAATATTAGAAAAAATACTGTAACAGGTAATCTGGCTATTGAATCAGTTCAACATGATGCGGATGTTTATTCTATTGAAGAGTATTTTAATAATAAAAATACGAAAACTAACCGTGTTATTCACTATGAGAACTCGTTCCGTGTAAAAAATGAGGTATTAAATAAAAGCGGTAACGTAATAAAAATAAATAATATAAATCCACTATTATTTGATTTTGAAAAAGACTTGGATGAGCCCTATCCTTACAATAAGCTAGTAATGAACGTCGAAAAAAGTAATGCATTACTAACTGATTCAATGTTTGAGCAAGGTATCAGTGATAATCCTAAGTACGACGAAGATGCCCTTAAAAGAGCCAAGTATTTAGGTATTAAACCGAACCAAGTTTATTATCATAAACTACCTTTCCCAAGTTTTATGGCTGAACGCTATAAGAACTTTCCTCATCAAGCACCTTTGACATTAATTGAAGCCGAAAATCAATCACCTCAAGAGAAATACAGTGATTTAATAAGAATCGAAATAGATAATAATTATCAATATAAGAAAATCGATAAAACCAAATGGCAACAAACGGCTATCTCTTTACCTTCAACGCAATTTAAATCTCTCGAAAATGGTATTCACTTTTTTGTGATTAATGACAAAGGTCAATTAACACCATTAAACAATGTTGAACAGGCTATAGCTCAACCTACTTATGTTCGTGTGGAAAAAGTCATGGGCAAAATTGTCTCAACATTACAAAAAACACGCGTGCAATGGTTAACAACCGAGTTTGATTACAAAAAGAACGCACCTATTCGAAGTAAATTAACTGTCATTGAAAGTCATATTGTGCCGAAGTTAGTGATAGAGTCAGAATATGAAAGTGGGCAATATTTACCTGCCTCACAAGTCATAAAAAATGCTCAAGGTAATATTATCCGAACGTTTAAAACGGTTAAAAAGAAAAACACTATCGCTATTTTAGAAAGATTTAATGAACAAGGGATTAAAACTAATCATATTGAGATATCAAAACAAGGAAATATTGTTGAAAACCAATATCTTGATAGTAAAGAGCATGTGCGATTTACTACAAGTGATATCCAAGATAAAGAATATCCTCAACTTTATGATGCGTTACCATTTAATCCGGATGGATTCGAAATGATGCTATTTGACCATTTTAATAAATAACAGTACTGGTAAAACACACCAGCTATATCAATAAATTACAGTGATAATATTGTAGTTGAATACTAATCTAGAGAAACTGTACATTAGAATTTTTTTATTATTTTTTGCTTTATTTTCGACATAGCCACATAATACTATTCGTGTTTACTTTATGATATGATTTGATTAGCTTTAAATAATCCTTGTACTTTTCTCAAATTGGGATGTTACATGAAGAAAATAAGGCGAATACCTATGTTTTTGATTGTTATATCAGTTTTTATTTTCATTTCAATATTAGCAATATACAGTTTTGGACGTTTTGCTAAACAAGCCAAAGGTGAACCAAGTTTTGCCTTGGCGGTGCAAGATGATCAAACCGATCTTGATAAGGCTTTAGGACCAGAGTTTGCATTACATCCGGATGAAAGCAGTCTTCTGTTAGTGCCTAGCGATATTGATGCTTTTGCCATTCGTGCCAAAAGTGCCAGAGAAGCAGGTCGCAGTTTAGATTTACAATATTATATGTGGCACAACGATTTAACCGGACAATTATTAGGATTGGAAGTGTTAAATGCGGCAGATCGTGGCGTACGTGTGCGGATCATTCTTGATGATATGAATGTTAAAGAGAATAGCGAGTTATTAGCAACATTGAATCAACATGAAAATATCAAAATTCGGATGTTTAACCCTACTCGCGTACGTGGTAATAGCCTGATGCGTGGCATTGAAATGTTACTCCGTGGTTTAAGTCTTGATCGAAGAATGCATAACAAATCTTGGATTGCTGACGGTCGAATCGCGATAGTGGGAGGGCGAAATATTGGCGATGAATATTTTGGTGCAGCCAGCAACCGTAATTTCTTTGATGTTGATTTATTAATTGGTGGTCATGCCGTTCGAGAAGCTGAAACAATTTTTGATGAATTTTGGAATTGTGATGCAGTTATTCCTATTGATGCATTAGTAAAAAGTGATGCTCAAGCTTTAGAAGAATTAAGAATGAGTATCGCGAATAAACGTAAAAATTTGGTAGCAGTACCTTATTTTGATAAATTAAAAGAAACACCAAATGCGAAAGCACTATTCAAAAAAGAATGGAATCAAGGTAATTGGCAGGTACATTGGAGCAAAAATGTCCATATTTATTCCGATCCGGCTATTAAAGCCTTCGCGAAAGGCGAAGCACACTGGCTAAAAAAACGTTTAGAGCCAATCATTACAAATGCAAAACAGCGTTTAAATATTATTTCGCCCTATTTTGTTCCGGGTAAAAGTGGTGTTAATGAGTTCATCCAATTACATCAACAAGGTGTTGATGTAAACATTTTAACTAATTCACTTGCAACTAATGATGTTATCTTTGCTCATGGTGGATATATTACCTATCGTAAACCATTATTAAGAAACGGTATTAACCTATATGAATTAAAACCATTTGGGAAAGTGGGTCACACTTTACTCGGTTCGAGTAGCGCAAGTTTACATACCAAAGCATTTTTGATTGATAATGAAATGGGTTTTGTGGGTTCATTTAATTTTGACCCGCGATCAGCAAATCTAAATACCGAAATGGGAATTATCTTTGCCGAACCGGCAATTGTGCAAGCTTTACAGCATGAATTTATTATGCGTACTAATGGTGATTATAGTTATCAAGTAACTTTAACTAACGACCAATTGCATTGGCTTGATCAGAGAAATAATCAACAACCCATTGTTTGGAATTATGATCCAGAAAGTAAATGGTGGCAACGAGCACTAGCTACTATCATTAGTTATTTACCGATTGAATCCCAATTATAAAATTAATCAACAATCAAGGTTGCTGTTTATAGTTCAGAATAAGCCTAATCCGTTGTGTATAGTCTCCCGATAAAGAATTGATGGCATCTTATTAATTAATGACTTCCAGCCAATAATTATTGCCAATTAAAGGTAATCCTAATAAATACCGACGTAATGTATCATGACCAACAGCACTAAAAATAGCTTGTTCGATATCAATTGAATAGCGACGTCCTTGGTAGCGTAATTGATAAATATGGTTGTGTTTAGGCGTTAAGAGTTGTAGTTTGAATTGACCACTTCGTTGATCCACATCGTGCAACGCTAATATTATTGCCTGAGGATAACGTTGTCTCAATTGCGCAAGGGTAGAATTAACATCTTGATCACTGCTTAAGACTTCTGAATGAACAATCGGGGCATGAGCATGATACAGAGCGTATGCAATCAGACCTGCTGTAAACTGCTCAATAATAATTAAGGTTTGCTGATGTTGCATGAGTAATTGACTCACTAACGATGCTAACCCCGTGGTCCCCTCATAAAGTAGATTATCCTTTACTAACTCTTTTAATTCACGCCACAATTTATCCATCGTTGATTGTAAATATTGATCTGCCGTCAATTTAATCTCTATTTTAGGCATGGCAGAGCGGTAACCAATGCTGATTCCGGCTGGAACTGTTAATCTTGTTTCAATTTCGTTGGCTAAATCACTTTCTGATCTGCCCATAATAGTTAAACGATAGCACAGAGGTCGATATTTGACAGGAAATTGCTTTTGTAAATCGGGCACAATTTGCTCACTGACCATTCGCTTAAATTCAGAAGGTACACCCGGCGTAAAATAGATAACGCACTGATTAATCATCATACGAAAACCACAGGCTGTTCCAATTGGATTATCCAATATTATTGCACTTTGCGGTAACATCGCTTGCTTGATATTGCTTGATGGCATTGCTTGATTACGCTGAGCAAAATAATTCTCCATCTCTGCTAACCATTGGGGAAATAATATCAACTTTTCGCCACTGGCTTGTGCTGCTGCTTGTGCTGTCAAATCATCACTAGTAGGTCCTAATCCACCGTTGACAATAAGAACATCATTCTGGCGACTACGTTGTTGTAAACTCTCGGTTAACTGTTGTAAATTGTCGCCAATAGTTAACCGTGAAGTAACCAAATAACCTTGTTCAAATAAATAATTAGAAAGCCAAGCTGCATTAGTATCGGTAATTTGCCCGTATAATACCTCGTCACCTGTACTAAGAATTTCAATTTTTGGTTTAATCATCATCATCACTTAAGTCCGACATATGTTCTTTACTCTGAACCATGCGTAATGCAAAATACAGATCGTAGGTAAATTCAATATAACTCTCATCTAAATAAATACTCATCTCTTTAAACCAACGTTTAATCGTTTTTCGTCTGCCGGCTAAAATTAGAATCGTATTACGCGCCTTAAGCGAGTGGACTAGCTCATCAATCCCCATTAAAACACTGACATCTTGGTAAGTGAAACATGGAATCGCATCCACAATTACATAGTTCACATGATCGGAAGATTCATCGACAATATTAATAATACGTTTCTTAAAGTAAGCGATATTAAAATATGTCAAGGTTGAATTGAATCGATACATGATGACATTATCAATCGGTTGAACTTTATTACCTAATGAATGAATTCGTCCATCGGCATCGACCCCTAACAGTTGATCGCTCGGTCGAAAAACACGACGTAAGAATAATAATAAACCTAATAAGACTGATAATGCCATACCCGGAATAATACCAATCAATAATACAGCGACAAGGGTACAGCTACTTAAATAAAAGGCTTCGCGATTAAGTTTAAAAAATCGTTTGATAGTTTTAAGATCGATTAATGACCATGAAGAATAGATCAAAATAATCCCTAAAACAGCTGAAGGAATGAATTGTAAAGGTGATAATAAGAATAGAACAACTAATGCTATTACACCTGCAGCAATAATTGAAACCAATTGTGTTTTTCCACCATTGACATCATTTACCGCCGTTCGTGAAGAAGTACCACTAACCACAAAACCATTAGACAATCCTGCAACAATATTAGCAATACCTAATGCTTTAAATTCGGTGTCTGCGTCAGTATCATAATTATTTTTAGCTGCAAAACTTCGGACGGTAATCATCATGCTAATAAAGCAGATCACGGCAATATTTAATGAAGGTACAACTAACTCTCTCATTAAGCTAGCATCAAAATTAGCCCAAGATGAAAATGGAATAACCTCATTATTCAGTTGACCAATAATATGAATACCAAACTTATCGAACCCAATAATCCATGATAATAACGTCAGGATAATCACCGCGACTAATGGTGCAGGATAACGTGGCTTGTACTTCTTTAAACTAATCAATATGGCTAATGTTAATAATGAAATAATCAAGGTACCAATATGGATTTCAAGAATTTTCATTGGTAATGAAATTAGCCGTTCAAAAAAGTTAGCGTAGTCATATTTAAAACCACATACTTTAGCAATTTGATCAATAATTATAGTAATTGAAATCCCATTAAGTAAGCCGATCAAAATGGGGCGACTAAGTAAATCCGCTAGCGCTCCCAAGCGTAACTTGCCCGCGATCAAACACCAAAGACCGATCATAATGGTTAATACAATTACTAATTGCCAACGCAAAATAGGATCATTTGCCGACAAAGGAATAACAACAGCCGCAACCACCGCACAAGTGGCAGTATCGGGACCAACTATCAATTGTTTGGAAGATCCAAATAAGGCATAAGCGATCAAGGGTAAAATCGTCGAATATAGCCCGGCGATTGCACCTACTCCAGTTAACTCAGCATAAGCTATTGATACCGGCAAAGACACTGCCGCAACAGATAACCCAGCTCTAAAATCATAATTTAAATAACTTTTTTGATAATTAACTAATGCCGCTAAACCAGGCATCCATAACAATAGTTTTTGAAACCCTCGATATTTTGTCCATTGCGCCATGATATTATTTCCTTTGATTAAAGTTATTTACCGGCTACACTCATTTGTTCTATTAAAATCGAGCCAGTTTGTATATTAGTGCGAGTTTCAATATCATTACCAATTGCGATAATATGTCGGTACATATCCCTTAGATTACCCGCAATAGTAAACTCACTAATTGGGTATTGAATCTGACCATTTTCAACCCAAAAACCACTCGCACCACGCGAATAATCTCCTGTTACTTGATTAACACCCTGCCCCATTAATGATGTAATGACGATGCCCTTATTCATTGTTTTTAATAATTCATCAAACGATTGAGTTTGATTATTAGCAAATAAACGCCAATTATGGATACCACTAGCATGACCGGTACTTTTTAATGGTCTCTCTGGTGTTGACAATTTACGTGCTGAATAACTACCTAATAAGTAGGTTTGCAACACACCCTCGGTAATAATATTCTGTTGATAGGTTTTTATACCATCGCCATCAAAAGGCGCTGATCCAACTCCTTTTAACAGGTGTGGTAACTCTTGAATAGTCAACCAATCAGGGAAAATAGGCTCACCGAGTTGATTCAATAAGAAAGATGATTTTTTATAAATAGCACTACCGGTAATGGCTGAAGCAAAATGACCAATTAAACCCGTTGCCACTTCTGGACTAAATAAAATTGGCATCTGCATTGTTGCAATTTGTTGCGATCCCAGATGTTCAGTAGTGCGTTTCGCCGCTTCTCTACCAACATATTCAGCTGTTTTAAGTTCGTTAATATCACGAGAACTGGTATAAGCGTAATTACGCTCCATTTGACCATCTTTTTCACCAATCACACAACAAGATAGTGAGTGAGAACTGGTGCGATAACCCTGTAGCATGCCATAACTATTACCATAAACACGGATATCGTAACCACTACTAAAATATCCCCCATCACTGCGTTTAATGTGGCTGTTATAGGCTAACGCTGCTTGTTCAGCAAGTGCTGCTTGTTGTAATGCTCTTTCGACATTGAGATCACTTGGATAAAAAAGATCTAAATCAGGACATTCAAATGCCATCTGATCTTGATCGCCTAATCCTGAATAAGGATCAGGTGAAGTATATTTCATGATCTCAATCGCCATGTTGATAGCTTGTTCAATTGATTGAGGTGATAAATCATTAGTCGAGGCAGTGCCTTTTTTGTGATTTTGATAAACCGTAATACCTAATGCCCCACCACTGTTAAATTCAATATTTTCAGTTTCACCATGATGTGTGCTGACATTAATACCTGTCGATTTGTTTATTGCCACTTCAACCGCATCAACTTTACTGTTGGCGATGGCTATTGTTTGTGCTAAAACAGCTTCAAGTTGCTGTTGTTCAGCATAACTATCTTTATCAATTTGTGAGCTATTCATGTATCTATCCTGATCACTAAACTGCTGATAACTAAAGTTCTAGTTATCAGCAGTTTAAGTAATTCATTTATTTAAAATCTGTTATTGTGCTAATCATACGTTATAATAGCGCAGATTAATAATATTCAATGCGATATTTTTAATATTATTTTATACATTCTGTTATAAAAAATCGATTATTAACAACACTAACTTGAAGACTAAAGCTAAAGAAAATATATGACACCATTTGAACATGAAGATGCCCTTTTACCTAGTATTGATGATAATGAAGAAGAGATCATCTATGTCAGTAAAAGTGAAATTAAACGTGATGCCGAAGCCCTTAAAAAATTGGGTGTTGAACTAGTCCAACTAAGTAAAAATGAGTTATCTAAGATCCCATTAGATGAAGATATGATTTATGCTATTGAATTAGCACAGAAAATCAAAAAAGAAGGTTATCGACGACAAATTCAATATATTGGTAAATTATTGCGTAACCGCGATATTGATCCAATTAGCCAAGCCTTGGATAAATTAAAAAATCGCCATAATCAACAAAATGCTATTTTACATAAATTAGAAAAACTGCGTGATGATTTGATTGATACTGGTGATGCCGAACCGATAATAGCCTGGAATCCACAGGCTGATCGTCAACAATTACGCCAGTTAGCTAGAACAGCTAAAAAAGAACGTGATACAAATAAACCGCCTAAATCAGCACGACTAATTTTTCAATATTTGAAAGATTTAAGCGAATCAGATTAATTATGTTTATCATCGCCTTGGCGTAATTAAAACTGCTATACCTTGCTGTTCAAATAATTTCAAACAGCAAGTTCCCCCCTACCTTAATTTATTTTTAATAAGTAAAAATAAGGCTGTCTATTATAATAAAATTGAGTCATTTCCTTAGATACTTTTTGTTGAATGGCCCTGTGAAACCAATAGTTTTCATGCTTTATTACCATTAAAACTGCCATTTTAACCACTCACTTTATAAATCTAACCTATTATAAAATACAACATATATTTCTTTTATTGACTTAGTTACTATAACCTTGGTTAATTGTAACAATTAAACGCACCTTAATGAAAAATAAAGGAAATTTATATGAACAATAGATATATTAAGCATCTCCCATGGGTGATTCTAGCCCTTGTAGGAGCTTGCTGTTTAGCAGTCGTTGCGTTAAGACGTGGTGAACACGTTAGCGCATTATGGATTGTTACCGCAGCGGTTTCCGTATACTTAGTTGCTTATCGTTATTACAGTCTATATATTGCTAATAAAGTGATGGGATTAGACGCAACTCGTGCAACACCTGCTGTCATTAATAATGATGGTTTGAACTTTGTACCAACTAATAAATATGTATTATTCGGACATCATTTTGCAGCTATTGCAGGTGCTGGTCCATTAGTAGGTCCTGTACTAGCTGCTCAAGTTGGCTATTTACCGGGTACACTTTGGCTACTAGCCGGCGTAGTACTTGCTGGTGCGGTACAAGACTTTATGGTCTTATTCCTTTCTACACGCCGTAATGGGGCGTCACTGGGTGAAATGATCAAGCAAGAAATGGGATACATTCCCGGAACCATCGCCTTATTTGGTTGTTTCGTGATCATGCTGATTATTCTAGCGGTATTGGCCTTAATCGTCGTTAAAGCGCTTGCTGAAAGCCCGTGGGGCGTCTTTACAGTTTGTTCGACTGTACCAATTGCTTTATTTATGGGTGTGTATATGCGCTTTATCCGTCCCGGAAGAGTGCTAGAAGTGTCTATCATTGGTATTGTGTTGTTAGTATTATCTATTTGGTTTGGGGGTGTTATCGCTCACGACCCTTACTGGGGACCAGCATTAACTTTCAAAGCAACCACAATTACTTATGTATTAATTGGCTATGCTTTTATCTCGGCATTATTACCAGTTTGGTTGATCTTAGCGCCACGAGATTATTTAGCAACCTTCCTAAAAATTGGTGTAATAGTAGGACTAGCTGTAGGAATTGTTATACTTAATCCTGAACTAAAAATGCCGGCTATTACTCAATACATTGATGGCACTGGTCCAGTTTGGAAAGGGGCGTTAATGCCATTCTTATTTATTACTATTGCCTGTGGTGCTGTATCTGGTTTCCATGCATTAATTGCTTCAGGAACAACCCCAAAATTACTCGCAAATGAAAAAGATGCGCGTTTTATTGGTTACGGTGCAATGTTAATGGAGTCATTTGTTGCGATTATGGCATTAGTTGCTGCTTCAATTATTGAACCGGGACTATATTTTGCAATGAATACACCACCTGCCGGTTTAGGTATTACTATGCCTGATTTGCATAAATTAGGTGATCCTCAAGTTGCTCCTGTGGTGTTATCTCAACTGAAAGATGTTACGATCCATGCCGCAGCAACTGTTAGTTCATGGGGTTTCACTATTTCACCTGAACAAATACTTCAAACTGCCAAGGATATTGGTGAGCCGTCAGTATTAAACCGTGCAGGTGGTGCACCTACTTTAGCAGTTGGTATTGCTTACGTTTTCCATCAAGTATTACCGGGCGCAGATATGGGCTTTTGGTATCACTTTGGTATCTTATTTGAAGCGTTATTTATTTTAACTGCTTTAGATGCCGGAACTCGTTCAGGTCGCTTCATGTTACAAGATTTACTTGGTAACTTTGTACCATTCTTGAAAAAAACAGATTCATTTGTCGCAGGTATTATTGGTACCGCCGGATGTGTGGGATTATGGGGATATCTACTCTATCAAGGTGTGGTCGATCCATTAGGTGGCGTAAAAAGCTTGTGGCCATTATTCGGTATTTCAAATCAAATGCTAGCTGCTGTTGCATTGCTATTAGGCACAGTTGTATTAATCAAAATGAAACGTGCTCAGTATATTTGGGTGACCATGATTCCGGCAATCTGGCTATTAATTTGTACAACATGGGCGCTAGGTCTAAAACTATTTAGCAATAATCCTCAATTGGAAGGATTCCTATACTTGGCAAATGAATATAAACGTCGTATAGCTGAAAATCCAAACTTATCCGAAACTCAAATAGATAACATGCATCATATCGTTATTAACAACTATACAAATGCTGGTTTGAGTATTCTATTCTTAGTGGTCGTGTATAGTATAATTTTCTACGGTATAAAAACAGCTATCAAAGTACGTAATAATAAGCAACGTACAGATAAAGAAACACCTTATGTCCCTGTACCGGAAGGTGGTGTTAAAACATCAATGTCACATTAAGGAATAAGATCTTAATTTGATAATGAATCAATTAACGGGCACACGTCAACCGTTAATTGATTCAATTTTCATATTTCGGCAAAAGCAAACTCATTCAAAAATAACGTATTTGATTAATCATTATCTTATAGATAATTTCTTTCCAAAATCAGCATCAAAGTAACTAGTATTATTAAATTAAAAATCTATTATTGAGCCTATCTTATTCATTTAATAGAATTATTGTTTCATCAAAGCGACTCAACTATTGTTCGTTTTTTTATTAAAAAAATGCTATCTATTCATACATTAATTATATAAGTATATACAAAAGCTAATCGTTGTATAATAATTGTGTGCCTCAATCTGGATATAATAATGCGCTAATCAATTACTAGGATCGCTCATGCTGTTAATTTATAATTTAAAGCCTAATTTTCAGACATTGCTTAACCCTTGTATAAAAAGTATAAATAATTTGTATGATGCCAATCTTACAATTAAGCGGGCACATTTATTACCAAAATCAACTTTTTCTGAATTTTCTAAACTGTATAAGGAACTGAGTGATAATCAATTATTACCCCATTCATTACCTAATATCAGTTACGCTAACCCGAAAGATGGATAATTATTTAATATTATTCAATTTATCATTTACTACTATTAGCATGATTGCAATGACATTAACTTAAATTGTGATGATTAGCTATAGATTATGTTTAGGAAAAAACTGATAAAAAATAACTCAAATTGTAATTAGTGCAAATATCACCAATTCATTATCTGCATTGACCTCTAGAGTATTTATATCATTTAATTTGTATAAGGAATTTAATAGGTTGGAATAAAATAATGTTAAAAATAAAATCTAAAAATTTAACTATTAATAAAGGATGTTGTTTAGTTTTCTTGGTTGTATTTTTCTTAGTTAGCTATAATTTTGCTAATTGGTTAACCTCAATACGTAGTGATGTAAACAGTTTGGTTTTCGACTGGGAAACATCAATTCCATTATGGTCTTGGACAATTATACCTTATTGGTCGATACATTTTATGTATTGCTTTGCTATTCTATCAGCCAAATCCGAGAAATCACTGAAAAACATTTTTTTACAGCTTTTCTCTGCACAGATAATCTGTGTCAGCTGTTTTCTTATTTTTCCACTTAGATTCACTTTTGAACGACCCGCTGTTGACGGTTTTTTGGGTCTTTTGTTTGATCTTTTAATGGCATTTGATAAACCTTATAATCAAGCGCCATCATTACATATCACATTATTAGTGATACTATGGCGATTCTATTCACACAATCCTTCTACTGTCGTTCGTTATATTATACATATATGGTGTTTTTTAATCGGCTTATCCGTGTTGACAACTTGGCAACACCATTTTTTTGATTTACTTTCTGGATTATGGGTCGGATGTTTTTGTATTTGGTTATGGCCTGAGAACGGTGTTTCTCCACTAAGTAATAAACAATCACCTAAACAATATCATTGGGGATTGCTTTATTTTTCTCTGTTTTTAATATCGTTTGTTATGGCTATTTATCTTCATGGCTTAGGGTTATGTTTTCTATGGTTATCGGGTGCATTCTTATTGGTATCTGCTAATTATTTATTATTTGGATCATTGGGTTTTGGAAAACAATCTAATGGGCAATTTAGTCTGGCAGTGAGGATTTTATTCCTACCCTATTTCGTTATCATGTGGATTTATTCACGGTTAACGTCATTCAAAAATAATCCTGTCGATTTAATTTGTGACAATGTCTATTTTGGTCGCTTACCGTCTAGAAAAACGTTAAAGGAAAATCAATTTATTTCTATTGTCGATCTTTGTGCTGAATTACCAATAAATTACTTTGTTGGTCATTATTCGCTTATACCAACTTTAGCTATGTCCCCCTTATCTGTTGAACAATGTCAACTAGCAGCAGAAATGATCGAACAATATCAAAAAAATGGAAAACTATTAGTTTGTTGTGTTCGAGGTGATTCACACGGTGCAACAGCAGCCATTGCTTGGTTATTATTAACTAAAAGAGTGGCGAACTTAGATGAAGCAATAGCTAAACTAAAAGTTAGCCGAAAATATATTGTCATCACCAAACAGCAACAATTAATTTTGAAGCACTTTTTTGAACAATGTAAATAAGGCATTGTTTTAAAGATAATTCATCAAAAATTAAAAAGCTTCTAAAATATTTATTGTTTTAATCCTAAGTAGATGAGCTATCTGTCACTCTACTTAGGTTATTTCCATAATTTATTTTTTACGAAAATAATCACTCAATCATCAACTTAAAATAAAATCCATATCCCATAGAATTTTAAATAATAAATAACTTTTTTATTTTTCTCGTTATTTTCCCATTTTTTCCATATCTATTTCCTTCATCACCCAAAAATAATCAATATTTTTGTTTTTATTTTGTACTATTTTATATATTATAAAGGTAATTTATTTAGGTTAATTAATGCATGTAAATAGAGGTGCAAATATCTATTTTTATCGCATTTATAACTTTTTATCTCATTTATGGTTTTATTGTATTTATCGTTATAAACATTTGTGTTTATTCATTTAAAAACAATAACGCAATGTGTGCCTGCACTGCTAGCAGACAATAGATTTCAATAAAGCAGTATTGAATATTTAGACTGATTAATTAATTGTTTATTTATTCATCCAAACTTAGCTTATCAAGCACAATGATAATAAGAATAAGGACGGCTTCATGAAAACTGGGTTATATTTTTCTGTAACAATTGGTGATTTACCCAAGGATACATTTGATGTAGTTGAGTTTACCCTACAGGAAGGATTGTCAACATTATTCACGTTAAGCTTAACTTTGTCGAGTAAAGATAGCAATATTGATTTACAGGCGCAATTACTCCAGAAAGTGCAACTGGTGGTGTACAGCAATGGTCAAGTTGAACGGACGGTTAATGCACTGGTAGAGAAGGCAGAGCGAGGCGACAGCGGATTTAAACGTACCTTTTACACTATTACAGCGCGCCCGGCACTATGGCAATTAACGCTGACAAAAGACAGCCGAATTTACCACTTTAAGAGTGTTCCCGACATTATTGATGAAATTCTTCAGGATTATAATATTGTTGTTGATAAACAATTGATGGACCCTCACCCGGTCAGGGAATACACGACGATGAAACGTGAATCCTATTTTCAATTTATTGCTCGGCTGGCAGCTGAAGAAGGGATAGCGTTTTGGTTTGAGGAAAATCAATTATTTTACAGCGATAGTCATTTAGGGATGACAGGAGGATTATCACTTATCTATAACCCTCACCCGCAAATTGCCACCTTTCTGCCGACGATTAGCGCTTTAAAATTTGGTTGTGCTATGCGACCGACGGAAGCTAAGACTAAGGATTATCGTTACAGTCATCCTGATGTGATGATGGATGCGAAGAGTAAGACAGATAAACCGTTACCTAGCTTTGAAATTTTTGACAGTTACGGACGTTACGATGATGAACAGATGGCACAGCAGCTAAGTCAATATCGTTTACAAGCATTACAATCTGACAGTGAGCAAGGTCAGGCGGCAAGTAATTATTTTCAATTAATGCCGGGAAAGATTTTCAGCATTAGCGAACATCCATCCCAGTCAATGAATCAATCATGGCAGATTGTCACTATTACTCATCATGGTTATTTACCGCAGTCGCTGGATAATGAGAGTGATGACCGTCCGGCGACATTAACCAATGAATTTACCTTTATTCCCGGCAAGAATGACTGGCGCCCACCGTTTATTCACAAACCACAAGCTGACGGTGATGAAGTTGCGGTGGTTGTTGGACCAGCGGGTGAAGAAATTCATGTAAATGAACATGGTGCGGTGAAAATCCATTTTCATTGGAATCGTTATGATGCAGCGGATGAACGGGCTTCTTGTTGGGTACGGGTATTACAAAACTGGAACGGTGATGGTTTTGGTTTCCTGTCGATTCCACGTATTGGTCAGGAAGTCTTGGTAGGTTATATCAATGGGGATATTGACCGACCGATTATTATGGGCACCACCTACAATGGTAATAATCGCCCACCTCTGGATTTACCTTCAGCTAAAACGCAAATGTCTATTAAATCGAAAACACACAAAGGTGAAGGATTTAATGAATTACGTTTTGAAGATGAGAATGGCAAACAAGAATTATTTATGCATGCGCAAAAAGACATGAACACGGTTGTGCTTAATGACCGCTCAACGGTGGTAATGGCAAACCATACTGAGAATGTGGCGGCGAATCAAATTATGACTGTTGGTGAAAATCGCATTATTGAGGTAGGAGAAAATCAGGATTCAACCATTTTAGCCAATCGTATCCTCTCTGTTCAGGGTGATTCTAAGACCTTAGTGGGAGGGGCATGTGATATTCAGGTTAAAGATGTGGTTTACATATCGTCAGCGACTGCTATCCGGCTTGACTGTGGACAATCGGTGATTGAAATGGACAGTGGTGGCAATATTAAACTGCATTGTAATAATTTTCATATTTTTGCCAAAAATAGAGGTGATGTAATTGGGCAATCCATTGTTGAAATTAATGGTGATGGAGCACAAGCCGTAGTTAACGAAGAAGATGTTGCAGCAAATATTGAGGCGAGTCTTGAAAGCACATTCCCTAAATAGTTAACGGTAATTAAAGTGATGTCGGTAAGAATAACTAACAAGAATTAAGAATAAATAGAAAAAAGCAGAATAAATAAAAAGAAAGATACTCAGCAGGTGCAAACTAATAAGGATAATAATAATGAATCAGCAGGCACAACTATACACCTATCAATTTAATGAGGGGCAACTGATATTGCCGGAGGCTTATCAGGATGACTCGGTTCAAATATTAAAACTACCACATAAGCAAGCTAATCTTATTATTACTCGTACGATATTAAAAGCGCAACAAACAGAGGACAGTTATTTTAAGCAACAAATTGCCTTGTTAAAAAAAGAGATGCGTCACTTAATAGTGGGAGACCGAGTGATGACAACTTTGGGAGGCGAAAAGGCGATTGAGGCTAAACAGGTACAGATACAGTTTGAAAATAAAGGGGTTGTGTTATATCAGTTTTTACTGACAACGGTGCGCCCCGACTCATCACACTTGTTAGTACTGACCTATTCGCAACCCAGACCATTGACAGAGGCAGATAATCAATGCTGGCAGGCGATTAAAGACTCATTTATTCCAGCTTAGTTGACAAAGGAGGCGAAAGATGGGCGATTGTCTGGCGGCTAAGTTAGGGGATAAATTAGAGCACCCGTCAAAGCTTGCTGATTTTATTAGTGGCTTCGTTAAAGGGGCGATTTATACCGCCATTGCTGCGGTTGCAGTGGTAGCTACTGGTCTGACAGGCGGGGCGGCTTTAGCATTGTCGGTAGTCGTAGGTCTTGCTGCTGCAGCTGTGATTGGTGATGTCATTGATAATGTGAGTGATGCCATTGGGGAGTTTTTGGGAGGGACGAGTCTTGATGGGGAGATTGTTACTGGCTCCCCGAATGTCAAAATAAAAGGTATGGAAGCTGCCCGGGCAGCCGGAAAACCACCGCTTGAACAGTTAGCCGCAGAGAATTATGCACAAGCGCAAGATGATAGTGAGCCAGAAAATTCCTACCTAAATAAGGCAGAGGAAATTGCGGAGCACATGCTGAAAGTGGCTTATTTTCTTAGTCCAATGGGGTTATTAGATGCAGGATCGAGTTTAGCAAAAGGGCTTGGCAAATCACTAATATCTAAAAGTTTTTGGACAAGCGTTGCCGATAATTTATTAGCACCGACTGTTGCAACAGCGATGCCAGGAACGACACCGGCGGATATGGATAAAATCACCTGCGAAAAGTGGCATTATTTTGGTGGTGACCTTTATCTGGCGGAAGGATCCAGATCAGTCTTTATTAATAGCCAACCGGCTTGTCGTAATGGTGACCGCAGTACTTGTGAAGCGAAAATCAGTCATAAGCAATCGGATCGGTTGGTGAAGATCGGTGGAGAAAGTGTTGTTGTACGAGATATTAAAAGTGGTAAAGATCCGGTTGCAAGTTTAGCTGGGGAGATTGTAGGTTCATTATTCGTTGGTTTATTGAGTGGTGGCATACGTCAAGCAATAACATGTTTTGGTTGTGCGCTACTCTCTGAGGTTATTGGTACAGCAATTGGCTCAGTTGCCGGTGCAACTATTGGTGAGGCTATTAATCGAGCGACTTCAAGCCAATATCCGGTTCTTTTTACGACGGGGGCCAAGCTTCTTGCGGGAGAGGAAGACTGCGATTTTGAGTTAGCAGGACGAATACCGTTATTCTGGCAACGTTTATACCACAGTCGTAATCATCGCAGTGGTGTGTTAGGCGTGGGTTGGACATTACCTTTTGAGATAACACTCCGTATTGAGCCAAACCCTCAAGATGCAGAGCTTGATAATATTATCTATACTGACTATTCTGGTCGGGAGTTAGGATTAGGTCATCTTGAATTAGGGCAATATGTTTTTTATGTTAATGAAGGTTTTCGGTTATATCGTAGCTTGCAAAATATCTTTATGCTAGAGACGACGGAGGGTGATTATTTTATTTTTGAAGCCGACCCTCATCAACCAAACCATTTACGTCTGTATAAAAAACAAGACCGCCATGAAAACAGTTTAAGTTACGTTTATGATGCACAAGGGTGCTTAACGCATATTCATGATGATAATCATGATATGTGCATTCGACTAAGTTATCAGGCACCGGAACACACGCAGGTCACTGCCCCACTATCGACACAAGACAAAGTTACCTATCGATTACACGCTGTTTACCAACAAAGCATAGAAAACAAAGAGCATGAGCGATTACTGGTTCGTTATGTTTATAACGATGCCGAGCAGTTAATCGCAGTTTATGATGCACAAGATTATTGCTTAAGAACGTTTTGTTATGATGAACAAAGTGGACTGATGAGTGCGCACCGTTATGCTAGTGGGTTAACCTCACATTATCGTTGGCAAAGGCAATCGGAGCCTGACCATGATGGTGGCGTTCGTTGGACTGTATCTGAGCAATGGTTAACCGACGAAAGTGACCAGACCGATACAGATACAGATACAGATACAGATACAAATACAAATACAAATACAAATACAAATACAAATACAGATAAAGTAAATAATGCACGACAAGAGTATTGTCGTTTTGAATACGATTTAGCTGCCCAAACATTGATTTTACATCAGGAAGGGTTGGGAATATCTTACCGGCAGTGGGATGAGTTGGGTCAAATTACCGCGTTTACTGATGTCGATGGCAGTCACTGGCAATTTACTTGGAATGATAAATCAGCGCTGACTGGTATCACAGATGCTGAAGGGGGACAATACCACTTTAGTTATGATGAGTACGGTAACTTAGAGGTAGCGGTTAATCCGTTGGGTGAAGAAATAGGTACCTCATGGGATACTGATTTTTTTGTTCCATTAAATCGTCGTTATCCTAATGGGGCATATGTTAGTTATGAGTACAATGACACCGGTGACCTGATTACGTTTACCGACCCGAAAGGAGGGAAAACGTGTTACCGTTACAATGAATGGGGCGACCCTATTGAAGAAGTGGATGCACTGGGTAATCATACTTACTACGACTATACAGCAAGCGGTCAGCTTAAGCGATTTGTTGACTGCTCGGGTTACAGCCATTATTGGTATTATGATGAATGGGGACGCCCGAAATTAGAGCAAAATGCACAAGGTGAGAATACACATTACCACTATTCAGTGGCCAATCGTCTCACCATGATTGAGCGGGTGGATGGCAGTTGTCAACAGTACATTTATAATCAAGCTGGCTTAGTGAAAGCGGTACACGATTTTGATGGCACGGTGACTAGGTATCATTATAACGGACGCGGACAGTTACAAGAAAGATTATCGCCTGATAATAAACGCCTTCGCTACCATTATGACGGATTTGGGCGTTTGGTGGCACTGTACAATGAGAAGGATGAAGCATACCGTTTTAGTTATGATATCAACCATCAGTTAATTAGTTCAACTGACTTAACGGGACAACGTGAATGTTATGATTATGACCGATTAGGACGGGTAATTCGCCAATATCATTATCCACACAATCTGCATTTTGAGTCTGAAAACCTTCAGGAATCACACCTTAATCCAATTATCTATGATTACCAGTATGACAGTATAGGACGACTAACTCGTCGTCGTAGTCCAGATTATGTCACTGAATATCACTACCAACCGAATCAGACCACGCTAACACGCAGTGAATTATACGATTGGGCTACTGCACAATTAGCGGGGCAAACGGTCAGTGCCGATAAACAGCAGACCCTAAGCTTTACCACTGACGAATTAGGATTACTCATCGCAGAACAAAATCATGAAGGTTTACACCAATACAGCTATGATGCATTAGGTAATGTAATCAATCACACCTTACCGGATGGTAATCAGTTAGGATACCTGTATTATGGCTCGGGTCATTTAAGTCAATTGAACTTTAAGACGCCGACAGCCATGTATGATATTGCAGAGTATGAGCGAGACCGGTTACATCGTGAGATTAGTCGTCGACAAGGTAAACTGACCCAGCGCATCACGTTTGATGCTTTGGGACGAATGACCAATAAACGCACGGCATTTAATGATTTAGGTAGTCATGCATTACCGCTAATAGACAAACGCTTTGACTATGACAAAGTAGGGAATTTAATACAACAAGTTAACGGTTACGGTAACTATCCGGCACAGACGCTAGATAGTAGAGCCCGTTACAGTCAACGTTATGAGTATGATGCAGCACAACAAGTGGTGATGCAGCGTGAATATACAAACCAGCAGCATTTTGTATATGACCCGGCAGGTAATTTATTCAATGAGCAAGGCGACGTGTGCCGGGCGAATCAGTTGCGACAATACAATGGTTACCACTACGATTATGATGGTTTTGGTCGACTGATTAAACGGCAACGACCGGCTGAAAATATCACGCAGTGGTTCAGTTATAACCATGAACATCAACTTATAGAAGCGAGGGTTGAGAGTTTACAGCACCGCTCAATCACCCAATACCAATATGATGCGCTAGGTCGACGAATTAATAAGACGACGGAGCATTACGATAAATATAGTCAGCGATATACCACAACAGGCACCGATTTTAGTTGGCAGGGGATGCGGTTAAGTGGTGAAGCCAATGCACAACAACAAATTCGCTATCTTTATAATGGACAAGATTATGAGCCAATTGCCAGAGCGATAAGTGACCGTTACCCTAAGACATCAGATGTGCACTACCAGATTGAGTATTTTCATACGTTAGCTAACAGCTTACCGACGGAGCTAACCAATGAGGACGGTGAAATAATTTGGTTAGGGGAATATACGTTATTTGGGCAATTGAAACACCAACGCAACCGAGACCGGTGGTATAGTTCAGATAAGACAGAGCAAAACTTGCGTTTTGCGGGGCAATATTATGACCAAGAAACGGGTTTACATTACAACACATTGCGTTATTATGACCCCAACTGCGGACGATTTACCCAACAAGACCCGATTGGACTAGCGGGCGGGATTAATCTTTACCGGTATGCGCCTAATACACTCTCTTGGATTGACCCGTGGGGGTTAGCATGTACACCTAAAGTTACAAGAGGCGCTCAGAAACAACCGTTGTCAGCAGAAGTTACTATAGGTAAAGCAGATATTAAAACAGGAACAGCAACGAATCCATCATCACGGGCTTGGGCGAGAGCGTTAGGTAATTCAAATGATGATGCAGGACATATCTTAGGCAAGGTTCTAGGTGGATCAGGTGGTAAAGATAATGTATTTCCTCAATTATCAAGTATTAATCGAGGCGGGTATCGAAAATTTGAGGATTCGGTTAGAAAATATATTGAACGTACAGGAAATGATGTAAATCTTAAATGGCGTTTTGAGTATGAAAATGGTGGAACTCGCCCAAAAGGAATAGTCTATGAAGTATTTGATAATGCTAAACGAGTTCTTGTTGATATTTTTGAAAATTAGGAAAAGTAAATGAATTCTACAGAGCAAGCTTTAAAAGTATTAAAACTTTTTTTAACAGAAATGAAGACATGGGAAGATTATTGGTTTGAGTTGAGATATGCGAATCCGGGAATTAATTATAAAAAAGATCAAAAACAAGAACTTGATGCCATTTATGAAAAATATGTAACGGTTAGAGAAAGAAAACTAGGAAGGCAGGCTGCTTTATCTACACAGAATCCATCAACATTTACTCCTGATGGTGAAATCATTAGTTGTGAATTAAGTGCTAATAATAAAAAAATAGTAATTGAGATTCATAAAAAATTTGATACGGGAGTTGAATACGAATATCGATATACGCTAATTTTTAAAAATAAGGAATGGCGTGTGGATAGAAGAGAGATGCTTGATTATGACGGTAGATGGATCAAGGATACTTTATAAATAATAAAACGGAAAAGGTCCCCTAGCTCTTTCCGAATAGAACGACTGACTCGCCGTCTTAGACCAGATTGTGTGATTGAATATTACTATCAAAGCTATGATGCATTAGGTAATGTAATCAATCTCACTTTACCGGATGGTAATCAGTTAGGATGCCTCTATTATGGCTCGGGTCATTTAAGTCAATTGAACTTTAAAACGCCGACAGCCAAGTATGATATTGCAGAGTATGAGCGAGGTGACGTGTGCCGGGCTAATCAGTTGCGACAATACAATGGTTATCACTACGATTATGATAGTTTTGGTCGACTGATTAAACGGCAACGACCGGCTGAAAACAATCACGCAGTGGTTCAGTTATAACCATGAGCATCAACTTATAGAAGCGAGGGTTGAGAGTTTACAACACCGCTCAATCACCCGATACCAATATGCGCCTAATACACTCTCTTGGATTGATCCGTGGGGGTTAAGTTGTCGCCTACAATACATGGGAAAGACTCCTGGTAAAAAAAGTGCAACAAGCCGAAAAGTTATAGAGCGATTGCGTAGCCAAAAACTTGTTACAGGTCACGGTGATGATATGAGGTTTAAAAGTCCAACTGATGGTAAATGGTATGATATTAATGAAGCAGATATGGCTCATATAACTGATGCGGTTAAATGGTGGAATCGAAAAGGTAGATATTACGGGGCTAAATCTAAGACAGTTAGAGAGTTTATGCTAAATGAAGAAAACTATATATTAGAGCATTATAAGTATAACCGTTCTCAAGGGGCGAAATTACCAGATAGATATAAGAGCCCTGTGGATCTTATCAAATCACTGATAAAACCAGAAAAATTATGATTAAAGGAGGATAAGCATGAAAACACTTATTGATAATAAACTTGAGGAAGAAATAATATCTATAGTAGAAAGTGGCAATATAGATCGTATCAAAAAAGATTTTTCTAGTGCTTTAAATAAATATAATCAAGCTTGGAAATTAATTCCTGAACCAAAGTTAGACTGGGAAATAGCTCGTTGGATTTCTTCATGTATATATAGAGTTTATTTTGAGATGTCAGATTTTTCCAATGCTAAAAATTGGGCAGAAATATCACTACAGACAAGCGGATCTGAGATTGATACATCGCGAGCGATTAATATGGGAATGGTGTGCTATGAATTAGGTCAATACGACGAATCATACAAATATTTTAGTGAGGCATATAATTTAGGCCAAGCTCGAGCATTTAAAGAAATACCTAAAAAATATTTGGACTTTTATTTAAATAAGAAAAAGATAAAAAATAACTGACAAACTGGAACGATCATTATCCAATGGTTACCACTACGATTATGATGGTTTTGGTCGACTGATTAAACGGCAACGACCGGCTGAAAATATCATGCAGTGGTTCAGTTATAACCATGAACATCAACTTATAGAAGCGAGGGTTGAGAGTTTACAACACCGCTCAATCACCCGATACCAATATGATGCGCTGGGTCGACGAATTAATAAGACGACGGAGCATTACGATAAATATAGTCAGCGATCACCGATAATGGTAAACGAGTTCTTTTTGATATTTTTAAAAATTAGGAAAAGTAAATGAATTCTACAGAGCAAGCATTAAAAGTATTAAAACTATTTTTAACAGAAATGAATAAATGGGAAAGCTATTGGTATCAGGTACAGTATGAAAATCTAGAAGTTGATTATACAGAAGAACTAAAAAAAGAAATTGATGCCATTTATGAAAAATATGTAACGGTTAGAGAAAGAAAACTAGGAAAGCAGGTTGCTTTATCTACACGTTTTCCATCGACATTTACTCCTGATGGTGAAATCATTAGTTGTGAATTAAGTGCTAATAATAAAAAAATAGTAATTGAGGTTCATAAAAAATTTGATACCGGAGTTGTATACGAATATCGATATACGTTAATTTTTAAAAATAAGGAATGGCGTGTGGATAGAAGAGAAATGCTTGATTATGACGGTAGATGGATCAAGGATACTTTATAAATGATATGGAAGAGCGGCGTAGCTGCTCTTCCCGTATCTATTTAAGCCTAGGTATAATACATCATTAACTAAATCATATTAAACGAAAAAATTGTGTTGATGTATTAAGGATAACTTAATTAAATAACCTTATCAGCTGATAATTAATTCTTACATTGTAATAACAAACCCACTATCTTTATTATAAAAAGATTGATATTTGGGATAATAAAACCCTTATATCAGAAAGAGAGACTGAAAAATTACAAAGATTATTTCCTTAATGAATTTTATATAAAGCTACTACTAAAAAAATATATAAAGCTTGAATAGCCAAATTTCTAACGTTGGCATTTCTTTCGTTTTCCAATAATATTCTTAAGATTAAAATGAATACAATCTAATTTATCATCGTTCATTAAGGGGGAAGTCATGGCTAATAATTTTTCTACCAGCATTAGGCAAGCTATTAATGAAGTAAATCAATATGCAGTCGATAAAAAACATATTGTTGGCTCCGTTGTTATCGTTGCGAAAGAGGGAGAAATAATCTACCAACAAGCATCAGGTCATGCTGATCAAGAGCATAAGAAAACTATGCGGGTTGACTCACAATTTCTATTATCTTCTGTAACAAAGCCGATAGTCAGTGCTGCCATATTATGTTTAGTGGAAAAAGGAATACTTAACTTGAATTCGCCGGTTACTGATTACCTTCCTAATTTCACCCCAAAATTAGAAAATGGTCAGCAACCTGTTATTACTTTGCATCACTTATTAACCCATAGTGCAGGGTTGAAATATCGTTTTTACGAACCTAATGGTGAAGGCATTTATAATACGTTACAAATTTCAGACGGCTTTGATGAAATAGCTATTGATTTAAATGAAAATCTGGATCGATTATCCAAAGCTCCTCTGCTTTTTTCACCCGGTACAAATTGGTGTTACTCATTAGCGTTAGATGTGTTAGGTGGGGTATTAATGGCCGTTACTCAACAATCATTAGAGGAAATAATAAAAACAACCATAACAAAACCTTTAAACATGACAAATACCGGTTTTACATTATCAGACAATAACCAATTGGTTACTCACTATTATGATGCTTTGCCCACACCATTACCCATGCCAAGTCCTTATTTTATGCATTTAGATGAATCATGGAATAGTGGGATTATAAGCTATGATCCTAAACGTATATTCAATCCTAAAGCCTATCATTCCGGTGGAGCTGGCATGGTCGGTAATGCACCTGATTTTATGCGATTTCTTTTATCACTGACTTCTTCAAAGAATGTTCTAAGTCCCAATAAATTAATAGATAAAATGGCAAAATGTTATATAAGTAGTGAACATAGTACTCAAGGTCCCGGATGGGGGTTTGGTTATGGCGGTGCGGTACTTGATAACCCAATAAAAGCACAAACACCTCAAGGTAAAGGAACAATACAATGGGGGGGTGTATATGGTCATAATTGGTTTTATGACCCTCAGCAAGCATTAGCTGTGGTCATTTTTACAAATACAGCAATAGAAGGTATGTCTGGACTCTACCCTGTAAAAGTTAGAGATGCTATTTATCATTGTTTTTAAGGTTAGAACCATTTTTACATGGTTCTAATTAAGTAAAGGATTTTACCAATTTTTAAGTTTAGTTTATCTGAAAATGATTTCCTGACAGTAAAAAAACACCATACAAGATGGTGTTTTTTCAATAAATTATTTAGATCTTAACTGAGTGTAATTTTTATACCTGGCCAATCAATATTTGCCCCTTCAGCTTCATTCTGATTGAGCTTATATTCGCCATTATAACCTACTCCATAGATATCACCTTTTTCAGTCTGATAGAAGAGATGTTCCATTCCTCCGCCAATTCGAATAATTTTTGAATTGACACCTTGACGTAATGTCGGTTTCTCTCCATAAATCATTTGTGGTGCATTTGATAAGGTTTGACCCCATGTATACAGTTTACCATCCTTTGTTAATGCAAATGACCCTTTGTAACGAACAAATAACTGCTCTACATCCTTCATAATGACTACTGGCTCTGTTGATACCTGATTTGTGACCGAAAAACCTAAACCTAAAGCAGCTTTTAATCCCCATCCAATGACTGTGCCATCATCAAGTAATGCTTCACCCCAACCTATTCCACCGCCAATATAGATGATCTTGTCAGCATACTTATCTAAACTCGTCACATGAACCGGTATCGCAAACACATTTTGTCTGTTACCACTATTCTTATTGATACCTAATCCGCAAGTTTCGTTACTACCCCAAGCCCAAACATGACCTTGTTCCGTAACGGCAAATGCCCCATTTGACGCGCAACCAATAAGTCTAACTTTTTCACAATTAAAATTGATTCTAATTGGGCAATTGCTAAAGTAATTCCAAGTATTACCTAACTGACCAAAATTATTAATTCCCCATACCCAAGCTTGACCAGTATTATCCAATGCCATTGAGAATTGTTCTCCAGCCGAAATCTGCTCGACTTGTGTTAAAATTTGTCGCGGTGTTGAAGTATAATTACCTGAAAAACCGGCTTGACCATAACGATTCTCACCCCAACCCCAGACTTTCCCATCAGCATCAAGCGCTAATAAGTGATAAGTACCGCCGATTAGCTTTTCAATATTCGCTAACCCAGTCACTTTTTGTGGTGCGCTATTAGCTTTTACGTTATTAGTGCCATTACCTTGCTGACCATAAGCTCGGTATCCCCAAACATAGACATCGCCTGTTTGTGTTAAGGCTGCACCTGTTTTCACCAAATCCCCTTCACAAATTGATTTACTTTCTGGTAACCTTGCAACAATGCTATATAGCCCTTGTGAATTTAATGGCTTATTCAACTCAACCGCATAAGTTCTCCCTGCTTTCGCCCTCAATTTTATTTCGTAACAATCTTGTCCGATATCCTTTTGCTGACCAATACCATTTATCGTTAAATTAGGGACGAAATTACCTTTACCATCAACTGTAATGGTAACTTCCCCTGATTTTTTAGGGGTAATTAAATAAGTTGGGGTATTTTTTCCAGCTTTGCCAATACTATAAAAGCAGACATTTAAAGGTAAGTCGATTTCTTTTAAATTATCCAGATCATTATGATCTAAGTATTCAGCCAATTCCATCCAAGCTTGTTGGGAATTCGCATCTTCAACAACAGCATAACTACCACCTGTTTTGAGTATAGATTCAATAACATCATCAAATGCTACACGTCCTCTGGTAGTTATAAAATCACCATTATAACTCTCGACTTTATAACTATCGACTGGAGGAACAACACCGAAAGGTTGTAAATGACCAATATGAACTTTGATATTTTCAAATTCAGCATTATTTAGGGATTTCTTTACAGGTTCATCACCTTTATTGTTGCTCATATCAGTAATTAAATATAATGAATTTCTTTCATTACTCGGTTTTGAAATAGGTTGATCACTACTATCATGTTCTTGTAGAGCCTCAACAGCTGCATCGATAGCTAACGCAATATCTGTTGGACCCAATGAATCAACAGTTTTGAAAATTTCTTGATTATATAATTCATCTGGCCATTCAAAACTAGCATCAATAGGACCAGGTAAGAATTTAGGATAGACATCAAAATCCATCGCTGCGGTCTGCACTACTCTTTCATTTTTAATTATGCCATTGAAAATATCATTATTTCTATCAGCTTGCGTCTTAAGTAAGTTATGAGCGACAACAATACGCAAGTTATTTGGATCCGTAGCTATATTACTACCCGAACTATCCACAGCTATGACCGTTTTCCTCGATTCAGGAAACTTGAACTTAACGATATTACTAAAATAAGGGCCAGTTAAAAGTTCACCATAACAGGCTGTTTTTCCTGTAGCCGTTGCCGCAATAAGGACATAAAGCGTTTTATCCTGATGAGGCTGACGAGATGAAAAGGCTGATAGTTCAGTAATATCTTTTTTTTGTAATGCATAAGAATAGGTTGTACCATCTTGTTGAACCATTTCATTACCATTACCAACATGCCGATCTTGAATCTTATATGCAAGAGTACTGAGATCACTACTGAAAAAGTAGATGTCAAACTGATCATGACCTGGTAATGAACCAGTCTTTAGTTGTGACCAAACTAACTGATAGATTCCCTGCGTTTTAGTATCATCAATAACAACACCAACGCCAAATTCGGCAAAAGGCATAGCTAGGTTATGAATTTTTTCGAGTATTGTTTTATTTACTCTAGAACCAAGTGCGACAGATTTCATATAATCTATCTCAACACCAACATAGTTAGCAAACATTCTTATATAAAAGTCACTAATATTGTTTAATTTTTTGCCTCTGAAGACATTATTAAAAATCTTTTCTAAAGAATAAGAAACAACCTCTGTTCCCGGGTAGCTACATAATGCTCTAATATTACTACGTTTATCCTTATCACCTAACTGCCAGAGTAGTTTAGCAATAGCTTCCTGAGCATCTTCACCATAAATATTACACAATGTCTTATGGTCTCTTAAATCAATGTCTAATTGGTAACAGCCATTTTGTGCTTTATCTGTGTAAATATCATCACCGACAAAAGGCATTTTATTAGCATAATTGGACTCTTTTAATAATCGAACTCCGATCCAAATACCATAGCCTTCATTAAATGCCAGAGCAAGAGACGTTGATTTATTACGATAGGTAGTGTTATTGTATGAATAGTCATACTGGTTTACACCATTATAGAATGCCCCAGTAAAATAATTAACTGAATTTGATTCGTGAGCTATAGCGTGACCGAATTCGTGTGCAATAACATCCCAGTCGTAAAAATCATTATTTCCAATATGAATTGACTCATCCTTTGAGTTGTAAAAACTGTTACTATTTCTAGAGTTAACATATATTTTACGATTATTTTGTCTTTCGAAATTTAGTACTCTTTTTGTTATATCAACTAAATCAGTAATGGCTTGGAAGACAGACCAACAAGGTGCTGTGCTATCTGTAATATTATATTCTAGTTGATTACAAAATGTCGTTTTTATCAAATAATTAGGATCCTGTTCGCTGAAAATTCCAAATTTATTAGTATTTTCAGCAAAAATTGTGGCATTAAAAGTGAAATTGTCTTGTGGAACGGTAAAGGTAAACTGACCGTTATTCAAAACACCTTTAAACAGCGATCCATCACAACCATTGATTTCTATGGTTGCCTGATCTAACGGTAGAAAAGAGTTATATCTATTATCTATTGGCCATTGAACTTTCAATGTTGCATTCTGACCTTTTTTTAAGGCAAGTCTGGATTGAGGTTGACTAAACAATGAAGTTTTAAAGCTGTTAGTAAAATTTTTAATTTTTTGAATATTTTCAGATTGATAATGAGATATGTCCTCCATTTGTTCCTGAGGAGAAGAACTATCAATGAATTGTGTTTTTTCTAATTTTGTTAGATTATTATTTTCATTTACCGGATCATTCGTTGCTTCAATTGCGGTGTATTTATTAAATGCTGTTTGCGATGAATGGGCGTAAATATATTTATCTTGAGTGGAAAAAACACCAAAACTTAGAGTTGTCACTAATTTATTTTCATTAGAAACAGATTCTTCTTCAGAAAATGTGGCGGTTATTTTTGCTTCAACATCATAAAAACCTTCTTCATAAACAACCATGTTAATCATGGTTTCGGTTATCGGTTCATATTGAAGATTTTTTAGTACTATTGGCGTAATTTCAATAGTTGGAGAAACGAGATTTTTATTAGATGAGTAGAAACTAAAATCAATAGTCACTTCACACCAGTTTTCTAATATTTCTATTTCTAATGGAATTAATACTGATTTTCCTGTTGGTACAAATTCTGAATCTTGTGTATTTAACCTGACGCTTATAGGGGTATTTATTGTTGACATGATATCTATCCTTGCTTATTGATGGTTAAAATTTATATATCCATAAAAAAATAGTTAACTGCTTATTTGTTAATTCAAGTTGCTGTCAATAAAATGCACTTTAATTTGTGTTTATCTAAGTACATCTATAAATACAACTAAATCACCAAATACTCGCCCTAAAATTAATTAGGGACGAGTTGCATTTTTAGAGTTTCATATTTCTTTATATTTGTCAATTAGTTAGATCAAGCTTTATAAAAAGCTCATTATTTTTTCTTCGGCTTGGTATATTGGAATTGAGCTAAATTACTAAAATAAGGACCTGTTTCAATCTGACCTTTAGTCGCAGCTTTTCCCGTTGCGGTAGCTGCAATTAAAACATAGAGTGTTTGCTCTTTTTCTTTTTTATCAGATAAAATAGATTCAATTTTACTAATGTCCTTTTTTTGTAGTGTATAGGTATAGTTTGTGCCTTTTTGTTGAACATATTTCTTGGTCTTGCCAATTTTTTGATCTAGAAGTTTATACACTAAAGTATCAAGGTTGTTAGTAAAGAAGTAGATATCAAATTGATCATGACCTGGTAATGATCCGGTCTTTAATTGTGACCATTCTAATTTCTTGATCTTTTGCGGTTTTGTATCATCAATATTAATACCGACACCAAATTCGGCAAAAGGCATGGCTAAATTATGAATTTTTTGAAGTGTCGTTTGATTTACCGCCGAACCAAGCTCTGTTGATCTAAGAAAATCAACCGTAATGCCGACATAATCAGTAAATATCCCCTTATAAAAATCGCTAATTGACTCTAGCTTCTTTCCATTGAAGATCTTATTATAAATATTTCCTAAAGAGTAAGAAATTGGGTCTGTCTTATAACTACAAAGTGCTCGGGTATTCAAATTTTTATTTTGATCACTAAGTTGCCATAATAATGGTGCAATACAAAACTCTGCATCTTCACCATAAGCTTCATATCTCGTAGTATGATCTTTTAAATCAAGACTATATGTTACAAAGCCATCATTCTCTATTTTGGTATAAAAATCATCACCCACATATGGCATTTTATTAGTATAAGTAGATTTTTTTAATAATTGAACTCCAACCCAAGTACCATAGCCTTCATTAAATGCTAAAGAAATTGATCTTTTTTTGTTATTTAATGTTTTACTATTTCTGGAATAATCATACTGGTTTTTTCCAGAATGGCTTCCACCAGCGGCATTTGCAATGGCACTGCTTTCATGAGCAATCGCATGACCAAATTCGTGTGCAATAACATCCCAATTATAATATCTTCTTGCATTTATATTGATGGTTTGATTTTTAGGCCGGTAAAAGCAACTATCACCTTGTATATCAACATACACAATACGATTTTTTTCTCTATCGAAATTTAGGTGTTTTTTAGATATATCCGTTAAGTCCATTACAGCCGAAAATACAGACCAGAAAGGCGCTGTTCCATCAGTAATATCATAATCTAATCGGTTGCTAAAACTGGTTGTAATAATCTCATCATAATTAGAATCTTCTTTGTATACACCAAATTTATCGGAATATAATGCAAATACAGTAGCAGTAAAAGTGAAATCATCTTCTGGAACGATAAAACTAAACTCACCATTATTTAATTCACCTTTAAATCGCGAATCATCATCGCCTTCTACTACTATATACGCTTTGTCTAAGGGTAAAAAAGTAGTCTTTTTGTTACTGATTGGCCATCTGACTTTGAGCGTAGCTTTCTGATCTTTTTTTAAGCTAAGTGAAAATGGTTGACTTTGTCTTAATAGCGACGGGTATTGGTTATTATATAAGGCTTCAATTTTTTGCCGTTCTGCAAAAATATGGCGTGATATTTCAGCCATTTGGTCTAAAGTAAACTTATTATCACTTGATGTTATTTTATTTGTTTCTGCTAACTTAATTAGTGTTTTGATTTGTTTATTAGGTTTATCCAATGCCTCAACTTTAGCATATTTATCAAGGGCAGCTTGCGAAGAAAAATCATAAATGTACTTACCTTGAAATGAGAAAACACCAAAGCTAAAAGTTGTCAGTAATTTGTCTTCTCCCGTTTCCGAATCTGCATCAGTTAATATTACAGTGATTTTTGCCTCAACATCATAAAAACCATCTTCACAAACGGTCAGATTTACTTCTGTTTTAGCTATCGACTGCTCTTTATGATTTTTTAGTACAATTGGTGCGATTTCGATAGCTGAAGTGGCATGGTTTGCATCAGAATAGATACAAGTAAAATCAATAGTCGCTTCAGTCCAGTCTTCTAATACTTCTAGTTCAAGGGGGATGAGTACGGATTTTCCTATTGGTGTGAATTTTGAATCTTGCGTATTTAGCCAAGCACTTATAGGGTTACTAATTATTGACATATAATTTATCCTTATTTATTTTTATTATTAAAATTTATCCATCTATCAAAAAAATTAGTTAACTTCTTAATTATTAATTTTCTATGATGATAATAAAATATACATTCATTTAAATTTACCTATGCGCATTTATAAATTTATATAAATCATTTAGTTACTTACCTAAAACAGGTTAAAGGTAAGTAACAGATTTAAATGTTTCACAGTTTTTATAATTTGTCAATAATTAAAAATTATTATAAAAACTGATTAATTTTTATTGTTGGGTAAATTTAAACTTAGCTAAATTACTAAAATAAGGTCCCGTAGCGATCTTTCCATCTATTGCGGTTTGTCCGGTGGCTGTACCAGCAATTAAAATATATACAATTTGTTCTTTTTTCCTATTAGGAGCAAAAGCAGCTTCTATTTGAGCAATATCCTTTTTCTGCAGCGAATAAGTAACGTTTGTACTACCTTTTATTAATTTACTACTTGAATCTAATTCTATATCAAGAACCTTACCCATAAGTTCTAGTTGATCATTAAATATATACATATCAACTTGATCTATAGTAGGTAATGATCCCGATTTAAGTTGATACATATTTAATTGCGTATAATCTTTTAATACTTTATCATCAATATAAATACCAACACCAAATTCTGCAAAAGGTACAGATAAATTATGTACTTTTTGAAGGATTTTTTTGTTGATTTTCGTACCATCCTGTGTCGTTCTAAGGAAGTCGGGCTGAACACCAACGTAATCGATAAATATTTCTTTGTAAAAATCACTAATTGATTCTAATTGTCGTCCTTTAAAGATTTTATTAAAAATATCGCCTAAAGAATAAGAAATATAGTCTGCTTTACGACTACAAAGTGCTCTGATATAGGGATTCTTTTTCTGATCACTAAGCTGCCATAATAATGGTGCAATACAAAGCTCCGCATCCTCACCATAAAAGCCATATAATGTGCTATGATTTTTTAAATCGAAATTAAAACCTATAGAACCATCGCTACGAATTGTTGTATAATAATCATCACCGACATTTGGCATCTTATTAGCGTAAGCAGAGTGCTTTAATAACCGAATCCCAATCCAAGTACCATAGCCTTCATTAAATGCCAACGCAATTGAATATCTTTTGTTATTAAAGGTTATTTCATTATCGGGATAATCATACTGATTTTCTCCAGTATGAGGCCCCCCAGCAATCATCCTAATAGCATCTGATTCATGTGCAATGGCATGACCAAATTCGTGTGCAATGACATCCCAATTATAATAATCAGCTTTAGCTATATTAATGCTTTGTGTACTAGGTAAGTAAAAGCATCCACTGCTCTTAATATCAACATAGATTATACGATTTTTTTCTCTTTCAAAATTTATATGTTTTTTAGCTATATTTGTTAAATCCATTACGGCTGAAAATACAGACCAGAAAGGCGCTGTACCATCAGTAATATCATAATTTAACTGATTACTAAAATTCGTTGTTATAAGCATATCAACTGGCGTACTTTCTTTATACACACCAAATTTATCTGAAAATACCGCTGAAACTGTTGCAGTATAGGAGTAATCAGCTGTCGGAGCAGTGAATGTAAACTCCCCATTATTTAAAACACCTTTAAATAGCTTACCATCACTACCTTTTACTTCTATAGCAGCTTTATCTAATGGTAAAAAATCGCTATTTTCACTATTGATTGGCCATCGAACTTTAAGGGTAATTTTTTGACCTCTTCTTAAACTCGGTTTAGTTGGTAGACTTTGTTTTAGTAATGAGGGGTTTTGGTTGTTATATAAAGCTTGAATTTTTTGCTTTTCTGCAAAAATATGACGTGATATTTCACCCATTTGTTCCAAAGTAAGCTTATTATCACTTGATGTTATTTTATTTGTTTCTGCAAAATTAATAAGTGTTTTGACTTCTTTAGTTGGTTTACTTAGTGCCTCAATTTCAGCATATTTATCAAGTGCAGCTTGCGAAGAAAAATCATAAATGTACTTACCTTGAAATGAGAAAACACCAAAGCTTAAAGTCGTCAGTAACTTATTTTCTCCCGTTTCTGAATCTGCATCAGCTAATGTTACAGTGATTTTTGCCTCAATATCATAAAAACCATCCTCACTAACAGTTAGATTCACATCTGTTTTGGTTATCGGTTTTGCTAAGTGATTTTTTAGCACGATTGGGTTGATGTTGATAGACGAAGCTGTGAGGTTTCTATCAGGAGAGGTAAAACTAAAATCAATGGTTGCTTCAGTCCAATCTTTTATTACTTCTAGCTCTAATGGAATAAGGACTGATTTTCCTGTTGGTGTGAATTGAGAATCTTGTGTATTTAGCCAGGCATTAATAGGGTTACTAATTTTTGACATAATATCTATCCTTGTTTATTAATATTTAAAATCCATTTACTCATAAGAAAATTCCTTTATTTCTTATGTGCTCTTTTGCTGTGCCATCAATGAAATTAGTATTGAGTTATAACTACCTATATCCAATGATGAACACATTAAAATTAACAGACTACCTGTTGCAAAAAAATGCTAAAGACCGGAGCCATTTTTAGAGTTTCACAATTTTTGATATTTGTCTAGGATTAAAATTATTTTTTTATGCGATGACTGAATGGTATATTTTCTTTATTATTACAATATGTTAAGTCTAATAATGAACTTTTATTATGATATTTTTGATGAACATTAAATTTAATAATCTCAAAGCTAATAAACGATAATAATTGTATGGAATTTAGTCATAATTATTATTTAAAAGCGTTATAAATACTGCTTATTTGTAGTTTTAATATTGTAATTATGTATGGTAGCTATTAATGAAAGAGTTTCGCTCAATTTTATAGTAAATTGATCTTAGACCTATCTAAAAGTGATTCCCCGATAATAAAAAAACACCATACAAGATGGTGTTTTTTCAATAAATCATTTAAATCTTAACTGAGTGAAATCCTTATATCTGGCCTATTAATATTTTACCCTTCAGTTTCATTCTGAATCATATTATATTCGCCATTATAAGCTACTCCATAGATATCACCTTGTTTAATCGTCTGAATCTTCAGATAAGTCACATATAAACTTAGCTAAATTACTAAAATAAGGCCCTGTAGTAATCTTACCATTAGTTACGGTTTTTCCTGTAGCTGTGGCTGCAATCATGACATACAGTTTTTGTTTCTTTTTCTTTCTAGAAGATAAAAAGGCTTCTATTTGAGTAATATCCTCTTCCTGCAATGAATATGTATAGGTTGTTCCATTTTGTTGGACTAAGCCACTACCTTTGCCTACTTGTTTATCTAGGATTTTATATACAATTTCTTGACTATCATTGAAAAAATAGATATCAAACTGATCATGACCCGGTAACGACCCTGTTTTTAATTGCGACCACTCTAAGTAATAGAATTCTTCCAACTCTGTATCATCGATATTAATACCAATACCAAATTCCGCAAAAGGTATAGCTAAACTATGTATTCTTTCAAGGATCTTTTTGTTTATTTTCGTACCCGACATCGCGGTTCTAAGAAAATTGCTCTGAACGCCAACATAATCAATAAACATAGCTTGGTAAAAATCACTAATTGACTCTAATTGTCGTCCTTTGAAAATTTTATTAAAAATATCGCCTAAAGAATAAGAAATGGAGTCGGCTTTACGACTACAAACAGCTCTGGTATTTCGATTCTTTTTCTGATCACTAAGCTGCCATAGTAATGCTGTAATTGCTAATTCTGTATCTTCTCCATAAACGTCATACAATGTCTTATGGTCAGTTAAGTCAATATTTATCATAACGGAGCCATTTTGTGCTCTGTCTGTGTAAGACTCATCACCAACATAAGGCATCTTTTTAATATAATTAGAGTCTTTTAATAATCTTACACCTACCCAAGTGCCATAACCTTCATTAAATGCTAATCCCAACGAAGTTTCTTTATTATGTAATGTTGTATCGTTATTTGGATAATCATACTGATTTTGTCCACTATGAGCACCGCCAGCAATCAATTTAATAGAGTTAGATTCATAAGCAATAGCATGTCCAAATTCATGTGCAATGACATCCCAATCATAAAAATCATCATTACCTATATAAATTCTCCCATTTGATGGTTGGTAATAGGTCGAATTTCCTTTAACATCAACATATACTACCCGATTGATGTCTCTTTCAAAATTTAGATGTTTTTTAGTTATCTCTGTTAAATCCATTACGGCAGAAAATACAGACCAGAAAGGCGCTGTACCATCAGTAATATTATAATCTAACTGATTACTAAAATTCGTTGTTATAAGCGTATCAAATAGCAAACCATCTTTATATATACCGAATTTATCTGAAAATACCGCTGAAACTGTCGCAGTAAAGGAGAAATCAGTTTTTGGCGCGGTGAATGTAAACTCCCCCTTATTTAAAACACCTTTATACTGCGAACCATCACTACCTTTTACTTCTATAGTGGCTTTATCTAACGGTAAAAAATCGCTATTTTCACTATTGATTGGCCATCGAACTTTAAGGGTAATTTTTTGACATCTTCTTAAACTCAGTTTAGTTGGTTGACTTTGTTTTAGTAATGAGGGGTTTTGGTTGTTATATAAAGCCTGAATTTTTTGCTTTTCTGCAAAAATATGACGTGATATTTCACCCATTTGTTCCAAAGTAAGCTTATTATCACTTGATGTTATTTTATTTGTTTCTGCTAAATTAATAAGCGTCTTAACTTCTTTATTTGGTTTACTTAATGCCTCAATTTCAGCATATTTATCAAGTGCAGCTTGCGAAGAAAAATCATAAATGTACTTACCTTGAAATGAGAAAACACCGAAGCTTAAAGTCGTCAGTAATTTATTTTCTCCCGTTTCCGAATCTGCATCAGTTAATGTTACAGTGATTGTTGCTTCAACATCATAAAAACCATCCTCACTAACAGTCAGATTTACCTCTGTTTTGGTTATCGGCTCTGCTTTGTGATTTTTAAGTACGATTGGATTGATGTTGATGGATGAAGCCGTGAGGTTTTTACCAGGAGAGGTAAAACTAAAATCAATGGTTGCTTCAGTCCAATTTTTTAATACTTCTAGCTCTAATGGAATAAGAACTGATTTTCCTGTTGGTGTGAATTGAGAATCTTGTGTATTTAGCCAGGCATTAATAGGGTTACTAATTTTTGACATAATATCTATCCTTGTTTATTAATATTTAAAATCCATTACTCATAAGAAAATTCGTTTATTTCTTATTTGCTAATTTGCTATGCCACCAATGAAATTGGTAGTGAGTTATAATTACCTATATCCATTGATAAACACATTAAAATCAACAGACTACCTTTATAAAAATACGTTGAAGGCAGGAGTCATTTTTAGAGTTTCACAGTTTTTTATATTTGTCTAGGATTAAAATTATTTTTTGTGCACGGTGACTGAATGGTATATTTTTCTTATTATTACAATAAATTAAGTCTAAAAATGAACTTTTATTATGATATTTTTGATGAACATTAAATTTAATAATCTCAAAGCTAATAAACGATAATAATTGTATGGAATTTAGTCATAATTATTATTTAAAAGCGTTATAAATACTGCTTATTTGTAGTTTTAATATTGTAATTATTTATGGTGGCTATTAATGAAAGGATTTCGCTCATTTTTATATGTTCGGCAAATTTATCTTTTTTCACATGAACTGATATTTCAATAAATTTTGTGAACCATTACTATTATTCATCCAATCCCAGACTTCTCCATCAGTATCAAGCGCGAATAAGTGATAAGACCTTCTTTTAGTTGTTTAATTTTTTCAGTCTTATCACTTTTTGTGGTGTGCTATCGGCTTTTACGTTATTAATACCATCGCCTTGTTGCCCTTTTGTACATTTCTAGCAAACATACACATATCAATTTAGAGTTAAGCCCCCCTGTTTTCATTGATTCACCTTCACAAATCAGTTTATTGCCCTATTTAGTTAGCTTTGCAATAATGCTATATAACCCTTGTGAATTTAATGGCTTATTCAACTCAACCGCATAAGTTTTTCTGGCTTTCGCTCTTAATTTGATTTCATAACAATCTTGCCCTAAATCCTTTTGTTGACCAACCCCGTTTATCGTTAAATTAGGAGTGAAACTACCTTTACTATCAACTGTTATCGTAATTACACCTGACTTTTTAGGTGTAATTAAATAAGTTAGGGTATTTTTTTCAGCTTTGGCGATACTATAAAAACAAACATTGAAAGGTAAGGCGATTTCTTTTACATTCGTAAGCTCATTATGATCTAAGTAGTCAGCCAATTCCATCCAAGCTTGTTGGGAATCTGCATCCTCTACAATTGCATAACTACCTTTTGTTTTGAGCATAGATTTAATAACATCATCAAACGCTACTTGTTGTCTGCTATTTATACTAATATCATTATTGATTTTAGAAACTGCTGAACGAATAAAAAATGGTTTTAAGTGACCTAAATGAATTTTAATATCTTCTTTAGCAGCCTTCTCTATAGCTTCTATAACAGGTTGCTGACCAGCATTATTATCCATATCAGTAAGTATAAATAATGAATTTTTTTCATTAACTGGTTTTGAAATAGGTTGATTATTACCATCATGTTCTTTTAATAAATTAATACTCACATAAATAGCTTTTGCAATATCCGTTCCTCCATTTGAATCAATTTTTTTAAAGATCTTACGGTAATATAAACCATATGGCCATGTAAAATCAGACAAGAGCTTAACATCAGAATCAAAATCAATTGCAGCGGTTTGTACCATTCTTTCATTATTGATCTTGCCATTTAAAATGAGATCATTTCTATTAGCTTGACTCATAAGTAAGTTATGAGCAACAGCAATACGTAGATTATTTGGATCAGTATCTAGATTACTACCTGAACTATCCACAGCTATGACCGTTTTCCTTGGTTTAGAATACGGGAATCTAGCTAAATTACTAAAATAAGGTCCCGTAGGGATCTTTCCATCTTTTGCGGTTTTGCCGGTAGCTGTGGCTGCAATCAAAACATACAGTATTTGCGTCTTTTTTTTTCTAGACGATAAAAAGGCTTCTATTTGAGTAATATCCTTTTCCTGCAATGAATATGTATAGGTTATTCCATTTTGTTGTACCACATCATTACTGTTGCCTACTTGTTTATCTAGGATCTTCTATACAACTTCTTGGTCATCATTAAAAAAATAGATATCAAAATGATCATGACCCGGTAACAACCCCGATTTTAATTGCGACCAGCATAATTTTTTGAATTCATTTGATTTGGTATCATCAATATTAATACCAATACCAAATTCCGCAAAAGGCATAGCTAAATCATGTATTCTTTGAAGGATCTTTTCTTTTATTTTCGTACCCGATACCGCGGTCCTAAGAAAATTGCTCTGAACGCCGACATAATCGATAAACATTCCTTGGTAAAAATCACTAATTGATTCTAATTGTCGTCCTTTAAAGATTTTATTAAAAATATCGCCTAAAGAATAAGAAATATAGTCTGTATTACGACTACAAAGTGCTCTGATATATGGATTCTTATTCTGATCACTAAGCTGCCATAGTAATGCTGTAATCGCTAATTCTGTATCTTCTCCATAAACGTAATGCGTTGTCTCATGTTCAGTTAAATCAATATTTATCATAACGGAGCCATTTTGTGCTCTATCAATGTAAAAATCATCACCAACATAAGGCATCTTATTAATATAATTAGACTCTTTTAATAATCTTACACCTACCCAAGTGCCATAACCTTCATTAAATGCTAATCCCAATGAATTTTTTTTGTTATTTAACGTTTTCTTATTATCGGGATAATCATACTGATTGTCTCCAGTATGAGGCCCCCCAGCAATAAATTTAATAGAGTTAGATTCATTAGCAATAGCATGTCCAAATTCATGTGCAATGACATCCCAATCATAAAAATCATCATTACCTATATAAATTTCCCCATTTAGTAGTTGGTAATAGGTCGAATCTTTTTTGACATCAACATATACCTTCTTATTTTTTTCTCTTTCAAATTTTAGACGTTTTTTAGCTATATCGGTTAAATCCATTACGGCAGAAAATACAGACCAGAAAGGTGCTGTACCATCAGTAATATCATAATTTAACTGATCACTAAAATTCGTTGTTATAGGAATAACTTTTGAAGATTTTTTGCCATTCTGATCTATAATTTCGATCTGCCTATATACAGTAAATTTATCAGAATACTCTGCAAATACTGTAGCAGTAAAAGTGAAATTATCTTTTGGAACAGTGAAAGTAAACTTACCCTCATTTAAAACACCCTTGAATCGTGAACCATCACTACCTTTTACTTCTATAGCAGCTTTATCTAACGGTAAAAAATCGGTATTTTCACTATTAATTGACCATCGAACAATAAGGGTAACTTTTTGGCCTCTTCTTAAACTCGGTTTAGTTGGTAGACTTTGTCTTAATAGCGACGGGTATTGGTTATTATATAAGGCTTCGATTTTTTGCTTTTCTGCAAAAATATGACGTGATATTTCACCCATTTGTTCCATAGTAAGCTTATTATCACTTGATGTTATTTTATTTGTTTCTGCTAAATTAATAAGCGTCTTAACTTCTTTATTTGGTTTACTTAGTGCCTCAATTTCAGCATATTTATCAAGTGCAGCTTGCGAAGAAAAATCATAAATGTACTTACCTTGAAATGAGAAAACACCAAATCTTAAAGTCGTCAGTAATTTATTTTCTCCCGTTTTCGAATCTAATGTTACAGTGATTTTTGCCTCAATATCATAAAAACCATCCTCACTAACAGTTAGATTCACATCTGTTTTGGTTATCTGTTGTGCTTTGTGATTTTTTAGCACTATCGGGCTGATTTTGATGGATGAAGCCGTGAGGTTTCTATCAGGAGAGGTAAAACTAAAATCAATGGTTGCTTCAGTCCAATCTTTTAATACTTTCAACTCTAACGGAATAAGGACTGATTTTCCTGTTGGTGTGAATTGAGAATCTTGTGTATTTAGCCAAGCATTTATAGGGTTACTAATTTTTGACATAATATCTATCCTTGTTTATTAATATTTAAAATCCATATACTCATAAGAAAATTCGTTTATTTCTTATTTGCTATTTTGCTATGCCATCAATGAAATTGGTATTGAGTTATAATTACCTATATCCATTGAAAAACACATTAAAATCAACAGACTACCTTTATAAAAATACGCTAAAGGCAGGAGTCATTTTTAGAGTTTCACAGTTTTTTATATTTGTCTAGGATTAAAATTAATTTTTATGGACGACGACTGAAAATTGTATTTTTCTTTATTATTACAATAAGTTAAGTCTAATGATGAACTTTTATTATGTTATTTTTTGTAAATAAGTTAAGGTTATTACCCCCAAAATCAAGAAACAAAGCATGGAATGCCACTATAAAGGAATACATAAAATTTATAGATACTCTTTATAATTGATTTTATTGTAAAAATTATTATTTTATTTCAGTAAGTTAGGTTGATTTTAACGAAGTAGGGCTTTGAAACCTAGCTAATCAATATTTGTCTTCCCCTACTTCAATTTGATTTGGCTTATATTTGCCAATATTATCTAGTTTATAGATATCATTTGCCTTAGAATTCGCTTAAATATTGAAAAATAATTTTTAGTTCAAACTGCGAGACCAGAACGTTTTTCTTACAACCTAATATTATATTTTAGGTATAAGCATTATCTTAAGTATTAATAAGCAACTTCTGTTAATTTTATGACATTAACTAAATCCTTCACTTTTTAGGGGTACAATGAATTGTATGTATTTAAAATAGATTCAATAATGTCATCCAATTCAAAGCTTGACCGTTTATTTTTATTAATATCATCATCACTTTCAGAAAGTGATGAATGAAAACCCACTGATTGTAGGATTACCTAATTGGAGTGTGATATTTTCAATATTTAGACTATATTCACCCTCTTTAATCAAGCGCTATATCTTTATTATTATCTATAAATAGTATTAGTTAAGCTCACTACTAAATTTTGCACCTCGTTGTCTTAAATAAACAACTAATGGTAACTGCTCAAATTCTGCTTTGTTCTTTACTTTAGAAAAAAGCAGATCTAATGGTGTTTGAAGACTAAATTTTGTCAAAGCATTAATGTCAAGTTGATGGTCAATCAGAAGTTGGAAAAAAGCGATATCTAAACTAGGATTATTTTTTGTACTATCATAATAACGAGACGCATATAAATGAGCGATATTACCTTCTTCCTTGATAAATACACTCGGATTAGCACCTTTATCAAGTAATAATTTAACAATTTTTAAATTATTCTCAGATAAATCCCGAATTAGTATGGTTAGTAAAGTACCATCGCTGTCACCCTCTTCATTTATGTCATAACCTGCAATAACCAAATAATCAATAATCTGTTTTAATACTTCATATTTAATATCATCTTGTCCTATAATTAATTCAAATAATATGGGCTCTCTACGATTGATTGGAATATGGTGATCGAGTAATAATTTCATTGATTGAGGGTTATGATAGAGATAGGCTACATACCAAAGTGAAAAACCCCTTGGTTTTCTTTGGGGAAATTCTGCACCATTATCAATAAGTAATTTTACCACATCTGGATTCCCCATAGCCCAGAAGATAGGGGGAGTACCATCCGCAGGTGATGGATTTTTAGATGGGCAAAGACGTTTTGATATACCAGAATAACATGCATAATCTAGATTAGACATCTGGTTCATACCACTAAGCCCATTATAAATATGATTAACATTCGCACCATTTACGAGTAATAATTTGGTAATTCTCATAATTTGCGTTGAACTGAGATGATAAGCGTTAACAGCATAATGTAAAGGTGAAAAGCTATTAATTGAACCATTAACACGCGCGCCATGTTCAATTAAAAATTTAACCATATCATATTGACCGCTATCAATGGCTATTATTAACGGATAACCATCATTTCGACCACCTTCTATATTGGCACCTTCAGCTAATAATTTTTTTACCTCATCAATATTTTTATTCATTACTGCCAATTCTAAAGGATTTTCATCGTAATTTGATTTTGGTAGAGATAGCTCTGTGCCATAAACGGTAATACAAAATGACATCAGCAAAACAATAATAATCCAAGAAAATTTAATGGGTTTAATATTCATTTTATATCCCCTATATCATAATTATTATATTGATTATTATAACTTTAATGAGCATCAGTGCTTTGAGTAGTCGAGCATATTAAATGACTTCAATCAAAATACCCTGTTTCGGTTAACAGTTTAACCTATGCTTATTAAGAAAAAAAGAAGCTGAAAAGTTAAAACGATACGGTTTCATCACAAGTTTATTGATGAAAAGAGGGATTGTGTAATAAATCATTTAAAAATAATTTATTACACATTTTGTATGTTTTATATTTTGTAATTGCTTTACAACATTGTTAATGCTGAGCTATACAATAAAAGAGTATTGAAAAAATTCAATACTCTTTATATTTCAAATCATAGTAATACTAGTAGGCAACTTCTGTTAATTTATAACATTAACTAAATCCTTCAATTTCAAGTGATGCAATAAAATGTATGTATTTAGAATAGATTTAATAGCGCTATGCCTTTATTATCTATAAATATGATTAGTTAAGCTCACAACTAAATTTTGCACCTCGTTGTCTTAAATAAACAACTAATGGTAACTGCTCAAATTCTGCTTTATTCTTTACCCTAGAAAAAAGCAGATCTAATGGTGTTTGAAGACTAAATTTTGTCAAAGTATTAATATCAAGTTGATGGTCAATAAGAAGTTGGAAAAAAGCGATATCTAAGCTAAGATTATTTTTTGTACTATCATAATAACGAGACGCATATAAATGAGCGATATTACCTTCTTTCTTGATAATTAAACTCGGATTAGCACCTTTATCAAGTAATAATTTAACAATTTTTAAATCATCCTCAGATAAATCCTGAATTAGTGTTGATAGTAAAGTACTATTGATGTTACTCACTTCATTTATGTCATAACCCGCAATAAGCAAATAATCAATAATCTGTTTTAAGTCTTCATATTTAATCTTATTTCGTCTTATAATTAATTCAAATAATATGGGCTCTCTGGGTTCGATCGGAATATGGTGATCGAGTAATAATTTCATTGATTGAGGGTTATGATAGAGATAGGCTACATACCAAAGTGATAAACCTCTTAGTTTTTTTTGAGGAAATTCTGCTGGGGGAAATTCTGCACCGTTATCAATAAGTAATTTTACCACATCTGGATTTCCCATTGCCCAGAAGATAGGGGGAGTACCATGCATAAGTGACGGATTATCAGTCGGACAAAGACGTTTTGATATACTAGAATAACATGCATAATCTAGATTAGACATCTGGTTCATATCACTACGCCCATTATAAATATGATTAACATTCGCACCATTTACGAGTAATAATTTGGTAATTCTCACAATTTGCGTTGAACTGAGATGATAAGCATTAACAGCATAATGTAAAGGTGAAAAGCTATTAATTGAACCATTAATACGCGCGCCATGTTCAATTAAAAATTTAACCATATCATATTGACCGCTATCAATGGCTATTATTAACGGATAACCATCATTTCGACCACCTTCTATATTGGCACCTTCAGCTAATAATTTTTTTACCTCATCAATATTTTTATTCATTACTGCCCGCTCTAAAGGGTTTTCATCATAATTCGATTTTAGTGGAGATCGTTTTGTGCCATAAGCGGTAATACAAAATGACATCAGCAAAACAATAATAATCCAAGAAAATTTAATGGGTTTTATATTCATTTTATATCCCCTGTATCATCGTTATTGTATTGATTATTATGGCTTTAGAATGAAAAACCACCGGTTATACGATTATCTAATTGGAGTGTAATATTTTCAATGTTTAGACTATATTCACCCCTTCAATCATTATTATCTATAAATATTATTAGTTAAGCTCACTACTAAATTTTGCACCTCGTTGTCTTAAATAAACAACTAATGGTAACTGCTCAAATTCTGCTTTGTTCTTTACTTTAGAAAAAAGCAGATCTAATGGTGTTTGAAGACTAAATTTTGTCAAAGTATTAATGTCAAGTTGATGGTCAATTAGAAGTTGGAAAAAAGTGATACCTAAACTAGGATTATTTTTTGTACTATCATAATAACGAGACGCATATAAATGAGCGATATTACCTTCTTTCTTGATAAATACACTCGGATTGGCACCTTTATCAAGTAATAATTTAACAATTTTTAAATCATCCTCAGATAAATCCCGAATTAGTGTTGATAGTAAAGTATTATCGCTGTCACTTACTTCATTTATGTCATAACCCGCAATAAGCAAATAATCAATAATCTGTTTTAAGTCTTTATATTTAATCTTATTTCGTCCTATAATTAATTCAAATAATATGGGCTCTCCGCGATCGATTGGAATATGGTGATCGAGTAATAATTTCATTGATTGAGGGTTATGGTAGCGATAGGCTACATACCAAAGTGAAAAACTCCTTAGTTTTTTTTGAGGAAATTCTGCTGGAGGAAATTCTGCACCGTTATCAATAAGTAATTTTACCACATCTGGATTTCCCATTGCCCAGAAGATAGGGGGAGTACCATCCGCAGGTGATGGATTTTTAGATGGGCAAAGACGTTTTGATATACTAGAATAACATGCATAATCTAGATTAGACATCTGGTTCATACCACTAAGCCCATTATAAATATGATTAACATTCGCACCATTTACGAGTAATAATTTGGTAATTCTCATAATTTGCGTTGAACTGAGATGATAAGCGTTAACAGCATAATGTAAAGGTGAAAAGCTATTAATTGAACCATTAACACGCGCGCCATGTTCAATTAAAAATTTAACCATATCATATTGACCGCTATCAATGGCTATTATTAACGGATAACCATCATTTCGGCCACCTTCTATATTGGCACCTTCAGCTAATAATTTTTTTACCTCATCAATATTTTTATTCATTACTGCCAATTCTAAAGGATTTTCATCATAATTCGATTTTGGTGGAGATAGTTTTGTGCCATAAGCGGTAATACAAAATGACATCAGAAAAACAATAATAATCCAAGAAAATTTAATGGGTTTTATATTCATTTTATATCCCCTATATCATCGTTATTATATTGATTATTATAACTTTAATGAGTATCAGTGCTTTGAGTAGTCAAGCATAATAAATGACTTCAATCAAAAGACACTATTTCGGTTAACAGTTTAACCTATACTTATCAAGAAAAAAAGAAGCTGAAAAGTTAAAACGATACGGTTTCGTTACAAGTTTATTGATGAAAAGAGGGATTGTGTAATAAATCATTTAAAAATAATTTATTTCATATTTTATATTTTGTAGCTGCTTAACAAAGTTGTTAATGTTGAGCTATACAATAAAAGGGTATTGAAGAAATTCAATACCCTTTTATATTTCAAATCATAGTAATTTATTTATGACTTTAAGCTTTCACCATTACTTTTAATAACTTCTTGATACCATTTGAATGAGTCTTTTTTATACCTTTTCATGGTACCGTTACCTTCATTATCGCGATCAACATAGATAACCCCATAACGTTTTTTCATTTCACCGGTTGTGAAAGAAACTACGTCAATAATACCCCATGCTGTATACCCAATAATATCTACACCATCGTAATCAATCGCTGTTAACATTGCTTTAATATGCGCTGCAAGATATTCAATGCGAGGTTGATCATGTATTTGTAGATCGTGTTCTAGCTGATCGATTGCACCAAAACCATTTTCAACAATAAATAATGGCAATTGATAGCGTTCATAAAGACGATTCAGTGTATAACGCAGCCCCTCTGGATCGATCGGCCAACCCCAATCACTGCTTTTAATATAAGGATTGTCAACCGCATTTGGTAAAGCGCCATTAACTATGTTTTCAAGATCATGTTTTTCATTGACCTCGGCTTTAACAACTGTTGACATGTAATAACTAAACCCGATGTAATCAACCGTACCTTGTTTCAAGATTGCTAGGTCTTCCTGTGTAATATCAAGCTTATATCCTTCACGTTCAAACTCTTTTAAAGCATAACTTGGGTAATAACCACGTACATGCACATCTGGGAAGAAGAAACGCTGGTGCATAGCAATTTCTGCAGCCATCATATCATCAGGATTGCATGAATAAGGATAAATTGGAACGTGTGAAATCATGCAACCAATTTGAAAATCTGGATTAATTTTTTTACCAGCAATGACTGCTTTAGCACTAGCTAGCAATTCATAATGAGCTACTTGATAAAGTACTTCCTTTGGATTTTCACCAGATTTTACTTGTACTCCGGAGTTAGTCCAGAAGAAAATCGGATTATTAGTATCCATTTGGTTATTGATTTCATTAAATGTCATCCAATATTTTACTTTATGCTTGTAACGTTCAAAACATGTTTTAGCAAAACGTTCAAAGAAATCAACCGTTTTACGATTACGAAAACCACCATATTCACGAGCAAGATGTAATGGAATTTCGAAATGTGACAAAGTGATAACTGGTTCGATTCCATTAGCAATTAATTCATCAAAGACATTATCATAAAATTTTAGTCCCTCTTCATTAGGTTCTAACTCATCCCCTTTAGGGAAAATTCGTGTCCAAGCTATGGAGGTTCTCAAACATTTAAGCCCAAGTTCGGCAAATAATTTAATATCTTCTTTATAGTTATGATAAAAATCAATTGCGGTATGATTTGGATAAAATTTATCGGGTTCAATATCTTGAGTAATCTGACGCGCTACCCCATGAGCACCAGCAGTCATCACATCAACGACACTTGGTCCTTTACCACCCTTATTCCAACCACCCTCGAATTGATGCGCTGCTAATGCTCCGCCCCATAAAAAATTTTTGATTGTCATTTTTGATCCTTATTATTGCTTAACGGTCAATAGAATATCTTGTGGTGTAATATCAGTTTTTGATGTTGGTATGATTTGCTGATATTCATCAGTATTAGTGATTATAACTGGTGTAATTAATGAATAACCGGCTTGTTTTATTGCTTCAATATCAAAACTGCTTAATAAATCACCTTGTTTTACTTTTTGTCCCATCGTTACATGATAAGTAAATTGATTATCTGTCAAATTAACAGTATCAATTCCTACATGAATTAACATTTCAATGCCTTGATCAGATAGTAAACCAATAGCGTGTTTTGATGAATCAAACAACGCTTTAATTTCACCATCGCATGGTGCGTAAACATGGTTATCAATTGGTTCAATAGCTATCCCATCCCCCATGGTTTTACTGGCAAATACTGGATCTGGAACTTGATCAAGTGGTAACACTTTTCCTGTCATAGGGCTAGCAATTTTAACACTATCAAGTAATATTTTTGGTGTATCATCTTGCACTTTTTCTTCAACTTTAGGTTCACCAGTACCAAAAAATTGAATTAAAATAACTGGAAGGAATAACGCAATTGAACTACCAATAGATGCGCCAATAATGGAATCTAGATGATCTGGATTTATTGTATTAACGATTGTTAATATACCCGGTAATCCTGCATAAGCATAATAATAAGGCATGAAGAATCCAGCAACAAAACAACCTATAGCCGATGACAAACAACCACAAATAAATGGTTTTTTAAAACGTAAGTTGACCCCATAGATCGCAGGTTCAGTAATACCAAATATACCAGTAATGCCTGCTGATAATGCAATTCCTTTCATTTCTTTGTTCTTACTTTTTATATAGAAACCAAAGGCCGCACCCACTTGACCAATAACCGCTATCATTTGATAAGCTTGGAATGAATCAAAGCCATGTTGTTCAAAGTTGGCTAAAATGACCGGAATGATTCCCCAGTGAACACCAAATATCACCAATATTTGCCATACACCACCAATCACCGAACCAGCCACCGAAGGTGATAAATCGACTAAATTATTATAACCATAAGCAATATAGTGAGCCGCATTAGCTGTTAATGGACCGACTACAATCAAAGTCAAAGGAACCATTATAATTAAGCAAAGAAAAGGCATAAAGATCGGTTTTATAACATTATTTAAAAACTTATCTAAAAATCGTTCAAAATATGATAGTAACCAAACTAAAAATAGTGGCGGTAATACCGATGATGCATAGGTTGTTTCTGGTAAATTAAATCCAAGGAAATTAACCACCAATTTTCCATCCTTAATTAGTTCAGCCATTTTAGCCAATTCAGGGGAAAGCAACGCCGCACAACAAGCTACAGCAATGTAAATATTGCAACGAAAATGCTGTGATGCTGTGATCGCTATAAAAATAGGGAGGAAAATAAATGGCGCCCAAGAAATTAAACTTAATACTTTACAAACACCAAGTTGTTCGAATGAAGGCCAAAATAATTTAATAATGATCAAACAGCCCTGTAATATCCCGGATGCCGCAAGTATATAAACAAAAGGAGCAAAAACTGCTGACATAGTGGCGATAATTTTATTTAAAATATTATTATTGTCCTCGGCAGTTGCAATGGTTTGTGGATTGACTAATTGTAAAAATGCATCATAGACTTTACCAACATTAGTACCAATGACGACCTGTATTTGCCCACCTTTATCAACTACAGTAATTACGCCTGCTAGTTTCGAAATATTTTCTTTAGCATTTGGTGGATTATCTTTAACAACTAATCTCAATCGTGTCGCACAACGTGATACCTTCACAATATTTTTCTCACCGCCTAATTCCTGCAATATATCTGCAGCAAGTTTAGGGTAATCTCTCGTTTTTCCTGTCATAGTTATGCCTCTTGAATTTGAAAGTGTAAATACTAAACGCAACCAAAATAATTGTTAATTAACAATATTATTGTTTGTGATCAAGATCATCATTTTTTACTATTTAAGTTTTCATATAGTGACGATATCATTAATATGCACTATAACTAATCGTTTATTTATTTTTTATATAAGTTGATGTGAATATTAATGTTGAAATACCAAGTGATAGCCGAAAAAATATACCATTCAATATGTCAACAAGATTTACCTAAAGGTAGTCAGTTAGCTAATATTGAAGAGTTAATTAATCAGTATCAAGTTAGTAGAACAACCATTATTAAAGCACTTGATCGTTTAGAGCGTAAAAGTGTTATCTATCAAGTACAGGGAAGCGGTATATTTGTACGACAGCGTAAAAAAAAGGGTTACCTTAATCTTGTCACAAGTAACGGTTTTACCGAGGATTTAGGTAACTTAGCTGGAGGTGTACAAGTCCTAACCCTAGATGTCATTTTTCCTAATGACGAAGTTCAAACTAATTTAAACTGTCAAGCAGATGACGAAGTCTATTATGTTAAACGATTACGCTATCTTGACGGTAAGATTTATGCTTTAGAGCAATCCTATTATCTTAAAAAACTAATACCTTATTTAAATAGAGAAATAGCTGAAAATTCTATATTTGAATATATCGATCACGTATATCAAATTAATATCGGGTTTTCAGATAAATATCTAGAATTGATTGCTATAGATGAATTGACCGGTTGTTACTTACAATTACCGGCAGGGACAACAGCACTATTTATGCAGGAAATTTTCTACACCAATTCAGGGGAACCGTTCGACTTTTCAAAGGTCATTTATCACAAAGATAATGCAAAATTTTGTGTGCAAAGTCATGCAAAATAAAACAAATTATCTTATTAACTTGATCATTAATAAATCGATTTTAATCCAAATCAATCCCCCTTTGTTAAGAAAATCTTTATCAATCAAAGGAGATACTTACCAATTCTTTTTGATAATCATGAGTCTTAACTTGCTTGTTTATAATAACTAGGTAATAATCTAAACTTTGTTATTTTCGCTAAAAATCACATAATCAATTTAATTAAGCGAGGAAATATGGCTCATTCTTCAGCAAAAAAAGTTGCTTTTGCCGCGTTTATAGGCACAACTATCGAATGGTACGACTTTTATATTTATGCACTAGCTTCAGTATTAATTTTTAACGAGCTATTTTTCCCTGCGGATAACGAATTTATAGCAATCTTAGGTTCTTTTGCTTCCTTTGCTATAGGTTTTTTAGCACGTCCATTGGGCGCTATTATTTTTGGACATATCGGGGATCGATTAGGTAGAAAAAAATCATTAATAATCACTTTGATGCTAATGGGAATCGCCACGACCTCTGTTGGGTTATTACCAACTTTTGCCTCTGTTGGCGTAATAGCGCCAATTCTACTTATGTTGCTACGGATCTTACAAGGCATCGCTGTTGGCGGTGAGTGGGGCGGTGCGGTGCTATTAGCAGGTGAACATGCACCTAAAGGGTTCAAAAATTTCTTCTCCTCTTTTGCTCAATGGGGTAGCCCTGCAGGAAATGTACTGGCATTACTAGTCTTTTCTTATATTTTGCGATTACCAAAATCTTTACTTTTTGAAGAACAATATTGGCGTATTCCGTTTTTAATTAGTTTCGTGCTTTTGATCATCGGCGTTATAGCAAGAGTAACGTTAACTGAATCACCAGTATTTGTTGAATCCGAAAAACAACAAGCTATCATTAAACAAAAAGAGTCCGCACCGTTAATTCAGGTAACAAAACAAGCGCTACCATTGATAATTTTAGCAATTGGGGCAAATATCTTATCGTTTAGTGGTATTTTTTCCAACACTATAATGATTGGGTATACAACGATAGCCCTTCAAGTCGATAAACCTGTGATTTTAGATGCCTTATTTTGGGTTGCTATTGTGCACTTTATATCGCAACCGTTTATTACTTATTTTTCTGAACGTATGAAAGCCGCACATTTTCTAATACTTTCAGCGACTTTAGCAATGTTATCGTTATTTATTCTATTCCCGATTGTTAATCAGGCAAACAAAACTAGTTTTATTATTGGTATATCGATTCTAGTCATTTGTTATAGTGGCTTTTATGGTGTAATAGCTGGTTACCTAAGTCGAGTTTTTCCAGTTCGAATTCGTTACACTGCCCTTTCTATCAGTTACCAAGGTTGCGCTGCCATTTTTGGTAGTTTAATACCGTTGGTAGGGGGATACTTAATTCTAGAATTTAAGACAACATGGTATCCATTAGCATTATTTTATTGTGGACTAGCGCTAATTTCGATTACCTGTATTTATTTACTTAACAAATTTAAACATTATGAGGAATAAAAAGCGATTTATGAAACGCATTTTATCGATTCAATCTAATGTAGTTTACGGTTATGCTGGCAATAAAGTTGCCACGTTTCCTATGCAATTACTAGGTATTGAGGTAATGCCTGTTCATACTGTTCAATTATCAAGTAGTACAATTTATCCTCACTATGATGGTATCATTTTAGGGGATAAACAGATCTCTCGTATTATTAATAGCTTAGAACAAATCGGTGTATTGGCATCAATAGATGCAATCATCTCAGGCTATATTGGTTGTGCTAAACAAGGTGAAGAAATTTATCAAGCAGTCAAAAAAATTAAACAATATAATCCCAACGCTATTTATGTCTGTGATCCCGTTATGGGTGGTGATATAAACAAGGGAAGTTCAATTCCTCGTGATCTCATTGATTTTTTCAGTCAAAAAGCGGTTAAATTGGCTGATTATATCACCCCTAATTTATTGGAATTGCAACTTTTATCGCAAAAGACATTACAAAATTTTGATGATGTTCTTAATGCAGTAAATAGCCTAAAACAACAAAATACCGTTAATATTATTGTAAAAAATTTACTTCATGCGGGTAAAGACAACAGTAAGTTTGAAATGATTTTAGCTAATGAGCAAGCTACTTATCACCTTACTCGTCCTTTATACGATTTTACCCGTCGTCCTATTGGTGTGGGTGATCTAATCTGTTCTACATTTACTGCTCATTTAGTAAATGGTAAGTCTGAACTGGCTGCATTTGAATTAGCTGCCAATATTGCCAATGATGTATTAGATATAACTAAACAGCAAAATAGTTTAGAGTTAGAGATTATTAAAGCTCAGCATTTTATCCAGCATCCACAAATGCTTTATCGAGCAGTCAAGATTTAACGAGTTGTACAATGTCTAATTTTGTGTCACCGAAAATAGTAATTATTGGAGCCGGAGCATCTGGACTTTTTTGCGCTGGCTTACTTGGTAAACAAGGCTTTGATGTCACTATAATTGATAACGGAAAAAAACCAGGTCGTAAAATTTTGATGTCGGGAGGTGGTTTTTGTAATTTCACCAATTTAAATATTGAACCCCAACACTATATTTCACAAAATCCTCATTTCTGTAAATCAGCATTAAAACGCTTTAATCAATGGGATTTCATTGATTTAGTTCAGCGTTATGGTATTGCTTATCATGAGAAGGAATTAGGTCAATTATTTTGTGATGAAAGTGCAAAACAAATTGTGGACATGCTATTAAGTGAATGTAACAAGGGGCAAGTCAAATTTAAGATGCAAACTGAATTACGAGATGTCAATTCAACCACTTCGGGATTTGTCCTAGATACCGATCATGGCACGATTGCTGCTGATAAGCTCATTATTGCAACCGGTGGGTTATCAATGCCGAAATTAAGCACCACCCCTATTGGATATCAGATTGCCCAAAAATTTTCCGTTCCTGTTGTGCCGGTAAGAGCAGGTTTAGTACCTTTTACTTTGCAACCTGAGTTACTTGAACATGTATCTACTTTGGCAGGAGTTGCCGTCGATGTTGAAATTGCGGTAAGTCGTAAATCATTTCGAGGTAATATTCTGTTTACACATCGGGGGTTATCTGGACCAGCAGCACTCCAATTGTCTAACTATTGGCAAATGGGTGACATGATCAAGATTAATCTATTACCTGATATTGATTTATTATCATTTTTTACCCAACAACGGCAGCAAGCAGCGAATCAACAATTAAAAACTATCTTAGCTAAATTATTACCAAAACGCTTGGTCGATTGTTTGATACGTTTAGCTAAGATTGAAGATCTACCATTAAAACAATTGAACCATAAGCAACAACAAGTAGTGATTGAACAGTTAACCAACTGGCAATTTATCCCCAATGGTATCGAAGGTTACCGGACTGCTGAAGTAACATTGGGAGGAGTTGATACCCACAGCCTATCATCTAAAACGATGGAAGTGAATACCGTACCTAATCTTTACTTTATTGGAGAAGTTGTTGATGTGACTGGATGGTTAGGTGGCTATAATTTCCAATGGGCTTGGAGTAGTGCTCATGCTTGTGCAAGTCAAATTACATCCCAAATTTAAATACTATATTGACCATGCGACTATTCACAGCCATTGTTTGCAAAATGACTGTGAATTCTTCATCCGTTTTGGTTTCAATTTAAAAATGTACTATTTTATTAGTTAATTACTCACCTAAATCATGATTTAAAATGACGACAAATTTAGCACCACCTAATTCGCTCGTGGTAATAAATACACTACCGTTATGTGCTTCGGCAATTAATTTAACATAAGCCAGTCCTAATCCATAACCACCCGTTGAACGCGTTCGACTAGTATCGAGACGCGAGAAAGGAATAAATACTTTATGTCGCTCAACTGGGTTAATCCCTGCACCATCATCGTCAACTTCAATAAATAGTTTTTTATCCTTTTGATAAATTGTTAATTCAGCTTGACTATTAGCATATTTAAAGGCGTTCATGATTAAATTTTTGATAATGATATCGGTTAAACGAGTATCAATTTGACATTCAATATAATCACAACGATGGAGAAAACTAAAATTATCTGGTTTTAGCATCATTAGTGAATCACATAGTTTATTCACCCATATTGGCAAATTAACAGTAGTCAAATTTGGAACAATTTTATTCTGCTGTAATTTAAAGAAATTCAGGCTGATATTGATCAATGCCTCTAATTCATCGACATCTTGTTTAATTCCATCAATATAAGGAATAACCTCATCAATCGTTTGTGCCTCTTCCATCATACTTAGTTCAAAACGTACACGACTTAATGGTGTGCGTAGTTCATGAGCCATAGCATGACTCATAGTTTGATTGGTAGTCACCAAATGCTCAATTTGTGCTGCCATTCGATTTAATACAATTGTTAGAGGTTTAAATAACCATGTTTGTGCCGGTTTTACTCGTGCCTTTAAATTACCCTCTGTTAAGGCTTCAGCAGTATGACGAATATTAACGGTATCACGCCAATAATGCGAAAATGCTAAATAAAATATAATAAAAAAGATTATTGAACTTATAATTGACCATAAAATAAGATAAATCCAAAATGACATTAAGTTTGCATCTAAAATATCTGACGATGCCATTGGACCAAGTTTGAGTAAATTGTTGTCATCTAACGTGGCATAAATATAGCTATCCTCGTCATCAAAACCAATTCCATGATGAATTAACGACTCTTCAACGGTATCACTTAAATTGTGAGTATTTGGTGTTAGCATTAATTGGTAACCAAAAAGAGGTTGTAATTGATTAAGTGTTTCCTGTGCCGATCGTTCCGGATGTTCAGCTATTTGTAAGCGTATTAAATTGGCTGCCCCCGTTTGTAATTGTCGTTGAATAACATGCTCTTTAGGCATACCAGTTAACGATTCTGGTAATATATCAAATAATAGAATAGAACCATATGCGATTAATGATTGAATGATTAATAAAATAATCAAATAAAATAAAGATCGTTTGACAAATAATAGATAAATGCGCTCTTTATATTGTGATGTTTTAAACAACGTAACCCTCGTCATAATTAAATAAGTAACCTTTACCGCGAATTGTTTTGATGTATTGCTGACTATTGCTTTCATCATCACCCGATAGCTTACGTCGTAAACGTGATATTCTGGCATCCATAGAGCGATCAAGACCATCAAACTCAATGCCGCGTACCTGACTATATATATCGTCACGTGATAAAATCGTTCCGGCATTACGTACTAACAAACTCAATAATTCAAATTCAGCCGTAGTTAGACTAATTTCTTTTTGATTTAGACTTACAAAATGTCGATCAAAATTAATGACTAGTGGACCATAATGTAAATTATTTTTTGGTGGTGTTGATTCATTTGCTTGCTTATGGTTTAAACCATTATCAGTTTGTCGACGACGTAATAAAGCACGAATTCTAGCTAATAATAATCGAGGCTCAACGGGTTTAGCTAGATAGTCATCCGCTCCTAATTCTAAACCAATAATTTCATCAAGATTATCTTCACTAGCCGTCATGATTAACACATAACCTGTATACCATGCTTGAATATCACGACAAATATCGAATCCTGATTTACCCGGTAACATTACATCTAAAATAATAATATCGGGATTTAAACGCGCGATCTCTTGTTCAGCACTATCACCTCGTGGATACCATGCTACATCATACTGGTGCTTCGATAAATAACTGACAATAAGATTAGCAAGACGTTCATCATCTTCGATGATCAATATACTACCGTTCATAAATCACCATACTGATTTGATTTATTTATAAATTGATAATATTATAACGAAATCAACTTTTTTTTTCTAAGTAAATACCGTTTTTGCATCATTTTACTGATTGTTACAAAAACGATACAAAATAACTACATATTAAATAGTAAGAATTTTTTATAATTTTATTATGTAATATGAAGTGGTTTTTTCCATCTCATCTTAATCTTCAAATCTACTATTAGCTATTACGATATCGATTATTGACAATGAATTGTGGTACAACAATGAATACATTCTCAACAATTACTAAAAATGCCAACCATTTTTCTGAACCTTTAAATGCCTGTTTTCTTAGTGGTTGGCAAACTCCGTCACAACCAATCATCTTATCAGATTTTGATGGCACAATTAGTGATTTGGATGTCACCGATACCCTGCTGCAACATTTTGGTATGGAAGGCTGCGAAGAACTTGAAGAACTCTGGTTAGCCGGAAAAATTAGTTCTAAAGAGTGTATGAGTAAGCAAATAGCCTTAATGCGAGCAAGCTTACCACAACTTAACGAAGTTCTTGATACCATCACTATCGATCCTTATTTTATTGATCTTCTAAATTATACTCACCGTCAAAAAATAGCAGTGAAAATTGTGAGTGATGGTTTAGATTACGCAATTGAGTATATTTTAAAAAAATATGGTATTAAAGATATTCCAATTTACGCTAATCATTTACTGCATGATTTCAATAATGGTTGGCGACTAACCTTCCCTTATGCTAATAAAACTTGTGTTAAAGGTAGTGGTAACTGTAAGTGTGCTTTAGTAAAACAGCATCAATCACAAACTAATTCGATCCTTTATGTTGGTGATGGCGCTTCTGACTTTTGTGTATCAAATAAAGTCGATGTAGTCTTTGCTAAAAGCAAGTTGATCAATTATTGTCAGGATAACAATATTGCTTATCATGCGATTCATGGTTTTGATGATGTCCTTAAGTTCTTACCTAAAATTCTTCAAAATACCATGGATCAATCTATCGCAATAACATTAACGGATTAATTTTTTATATGATTACTGATAACTCTTTTTTTCTACCCGGTAACGAAAATGGAATATTACTTATACACGGTTTAACCGGCACGCCAACTGAAATGCGAATTCTAGCAAAGGGGCTAAATAAAGCCGGTTATAGTGTATATTGTATGCAATTAGCTGGTCATTGTGGTGATGAGGCTGATTTATGCCGTACAACTTGGCAAGATTGGTATAAAAGCGTAGAAGAGGCACTCACCTTTTTAGCTAGTAAAGCAAAGGGTTGTTTGTTTGTCGGTGGGCTTTCCATGGGGGCGCTATTATCCCTAAAATTGGCAGCCGACTATCCTGATAAAATCAAAGGCGTAGGTGTTTATGGTGCAACATTCTATTATGATGGTTGGAGTATGCCTTGGTTTTCTAAGACATTCTTTCCAATTTTACCATTACTAAAGAAACTCCATCTATTTCAAAAACGTTCATTTATAGAACAACCGCCTTATGGTCTTAAAGATGAGCGTATTCGGGCAACCATTGTCGAAAGTATGTTTAGTGGTGATAGTGCTGCTGCTGGTTTAGCGGGCAACCCGTTCCCAGCCTTAGCCGAAATGCAATTATTAGCCAAAAAAGTAAAGAGTCAATTGTCTGAAGTTGTTTCTCCATGCTTGATTATGCATTCTGAAAATGATGATATTGCCAATATTAATACAAATGCACGTTTAGTCGAAAAAACGGTAAATGCTCCAACTAAATTCGTTGCTTTAAGTGAGAGCTATCATATGATAACTATCGATCGTCAACGTCGTCATGTGATCAAAGAATCCATCGCTTTTTTTGATCAAATCGTCAAGCAAAATACTAACAATGGAAACTCGGACGAGGAGTAAAACGACAGTGATCACCCCATTAGTTATTGTTTTATGGATTGCAAATATAACCTTAGATACCTTAGGGCAAATAGCTTTTAAGTATTCGGCAACTGCCCCACAAAATCGTAGTGGTTGGTATTATTGGATTGATCTCTTTCGTAATTATTGGTTATGGATTGGTATCGGTTCTTATGTCGCTGAATTTTTATTGTGGCTAGCGTTTTTAACATTAGTACCACTCTCTCAAGGTATTTTATTAGGCTCGATCAATATCATAGCGATTATGGTTGTTGGGCGGATTATTTTTAAGGAAGCATTCACTTTATATCGCATTGCCGGTATGTTATTTATCACCGGTGGTGTCATATTAGTAGGATTATCATAATGCGTAAATTTTATTTAATTGGTTTTTTATTTCTATTGCTATTTGATACTCTCGGGCAATGTAGTTTTAAGTTGACAGCCCAACATGCTGAACCTTTAGAAATGAGTTTTGATTGGATTATACGCGTGTTTACTAATCCTTGGGTTTATACTGCTGTATTTGGTTATATTGGTGCTTTTTTTACGTGGATGCTGTTACTGAAAAAAGCGCCGATAGGTCCAGCATTTGCAGCATCACATCTTGAAGTAGTAACAGTTATGTTAGCTTCTTACTGGATATTTAACGAACAAATTACATTATTAAGATTATTAGGTGCCGCCTTTATTATCATTGGGATTGTTTTTCTAGCCTTAGCTGAACACAAACTTCAACCTAATCCCGAAACATGATTAATGTACAATAATCAGTGAGGACAATACGTTGTTTTATGAAAATCCCCCAACTGCTGGTCTGCCGGTTCGCTGGCGAGACTGGTTACCAACTAAAACATCATTAACAACTAAAATTAGTCAACAATTGTCATTGCCACCATTGCAATTAACTTGCTCTGGAACTGCTGCACTGATTATTAGTTTAACTACCCTCAAGCATCGCTACCCAAATAAACCTTGGGTTATCATTCCCGCTTATACCTGTCCTTTAGTTGCTTTAGCTATTCATCACTGTGGTCTGAAAATAAGATTATGTGATTTAGCGATTAATAGTTTCGATTTTGATTTCGAACAACTACCTGATTTGTTAGATAAAGAGGTATTAGCCGCTTTACCTACCCATCTGGGTGGACAAGTCGCTGATATAGAGCGCGTTAAAATGTTAGCAAAGCCTTATCAAATTACGGTAGTTGAAGATGCCGCACAAGCCTTAGGGGCGGATGTTGGTGAATACGGTGATATCGTTTTTTTTAGTTTGGCAGCAGGCAAAGGGTTAACTATGTTTGAAGGGGGGTTATTTACAAGTAATGATCTTGCTTTAAATAATCAATTGCGTCAAACACAAGAGCAAATTATTCCTAAACGACCATTTTTTGAAATTAAACGAATAGCCGAACTAGTTGGTTATACGGCTTTATATAATCCCTTTGGTTTACATTTTGTTTATGGTCAATCACGTAGACGGTTAATTAATCGAGCCAAATTAGTTGAAGCTGTTGGTGATGATTTTGATTTTTCAATTCCGCTTCATCATGTCAGTCAATTAAGACAAAATGTAGCAGTACATGCCGCCGATCGTTTACCTGATTTTTTTGAACAAACACAAAAACAAGCGATGCATCGAATCGCACTTTTGAAACAATTACCAAACATCAATGTTGTGACGAGTTCAGTAAAAAATAGAAAATCAGTCTGGCCTTTCATCATGATTCAACTACCTTCACAAAAAATACGTGACAATATACTAAATGAGTTATGGGTATCACCATTTGGAGTAAGTCGATTATTTATCCATGATTTGCCTCATTATGAATATTTAAAAACGATTATTCCGCAAGAATCAATGCCTAATGCGCTGAATTTTGCTCAAACGATGTTAACCATAACTAATAGTTTATGGCTGACGGATGAACAATTTAAAATTATTTTTGATACGATAGAAAAACAAGTTAAATAATTACAAATTGATAACTTTTCAAAAACAATAAGAAAACCGATAAACGCAAATTGCGTTATCGGTTAGTATGAGAAAGGCAGGAAAGCAATTCTAGATTTAATTCATGTTGTTGTGATTGATATGTTTTTAATAATGATTCCGGGATAATTGGTTGATCATCTAATTGGCTTAAAAATTGCTTTAAACGGCTAGCATATTTAAAACTAGATATTTCGCCACAAATATCACTGCCAATAATACGTTCATTCAATGCTGAAATAACATCAAACAAATGATACGGTTTAAGTTTACCTTGGTCCCAATTTGTTTTAACAACTTCTTCACTCAATACATCTTTATCGATTGAAAGATAAACTGGACTATTATCTTGATATTGTTCAGCTATAAATGATTTAATTAAATCGTTTGGCGATTCAAACTTTAGAAATGCATTTTGTATGCCTAATAATTTAGCCCAACCTACATTTACATCCATACACCAGTAAGTGAGTTTATTTTTGATTAGTGGTGATAAACGATTTTCCCATGCATGAAACACGCCAATATCTGGTGAAGTTATACCAATAACATGAACATGACTTACAAAAGGGAGCTTAGCTGCATAACTCACCCAAGATCCACAGTGGATGCCAAATAAATAACGCATATTATCTGGATGATTATCAAAGATAACGACTTGAATTTGCTGTTTAGGTTTAAGCTGCGATTTTAAACGCTCAATAAGCATTAAGCTCATATGATGATAATCACCACTTCCCATTAAAACGGTTCCGATCTGTTTGGGTAATTGTGCATTAAGCTTAGCTGCTAGTTGATTATAACGGGCAAAAGAACAACCAAAACGGATTGTCTCTTGATAATTCGTTAAATTAATTTGCAAACTTGGCTCTATTTTGCCAACACTGTCATCAAAATTCAAAATGACGGGGTTATACATAAACTAAGCTCCTTTCAAAAACCTTATCATATATCGTTATCATTTATTTGTAAGATGCTGTCGATCACTTTCAAAATGAGAGGATAAACGTTTTAATATTGCCCTTAATAATGGATTACGAATATAAACTAGTTGTTTAGTAAACGTAAATGTAGCGCCTAAATCAGCTTTTACTTTTGGATCCGTCCAACCTGCAATATAGCGTTTTAAACCATGTTGCAAAGCATATTCTAAATTATAGAACCAGCTAATATAGTAAAGATTAAATTCCCTAGCCGCTGGATAATCAAAACCTATATACTTATCAACTAACGCATTATTTTCAATAAAGCAGATATTATAGCCAATCAGTTTACCATCATGACGATAAGTAACAATAACACTATTCGATGTTTTATCTTGCAATAAGGCTTTGAAAAAGTCTTCTGATAATTTATCAAAGTGAATTTCACTTTGCGCAAAAACGTTTAGATATAATTGATAATATTGTTTTAAAGTCTCTTCATCAAAAAAACAGTCATCACCGCAATGAACCACATCAATAGTGATATTTTGCCGACTTTTTAGTTTACGTCGAAAATTCTTACGTCGCTTATAAGAAAGACGAGACATATAATCATCGATATCAACAAAATCAATAGCTACCCAAGCTAAGGCTTGACCTTCAAGCTCTATAAAACCCTGCTGTTTAAGAGCCGTTATCATTTGCTGATCATACTGATTAGCAAAATCTGACTGTAAAGGTGATTCATATGGAATATCTTTAACTACAATTAAGGGATATTTGCTAGCATATTGTTGTTTCAAGGATTCAACAAACTTATCTGGCGTAATTTCTGCATTAAATAATGCATATTCAGATACCGTCGTACCCACAAATAACGTTTTAATTTTAATTAATTTATGCCACCATTTTTTACCCGGGATTTTATCTAATTTAGCCTTAAAATCATCTTCTGCTGTGGTAAGTAAATCAAATGTTGCATCAAATAGTGGTACCTGTTCGCAAGTTAGCCAAGCATTAAAATCATAAGGAGGATGCTGTAAAAAATGGGAAATTAAAGAATTTGGTTCTAACTGATTTAGGTATTTCATATTTTAATATTATCAATGGGCGCAAAAAGCGCCCTATTTTAAGTGTAAGAAATGATTATGCTTTTTTAGCACGTGTGATAAGTTGATCTAGTAATTCAATCGCTTGATCAATTTCACCCTTACTAATATGAAGTGAAGGAGCAAACGTAATAACGTTTTTATAATAGCCACCCACATCAAGTATAAGACCCATTTTCTGACCTTTATAGTCTAAATCACCTAATAAGCCGATGTCGAACATCTTATCCAATAATGGTTTATTTGGTGTAAAGCCATCTTCAGTACAGATTTCTGCACGTAAAGCTAAGCCTAATCCATCAACTTCACCGATTTCTTTATGTTTCTTCTCAAGTTCACGTAAGCCGTCTAAGAAGTAAGCACCTTTTTCCATAACCATGGTTTCATAATCAGTTTCTTGCGTCATTTTCATAACTTCAAGACCTAATGCCGTACCTAATGGATTTGATGCAAACGTTGAATGTGTAGAACCAACAGGGAATACTTGTGGATTAATTAACTCTTCACGAGCCCACATACCACCTAAAGGATTTAAACCATTAGTTAATGCTTTAGCAAAAACAACAACATCCGGCGTTACTCCAAAATGCTCAATTGACCATAACTTACCGGTACGATAGAAGCCCATTTGAATTTCATCAACAACCATTAAAATACCGTATTGATCAAGTACTTTCTTCAAGCCTTTGAAGAAATTACGTGGTGGAACAACATAACCACCTGTACCTTGTAATGGTTCTACGTAAAATGCGGCATATTCAGATTGGTTTGCTTTAGGATCCCATACACCGTTATATTCTGTTTCAAATAAACGCGCAAATTGTGCAACACAGTGTTCACCATATTCTTCGGGAGTCATTCCTTTCGGACGACGGAACGGATATGGGAAAGGAATAAACATCGCTCGTTCACCAAAATGACCATAGCGACGACGATAACGATAACTTGATGTAATAGAAGAGGCACCTAAAGTACGTCCATGGTATCCACCTTCAAAAGCAAACATGAGGCTTTTACCATTAGAAGCATTACGTATTAGCTTTAATGAATCTTCAATACATTGTGAGCCACCAACATTAAAGTGAACACGACCTTTATGTCCAAATTTACGTTCCATATCTTGGGCAATAATTTTAGCCAATTCAATTTTGGTAGGGTGAAGATATTGACTTGCACATTGTGGTAAAGTATCGATTTGTTTTTTCAATACTTCATCTAAACGTTTGTTTGCATAACCAAAGTTACATGCAGAATACCACATTTGTAAATCAAGATAAGAGGTACCATGACGATCATACATATAACTACCATCACATCCGGTAAAGATTTTAGCAGGGGTAGCATAATGCACAGTATCACCATATGAACAATATTGCGCTTCATCAGCCAACAATTGTTCATCACTTGGTAAGTGGTTTGTTGTTTGATCGTTAGATTTACTCATGACAAACTCCAGAATTTTTATTTTACATACTTTTAATTGTGATAATTATTATTATCGAATATGAAATTATTACAGTAGGATTAATGTTTGCATTTTGTAACAAGTTTGTACGTACTGGTGACAAAACTTAGTTTAGTAAAAATTCAAATTTGAATGCCAACAATGAGAAAAGATTTAACCTATCAGTTAAAGTTAAATATGGTTGTAATTATTGATAAGAATGAAGATGATAAAATTAGATTTTTTGCTCTAACCAGCCACAAGTGTGGCTGGTTAAATACTGCATTACCGAAGTAATTAAGCAAGACGCTCTTTAATACGTGCTGCTTTACCACGAAGTTCACGTAAGTAGTAAAGTTTAGCTTGACGCACTTGACCACGACGTTTCACAGTAATTGAGTCAACAATTGGTGAGTGAGTTTGGAATACACGTTCTACACCTTCATTGTTAGAAATTTTACGCACAGTGAATGCAGAATGTAAACCACGGTTACGAATAGCGATAACAACACCTTCGTAAGCCTGAAGACGTTTTTTGTTACCTTCAACAACCCATACTTTTACTTCAACGGTGTCACCCGGACGAAAAGCAGGAATGTCTTTTTTCATTTGTTCTTGTTCTAATTGCTGAATAATAGCGTTTTTCATATCAATTCTCTTCCCTAGATTCACTGAAATCTTAATCGCGCTGTTGCTGCTTAAATTCAGCTTTGAATTCAGCTAGCAAACATTGCTCTTCATCAGTCAGAGCTAGATTTAATAGAAGATCTTCTCTTCTAAGCCAAGTTCGTCCTAGTGATTGTTTTAATCGCCAACGACGAATTTCTTCATGGTGACCTGACATTAATACATCTGGCACCGCCATTTCGTCTAACACTTCTGGACGGGTATAGTGTGGACAATCAAGTAACCCGTTAGCAAATGAATCTTCCTCTGCTGAGGATTCATGATGTAAAACACCAGGAATAAATCTGGCAATTGCATCAATCATGACCATTGCGGGTAACTCTCCGCCACTTAACACATAATCACCGATAGACCATTCTTCGTCAATTTCGGTTTGGATTATCCGTTCATCTATGCCTTCGTATCGACCACAAATAAGAATCATCTTATTTTGCTTGGATAGCTCATAAACCCCAGCTTGCTCGAGTTTACGTCCTTGTGGAGACAGATAAATTACTTTACTATCGTTACCCAATTGTGCTTTTGCTGCATGAATTGCATCACGTAATGGTTGCACCATCATTAACATGCCAGGACCACCACCGTACGGTCGATCGTCAACCGTCTTATGCTTGTCATAAGCAAAATCACGCGGATTCCAATACATAACTTCGAGTAGATTGTTTTTTACGGCTCTACCTGTCACACCATAACAAGTTATTGCTTGGAACATTTCAGGAAACAGGCTAATCACGCCAATTTTCATCTTTTGCCCTCAATACCATAATGATGCTTAATTTTAAGTTACTGTTATTCACAACTAAAATTAAAAAGCAGGATCCCAATCTACAGTGATCTGTTTAGCTGATAAATCAACGTATTTAATAAATTGTTCTTCAACAAACGGGATCAATCGTTCTTTTGCTCCAAATGCATCTTTCAGATTAGCTTTAACCACTAATACATCATTTGAACCAGTTTCCATTAAATCAGTAACCTGACCTAAATCATAACCATTAATAGTTACCACTTTACAACCGATTAAATCCTTCCAGTAAAAATCACCTTCATCTAAATCAGGTAAATCTTGAGCGTTAACATAAATTTCATAATTTGTTAACAAGTTGGCTTCATCTCGGTCATCAATACCTTTCAGTTTGACGATAGTATCTTGGTTATGTGGTTTGAAGCTTTCAACTTCAACTTCTTGCCATTTTCCAGCTCTTAGAATATACCAAGGTTTGTAATCAAAAAGACTATCTGGATCTTCAGTAAATGAAAATACCCTTAGCCAACCACGAATGCCATAACTTGAACCGAGTTTGCCAACAATGATTAAATTTTCAGTATTCATTTACATATTACCTAAGCTGTTATTCGTTAGGATTAAGCAGCTTTTTGTGCTTGTTTGACTAGTGTTTGCACACGATCAGACATAGTAGCACCTAAACCTACCCAGTGATTTACGCGATCAAGATCTAAACGTAGTTTCTCTGCGTTACCTTGAGCAACTGGATTGAAGAAACCTACGCGCTCAATAAAACGACCATCACGTGGGTTACGGCTATCAGTCACAACGACTTGATAAAATGGACGTTTCTTAGAACCGCCACGAGCTAAACGAATAGTTACCATAACTTCCTCTTTAATTTAAATTGTTTCTTGCTAAACCTATTACTGAAATGCGAATTAATTTATTGGCAAAACAGAAATAAAAGCCCCGAAATTATACTCTTTTTTAGCGGAAGTGCAATGGTTAATCCCAATAAAATAGGGGATTAGAATGATTAACTCGATTATGTAGAACGAATAAAACAATAGGCATTATTAAGCTAATTACAATTGTGCTTAATAATGTAACAAAATAACTTATCATTTTGATAATAATTATTTTTTATAACGTTTACGATCACTTTTTGCATCTAAATCGGCTAACCATGCTAATTTCTCACGATATTGTCGTTCAGCGCCCCGAACAGTGGGTTGATAATACACGGTATCTGCCATTTCAGGCGGAAAGTAATTCTCACCGGCCGCATAAGCATTGATCTCATCATGTGCATATCGATATTCCTCGCCATAACCCAATTTTTTCATTAATTTGGTTGGAGCGTTACGTAAATGCTCGGGTACATCGTAATCCGGTAAATTCTGTGCATCTTTCATTGCTTGTTTAAAAGCACGATAAACAGCATTACTTTTAGGCGCACAGGCTAAATATATAATGGCTTGAGCTATTGCTCTTTCACCTTCCGCAGGTCCGACTCGTGTAAAACAGTCCCAAGCAGCTAATGCAACTTGCATAGCACGTGGATCAGCATTCCCCACATCCTCCGAAGCAATGGCTAATAAACGACGAGCGACATATAGAGGGTCACCCCCTGCGCTGATAATTCGTGCATACCAATATAATGCCGCATCAGGTGCTGAACCTCGAATCGACTTATGTACCGCAGAAATTAAATCGTAATAGCGATCCCCCTGATTATCAAAACGAGCACTGCGTTCTCCGATTACTTCTTTAAGCAAGTCGGGCGTAAGAATATGATTTTCACCGGACATATCAACCAATAATTCTAAGGTATTTAATGCACGCCTAGCATCACCAGCAACAAATTCAGCAATTTGTCGTTTCGTTTCATCACTTAACACATAATTTTGATTGCCATACCCTCTCTCCTTATCATCCATTGCCTGCTGTAATATTTTTTCAATATCTTCAACGGTTAATGATTTAAGTAAATAAACTCTTGCACGTGAAAGTAGTGCTGAGTTTAATTCAAACGAGGGGTTTTCTGTCGTAGCACCAATAAAAGTCACCGTACCATCTTCAACAAATGGCAAAAATGCATCTTGTTGACTTTTATTAAAACGGTGTACTTCATCCACAAATAAAATAGTACGAAATCCTATTTGTTGATTTCTCTTCGCTCGCTCCACAGCTTCTCTAATATCTTTTATACCGGATGTGACCGCGGAAAGACGTTCAACTTTAGCATTAGCATGATGCGCAATTATTTCGGCTAATGTTGTTTTGCCGGTGCCCGGAGGTCCCCAAAGAATCATTGAATGTAAATGCCCAGCGGCAATCGCATTAGGTAATGGCTTACCCTTTGCCATTAAATGTGATTGACCGATATATTCCGATAAAGTACGCGGTCGCATCCGCGCAGCTAAGGGTTTATAGGAATCATCTGTAAAATCAAGTGAGAAACTTGTCATAAAACGAACTACCTATTCATGATATATGTCTTCTTGAGAAAAACTATATATGTTTTACCTCAAGTTAATTACGCTGATCATCTAATGTTACACCCTCTGGTGCAGTGAAATGAAAATGTTGGTTACCTATTCCACCCTGTTTTTGGTGAGATAGTTCATATATACTTTGCTGACCATCCTCTTCAATAATCGTAAAATCAGCAATCATACCTGTTGGTAATACGCTAATCTTATAAGATTGCTGACTCTTATCAAGTGGCTGTAAAGTAAAATGATTTTGTTCACGTTTTACCTGATAATCTTGCCAAACATGACTCTTTGGATCAGTTATTAATAAAAGTAATCGATTATCAACCGCCTGTGCTAATGACATAACTGTGAGCTGTTCAACCGCGGGGGTATAAATCCAGATATCAATGCCATCTGAAATGATTGATGTATTATCTGGTTCATTAATTTGCCAATTAAATAAATTGGGGCGCTTAACCCAAAGTTCACCTTTACCTTCTTGAATCAATTGGTGATCGGCAGTATTGACTGTTTGTTTAAATTGAGCGTAAAAACCATCAACTTTAGCTAATCGTTCTTGTAAAACATCTTTAGCATCAGCCCAAGCTGAGCATGAAATCAATAAACTCAATAGTACAAGGATCTTTTTCACACTATTTACCTAATTTGTTTATTATCGTGGAGACTATCATAAATCAAATTGCTAATTTTGACAGCAAATTATAATTAAAATATCTGTATAAAAAAACAGGTTAAGGTGAAAAATTATAATTAACAACAATGGGGATGTCTGTATTGTAGAGATATCCCCGATATCTTGAAAAATTTTATCTGATATTCATTCAATCAAAATTTGAAGGTTGCGCTAAGACTTGACGATTACCATTGTGACTTAGAGGACTGACAATTCCCTGCATTTCCATTTGCTCAACAATTCTTGCTGCTTGATTATATCCGATCCGGAATTGTCATTTTACACTGGAAATTGACGCTCGGCGTTTATCAATAACAAAATCTACAACCTAATTAAAATCCGGATCGATTTCTTCATCACCACTCAAGGTAATACTATCAATATATTTAACCGGAATATCATACGATTCCCCATCAACAAAAACGCTGATATGAAAATTTCGATTATCTAATCCTCCTAGTGCTTGATAATATAATTCATATATACTTTGCTGACCATTTTTTTCAATAATCGTAAAATCAGTAATCATACCTGTTGGTAATACGCTAATCTTATAAGATTGCTGACTCTTATCAAGTGGCTGTAAAGTAAAATGATTTTGTTCACGTTTTACCTGATAATCTTGCCAAACATGACTCCTTGGATCAGTAATTAATAATAGTAAATGATTATCAAATAAACGATTTTCAACCGCCTGTTCTAATGGCATAACCTTGAGCTGTTTAGTATGCATCCAGATATCAATGCCATCAGAAATAAATGTTGTACTACCTGGTTCATAACTAGTCCAGTAAAATAAATTGGGTCGCTTAAGCCAAAATACACCTTCTTTTTCTTGAATCAATTGGTGATCGGTCGTATTAACTGTTTGTTCAAAACGAGCATAAAAACTATCAGCTTTAGCTAATCGTTCTTGTAAAACATCTTTAGCATTAGCCCAAGCTGCGCATGAAATCAATAAACTCAATAGTACTAGGATCTTTTTCATACGATTTACCTTATTTGTTTATTATTGTGGAAACTATCATAAATCATATTGCTTGTTTTGGCAGCAAATTATAATAAATAATATCTGTATAAAAAGACAGGTTAAAGGGAAAAATTATAACTAACAACAGCGGGGATATCTGTATTGTAGAGATATCCCTTATCTTGAAAATTTTATCTGATATTCATTCAATCAAAATTTGAAGGTTGAGCTAAGACTTCACGATTACCATTGTGACTTGGAGGGCTGACAATTCCCTGCATTTCCATTTGCTCAACAATTCTTGCTGCTCGATTATATCCGATCCGGAATTGTCGTTGTACACTAGAAATTGACGCTCGGCGTTTATCAATAACAAAATCTACAACTTGATCAAAAAGCGGATCGAGTTCTTCATCGCCATTATCAAAACTATTACCCTCTCCATCATCACTACCCGAGGTTATACTATCAATATACTGCGTCGGAATATCTCGCGCTTTCCAATCAAGTACAACACTGTGAACTTCTTCATCACGAACAAATGCACCATGTACACGAATTGGTATTGAACTATTCGGAGCTAGATACAACATATCACCCATGCCAAGTAGAGATTCTGCCCCCATTTGGTCAAGAATAGTGCGCGAATCAATTTTACTCGAAACAGTAAAGGCTATACGCGTTGGAATATTCGCTTTAATTAAACCAGTAATTACGTCAACTGAAGGACGCTGAGTAGCCAATACTAAATGAATGCCTGCAGCGCGCGCTTTTTGGGCTAATCGGGCAATCAATTCTTCAACTTTTTTACCAACGGCCATGATTAAATCTGCAAACTCATCCACGATGACTACTATATAAGGCAGTTTTTCCAGCGTAGGCATATCAATATCCATACTGTCAGTTGGTTTCCAAAGTGGATCTGGGATAGGTCGCCCCATCTCTTCAGCTTGTTTAATTTTATCGTTATAACCCGCAATATTACGAACACCTAATGCCGACATAAGGCGATATCGTTTTTCCATTTCATTGACACACCAGTTAAGTGCATTGGCAGCATCTTTCATGTCGGTTACAACATCAGTCAATAAATGAGGAATACCTTGATAAACCGATAACTCTAACATTTTCGGATCAATCATAATAAATTTGGCATCCTCTGGCTGAGATTTGTACAAGATACTTAAGATCATCGCATTAACACCAACAGACTTACCTGAGCCAGTTGTTCCCGCTACTAATAAATGAGGCATTTTAGTTAAATCAGCGACAACTGATTGCCCGGAAATATCCTTACCTAATACAACGGTTAAAGGTGATTGTGCATCTTTAAATTGTGCACTGTCTAAAACTTCTCGAAAATATACCGTTTGACGATGTTTATTTGGTAACTCTATTCCTACATAGGGTTTACCGGGAATAACTTCAACTACACGTACCGAAGGCATTGACAAAGAACGGGCTAAATCACGATCGAGTGTCGAAATCCTAGAAGCTTTTACACCTGGTGCTAATTCAATTTCAAAACGAGTAATAACAGGACCGGGTAGATACCCGACAACACGAGCTTTTACACGATAATCAGCTAGACTTTTTTCCAATAATGCTGCTGTTTTCTTCAGTGCATTATGGTCAACTTCAATTTGCTTAGTCGGAGGCGCCGTTAGTAAATCAAGTGAAGGTAATGGTGTTGTTGGTTTAACAAGCGGCTGCGTATTTTTCTGTAATAATGGATGAATCAAACTATCATGCACATTTTCTCTAATAGTATTTGGATTTGGATTAACAGGAACTTCATCCATTGATAGCAGCGTTGTACTTGTCTCCACTGGAATTGATGGGTTAGGTTCAATATTCTCTTCTAAAGTTGAAATATGCTGTATTTCATGGATAACTTCCTCTTGAGAGGGTTTAATATCTTGTGAAGATTGAATATTAGAAGATTTAGATACGGTTTGTGAATTATCACTATTTCCTTTGGGAAAAGTCGTAATCGGAGCGTAATAGTCCGGATTGATTGAGAATTCACGAAATTGAGTATTATCTTCAGCTACCGACCTTTGAGGAGGGGGAGCATTTTCATCAATCGAAATAGTATATAGTTCATCGTTAGCAACTTCAGGTATGGTAACATCTGGTGCCATTCCTTCCCTATCAAAGCTTAATTTAGTTGCTATTTCATTTCTTGATACAAAACCGGCTGCGATAGAAGCCGTTTCATTATGCATTTCACGAATTGCAGGTTGATATTCTGCAACTGGAATCCTATTTTGCATCCTCACTTTATTTGAACTTTTTGATATTGGAGGAGTTTGAGTATCTTTCTTTCGAATAACTTTGCTTATTAATCCCTTAAAGATATGTGTAATTGAAGTCATTAATGGCATTGCAAAAAAGACAACCAACGCCCCAACCTTTTCAAGAATATATAACCAAGACAGATCCGTTAATAAAGTAATACTTGCAAGACTAATAAACAATAACAGCAATGTTGCTGTAAGATGATCTGTTAACGCTAGTATCTCCTCTGCAACAATATCACCTATAATTCCACCCGCTTGTAGTTGTTCCATATCTGGAATATTTAAAGCAAAATAACCTGCTGTACAGAAAATAAAGGCCATAACACCAATCGTTCTGAAAGATAGGCTAAAGTAATTTATAGGCTTCTCAATCCGAATATTTACCCTAATTTGAAAAGATAAGATAATGATTAAAATCGGTATTGCATAAGCTACATAACCAAAAAACTGTCGTAGAAAATCCGATAAATAAGCGCCAACTTCTCCACCCCAATTATGAATAGGCTCCTGCCAAGCAGTTTGTGACCATCCCGGATCAGCTGGTGAAAAAGAAATTAAAGCTAACATTAAATAAATGGCACCAAAAATAGTGAGAAATAGTAATGTTTCTATAATAAATAGCTTAAACGTAAATTTTCTCTTAAGTAATGGCTGAATTGGAGTATCTGACGTTTTCAAAATATACCTAATAGTTAAATTCTACACGCCCAATGAAGAGCTAATTATATATGTAATTTTACCAAATGCGACTAAAAAATTGAAAATAATCATAAAGAAATATAAATATGCTCAAATTAAATGATCATTTTTTAATATCAATAAACTGACTTATAAATGCCCCTAAACATTCTGACGAATTTGGTAAACTACTAATACACTATTCTTTAAAACTTCGTAATATTATGATCATTTAATCAATACTCGGGTATTTAAAAGAATAATCATTAACCGATGAACAGAAATTTAAAGATTTCTAATTCCCCTTTAAAAGAACTTTTTAATCAATTTACACACCTATACAATTTAGTATAAAGTAATTATAGTTATAATACTAGTTTGTGAGTATTATATCATTAATTATTGTAAGGTTATTTAAGGTCTAACTTACACTCAAATGCTAAGCGAGTCCTTTAAAAATATGATTGTATTACTTCTGCTGACCTTCAAATTACATTAGCGAATGCATAAAAATAAGCATATCATTTAATGTAATAATCGTTTTCAATTAACTGATAACTTAAAAATAAAAATGTTGTTTAATTTAAATGACATTATCTTGACTTTATTAGTCCAAATCATTCTTAAAATTAATCAAATTTCAAATATAAAAAAACCGACCATTAAGGTCGGTTGAGAAATTCAAATTTATTGTTTGGCTTCAATGTTGTCATCGACTAAATCAAGATGAACAATTTTACCCGGCACCAATTTACCTGATAATATCTGTTGTGCTAGTGGATTCTCGATTTCTTGTTGAATCGCACGTTTTAACGGCCTTGCACCATAAATCGGATCAAAACCGACTTTAGCAAGATGTTCAAGTGCCGCATCAGAAATATCCATTTGATAACCACGTTCTTCTAAACGTTTTTCAACATGTGCTAATTGAATTCTAGCAATCGCTTTAATATTTTCTTGACCTAGTGGATGGAATACCACTGTTTCATCAATACGATTGATAAATTCTGGTCTAAAATGTTTAGTTACAACGGTCATAACTAAGGCTTTCATTTCATCATAACTAAGCTTAACTTGACCTTGGATTAAGTCAGATCCTAAGTTCGAAGTCATAATTATGACTGTATTACGAAAATCAACTGTACGCCCTTGTCCATCAGTTAGACGACCATCATCCAGTACTTGTAATAAGATGTTAAATACATCTGGATGCGCTTTTTCAACTTCATCAAGTAAAATAACAGAATAAGGTCGACGTCTCACTGCTTCGGTTAAATAACCGCCTTCTTCATAACCAACATAACCTGGAGGCGCACCAATTAAACGCGCAACAGAATGCTTCTCCATGAATTCAGACATATCAATTCGCACCATTGCATCTTCACTGTCAAACATAAAGTTCGCTAATGATTTACAAAGTTCTGTTTTCCCCACACCCGTTGGACCTAAAAATAGGAATGATCCAATAGGTTTATTCGGGTCAGAAAGCCCTGCACGACTACGGCGAATTGCGTTGGCGACAGCTACTACAGCTTCGTCTTGACCAATTACACGTTTATGTAACGCATCTTCCATATGCAATAATTTATCTTTTTCACTTTCTAGCATTCTAGAAACTGGTATACCGGTAGCTTTAGATAATACTTCAGCAATTTCATTGTCCGTTACTTTGTTACGCAATAATTTCATTGTTTTACCTTCTAATTGCGTTGCTGAAGCAAGTTTCTTTTCAAGATCTGGAATTTTACCGTATTGTAATTCGGACATTTTATTCAAATCACCGGCACGGCGAGCTTGTTCTATCTCAGTACGTGCTTTTTCCAATTCAGCTTTGATAGTCTGCGTGCCCGAAAGTGCAGCCTTCTCAGATTTCCACTCTTCTTCAAGTGAAGCATAATCCTTTTCTTTCTCAGCGAGTTCATCATTTAACATCTCAAGTCGTTTTTTACTTGCATCATCAGACTCTTTCTTAAGTGCTTGTTGCTCAAGTTTGAGTTGAATAATGCGCCTTTCCAATCGATCCAGTGATTCAGGTTTTGAGTCCATTTGCATTCTGATACTTGAAGCCGCTTCATCTATCAAATCAATGGCCTTATCAGGTAACATACGATCTGAGATGTATCGATGCGACAATGTTGCTGCTGCAACAATTGCTGGATCAGTTATTTGTACGTGATGGTGTAATTCATATCGCTCTTTTAAACCACGTAAAATAGCAATCGTATCTTCCACTGTTGGCTCTGCTACGTAGACTTTTTGGAAACGACGCTCTAAAGCAGGATCCTTTTCAATATATTGTCGATATTCATCAAGTGTAGTTGCGCCAACGCAATGTAATTCACCACGTGCTAATGCAGGTTTCAACATATTACCTGCATCCATCGCTCCATCACTTTTGCCTGCACCCACCATAGTATGAATTTCATCAATGAATAATATGATGCGACCTTCTTCTTTGGCTAAGTCTTTAAGAACTGCTTTAAGACGTTCTTCAAATTCACCACGGTATTTTGCTCCCGCAATGAGTGCTCCCATATCTAAAGAAAGCACACGTTTATTACGTAATCCTTCTGGAACTTCTCGATTAACAATACGCTGAGCTAAACCTTCAACAATAGCCGTTTTACCTACGCCGGGCTCTCCGATTAATACAGGATTATTTTTAGTACGACGTTGCAAAACCTGTATAGTACGGCGAATTTCTTCATCCCGTCCAATGACAGGATCGAGCTTACCTTGTTCTGCACGTTCGGTTAAATCAATAGTGTATTTTTTCAACGCACCGCGTTGATCTTCTGCATTAGGGTCATTCACGCTATCATTTCCTCTTACTTGACTTACTACTTGGCTAAATTTATCTTTCGTAATACCCGCTTTTTTAAGGATATCACCTAAAGTACCTTTCTCTTCTAAAGCAGCTAATATAAAGAGTTCTGATGAAATATAGCTGTCACCGCTTTTTTGTGCCAATTTGTCACATAGGTTTAACACGCGAATAAATTCTTGTGATGGAATGATTTCGCCACCCACACCTTGTACTTGTGGTAATCGTTCAATAGCTTGAGTTAAATCTTGTTGTAAAGTAGCAACGTTTGCTCCTGCCGAAGCTAACAAAGGTTTTATACTGCTGCCTTCTTGATTGAGCATTGCAGATAATACATGGATCGGTTCTATGTATTGATTATCTTTACCTAATGCGAGTGATTGTGCATCAGATAAAGCTTGTTGAAACTTGTTTGTGAGTTTATCTAACCTCATATTAATTATCTCCCTTGCAATAAATTGGTTTAAATCTATTTGATATTTAAACCCTTGCTTGATTATAAAATATGTGCTGATAATTATTTTTCAAGTATATTTCTATAAATAATTCTGGATTAGTAATAAGATTACTCATTGATTATAAAAAAGAAACTAATTTTTATATGCTGAATAACAGATATAAAAATTAGTCTAATGAAGAGCATTACGCTTACAAAAAATGTGTGATAAAAATATTTAGTTTTAAATGATTTTATTAAATTTGTTTGGCAGTATAATTAGTTATGATTTTTTTCATTTCTTCAAAGATTTCTGCAACCGAATGCCTTCGTCCTCGTCCACATGCCTTAGCGTTATCACCACAAATAAGACATTTTCTTGGTTTTTGTTCAAATCCAGTACGCGGTATGCTCATTTGAGTAACGGGATCGATAATATCAATATCCCATAACCGACCGAGTGGATGATTATGTTCAATTTCAATACAAAGTTGCTTTAACTTACTGGCTGTGCAATTAACGGCAATAATTGCCTCAAATCCAGTAACAGCTTCGATATGTTGTTCATAATAAATCGAAAAATTATTTTGGTCTAAAGCGTGATGAAGTGTATTTATTGCTTGATCGAAAAGAAATTTAGCTGCAGGGCTTTTTTTAACCGGTCCCGGAATGACCAACGTTAATGAAATGATTGGGGATTGGTATCGTGTTATAGCAACTTGCTGATTTTGAACACGTTGTTCTTTGGCTAGCAAAACCTGTTCTAAGCTGACAGGCAATCCATCATTAAAATTAATCAACATATTTTTTTTCTCAAATAAAAGATAACACCGTATATATACTATATCACATATAAATATAAAATTCGGTGCTATCTTATTGAAAAATTAATCTTTTACTTCGCGAACGACATCAATAACAGAACCATCACGATAATGAACAACACCAACAATTTTATCTTTAAATTCGATTGGTTTTGGTTCACCTGTTAAGGAAACTGCGCGCTGATAAAGTTCTTCAATACTCATCACAGGTAAATTAGCAGCTTTTAATCGCTCTGCTATTTCTGGACGTTTAGGATTAACGGCAATACCGTGATCAGTTACTAACACATCCACACTCTCGCCTGGGGTAACTAATGTTGTCACCTTTTTAATCACAGTTGGAATACGACTACGAATTAGAGGAGCAACGATAATAGTTAAGTTCGCTCCCGCAGCAGTATCACAGTGACCACCGGAAGCGCCACGCATTACACCATCAGAACCCGTCAATACATTGACATTATAATTAAGGTCAATTTCTAAAGCACTTAAAATGACAATATCTAGTTCATCAACGCTTGCCCCTTTTGAAGCCGGGTTAGCATAAACATTGGTAGATACTTCAATATGATCCTTATTTTTACCTAATGATTGACCCGCTGTCCCATCAAAACTTTGAGTATCTAAAAGACGCTTAACTAATCCTTTTTCATGTAAATCAACGATACTTGCTGTAATACCACCTAATGCAAATGATGCAGTGATATTTTTAGCGCGCATACGGTTTTCTAAGAAACGTGTAGCGGCAGTTGAAGAAGCCCCAGAACCCGTTTGGATTGAAAATCCATCTTTAAAATAACCTGAATGCTCAATAACATCAGCAGCATAACGTGCAATCATCAATTCGCGTGGATTGCTGGTAATTCGAGCTGCACCCACACTAATTTTCGTTGGATCACCGACTTCATCAACTTTAACCACGTAATCAACTTGATCTTGGCGAATACTGGCTGGATGATTAGGGTAGCCTACGATATCTTCAGTTAATAAAACGACTTTTTTAGCAAATTGAGCATCCACCATCGCATAACCTAGTGCACCACATTGTGATTTACCAGATACACCATTAGCATTACCTTGTTCGTCAGCTGTCGATACTGCTAAAAAGGCGATATCAATGTTAATCTCGCCACTCTGGATAAGTTTTACACGTCCACCATGCGAATGGATATGAACTGGATTTTCCATTAAACCATGAGAAATTGCATCAGCTAGTTTACCGCGTAAACCAGAGGTGTAAATTTTAGTAATCACACCAGATTCAATATGTGGAATCAACGCTGAGTTACAGCTCAATAATGAGCTTGATGCTAGGGTTAAATTTTTAATACCTAGTTTGCTGATTGTCTCGACAACACTATTGATAACTTTATCACCTTCACGAAAAGCATGATGGAAAGAAATGGTCATACCATCACGTAATTCACATTTTTGAATCGCTTGTTCAATAGAATCACATAATTTACGTGTATATTTAGACTCGTCTTTCAAATACGGAGTCGTAAAATTGGCATCAACAAATGGTGTAATATTCTTAAGATCAGGATGCTGTTTAAGCAGATCATCAATTTTTTTGTCTATGGAAGTAGTCATTTTTCAGTCCTATCAAATTTCTTTACGTACACCAGAATATTTTGCTAACTCGATAACTTTTCTAGCACGAGCAATAATTGGTGCATCAATCATTTTGCCGTTAAGAGAAATAACGCCAAGGCCTTTTCTTTCTCCCTCTTCTGCAGCTTCAACCACTTTTTGAGCATGTTCAACTTCTGCAGCAGTTGGTGCATATGCGTTATGTAATAGATCGATTTGTCTAGGATTAATTAGTGATTTCCCGTTATAACCTAATTTCTTAATAAGATTAACTTCTTTTAAGAAACCTTCATCATCATTAACATTGGAATATACCACGTCAAAAGCATCAATCTTAGCCACACGAGCGGCATGTAATACTGCACAACGAGCATAAAATAATTCAGTACCGTCGCCACGTTCGGTTTGCATATCAACAAGGTAGTCAAATGCAGCCAATGCAATACCAATTAAACGTGGAGAAGACTTAGCAATAGAAATGGCATTTACCACACCTTGGGCGGATTCAATAGCAGCCATTAATTTTGTGCTACCAACTTCGCGACCACATTCTTTTTCAATTCTTTCAACATGCGCTTCCAATTCGTGGATGTCTTCTGCACTATTAGTCATAGGTAGACGAACCACATCAACACCAGCTCTAACCACTGCTTCTAAATCTTTTAAACCAAATGGAGTATCAAGCGCATTGATTCTTACTACAGTTTCAATACCTTGCTCTTTATAAATTGGCAAGCGTAAAGTTTGTGCGACTAATAAGCGAGCTGAATCTTTCTCTTTAATGGAAACGGCGTCTTCTAGGTCAAACATGATTGAATCAGGTTTGTAAACAAACGAAGTGGATAACATCGCCGCGTTTGCACCCGGAAGAAATAACATACTTCGACGTATTTTTTTCATAGCAATTTACTCCAATCTAAGCTCTCTTCTTCAGCGCCACGCAATACTGCACATTGTACTCTTGCTTTGATGGCACAATCCAAAGCACCTTTATCATCAATAATAATTAGACCGTCAGTCACATTAAGACTGTTTAAGGTTTGATCTACCACGGCACGTATTTGATCACCAAATTGCTTATTAACATCACTATTAATAACAATTTCAATTCCTGTGTTAGGACTGACTTTTACTAACAAATCACTTGATTCGAGAGTACCAGCCATCGCTTCTTTTTTGATTTTCATTTAGTTACCTTTTGAACGAATTAAATTTTTGACTGAATCTAAATTTGCTTCTAGATAATTCCAAGTCGTTGATGGGACTAACCGTTTTACCTGATCATACTGTTCATTAGCGAGCAGTTTTCTTACTAAAGAAGCAGATATAATATCTTCCCCTTCCATAATTCGCTGAATTTCAACCAATGTAATTACAGGATAAGGACTCACATCTTTATCCTGCAACCAATAACGCATAGATGTGTTATATGCATTTGTAACTTGGCTATAAGGCTCTGTACCCACAAAACGATAAGTAATATTCAGTGCAGGGGCAATATAATTGCGGAAAATTAATAAATCGATTCCCATATAAGCGTAATCAATTTTTTCATCATCTTTCAAAAAATAGGTAGGAAATGTCGCTCTTGAAATAATATATGATGAACTTGCATGCACAGTAACATTCTTTATGTCCTTCGCCCCTTCTTTCACTAATTGTAAGCGCACATCAAACGGAAATAATGATACATTTTCGTTTACCACGAAGACATGTAACCAATCACATTGGCTTGCGGCATATTGTAAAAGATGTTGATGTCCTTTAGTAAAGGGGTTGGCATTCATCACCACGCTACCAATTTTGGATCCATCTTTGCGTAATTCAGCTAAATGTTTACAATAGTTTTTAATTCCAACGGGTGTGTTTTCCATTAATACAATTAAGTTATTAAGCTCTACTATTGGATAAAAGCCACACCCTTTAAAAAAGTCGATATTTTCTGGTTTTGTGTATAAAAAGAGGTGAAAATGCCCCTGTTCATTAGCATATTTAATGGTGTTATCTAATAATGTTAAATTGAGTTGATTACCACGATAATCCGGATTAATTGCTACACATTTAATGATATTATTATCAATACCTGCACAAGCTACGATTTTATTGTTCATCTTTGCAACAATGAAAATATTAACTTGCGGGTCTAAGTCTAGCTCCGACAAACTTAACAATTGTTTTATCTGTTCACGTTCTGCTAATGATTTCGATATATCTACAACTGAAAAATCGACTAAACTATACATAATACCACCTATTTTTCTGCTACCACATAATTGGTTAAACGACCAATCCCCGTAATTTCAACTTCAATCTTATCACCATCTTTCATAAAGATTGGCGGGTTACGTTTTTTACCTACTCCTCCAGGTGAACCGGTTAAAATTACATCGCCTGGTGATAAATGGGTGAATGTACTAATGTAAGAAATTAATTCGGGTACAGTATGAACCAAATTATTTACCGAATCGCGTTGCATTTCTTGACCATTTAAATAGGTAACTAAAGTTAATGCTTTAGGATCGGGGATCTCATCAGTTGTAGTTAAGCATGGACCAAACGCCCCTGTGCTTGGCCAATTTTTACCAGCGGTAAACCAAGTATATTGCCAATCACGAATAGAACCATCCATATAACAGCTATAACCTGCAACGTATGATAATGCATCTTCCTGTTTGATTCTAAATCCGGATTTACCAATAACAATGGCTAATTCACCTTCATAATCTAATTCATTAGTAATTGCGGGTTTAATAATATTGGTTTTGTGACCTGTTTGTGAATCTGGGAAACGGACAAAAAGAGTTGGTGCGGAACTCGTTTCATTAAACTCTGCACGTTTTTCAGCATAATTCATACCTACACACAAAATCTTATTTGGATTAGGAATAACCGGTAGATAAGTAATATCTTTTTCATCAATATCGCTTGGGTCATTAAGATAGGTTTTTGCAATAGCTAACCCTTTTTCATCGGCTAGTAGCGATTTTAAATCGGTATATTTATCGCCTAATTTTTTACCTAAATCGACTATACCATGTTGAGTGAGAAGACCAAAACTTGCTCTCCCTGAGACAAGATAACTGACAAGCTTCATGAGTACTCCTTAAAAGCTGTTTGTAATAATTACTACTATAAATAAATGCAAACAACCTTAGTAAAACTAAGGTTGCTCTTTAAAATTAAAACTATACTAAGAAATTGCCAAGTATAAGTAATGATACTGATACATTGATCGCTCCCCCGATACGGGTAGCAATTTGAGCAAACGGCATAAGTTCCATACGTTCTGCAGCAGTTAAAATCGCTACATCTCCTGTACCACCTTGACCACTTTGACAACATGAAATAACCGCAGCATCTACTGGATACATACCAAGTTTTTTCGCAACAAAGAAACCGGTTGTTACTAAGCTAACTACCGTACAAACAATAACAATAATATTTGTGATAGTGAAAGCTTCAACAATTCTTTCCCAAGGAGTAATTGCCACACCTACCGCAAACAGAATTGGATAAGTAACCGAAGTCTGGAAGAATTTATAGACAACTTGTGAACCACTTAATACTTTAGGTGAAACACCTGATACTAACTTAACAAAAACAGCAGCAAATAGCATTCCTACTGGAGCTGGAATACCCGTTAGTTTATGACCAATCATACCAACCATATAAAGGATAGCCGCTAATAATACACCTGATGCAAAAGTTGTTACATCAATCGCTAATTCTGATTTAGCTGCTTTCTTATTCATAATATCATCATCTTCCGATGCTGGTAGTAATCGACCATTACCTGTTAAGTGAGGATAAGCTTTACCGATGCGATTAAGAATACCACCACAGATGATACCAGTTAAACCGCCTAACATTACGATTGGTAATACACGACCTAGTGCCTCACCTTGTTCCATACCTAAAATTGAAGCATAGCCGATTGAAAGTGGAATTGCACCCTCACCAACACCACCCGCCATAATTGGTAATACAAGGAAGAAGAAAGTTTCAAATGGTGTTAAACCAAGTAAATAACCAACGCCCACACCAACAAGCATACCAACAATTTCACCGCAAACCATAGGACCGAATATTTTTAAGAAACCTTCAATAAGTGTTTTCTTGTCCATATTCATAATACTACCAACGATAATACAGCAAATGTATAAATAAAGAATATGAGTATCTTTATAGAACTTTGTTGTAGCTTCAACAACAGGTGTTGGAAGGATCCCGTAATATACTAATGCTGATGGAATGAAGGTTGCACAAATGGCAGCTGCACCCATTTTTCCTACGATTGGTAAGCGTTTACCAATTTCACCGCATAAAAAACCGAAAAATGCGCAAGTTACAACCATAACAACGATTTCGCTAGGTAATTTACCCGTCACTAATACTTCAGTTAAGATAAGAAGACCTGCAATAATAAATAATGGTAATGGAATCACACCGATTTTATAATCGTCCATCAATTTCCACCAGCCATATGGCCAAAAACTCTGCTTTTCCTCAATTTTCTTTGTCGAACCAATATCGTTCATACTTTAATATCTCCAAGATTTTCGATTTCAATTTAGAATTAATTGGCGCGTATATTGACAAAATAATAATTCAAGAACTGTGATGAATATCAAAGAAAAATTGTGGTTTTTATGGTTTAAATTGATTTAAAATACATAATACTATGTTAGACTTTTATCATCGTAATTTTTTTTATAAATTGTTGATAATATGTCTAATTTTGGTCAATTTTCATTTACCACCAAGCTCTTCTTATGCTTGTTACTATTATTAACGATTTTATTAGCTCTTTTGCAGGGTTATATTTGGAATTCCACAGAAACGGATTTATATAATAACCTAGGTCAAAGAGCACAACTACAAGCCCGTGAACTGGCAGTTATTCCTAGCCTTATCAAATATGTTCAGGATAAAGATACGGATAAAATTGCTGAATTAGTAACAGATGTTTTTAAACAAAGTGATGCTAGTTACATTGTTATTGGTGATAATAGAGCAAAGCGGCTTTTCCATACTGCTAATAGCCCATTATATGTACCCATGCTGGGCGGAGATAATCAAGAAGTCCTAAAAGGTAATAGTATTATTACCATCCGTAAAGGATCATTGGGTATTTCATTAAGAGGTAAAGCACCTATCATTAATGCTAATAACCAAGTAGTAGGTATTGTTTCCGTTGGATATATGGTTGATAACATCTCTCAATTGCATAAAGAAAAACTTGTGCCATTTGCTATTTTTTGTTCAATATTATTTGTTATTTTATTCGTTTTTTCATTTTGTTTTACCAAACTGATCAAAAAACAAATGTTCAATTTAGAACCAAGAAGTATAGCCTTATTAGTAAAGAGCCAAAAATCGATAATGGAATCAATTTTTGAAGGCATCATAGCCATTGATCTTAATTATAACATTATTAACATTAATCAATCTGCAAGGAAAATGTTAAAAATAACAAATAATAACAAAGAATTAGTTAATCATAATCTATGTGAGTTTATAAAATCAACAGATTTTATTTATAACAGCAATAATAAAACAGAAGATTCGCATGATCAGATCTGTCACTTTAACGATTGTTTAGTTATTGCAAACCGAATCAGAGTTATTGTGGACGATAAAATTCAAGGGTGGGTTATTACATTTCGTAACTTCAATGAAGTCAATATATTAAGTGCGCAATTGACTCAAATAAAACAATATGTTGATAACTTACGCGCTCTGCGCCATGAACATCTTAATTGGATGGCGACGCTATCAGGCTTAATTTACATGGAACGCTACCGAGAAGCACAAGAATTTATCACCATACATTCTATCGATAATCAAAAAAGTCTAGATTTTATAACACAGCATTTTAAAATCCCAGCAGTGTGTGGCTTATTAATTGGCAAATTATCCAAATCCCACGAACTAGGATTACAACTAAGTTTTGACCCTGCTTGTCAATTATCCGCGTTACCAAAAACCATTACTGAAATAGAATTTATGTCAATTTTAGGTAATCTATTAGATAACGCATTTAATGCTAGCCTTAAAAATCCATTAGGTAATAAGAATGTACTACTATACCTTAGTGATGCCACAGATGAAATTGTACTTGAAGTAAGTGATCAAGGATGTGGTATTGATGAAAAAATCCGTGATTCAATTTTTCGACCTGGTGTTACTTCACAGAATCCGAAAGAGCATGGTATAGGCTTACATTTAGTTGCTACATACACCCAAAAAGCCAATGGTTATATCACGTTTGATAATAACCAACCTTATGGAACGATTTTCTCGGTTTTTATACCTAAATTAGACGAAATACAGAGAGATATAGTATGAATAAAACCCACGAAAATATGTTAGAAGTGCTTATTGTTGAAGATGAACCCATTTTAGCTGAATTAACTGCCGAATTTATTCAACGAGATCCAAAAGTAAAAGCATTAGGAATTGCTTCGACACTTAATGATGCAAAAATGATGGTTGAAAAGCTTAAACCCAAATTAATTCTATTGGATAATTATCTACCCGATGGCCAAGGAATTGAACTATTTGAATATATTGTGAATAATCAATTAAATTGTTATGTAATTTTTATAACTGCTGCAAGTGATATTGAAACATGTAGTAAAGCAATTCGCTATGGGGCATTTGATTATCTAATTAAACCGGTATCTTATCAACGCCTAAAACACTCTATTGAGCGTTTTCAATTATTCCTATACCGACAAAGTATTCAACAACATGTCAATCAACGACGAGTTGATGAACTTTTTAATTTACAAACTAAAGATTTCATTGATAGTAATCGACCATCCAAAGGCATTGAAGAAATTACTTTACAAAAGGTAAAAGATGTTTTTATGCAAACAGACAAACCACAAACTGTGGATGATTTAGTTAGAAAAACGCAAATTAGTAAAACAACAGCTCGTCGCTATCTGGAATATTGCGTTCAAACTAAGTTACTAAACGTAGAAATCAACCATGGTAAGATTGGTCGTCCTGAAAGATTGTATCGAAGGTTAGATAAATAATTCCGTCAGATGATTTAGTTTTGATATTGGGCAAGAAACCAAGTTATCGCAATTAAATCTGCCGAACCGCCGGGGCTTAAATTACGTTTAATTAATTGTTTATCCAACTTTTCTAAATGACTTCGGCCAATTAAATCAGTCGCTCCTCCTCGTTCAATGAGTTGTTTTGCAGAATTTTGAACGAAATGGAGACCGGCAAGTCCCCCTCTTGAGACTAAATTAGTATCTTGATTATATGCAAGCAGATGTAACATTACTTGCAGCAAACTAGTCTCCTCATCATAGCCAGCTTGTTGCATTTTATTATAAATTGGCAAAGATATTTGTCTTACCGTGGCATAACCTGATTCCGCTTCACCACGCGCACCGGATAATTGATAATGTTTAAATAATTTCTCTCCTACGGTTTGGTTTGAATTAGATAATTGTAGCTCCTTCTTAACAATACCATGGCAAAAACTCATTAAAGTAGAACAAATTGTCGTGACATTGGTAGTTTCTTGGCGCTGTTCTAAATACCCGATCACACCAAGCAGTAAACCAAAAGCGAAAATCCCCCCTTTATGGGTATTTACATTATGAGTGGCCAAATACATAGCTTTTTCACATGCTAAACCAATTGGACGAATACCAACCAAAAAATCAGACTGATTATTTAGTTTCAAAGTATACCCATAGTGATAAAACTCATCAAACCAAGGAGATATAGCCTTGATACTAGCAATAAAAGTACTAAAATCCATATCACGATGAGCACCATTATTTAACATATCCACTAACCCCGGTTTAGGCGATAAGCAGATCTCTTTCAATAAAGCGCGTACCGCTAATTGAGCAGATGGATACTTGATACTTTGCAAATCAATCTCATCAGATAATAATGCAATCTGTTTTGTTGAATAATTCATTTCTAACCTATATAACTGTTCGGTATTTAATTCCTATCTAATATTAATTTATTACATTCGCTTAGCAAATAGAGGCATTCACTATACCGAGATCACAATTGAAAACAATATCATTTTTATATAGTATTTAAAAATGATAAATCAAATGATTAATCTTATAGAATTAAACTATCTATTTAATCTAAATATTTGATAAAGTTGTTGAAAATTAAAACATTTTCAAAATAACTTTTACATAAAATAGAATCATTTTAAAATAATACCAAGTAACTCAAAACTCACTAGAAGATTATGTTATGTTGAAAAAATGTATAGCTATTTGTTTCATTTTATTCTCATTTAATGTCTTAGCTAATGACGAGCAATCTGGCTTTTGGCATTATGTCAAACAAACCTTATCTGATACATGGAATAGTAATCAGTATGAATTATATATTCCAGCCAATACATGGCACAATCGTGCTACTTATGATAAAGATAGAATAGATAAATATAACGAACGCCCATGGGGAATTGGTGCAGGTGTTTATCGTTTTGATGAAGACGGTGACTGGCATGCACTATATATTATGGAATTTCAAGATTCTCATAACGTAATAGAGCCTATCGGTGGTTATGCTTATCAAACCTATTGGCGACCAGGAAACAGTGAAAAGCTTCGTATTGGGATAGGATATACAATCGGAATTACAGCGCGACGTGATTATAATTGGATACCTTTTCCTGCCCCACTACCATTGGTTTCTTTGGAATATGATCGGCTTTCAATACAAAGTGCTTATGTGCCGGGGGTAAAACGAAATACAGGTAATATCTTATTCACATGGTTACGCTGGCAGTTGTAAGTTAATACATGACAACAATATATCCACAATATTCAAATAAAAAACCCATTGATATTTCAATGGGTTTTAATTTAGTCACAAAGTAAATAAAATTATTTACCTTGACCTTTTACTTCTTTTAAACCGTGGAAAGGTGCTTTTTCGCCAAGCGCTTCTTCAATACGGATTAATTGGTTGTATTTAGCGACACGATCAGAACGGCTCATTGAACCAGTTTTGATTTGACCTGCTGCTAAACCTACTGCTAAGTCTGCAATAGTTGAATCTTCTGATTCACCACTACGATGTGAAATTACAGCGGTATAACCAGCATCTTTCGCCATTTTAACAGCAGCGATAGATTCAGTTAATGTACCGATTTGGTTAACTTTAACTAAGATAGAGTTAGCAATACCTTTTTCAATACCTTGTTTGAAGATTTTAGTATTAGTAACAAATAGATCATCACCCACTAATTGGATTTTGTGACCTAATGCTTTAGTTTGGTATGCCCAACCTTCCCAATCGCTTTCATCTAAGCCATCTTCAATTGAAACGATAGGATATTGTTCAGTTAAACCTTCTAGATAGTGAGTAAATTCTTGAGCAGTAAACTCTTTATTACCTTCACCTTTTAATACATATTTACCAGTTTCTTTGTTATAAAATTCAGACGCTGCGCAGTCCATAGCTAAAGTGATATCTTTACCTAATACATAACCCGCTTTTTCAACTGCTTCTTTGATGCAAGCTAATGCTTCAGCATTTGAATCTAAGTTAGGCGCAAAACCACCTTCATCACCAACAGCAGTATTCATACCTTTAGCGTGTAATACTTTAGCTAAGTTATGGAATACTTCTGAACCCATACGTACAGCTTCACGTACAGTTTTAGCGCCAACTGGTTGAATCATAAATTCTTGAAGATCAATATTATTATCAGCATGTTCACCACCATTGATGATGTTCATCATTGGAAGTGGCATAGAATATTGACCCGGAGTACCGTTTAAATCTGCAATATGAGCAAATAGAGGTACACCTTTAGCAGCCGCTGCTGCTTTAGCATTCGCTAAAGATACAGATAAGATCGCATTAGCACCTAAGTTTGATTTAAAATCAGTACCATCTAAATCTAACATAATTTGGTCAACGCCTGCTTGATCTAATGCATCTTTACCTACTAATGCACTAGCAATAGGACCATTAACATTAGCTACCGCTTTTAATACACCTTTCCCTAAAAAGCGAGATTTATCGCCATCACGAAGTTCTAATGCTTCACGAGATCCAGTTGAAGCGCCTGATGGAACAATAGCAAGTCCAACAAAACCACCTTCTAAATGAACTTCAGCTTCTACTGTTGGATTTCCACGAGAATCAATCACTTCACGAGCATGAACTTTAACGATTTTTGCCATTTTATTTTTTCCTCTTATGACATATTAATAATAAATTTTAATTAAAACTTTAGTGCTGTTGATGCTCTTTAGCAGCACGAATAAAACTACTAAATAATGGATGCCCATCTCTTGGTGTTGAAGTAAATTCCGGATGGAATTGACAGGCAACAAACCATGGATGATCAGGATTTTCAATAATTTCTACGAGTTTTCTATCCGTAGACAGCCCTGTTACTTTTAAACCAGCTTTAACAATTTCATCAAGTAGATTATTATTCACTTCATAACGATGACGATGACGTTCAATAATTGAATTTTTATTATACATTTTATGAATTAAAGAATCGGGCTCCAAATGACAAATTTGTGCGCCTAATCGCATTGTGCCACCTAAGTCGCTATTTTCATTTCGTTGTACAACTTCACCTGATTCATCACTCCACTCAGTGATCAATGCAACAACTGGATTCTCACAATCTTTTACAAATTCGGTTGAGTTGGCATCTTTTATACCCGCAACATTGCGAGCAAATTCAATTAATGCCACTTGCATACCTAAACAAATACCTAAATAAGGAATTTTATTTTCACGAGCATATTGAGCAGCGATAATTTTGCCTTCGACACCACGATATCCGAAACCACCTGGGATAAGAATACCATCAAGGTCTTTTAATATATCAACACCTTTTGTTTCTAAATCTTCGGAATCAATGTAACGAATATGAACGGTTAAACGATTTTTTAATCCACCGTGTTTAAGTGCTTCATTAACTGATTTATAAGCATCCGGTAATTCAGTATATTTACCAACCATTCCTATAGTTACTTCACCTACTGGATTAGCTTCTTCATAAATTACTTGTTCCCATTCAGATAAGTCAGCTTCCGGACACTCTAGATGAAAACGGTTACAAACATAACTATCTAACCCTTGTGATTTCAATAAGGCTGGGATTTTATAAATGGAATCGACATCTTTTAATGAAATAACCGCTTTTTCAGGTACGTTACAAAATAGTGCGATTTTTGCTCTTTCATTGGCAGGTACAGCTCTATCAGAGCGACAAATAAGGATATCAGGCTGGATACCTATTGATAGTAATTCTTTAACCGAATGTTGAGTTGGTTTAGTTTTTACTTCACCTGAAGAAGGTAAATAAGGAACTAAAGTTAAATGCATAAATAGAGTATGCTCACGACCTACATCAACAGCAAGTTGGCGGATCGCTTCTAAAAAAGGTAATGATTCAATATCACCGACAGTTCCACCAATCTCTACAATGGCAACATCAAAACCATTTGCCCCTTCAATAACGCGTTCTTTTATGGCATTAGTAATATGAGGTATAACTTGAATTGTCGCGCCTAGATAATCACCACGACGTTCTTTACGTAAAACGTCGGAATAAATACGACCTGTGGTAAAGTTATTTTTACGAGTCATTTTTGTACGAATAAAACGTTCATAATGACCTAAATCTAAATCAGTTTCCGCGCCATCGTCTGTAACAAAAACTTCCCCATGTTGTATTGGGCTCATAGTGCCCGGATCGACATTAATATAGGGATCAAGTTTAAGCATGGTCACCTTTAAACCACGCGCTTCAAGAATAGCAGCTAAAGATGCTGCAGCAATGCCTTTACCAAGGGAAGAAACTACACCGCCCGTAACAAAGATATAATTTGTGACCATAAAAATAGTACCTTTATTTAAAAATAAGAATAAATACTAGCGGTTAACCGTGCGAAAATCATTCGAAATTAACATTGCAGTATTATCAACAAGACGGGAGCGTAGTATAACAGAACCGAACTTTTGCCACAATCAAATAATTCCTTTTTTAATGACTCATCTTAATAAAATTGCTTAGTCAATTGCATAACCTTACTAAAAGTTTGTTTAAGTAATTTAGGAATAGTTTGAGAACCTCTTATTCTTACATCATCACAAATCGCAATTGCTAAATCAGGCTTAGAGGTCTTCTTTATTGCTTTATGAACAATACGATTAACAGGAATATCAATATAATCTGTTGTATTAAAAGCTATCTTTTTATAAACATGACTAAAACCATGTTCAAACATAAAGTTTTCAATATCACGTGAAGGTAAGACTGTTAAGAATTGATCTGCACTTGTTCCTTCAGGACATAATGAACGCACAGTATTAGCATATTTTTTACCTGCTGTATCACCATCGGTTAAAACGTACCAATGAATACCCATTTTATTAGCATAACGAATTAAAGGTTTTAATCCACATTGTGCAAATTCAATCAATTGAATCCCTTCTGCATTAAGATGAAAACCACTAAGCTCTGCTAATTCACGTAATAACCAAACTTCTGTTTCTCCTTCAACTAATAACCAACAACGTGCAAACATAGCCGAAGCTCGCCGATATAAAATATGAAACATAATTTTACGGTTATCATCCCGACTCAATCCTTTTTCACCAATATTCATAGCCATAATTCCAGAAGGCTTACGAATTAAATGATAAATATTTTTCAAAGCAAATAAAGATAACAAATCACTGGAATTAGTAGTAATAAACTTTTGCGCAGGGAAGTTTTTTAACAATCGAAAACCGACGGATAATATAATAGGATGTAATTGACTTTCGGGTTCTTCCATAACCAAAATAGGAATGGCGTTAGGATGAATTTGATTTGCATTATGTGCAATAAATATTGAACCAAAAATTCCCATTAACATGGTTCGAATATAATTATCATCTAACTCATCTAAAATATTATTTAACCTTTCTAAAGAATCCCAATCTTGAGAATTAGGAATTGTTTTTATATTACTATTACGGTAGCGAAACCGAGTTGAGCTATCTGCCAAATAATATTCAAATAGTGCTTTTGCAGTAGTTAAACTTTTAATTAAATCTTCGTTCGAGAACTGTTTAGCATGTTCACTTAGTTTCGCTGATAATTGTTGAATATAATAATCTGAAAGAGGTTGATTAGTAACCGGTAAGTTGGAGCTATCAACAGGATTCTTTAACCGCATACATGGGTTTAAACTGATTAATTGTTTAATTAAGCTATAATGATCTACATTTTTTATTTCTTTACCATTATTATCAAGAAACTGATGCTCGGTTACTATTTTATCTTGTTCTTTGGTAGCTTTAATTTGGTAAGTAATTAATTTTTTGAATTCAACAGATTGGTAAGCGACACAATTTAATGAATGGTATGACTGACTATCTAATTCTTGAGGATTCATTTCAGCAAATTTGTAACGAATCGTTGCCGTATTCGGCTGATAATGATCATCATTAAAAAAATCATTAGCTGTAAATTGGTAATAAAAATTATCTAACGATATCAACATAAGTGCGCTAATTAAACTAGAACGCCCCCATTGATTTTCTCCAATTAAGACATTGGCATCTTTATTTAATGATAAAGTTAACTGTTTTATCCCCTTGAAACCGCATATATCAACTTCGCATAAGTACATTAATATTGCCTTATTTTTATCCAAGTCTATTAGCGCGATCATACCTAAATAAAATTGATTTGTACAAAATCTTTATTGCCTTATTATAAGTTTGAAGCGATTTACAAAACTAATGAATATATTTTGCAAACTTACCCGTTTCATTTCCGGCTAAGAGTAACTTACTTTGCCAACTCTTTAAAGTTATCATTGTTACTGGTTAGTCAACAACTAACATTAGTTGATCTTTCATAGTTTTATTACAACAAATTGTTAAAAATTACTTTACACTCAAAAAATAAAAATGTTAAACAAAACTATGATGGGATCACTGCGCTGCAATAAGCATCACGACATAATTAATTATTAAATATAAATTAATTGCTTACCCTCTTCTGGGCACTTTGCTTGCTTACCATATTGCTCCATAAAGTAAGCAATGTGATCTGCTTCGTCTCCCATTAAGCGACCATGAACTTTTTGCCAAGTCATCAGAACAATTGTAGCTTTAGGTTCTCCGACTATAAGCATCGGTTGTTCAGCATCGTTATTCCAAAAAAACTCACCACCATATAATTTATATGCGGTCAGTAACAAATAACATCCATATTCTTGTGTTATCATCGTAACTTGTTCTTCGGATAACAATAGATTTTTATCCGCCAACTCACTTAAGATAACTTCGACAACGCTAATGCTTTTTTCCGTATAATCAAGTTGATTAATGCTCCAGGTCGGACTGTTAAAAATAGCATTTTGTGCCCAAGCTTGAATTTCTTGATAAAGTTCATTATTGTCTAATGACATACTACACCTCTTACTTTAACTTCTGTTTTTCATGTTGTTTGGCTTGTTGCCATACCGATTCCATTTCTTCAAGTGTAATATCACTTAATGCTTGATTCTTATTATTAAAATAGGTCTCAATATAATTAAATCGTTGGGTAAACTTGTGTATAGCTTGCTGTAAGATAAATTCAGAATGTAATCCTAAATGACGAGCTAAATTTACGGTGGCAAAAAGTAAATCTCCTATTTCTTCTTCAATATTTTTTTTAATTGGATTTTCACGATTAAGTTCAACAAAAACCTCTTCCAATTCTTCTTTAACTTTATCCACAACTGGTGGCAAGGTATTCCAATCGAACCCAACTGATGCACATCGTTTTTGCACTTTTTCTGCGCGCATTAACGCTGGCATGGATAGTGGGATATCATCAAGTATAGAAAATTGTTTTTTTTGATTACGTTCTTGTTGTTTTAAGGTTTCCCAAGCAACTTTACGTTTATTTTCACTAAAAATATGAGGATGACGTTGAATCAATTTATCGCAAATTGCTTGGCAAACATCATCAAAATTGAATAACTTTTGCTCATCGGCTAATTCAGCATAAAAAACGATTTGAAATAATAAATCGCCTAATTCCTTTTGAAGTTCTGGGTAGTTTTTTTGCTTAATCGTATCTAGCACTTCATAAGTTTCTTCTAAAGTACAAGATGTAATTGAATCAAAAGTTTGCACTTTATCCCAATCACAACCAGTAATAGGATCACGTAATTGCTTGAGTATCGCGATTAGTTTATCAATAGCTTGCAATTTCATCTCTCATTAAATTAAATTATTAGCGTTATTATACTGACAGTCAGTAAAAATGCGAGTTTAACCTAATGATAAGTATAAATCCTTATCTCTTTTAATTATTTTAATGGTACAAATTAACTTAAGCTTAATTTTTAAGTGCAACATTTAATAACAATTCAAAGGTGAATATTTTCTACAATAAATTAATGAATAATAATCATAATAAATGATTATTTTTTACACTCAACATAAATCCTCGAATTATCAGCATTTTTCTACTTGCGAAATTTATAGTATACTGGATCACTTAACTTATTGATATTGATATAAACATATGCACAACGTACGTGAACTCACTCTAAGAGGAATGATCTTAGGGGCTTTTATTACTGTCATTTTTACTGCATCAAATATTTACTTAGGATTGAAAGTAGGTCTAACCATCTCTTCTGCAATTCCGGCGGCAGTAATATCAATGGCGGTTTTACGCTTTTTTCCAGGTTCTTCAATCCTTGAAAATAATATGGTACAAACTCAGGCATCAGCTGCGGGTACCTTATCTTCAATGATCTTTATTCTACCTGCATTATTAATGGTAGGTTACTGGCAGAGTTTTCCTTTCTGGCTTACTTTTGCTATTTGTGCTTCTGGTGGCATGCTTGGAGTGTTATTTACAATTCCACTCCGTCAAGTCATGGTCGTGAAGAGTAATTTACCTTTTCCTGAAGGTGTAGCTGCGGCTGAAATATTAAAAGCCGGTAGCGATGCTGAAAATAATGCCACAACCAGAGCCGACAATGAAGGACTAAAAGATATCATTTTTGGTGGTAGTATTGCAGCAGTTGTTAGTTTATTAACTAACGGATTTAAAGTTGTCGCCGATGGTACGGCTTATTGGTTTAGTCATGGAAAATCAATATTTCAAATACCACTAGGGTTTTCTTTAGCACTATTAAGTGCTGGATACTTAGTTGGTATTATGTCGGGTATTGCAATTTTAATCGGCAATATTATTTCATGGGGTTTCGCAATTCCAATTTTAAGTTCTTTAACCGATTATCCATCTAATGCGTCATTAGCTGATGTTGCCATGGGATTATGGTCTAAAGACTTACGATTTATAGGTGCCGGTACTATTTCAATTGCTGCTATTTGGACACTTTTAACATTAATTAAACCTGTTTATCAAGGGCTAAAAAACACGCTTACAACGCTCAAGTCCGAAAAGTCATTCAATAATATTGATCGTACAGAACAAGATCTGTCGCCTAAAACAATCTTAATTATAATGGCAAGTATGCTAGTAATTTTATTTATTACCTTTCATTCTTTTATTGCTGATAGTGGGTTGTCTTCAGGTATTGGATGGACATTGGTAGTTTGTTCAGTATTATTTGCATTTTTCATGGGTTTTCTAATCGCTGCAGCTTGTGGCTATATGGCTGGTTTAGTCGGTTCATCTGCAAGCCCTATTTCTGGAATTAGTATCATTGCAATTACTGTTATTGCGTTACTGTTTTTAGGTTTAGGAAAAATAAATGGTATGTTATCAACAGCCGAAGGCGAACACTTTATTACTGCTTTAGCATTATTCACAACTAGCGCAGTATTGGCTGTGGCAACAATATCAAACGATAATTTACAAGATTTAAAAACAGGTTATTTAGTCAAAGCCACACCTTGGCGTCAACAAATAGCATTATTATTGGGAGTAGTTATTGGTGCTATTGTAATTGCACCTGTATTAGATATCCTTTATCACGCTTATGGCTTTAGTGGCGCAACGCCAAGAGCTAATATGGATCCTAAACAGATTTTACCGGCTCCACAAGCGACCTTAGTTGCGACAATTGCAAAAGGAATTTTTTCAAATCAAATGGAATGGTCCATGATTTTAATAGGTCTAGCTATTGGTGCAGTGATTATCGTTATTGATTTATGCTTAGCAAAAACGAATTCTAAATTTCGTTTACCTGCTCTAGCGGTTGGTATGGGTATTTATTTACCACCATTAATCATTACACCAATTTTTATTGGTGCCTTGATATCATGGTTCGTGAGTCGTCGTGCAAATAAACTCAGCAGCAATATTGAACATCAACGTAAAGCAGAGCAAAAAGGCGCACTGATCGCTTCTGGGCTTATTGTTGGCGAAACACTAGTCGGTGTTATTTTAGCTGTAATTATTGTGATCAGTTCTTCAAGCAGTAATAATAATTCTCCTTTAGCTCTGAATGAATATATGCAAGCTATCTTTGGAACAAATAGCATTATAGTTGAGCAATTTATTGGTTTGATGATATTCATTATGATATGTTTTGCGTTTATACGTAGAGCATTATCAGCGCTTAAAAAAGAGCTCTAATTTACATAAACTACACCTATCAATTGGTGGGTGTAGAATTAATTAAAGTAAGCCGCTACTTACCCTTTATACTTTACTATTATGCATTAGTCACGTGAATAAAAATGCGCACTATATAGCTTTCTTATTAATTAGCATTATACTGTAACGAAAGTTGATTACTTATCTATGTTTCATAGGACTGCAATAAATCTAATTCTTTTCAGCTATGTTCATTTTTCATCTATGCTTTAGTTAATCAAAAAGTACAAAGTTACCCAGAATCAGTATATAATAGTTAGCCTTTTATCATGCAAATCAAAGCTTACAATTTAAGGATAATAAAATGGGACTTTTAAATGTACCAGCAGGTAAATCACTACCTGATGATATTTATGTAGTAATAGAAATTCCAGCTAATGCTGATCCAATAAAATACGAAGTTGATAAAGATAGTGGTGCGGTATTTGTTGATCGTTTTATGTCTTCGGCAATGTTCTACCCTTGCAATTATGGTTATATCAATCACACTTTATCTCTGGATGGTGATCCGGTTGATGTACTTGTACCAACTCCTTATCCACTACAACCGGGTTCTGTGATTCGTTGTCGTCCTGTGGGCGTATTAAAAATGACAGATGAAGCAGGTCAAGATGCAAAATTAATCGCTGTACCCCATAGTAAGCTATCTAAAGAATATGATCATATTAAAGATGTTACTGATTTACCTGAATTATTAAAAGCGCAAATCAAACATTTCTTTGAACATTACAAAGATCTTGAGTCTGGTAAATGGGTTAAAGTTGATGGTTGGGATAACGCTGAAGTTGCTCGTAAAGAGATTCTTGAATCTTTTGAGCGCGCTAAAAAATAATTTCACATTATTTTACCCTGTTAAAATTAACAGGGTATTTTTTACAAATCAAATCTTAAAATTTTTATATCTTTTTATGGTGAAACACATATAGCCCTATGGGTTTTTATAGTGTTCACATTAGCTCCAATATGTCCATGTCCCACATCATTAACATCATAATAATCATTGTTATTTGCTTTCTCACGTGCCCAAAAAACATAAAACTCGGTTTTAATGATGATAGGAATATTTTGATAATAATTCTGTAATATTTCTCCCCATTCTGCCAATAGCCCCCCACCAATTCTTCTCTGATACTTATTCCCTTGACCCGGTAAACCTTTGTCCCAACGAGGATAAAAATTATTATTAGCGTTAGTTAAATCTGAAACACTTGCAATTTGATAACCAATATTATTACAGTAAGCTTCAGATGATTCATAACCTTCTCCAAGACCTGGTTTTAAAATAAACCATTTTGAAATAGTGAAACTATATATAGGTACTTTTTTTTCTGTACCTGCATAAATAATAAACGTAGTTGGTTTAACAGAAGCACTAGTTTTAGAAACACCATCCTTCGGACCAACTAATTTAACATTTAATTTATTAAAACTACTCTCTTTCTTATTTTCTTTTAAACTTAAATCTAGACTAATATTTGAATCACTAGGTTGTTTCGTATAACTGACATCTTTTGACAATGCGCCTGCGATAGTTAAATCAAAAAATAGACCATGAGCCCCTACTGTTGGAAAATTTTTAGCAGGTTCATTAACATCTTGTAATAAAAAGCCTTTATCATCAGCCCACTGACTTGATGGACCTTTCATCTCCTCCGAAAGATAACCATTTAAATTAGGTGTTGCCCAACACGCAAAAGGTTCTGATGGTTCGCTTCGAACATAAAAAGTGGTATAATCTGTATGTCCTTCATCCCCTCTCCTCGGAATCCCATATTGAGTATCAACTTGATAACCAGTTGCTTGAATCACAATTTTATAAAAGTCAACGCATGGACTTAGTTTATCGCTACTTTTGAACGGGTCAGAAAAACGTTTATAAAACCTCAATGATAAAGAACCAGTTTTAGTTATTATTTCGTCGCCATCATCATCACGAAAATAATCATTAAAGAGAGGATCATTGAATTGAACAACATAGCTATCTTTTGGGGTAATAAGTAAGTCATTTAATATCGGGAAATCTAAATCAGCAAAGGTTTTTATGGAACTATATGGCAAAGGAAATGGTTTTTCAGCTGTTGTTGTATTTGTTGATTTTTTAAAGGTATAAGTAATATCTTTATCGTCTTTAAAACTGAAACTCACTAAATCGATTGTATCGGTTATTTTTGTTTTACCATTATCTAAAGTTAAATAAGGAGCACTACCAACAACTGTTTCCCTTGTAGATAATGATAAAGATGCATGCCCTGGTTTAAAAAATAAGACGGAACAAATTATATATATTAATAATGAAGATAGTGTGATTAACCTAAATAAACTCTTATTATATCGGTCTATCCTTGCCAGCTTAGAGTTATTTGATTTTAATGATATAGAAACACCATAATGATTAAACTCATCCTTTGTCATGAAATCCTTCCTACTACTTATATTTTTCTAAATTGAATTTTTATTTGATTATTGCCCAATTAATACCAATATGAAAATCACCAATCTTATTAATGGATGTTCTATTTATTCAAATAAGATTCAAGAGTAATTAAGAAATATACTGTTATTATTTAATTTCTTAATTAACATCTGCAATATTTAACCTTAATTTTTTTTATAAAAATTGATATTTATAAAATAAACAATACAAATTATTAATCTTTTATATTGTAATTAAGATAGAATGAATAAATCAAGAAAATAAATATAAGCGTTAAAAAGTGATATGTTTGTTCATAATGTGATAAACACAACGTTATTCATTTTGAAAATAATGTAAAGTAATGCAACAAAAAACAAATGTTATGCGGTTTAAAATACTATCTAATTCATATTAATTTAAGTAATTATAGTGTAAAAATCATTATAAATATAATTGTTGGTATTTAGATATTCTATCGAACATGATAATTTTAATGAGATATTAACCATTAATATTAATTCATTGAAAAATTGCCGTTTTACATCAACATAATACGCAATTTTTATCCATCAAAAAATAACATTTGGAACAATAATTATTGTGTCTTTCAGACATTAACTTCACTATAATAAGCTCGCTTATAATGTTAAAACATACATTTATTTGAGGACAGGCATATGAGTCAATTAGAAGAATTCAAAAAGTTTACAGTTGTAGTTGCTGATACTGGCGATATCGATTCTATTAAACAATTTTCACCAGAAGATGCTACAACTAATCCATCTTTAGTGTTAAAAGCAGCCCAATTACCACAATACAAACATTTAATTGAATCGGCTATTAACACAGCAAAACAACTTGGCGGTTCTAGACATGAGCAATTGATCAATGCCAGTGATGAAGTTGCAGTCAATATCGGTGTAGAAATTTTAAAATATATACCAGGTCGCATTTCAACTGAAGTCGATGCCCGACTTTCTTTCGATAAAGATAAATGTATAGAAAAAGCTCGGAAATTGATTCATCTTTATGAACAAAAAGGCATTAATAGATCACGAATCTTAATTAAATTAGCTTCAACTTGGGAAGGCATTCGTGCAGCAGAACAACTTGAAAAAGAAGGTATTAATTGTAATTTAACCTTACTCTTCTCGTTTGCCCAAGCCCGTGCTTGTGCCGAAGCAAATGTGTTCTTGATTTCACCATTTGTTGGACGAATTTACGATTGGTACCAAGCTAAGCAACCAATTCAAAATTATGATGCTGATACAGATCCAGGTGTTGTATCTGTTCGTAATATTTATAACTACTATAAACAGCATAATTATAAAACTATTGTTATGGGGGCTAGTTTCCGTAAGGTTGAACAAATTTTAGCACTAGCAGGTTGTGATCGTTTAACGATATCACCGAATTTGTTGACTGAAATGCAAAACTCTACTGATCCAGTTGAACGTAAATTAAATCCTCAACAAGAGCAAGCTGATAGACCTGCTGCTATGACTGAAGCTGAATTTAGATGGCAACATAATTCTGATCCAATGGCTGTTGAAAAATTGGCAGAAGGAATTCGTGCTTTTGCTATCGACCAAGGTAAACTTGAAGAAATGTTGATAAAACTACTTTAATTAAACAACTTAAAGTAATGTAAATTAATTATTAAGCAATGAACCTTTTTATTAAATGAATTTTATTGGGGATAATAGAATATGAATACAACAACATTATCTCATCGCGAGCTGGCAAATGCTATCCGCGCGCTGAGTATGGATGGCGTACAAAAAGCCAAGTCAGGACATCCTGGTGCACCTATGGGAATGGCTGATATTGCAGAAGTACTTTGGCGTGGATTTCTAAAACATAATCCAAGCAACCCACAATGGGTTGATCGTGACCGTTTTATATTATCCAATGGTCATGGTTCAATGTTGATTTATAGCTTATTACATTTAAGTGGCTATGATGTGTCGATAGATGATATTAAAAACTTCCGTCAATTGCATTCTAAAACACCTGGTCACCCTGAATATGGTTATACTCCTGGTGTTGAAACGACTACAGGTCCATTAGGACAAGGGATCACTAATGCTGTAGGCATGGCTATAGCTGAGAGAACTTTAGCTGCGCAATTTAATCGTCCTGGGCATGAAATAGTCGATCACTATACCTATACATTTGTAGGTGACGGTTGCTTAATGGAAGGCGTTTCTCATGAAGCATGTTCACTTGCTGGTACCCTTAAATTAGGTAAACTCATAGCATTATATGACGAAAATGGCATATCCATTGATGGTCATATTGAAGGTTGGTTTACAGATGATACAGCTAAACGTTTTGAAGCGTATGGTTGGCATGTTATTCGGGATATTGATGGCCATGATGCTCAAGCCATTAAGCTGGCGATTGAACAAGCACAAGCTGTAACTGATAAACCATCTTTATTAATGTGCAAAACTGTCATTGGTTTTGGTTCTCCAAATAAAGCAGGCAGTCATGATTGTCATGGTTCACCATTAGGTGATGCTGAAATTGAAGCAACGCGCAAAAATATTGGTTGGCAATATGCACCTTTTGAAATCCCTGAACAATATTACACTGCTTGGGATGCTAAGCCAAAAGGTCAAAAACTTGAAGAGCAGTGGAATCAACGTTTTGCTGCATATGAAAAAGCTCATCCTGAATTAGCTAAAGAATTTAAACGCCGTACAACGAACCAATTACCACAAAATTGGCAGCAAGATGCAAAAGCATTTGTAGAACACCTGCAAGCTAATCCAGCGACCATTGCGACACGCAAAGCATCACAAAATGCTATTGAAGCTTTTGGTAAAATTTTACCAGACTTTTTAGGTGGTAGTGCTGACCTTGCACCGAGTAACTTAACCATGTGGTCAGGTTCTAAGGAAATTCTGGCAAATCCTGATGGTAACTATATTCATTATGGTGTACGTGAATTCGGTATGTCTGCTATCATGAATGGTATCGCTTTACATGGTGGATTTGTTCCTTACGGTGCAACATTCTTAATGTTTATGGAATATGCCCGTAATGCACTTCGAATGGCAGCATTAATGAAAATTCGTTCAATCTTTGTTTACACGCATGACTCAATTGGTCTAGGTGAAGACGGACCAACTCACCAACCAGTGGAACAAATGGCGAGCTTGCGGTTAACTCCAAATATGAGTACATGGCGACCTTGTGATCAGGTTGAGTCGGCTGTTGCTTGGCAATATGCAATCGAAAGAGAAGACGGACCAACTGCTTTAATATTCTCAAGACAAAATCTAAAACAACAAGATCGTACTCCAGAGCAATTAGCAAATATCTATCGTGGTGGTTATATTCTCAAAGATTGTGATGGTACACCAGAACTGATCTTAATTGCCACAGGTTCGGAAGTTGAACTTGCTGTTGAAGCATATGAAACATTAACCCGAGAAGGAAAATTAGTCAGAGTAGTTTCTATGCCTGCTACAGATGCCTTCGATAAGCAAGACGCCTCTTATAAAGAAACTGTATTACCGAGCTCTGTCACAAAACGCATAGCTATAGAGGCAGGAATTGCTGACTATTGGTATAAATACGTCGGGCTTACAGGTAAAGTCATTGGTATGACATCATTTGGTGAATCTGCTCCGGCTGAATTACTCTTTAAGGAGTTTGGTTTCACCGTTGAGAATGTCTTAGCACAGGCGAAATCACTGTTAAATTAACTATAGCAAATCAAACAGATCTTTGTTAACAAAGATCTGTTTCTAATGTTCAGTCATTCGGCTGAACATTTTTATTTTTAAACAACTTTTTTTAAAAACTCTCCTTATTTTTTACAAACTTTTTTGAATAAGATTTCATAAAAACTATACGAATTATTTAAAAAGAAAACCTGCTAGTTTTAAACATTATTATTGAAGTTTAAGACATAAAAAAAACCACTCTCTAAGAGTGGTTTTCTAAATTGATTTTTTAAAAATTAGCGACGTAAACCTAATCTTTGAATTAACTGATTATAACGTTCAACATCAGTACGTTTTAAGTAATCAAGTAATTTACGACGGCTAGAAACCATGCGTAATAGACCACGACGACTATGATGATCTTTTTTATGCTCAGAGAAGTGACCTTGTAAATCATTAATACGAGCAGTTAAAAGAGCAACTTGTACTTCAGTAGAACCTGTGTCGTTAGTACCACGACCAAAATCAGCAACGATTTTTGCTTTATCTGCAGCAGTTAGAGACATAACTAAACCTCAATATAAAAATAATAAAATAAAAGAAGCCCCGATCTCTAATTCAGTGACTTCCACAAAATTCACAACAAATAAAAATACCTGCTCATGAATGGTCCCTAATTATACGTAGATTTACTGAAATAGCAATATTATCAATCAGTACTTCGTTTATAAAACAATAAGCATTTTTGCAAGTTATCAATACACTAAATCATACTTGAGATAGTAATAGTAAATTGGAATCAGATTTTAATCAGTTAAATATTTTATCGCCTATTAATCATAACATTGTTAAAATAAGAACAATTTTCAATAATAGCTTGAAAGGAAATTCATTGTGTCACATAAAACTTCGCTAAGTTATAAAGATGCAGGCGTTGATATTGATGCCGGTAATGAGTTAGTAAATCGGATTAAACCAGTGGTTAAACGAACTACCCGCCCGGAAGTAATGGGGGGATTGGGTGGATTTGGCGCATTGTGTTCTATACCAGAAAAATATAGACAGCCTATATTAGTTTCAGGTACCGATGGTGTGGGGACTAAATTACGTCTTGCAATGGATTTAAATCGTCATGAGACTATTGGTATTGATCTCGTTGCAATGTGCGTCAATGATTTAATTGTCCAAGGTGCTGAACCTCTATTTTTCTTAGATTATTACGCAACAGGAAAATTAGATGTTGATGTTGCAACGGAAGTTGTGACTGGTATTGCTGAAGGTTGTCAACAAGCTGGATGTGCTTTAGTCGGTGGAGAAACAGCAGAAATGCCGGGGATGTATCATAATAATGATTATGACATTGCTGGCTTCTGCGTTGGCGTAGTAGAAAAATCAGAAATTATTGATGGTTCAAAAGTGCAAAACGGCGATGCGATCATTGCATTAGCTTCAAGTGGTCCACATTCCAATGGTTATTCTTTAGTACGAAAAATTATTGAAGTTGCCGGAGTTGATCCTAACAAAGAACTGTTAGATGGTGTTCCATTAGCGGATCATCTATTAACCCCAACTAAAATTTATGTGCAATCAGTCCTTAAATTAATTTCTCAGATTCCTGTTCACGCTATAGCTCATATTACTGGGGGAGGTTTTTGGGAGAATATTCCTCGTGTCTTACCTGATAATACTCAGGCGATTATTAATGGTGAAAGTTGGCAGTGGCCGAGTATATTTCATTGGCTTCAACAAGTCGGTAGCATCGATAGCCATGAAATGTATCGTACTTTCAATTGTGGTGTCGGTTTAATTATTGTATTACCTAAGTCCTTTGTTGAGCCTGCTATCAAATTCTTGAACGCCTGTGGTGAAAAAGCTTGGCTATTAGGTGAAATTAAGTCATCGAATTCAGTAGAACGCGTCGTAATAAAATAACAACACAAACAAAGGGCAAATTAACGCCCTTTTTTTTGGATTATACAAAATGAAGAAAAGAATTATAGTATTGGTTTCTGGTAATGGTTCGAATCTTCAAGCAATTATTAATGCTTGTCAAAATAACTTAATCAATGGAAAGATTGTTGCTGTAATCAGTAATAAACCCGATGTCTATAGCCTAATGCGAGCCAAACAAGCCAATATCCCTAGCCATGTTATCAATCATAAAGAGTTTGCAACACGTGAAGCATTTGATCATCAACTTCAATTGCAGATCGAACAGTATCAACCAGATTTAATTGTATTGGCTGGATATATGCGTATTCTAACCCCGCATTTTGTTCAGCATTATTCAGGTAAAATGTTAAATATTCATCCCTCTTTATTACCCAAATATCCCGGTTTAAATACGCATCGTAGAGCAATGGAAGCTGGGGACAAAGAACATGGCACAACAGTTCACTTTGTTACGGATGAGTTAGATGGTGGACCGATCATTTTACAAGCTAAAGTCCCTATTTTCGATAATGATGAAGAGCAAGATATTGTTGAACGAGTATTGGCTCAGGAACATCAAATTTATCCATTAGTGATAAAATGGTTTTGCGATGATAGATTAACAATGATAAATGGTCGTGCTTATTTAGATCAAACCATGATACCGAAATCCGGTTATGCCGAGGATTAATTAATATTAGATCCATAATTGCTGTTATAAAAAATGAATTATGAGGATAAATAAATTAGCAGCAAATTGTCAGATTTAATTTTTTTAGATTGTAATCAAATTATTACAAAAGAAAGATTGACCTTTTTTAAATAATTTGCCATGTTAGTCATAAATTAATAATATGTAAATGTTATTTGTTTTAATAATAATAGGGAGATAAAGTATGACTATAAGTATCACCAGTAAACAAATGGATATTACACCAGCGATCAGAAGTTACATTGAAGATAAAATGACAAAACTCGAAAAATGGAGAGCGCTGTTAATTAACCCTCATTTCATACTATCAAAAGAACCTGATGGATTTTTAGTTGATGCAACCATTGCAACTAAGGGGTCTTCATTAGTTGCCTCAGCCAAACATGACGATATGTATACAGCAGTTAATGAGCTTATAGCTAAATTAGAAAAACAACTCAATAAGCTCCAACATAAATCTGAATCCCGACGAGCATCAGAAAGTTTAAAAGATTACATCCCGCAATAAGATAATAATAAGTAATCAAGAACGCATCTCATGATGCTTTAATAATGTGCTGATAAATCAAAAATAATAGTTAATTTATCAGCATTAACTAAACCAAGTCATCAATCAAATCTAACGTTCCTTATCAAATTAAAATTTATGCTCATTCATTTGCTAATTTGATAAAATGAAAGCATATCGACTTCTGTCACTCACTCTTAAATATATATTCAGTTCTTTATAAAAGATAACTGAATTAATTATGCTACTTAGTATCGAGAATTTAATATGTCGTTAAAATCCTCAGTCTTAATTTGTTATCTTTGCTTGTTGTCGCCTATAGCTTACGCAGATGGTTTAGATGGTTCTAGACTTTCATTAAATTGGATTATTCCTTTCGGCGCAATTTTATTATCAATTGCATTAATGCCAATACTTTTTAAATCGCTTTGGCACCACCACTACGGTAAAATCATTTTCGGATGGACACTAGTATTTATCGGACTATTCAATTGGCAATTTGGTTTATCGTCAACGATGCAACTTGTCTGCCATGCTATCTTAACTGAATATATTCCATTTATGATCTTACTGCTGGCACTTTTCACAATATCAGGTGGCATCCTAATTGATAGTAATATTAAGGGTACTCCTATAAATAATACGCTATTGCTTTTAATTGGTATATTACTCGCTTCCATAATGGGAACTACCGGTTCCGCCATGTTAATGATTCGACCACTTATCCGTGCTAATGAACAGCGTCAACACCGTGTACATATTATTATTTTCTTTATTTTTTTAGTTGCTAATATTGGAGGGGGACTTACTCCATTAGGTGATCCTCCGCTATTCATCGGTTTTTTAAAAGGCGTGGATTTTATCTGGACATTGCAACAGATGGGGTTACCGGTATTGCTCAATACAACATTATTACTGACATCCTTTTATATTATTGACCGCTACTACTATCGAAAAGAGCCGCAGCCCTACCTAAACAATAATACTGAATCCTTAGTTCTAAACATTGAAGGTAAATACAATTTCATTTTACTTATTCTTGTTATTCTAACCGTTTTGATGACAGCTATATGGGAAACTAACATAAGCATTGAATTCTTATATACAACTATCAGTTTATCAAACCTTATTCGCGATTTATCGTTAATAATATTAATAATCTTATCACTTAGCATAACTACTAAATCATTACGTATCCGTAATCAATTTCATTGGCATCCTATGATTGAAGTAGCTAAATTATTTATTGGTATATTTATCACAATCACTCCTGTTATCGCAATTTTAAAGGCGGGTAATGAAGGGGAATTATCAGACATGATATCTGTAGTGACAAATAGTAGTGGTGAACCTATTAATAATATGTATTTTTGGTTAAGTGGACTTTTATCCGGATTCTTAGATAATGCACCCACCTATTTAGTATTTTTCAACCTTGCATCAGGTGATGCCAACATATTAATGTCAAATTTTCCTACCACTTTACTAGCAATATCAATGGGATCAGTATTCATGGGTGCATTGACCTATATAGGTAATGCACCTAATATCATGGTAAAAAGTATAGCTAATCAGTCTAATATCAATATGCCTAGCTTTTTTGGATATATGCGCTGGTCGATTAGTCTATTAATACCGTTATTTATTATTGACAGCCTAGTCTTTATTAGGCTTTAACCAACTCATCAAGCTTTTTGATAAGTTGAAGAAAAATAATTACCTGCATATCTTCTTTTAAACATTCTTCAAAATAAGGATGCAGAGAAAAATTACGAGGAATATCGCCATTAGCATCAATAATGGCACGCATCCTTGGTAAAAATATCCATTGTAACCATTGATATGAATGCATGGTATCAATAGCAAAAGGTTGCTCACTTAAAAAGGCATCAGGTTTAGGGGGTACAACCTGCCATAAACCTATACGTTGCATTTCTTGTTCAATGTCATTAAGTAATTGACTAAATTGTTGGTTAAAATTGTTCATTTTTGCTCACATAAAATCGAAAAAATCATTGCATTTTTATTCGATAACTTAATGATTATTTTACTAAATTATGGTAATAATCCCAATCAAAATAAGGACCCGGATCAGTTTTACGAATTGGTGCAATATCACTATGTCCAACAATAGCTTGGATCGGATAATAGTGTTTTAGACATTGCGTAATTTTAGCTAATTGCTGATATTGAATTTCATTAAAAGGCTCAAAATCACATCCCTCTAATTCGATTCCAATTGAATAATCGTTACAATTAGCCTTCCCCTCAAAACAAGACTGACCTGCATGCCAAGCACGCTTATCAAATGATACAAACTGTACCACCTCACCATCCCGTCGAATAAATAAATGACTGGAAACCTCAAGATGATAAATTGTCGAAAAGTAAACATGTTCTTTGGGATTCAGATTTCCAGTAAATAATTGTTCAACATAAGGTCCGCCATACTGTTTTGGCGGTAAACTAATATTGTGGATCACTAATAGTGTTATCATTTCGCCGATTGGTCGCTCATTAAAATAAGGTGATGCAATAAACCTTGCCCCATCTAAGCAACCTTTTTGTATTGTGGTCAACATTTATAACCTAATTTTGGTTTAGTAATTTGCTGATATTATCGCAAAATTATAACATGTGTTGAAATAATGGTTAACGATTTGCTTGTGAGTAACGTGAATCGTTATTACCTATTTTAGAGGGATTATAAAAATGCATAAACTGCCGTTATAACATTAAATTGGTAAATTTTAAGGCAACTTATGCATTACAAAAAATTCAAGTTCCATTTAACCACATCAGGTTTCACTTTAATTGAACTGATGATCGCTATAGCTGTTATTGCCATTTTAGCCGCAATTGGTATGCCCACCTATCAAGGATATGTTCAGAAAGCTGCCATGACAGATATGTTGCAAGCGATCAGCAGTTATAAAACCGCAGTCGAAATTTGTTCATTTTCTCAAGGTAAACTCACTTCCTGTAATAGTGGTAGCGAAGGTATTGCTGAAACTAAAACAACTAACTATGTAGCATCAATAAAGGTTAATTCAGGAATCATCACTATGAAAGGTCGCAATACACTTTCCGATCTAACAGTCACATTGACACCTACTATTAATAACAAAAGCGGCGATGTCAGTTGGTCTAAAAACTGTCAAAGTAGTGAGGAAAATAAAACATTAATTCAGGCATGTAACGACGTATTTAGGTTTTAAAAATGAATCATACTACTCAATATGCTGAAAACGAGGTAATTCAAATTACCAATCAAATCATTCAAGATGCAATAGCAAAGAGAGCATCAGATATTCATTTTGAGCCGTACCAAGCACTCTATCGTATTCGAATTCGTGTTGATGGCGTTCTGCAAATGATTAGAACATTATCAGTAACATTAGCTAAACAAGTTACTGTAAGGATAAAGATCATGGCTAATTTAAATATTGCTGAACAACGTTTACCACAAGATGGTCAATTAGCTATTGGTAATCTCACAATGCGAATATCAACGTTACCCATTTTATACGGCGAAAAAATAGTATTAAGAATAATGGATAATTCCCAGCATGGTTTATCGCTTGATCAAATTGGGCTAGATCAACAACAACTTAATGATTACAAAACGTTATTAGACAGTCCTCAAGGCTTAATTTTGGTCACTGGTCCAACTGGAAGTGGTAAAACAATAACATTATATAGTGGATTAAATTACGTAGAGAGTTCCCAACGAAATGTGTGTAGTGTTGAAGATCCGATTGAAATACCACTACTTGGTATTAATCAAACACAAGTTAATATTAAAGCTGGCTTAGATTTTACTTCTGTGTTACGTGCATTATTACGACAAGATCCCGATATCATTATGATTGGTGAAATACGAGATCAAATCACGGCAGAAATTGCCATTCAAGCTGCACAAACTGGTCATTTAGTGTTATCTACGCTTCATACTAATTCCACAGCAGAAACACTTGTAAGATTAAGTCAAATGGGAATTAAGACCTATTTAATTGCAGCATGTTTAAAACTCGTTATTGCTCAACGTTTGATAAGAAAACTCTGTCCACATTGTAAAATTATTGCCACAGATCCACTAATCATAGAAGAAGATGGTCAAACAAATCAATATTCTCAATATATTGCAAAAGGCTGTGAACACTGCCTGGGTGGTTATTATGAGCGAATTGGTATTTATGAATTTCTAATAATTACACCGGAAATCAGTTCTTTATTACTCGCCAGTGATCAATTTTCATTAAATCAAATACAACAATTGATAATTCAACAACAGATTATCACTCTATCCATCTCCGCCTTAAATCTGGTTAAAAAAGGTATAACGTCTTTGGCTGAAGTACAGCGGGTATTAGGTGAAAATAATTACTAATGGTTATCACTATGAAGCGAATATATTTATGGCAAGATATATCAGGGAAGCAACATATATTGGTAGCAAAATCGTTTTATCAAGCACGCCAAGTATTACTATTACAACAAAAACTATTTTTTAAACTAACTGCAAAAAATTATATTAGCAAAAGAAGCTTTTCTATCCAACAATTAATAGTTGTTACTAAACAACTAGCTACGATGTTAAAAGCGGGTTTACCTATTATCGAAACATTGACACTTATTGCTAATGATCACCCTATTTTACAATGGCAATGGTTACTTAACGAGATTAAACAACAGCTAATACTGGGTAAAACGATTACTCAAGCACTTAGCCGTTATCCTGATATTTTTTCTCCTCTCTATCAAGAAATCATTGCTACAGGGGAAATAACAGGTCAGCTAGAAAATAGTTTTGCTCGCCTAGCTGAATTACTTGAAAAAAATCACCAACTCAGACAAAAAATCAAAAAAGCACTACGTTACCCGATTTTTTTATTATTGGTGACAATAATAGTCTGCCTAATTATGTTATTAGTTGTCCTACCTAATTTTATTGATGTCTATCAGAATTTTGATGCTCAATTGCCACCATTTACCCAAGCTGTAATTACCTTTTCTAACTTTTTACAAGAAAAATATCTGGTTCTTTTATGTATAATTTTTATCTCTAGTGTTATTTATCAAAAATATCTAAAAAAGCGTTATGGTCAAATAATTTTGCAACTACTTTTAAAACTGCCTGTTTTAGGACAATTGCTTATCAGCGCAAATTTAACACTAATTTTTCAAACACTGTTAATAACCCAACAGTCGGGTATTCCACTCATTGCAAGTATTGCAACTGCTCAAAAAACGACTTATCACCAATTATTTCAATATGCTCTTGCAAAAATTAATATCGCTATAAAACAAGGTAAATCATTTAGTCTTGCAATTGATGAAATTACAATTTTTCCGAAAATTTGCTTCCAACTTATTCGTGTTGGTGAGGAATCAGGAACACTTGAAATCATGTTGCAACGATTAGCCAATTATTATGAATCACATAATGATCAGTTAACCGATAATTTAACTAGTAAAATTGAACCATTTATGATTTCTATTATGGCACTGATTATAGGAAGTTTAGTGATAGCAATGTACCTGCCGATTTTCCAATTAGGGAGTGTTATTCATTAATGAATATAATACTAATCTTAATTACGGGAGGAATTGGCTTATGTTTAGGTAGTTTTGTTAATTTAATAATCAGTCGTTATTCACCAAGCCAAACTACTTATCAATTTTTAGTGACTATTATTTTTAAGCGATCTTATTGTCCTCAATGCAAACATAATTTAACAGGATTTTCCTTAATACCCGTCATATCATGGCTAATTCAGGGCGGTAAATGTCGTTTCTGTCAGACATCTATTGCTATCCATTATCCTGCTATGGAAATGCTATTTGCAATCATCAATATATTTATCATTACTTATTATAGTATTAACTTATGGTCAATCATGTTAATTTTACTTACCATGATTTTTATTATTCTCATTATTATCGATTACCGATATTTAATACTACCTAATTGTTTCAATTATTTGATATTGATTCTTGGTTTAATAAGTTCTACTTTCGGAATAAACCAAATTGTATTATATGATGCGTGGATAGGTATGGTATTGGGAATGCTCCTCCTTGGAGTTCCTTCTTTAATCTATTACCTCATAACTAAACGAATTGGTTTAGGCGGAGGTGATATAAAATTACTTGCAGCTTTGGGGACGTGGGTTAATTATCATTATTTACCAATATTACTCATAATTGCGTGTATGATCGGTTTAATTTTATTTGCTATCCATAAACATCCATACTTAACCAAATTTAAAACTCATACCGTCAACCAATCCAAAGTTATTCCATTTGGACCGTGTCTAATTATTGCAGCCTATTGCTTATTACTTTCCTAAAAAACAATAAAATAGGTCTATGATATTTCATTTGATTTATATCTCACCAAGAAGAAGGAATAGGTGTTATTCATAGATTTCAAGTCAATATTTCCATAACATCTTGATTTCCTTTTATCTTTTGTTTTTAAAAATAACAAACTATGATTATCTTTAATCTTACTAAATGTTGCAGATACCTATCAATATGTTAAGCTACGTGAAATATAACGAAATTATCCCAATTAATATGCCTTATATTGTTGCCTTAACGGGTGGAATAGCAAGTGGCAAAACAACCGTTGCTAACCTTTTTGCCCAATTAGGGGTACCGATTATTGATACAGATATTATTGCTAGACAGGTAGTACAACCTGATACCGTTGCCTATAATGATATTATTGCTCACTTTGGTCAACAAATCGTTTTACCTTCACACGAACTTGATCGGAATAAATTAAGAACAGTTATATTCAATCAACCAGCAGAAAGAGCATGGTTAAATAACTATTTGCATCCAATCATTTTATCTGAAACACAAAAGCTAATTAAACAACAGCATTCACCTTATGTAATATGGGTGGTTCCTTTATTAATCGAAAATCAATGGAATGTCTACGCTAATCGGACACTAATTGTAGAAACAGCACCGGATATTCAGTTAAAAAGACTACAAAAACGCGATAATATAGATAAAAATTTAGCTAAAAATATGATATTATCTCAATTAACAGATGAAGATAGACGTCGTTATGCTGATGATATCATTATCAATAGTCATCAAACCGTTGACCTCACTCGACAAGTTTTTTTATTACACGAACAATATCTCAATTTATCGCATAAAACAACTTTGTAATTGAACATACATGTATATGGGTAATGCCAAAACTATGGTGATTTTTGAACATCCACTCAATGAAAAAATACGTATTTGGTTACGCTTGGAATTTTTGATTAAACAATTGATGTATAATAAAAATTTTGACGCTAATAATGCGTTATATTTTTTTCATTTATTAAATGAAATATTGGAAATTATCGAACGTAACGATATTCGAGCTGATTTAATTAAAAGTATTGAAGAACAAAAACAAAAGCTATCTATTTGGTTGAATGTACCGGGGGTCGACACACCGTTACTTGATGATTTATTAAGTAAATTAAATGTTTTAATTCAACAATTAAGTCTCGATCCTAAAATGGGTTATGATTTAAAAGATGATCGTTTTATTACAGCAATTCGCAAACGTTTAACAATTCCTGGTGGATGCTGTAGCTTTGATTTACCTTTTTTCCATTTATGGTTACAACACCCTCAATCCTTTCGTGAAAACCAAATTAATCAATGGTTAGATAGTTTTTCAACTCTATTTCAAGCAATGTCCTTATGTATGCAATTGATCCGTCAATCTAGCCATTTTAAAACCTTGCTATGCACTAACCGTTTTTATCAAAATAGTCAGGATGATATTAGTCTCCTAAGAATTAAAGTACCTTTTGATAAAAGGCTTTATCCACAAGTTTCCGGTAATAACAATCGTTTTGCTATACGCTTTTTACCACTGGAACCCACATTGGATAATGACGAACAAGAAGAATCAGCTGAATTTGAGTTTGAGCTTGCTTGTTGTTAAGCTAAGTATTGAACTCATTTTATGCTAAAATACCTGATAGTATAGAAAAGACTTTATTTAATATGAATTCAGAAAAAACCTTTGTTAAATGCCCTACTTGTCAAAAATCGATCGAATGGAATGATAGCCACCCTTATCGACCATTTTGTAGTAAACGATGTCAGCTCATTGATCTTGGTGAATGGGCAAATGAGTCTCACCGTATTGCCTCTGAGGATATAGTTGAAGAGGAATTATGGAGCGAAGCAACTAACAAAATTGATGAGTATAATTAATGAAAATTTTGGCTATTGAAACCTCTTGTGATGAAACAGGTGTTGCAATTTATGATGAAGAACAAGGATTATTAGCTAATCAACTTTATTCACAAGTTGATTTACATGCCGATTATGGTGGCGTGGTACCAGAGCTTGCATCCCGTGATCATATTCGCAAAACCATACCCTTGATTAAAGCCGCATTAGATGAGTCGGGATTATCCGCATCAGATATAGATGGGATAGCTTATACTGCAGGTCCTGGTTTAATAGGCGCTTTGTTGGTTGGTGCTTCAATCGGTCGTTCCCTTGCTTATGCATGGAATATTCCAGCAATTGAAGTACATCATATGGAAGGACATTTGCTAGCTCCAATGTTAGAGGATAATCCCCCTGCCTTCCCATTTATTGCACTATTGGTTTCGGGTGGACACACACAATTAATTAAAGTTAGTCAACTTGGACATTATGAATTATTAGGTGAATCAATTGATGATGCTGCCGGTGAGGCTTTTGATAAAACGGCAAAATTACTTGGTTTAGACTATCCGGGAGGAGCCAAATTATCGAAATTAGCTCAATCCGGTGACTCTCACCGCTTTCATTTCCCTCGTCCAATGACAGATAGACCCGGATTAGATTTCAGTTTCTCAGGTTTGAAAACTTATGCAGCAAATACCATCCAGCAACATCAGCCATTAGATGAACAAACGAAAGCAGACATTGCCCGTGCTTTTGAAGATGCGTTAGTTGATACTTTGGTCATTAAATCCAAACGAGCTTTACAACAAACTGGCTATAAACGTTTGGTTATTGCTGGGGGGGTAAGTGCCAACATAACATTGCGTCAGCAACTTACGAAGATGATGGATAAAATTGGTGGTCAGGTTTATTACCCTCGTCTTGAATTTTGTACCGATAATGGCGCAATGATTGCTTACGCTGGTATGGTACATTTAAAAGCAAAACAATCGGCTGACCTAAGCATCACTGTTAGACCAAGATGGCCGCTAAGTGAGCTTAATAACGGATAAGCCTGAATTAATAAAGAAACTATATTTAAATATTATTAAGTTCAAATATTGTTAAGTATAAAATTGGGAGTTAATCTCCCAATAAAATGACTCCAATAATAATTAATTGACTCAATCCGAGATTATTTTTCTTCAATTACATCATCAGCATTTACAGCATTTTGCTGACTATTCGCTACTTTTTCAATATTACGGTTTATATTAAATAATACACTTATTAGTTCACAGCCAATACGAATGGATATCGCACCCATAACAATTGTTATAATGCCAGATATAATCCCTGACATTGCCATAAAGAAACTTATACCTATTAATGACAAACTACCCAGAATAATAAAAAGACCAGAGATTGATACGCATAATAATGCTAGCCAATAAAAAAGAGGTAATAATTTTGGGGTAAGCATTTTATTAAAAAATAAAAGGTCTTTAATAGTAAGCCCTTTTAAATCAAAAATATCTTTCATTTTATTTCCTTTATAAAAAAATTTAGTGATTATTACGTTTATCTGCGATAATTAGCAAAGTCATTAAAAAATAAATTACTCAATAAATCAATCGCTTTTTAAGAAAAAAAACAGACTGAGATTTTACATGAAAACTTATATTCCCGGCAAAGATGCCGCTCTAGAAGATTCAATCCAACATTTTCAACAACATTTAGCTAATTATGATTTAGAAATTAAAGAAGCATCTTGGCTAAATCCGGTGCCAAATGTATGGTCTGTACATATTCAAAATACTCATTGTCCATTATGTTTTGCAAATGGGAAAGGTGCTAGTAAGAAAGCTGCATTAGCGTCGGCTTTAGGTGAATATTTTGAACGTTTATCAACCAATTATTTCTTTTCGGATTTTTATCTTGGTAAAAACATAGCCGAAAGTGATTTTATCCACTATCCTACTGAGAAATGGTTTGCAATCCCTAATGATAATAGTATTCCTGTAGGTTTATTAACGCCGGAATTATTGACATTTTATGATCCAGATAACGAATTATCGGCCAGTGATTTAGTTGATCTCCAATCGAGTCATTCACAACGTGGTATTTGTGCATTACCTTTTATTCAGCAGTCTAATCAATCAACCGTTTATGTACCTGTTAATTTAATTGCAAACTTATATGCTTCTAATGGTATGTCAGCGGGTAATACACGAAATGAAGCTCGTGTACAAGGCTTGTCTGAAATTTTCGAGCGTTACGTTAAAAATCGTATTATTAGTGAAGCTATTAGTTTACCTTTGATTCCTGAGGAGATACTAAATCGCTATCCTAATACTTTAAAATCAATTATATCTTTAGAGCAAGAAGGCTTCCCTATTTTCTGTTTTGATGCATCATTAGGTGGTCAATTTCCAGTAATTTGCGTCGTCTTGTTTAATCCAGAGAATGGAACTTGTTATGCTTCTTTTGGGGCACATCCTAATTTTGGTGTGGCGCTGGAAAGAACGGTAACAGAATTATTACAAGGCCGAAGTTTAAATGATCTCAACGTATTTTCACCTCCTTCCTTTGATAACGATGATGTTGCAGATCTAAGTAATCTTGAAACCCATTTCATTGACTCTAGTGGTTTAATTTCATGGGATTTATTTAATCAACACGCTGATTATGAATTTGTTGAATGGTGTTTTTCGGGAACAACTGAACAAGAATTTAATAATCTTATGACTATTATGCAAAAACATGACGTTGAAGTTCTAATAATGGATTATCAACATTTGAATGTTTATGCTTGTCGAATTTTGGCAGTGGGTATGTCTGAAATTTATCCGCCAGAAGATCTGATCATTGCTAATAATAACATGGCGATCAATTGGCGTGATACCATTTTATCACTCCCCAATAGCCAACTTAATCCAGATCAGTATTTAGCCTTAATTGACCAACTTGATGATGATGGCTTAGATGATTTTGCCAGAGTTCGTGAATTACTTGGCTTAGCTACCGGTAAAGATAATGCATGGTTTACTCTACGTATCGGCGAATTAAAAGCAATGTTGGCGCTAGCTGGTCAAGATCTTGATCAAGCCAAAGATTGGATTGACTGGACAATTGAAATGAATAGTTCTGTTTTCTCTAAAGAACGTAATCATGCTTATCGCTGCTTACAAACACTGGTTAATTTTGCCCTATCTAGAGATAAAGACTATTTTGCTGATTATCAATCAGCTTTTAATAAAATGTATGGCACGACTGTCGTTAATGATATGTGGCAATATGTTATTGGTAATAAACGATTTTATGGATTATTCGCAGTAGATAATAATTTAACAGAATTTACTGCTCATCAACAATTATTATCCGTCTACAACAAACTCCATCAAACTATGCTTTGAAACTAACAGATTATATAGTAGGGCTGGTGCTCTACTATATCAATTCATCATCATAAAATTATCATTTTTTAAAAGTGATTTTAGATATCACGTTAATTTTTAAAACTCTATCCAACATAATATTTTTTAATTGTGACTATTTTAATTGGATAAAAACTGTAGAATGCTAGATAAGTCATCTTTTATGAAATCTATTTACAGAATAATAACGAGGAAAAAAATGAGCAATCAGATTCAACAATGTATTATTGCTAAATTTGGTGGTACTAGCGTTGCTGATTATCAAGCAATGTATAATAGCGCTAAAATTGTAGCCAATAATCCAAATGTGAAAGTTGTCGTTTTGTCTGCCTCTGCCGGCATTACCAATCTATTAGTTGCTTTAGCTGAAGGTCGTGACTCCGAAATTCGCAAACAGCACATTGCTAAAATTCAAGCTATTCAATATAACATTTTAGAACAGTTACCAGAAAATCCTATTTTGCGCGAAGTAATTGATCAAGCAATTAGCAATATTTCATCATTATCTGAAGCAGCTAGCTTGGCAACCTCACCTGCATTAACCGATGAATTAGTTAGTTACGGTGAATTAATGTCTTCACGTTTATTTGTTGAAGTCTTAAAGCAATTAGATAAACATGCAATCTGGTTTGATGTTCGCAAAGTGATGCGAACCGATAATAAATTTGGTAAAGCCACACCAAAAATTGAAGAAATTAAACAATTATGTTGTGCACATATAAAATCATTAAATATAGAGAACATTATTGTTACACAAGGTTTCATTGGCAGTGAAAGTTCAGGGAAAACCACGACTTTAGGACGAGGGGGCAGCGATTATACAGCCGCACTACTAGGTGAAGCCTTAAATGCAACCCAAATCGATATTTGGACAGATGTTGCCGGTATTTATACAACCGATCCACGTATTGTACAAAATGCTAAAAAAATTGATGAAATTACCTTTGCTGAAGCAACTGAAATGGCAACTTTTGGAGCTAAAGTACTTCACCCTGCAACCTTAGTCCCTGCTGTTCGCAGTAATATTCCTGTCTTTGTTGGCTCAAGTAAAGCTCCAGATAAAGGTGGAACTATTGTATATAATACCAACAGTATTCGTTCTGAATTACCATTATTTAGAGCAGTAGCCCTACGTCGAAGACAGACATTATTGACCCTTAACAGCCTAAATATGTTGCATGCTCAGGGTTTTTTAGCCAATGTATTTGCTATTCTAGCTAAACACAATATCTCTGTTGATTTAGTTACCACCTCAGAGGTTAGTGTTGCTCTAACAATTGATACAACCGGTACCAGTACCGATGGAAATAGCTTACTGACAAAACCATTACTTGATGAATTATCTACTTTATGTTGTGTAGACATACAGGAAGATCTAGATTTAGTCGCCATTATTGGTAATAATTTAACCACCTTTAAAGGGATGGCTAAAAAAGTTTTTGCTTCTTTAGAAGAATATACTATTCGTTTATCTTGTTTTGGCGCCAGTACACATAATATTTGTTTTTTGGTTAAAAGTAGCGATTCCGAATCTATTGTTAAAGTCTTACATCAATCATTATTTGAATAAATTATTTGGGTGAATATTAAATTCACCCAATATTCAATCCCATAATTCACATCTAACTCAATATTTTTATTCAAGTCATTATATTAATGGTGTTAATTATCATTAATTGCCGTTATCTATTACACAAAATCATGCTAACTATTGGATTTTTAACAATAATTTTATAAAATAGCTTACAACCATAGTAATTTAATTAATTTTTTAATATCGGTAAGCGAGCTTTCATTTCTGATGCATTGATCAATAACGAGTCTAAAAAAGATTCAACAATCAGTTATCTCGTTAACAGCTTTATGTTTTTAAATTTGTTTTAGAATTTCATTTTAAAACAATGTTGTAACTTAGATTTTTGTCAATGTCATTAATATAGGAAGTCAATCATGGGTATTTTAAGCTGGATTATTTTGGGTCTTATTGCTGGTTGGTTAGCAAAATTCTTCATGCCGATTGGTACAGTAGGTATTGTTAAAACGATACTACTGGGTATTGCCGGTGCATTAATTGGTGGTTATATCAGTACTTTTCTTGGTTGGGGTTCGGTATCCGGTTTTAATTTCCCGAGTTTAATTATTTCGGTATTAGGTGCCATTTTACTGATTTATATTTACCGTTTAATCAAACAATAGTTGTTACGTACCCAGCTTCATGCTGGGTTTTTAATTTTCCTTTTTGATTAAATTAACTGTAAGTCTAATTTAATTTATCCTGTCTCTTGGAGCATAGGATTAAGTTTGTTATATTGTTGAATAGTTTACAAACATCAATTTGGAAAATTCATGTTAAAGATCTTTAACACCCTTACTCGAGAAAAAGAACAATTTCAACCCATTCACGCTAACAAAGTCGGTATATATGTTTGCGGAGTAACTATTTACGATTTATGTCATATTGGACATGGTAGAACCTTTGTCGCTTTTGATGTTATCACCCGTTATTTACGTTTTTTAGGTTATGATTTAACTTACGTGCGTAATATCACTGATGTTGATGATAAAATAATTAAGCGTGCTTTAGAAAATGGCGAAACGTGTGATCAACTCACTGAACGTATGTTACAAGAAATGTACGCTGATTTTGATGCGCTAAATATTCAAAGACCAGATATTGAACCTCGTGCTACTCATCATATACCACAAATCATTGCCTTGGTGGAAAAATTACTAGCAAATGAACATGCTTATATTGCTGATAATGGTGATGTGATGTTTGCTGTTGATAGTGATCCAAATTACGGAATTTTATCCCGACAAAATTTAGAACAGCTACAAGCTGGAGCAAGGGTTGAGGTCGTTGATGTAAAACGTAATCCGATGGATTTTGTATTATGGAAAATGTCTAAACCAAATGAACCAAGTTGGGATTCGCCTTGGGGTAAAGGTCGACCAGGTTGGCATATTGAATGTTCTGCAATGAATTGTTATGAGTTAGGGGAGCATTTTGATATTCATGGTGGAGGATCTGATCTCATGTTCCCACATCACGAAAATGAAATTGCTCAATCGACTTGTGCTCATCATGGTCAATATGTTAATTACTGGATGCACTCTGGTATGGTGATGATTGACCAAGAAAAAATGTCAAAGTCACTAGGTAATTTCTTTACTATCCGTGATGTACTTAAACATTATGACCCGGAAACCGTTCGTTATTTCTTACTTTCAGGTCACTATCGCAGTCAACTTAACTATAGTGAAGAGAATTTAAAGCAAGCTCGTATTGCACTTGAACGTTTATATACTGCACTGCGTGATACGGATAGCCAAATTGAATATATTCCATCAAATGGTGACTATCAACAACGTTTTCGCCTTGCCATGAATGATGATTTTAATACACCTGAGGCTTATTCGGTATTATTTGATATCGCTCGCGAAATCAATAAAGCAAAAGCAGAGAGTGATTTAGTTTCAGCTAATCAATTAGCAGCGGAATTACGTTATTTAGCAAAAATTCTTGGATTACTTGAACAAAACCCGCTACATTTTTTACAATCTGACAACCAAGATAATTTAGATGTTGCTAAAATTGAAGCATTAATTCAACAACGTAACCAAGCTAGAGCTGAAAAAAATTGGGCGCTTGCCGATCAAGCACGTGATGCGCTAAATGCGATGAACATCATTCTTGAAGATAGTGCAAATGGCACAACATGGCGAAAGAAAAGCGTTTAGTTTATCTTGTGTTTAAAATGTAAAATTCTGTACCACTTAACGGTTATACCAATTATTAAATTATTTGATGAATAATTGATATGACCGCTTAAGTATCTTTAACAAACTAAAATATCACAGTAAAAAATATCATAGTGAAAAAGATCAGTTCTACTGTTGTTTATCAATGGAAGTAAGAATACCCCGCAATATATTCAATTCTTGCTGTTCAATTCTAGCTCGAGTAAATAAACGTCGTAAACGACTCATGATTTGTCCAGGGTGATGAATATTAATAAAGCCCGTTTTAATTAAGCATTGTTCTAAATGTTGATAAAAACGTTCTAAATCAATATCTTTTGGGTAAGCATTTTCTTCTATAGGTTGTTTAGGATGATCAATGCGAAGTAACATTGCTCGCCGAATCTCATAGCATAGTACTTGCACAGACATAGCCAGATTCAATGAACTATAATCAGGATTGGCTGGAATTGAAACATGATAATGGCATTTTTGTAGTTCATCGTTAGTTAATCCGACTCTTTCTCGACCAAAAACTAAGGCAACTTTATGCCCTTGTTGTACTTCATTGATGATTTTATCACCACTTTCATAAGCTTCAAGATGAGGCCATTGAAGATGTCGAGATCGTGCACTGGTCCCAATCACCAATTCACAATCAGCAATTGCCTCTTGCATAGAACTGACAATTTGAGCATTTTTTATAATATCACTGGCCCCAGCTGCTAGTGAAATAGATTGTGAATCCGGTTTTATAATTGGGTTGACTAAGCACAATTGACTTAATCCCATAGTTTTCATTGCTCTTGCTGCTGACCCCATATTACCGGTATGTGAAGTTTCAATTAATACAATTTTGATATTTGTTAGTGATAGCATTTTCTGGAAATTTAAGAATAATTTGCTTGGCATTCTAACATAAACTAGAAAAAGCCTAAAATACTGTTATACTATGCGACTAATTATTCCCATGATCTGGGAAAATCGTTTTTCGTTCTTTAACACCAATTGGAATAATCGTTATGCATCCGATGCTAAATATCGCAATTCGCGCTGCCCGTAAGGCGGGTAATGTAATCATTAAATCTTATGAAAATCCATCTTCTATTAAGGTTGATGCCAAAGCTGAAAACGACTTTGTCACCAATGTTGATCGTGCAGCTGAATCACTCATTATTGAAACAATTAAAAAAGCATATCCTGACCATACTATTATTAGTGAAGAAAGTGGGATAATCAAAGGTCAAGATTCGGATACACAATGGATTATCGATCCAATTGATGGCACCACCAATCTAATTAAAGGTATTCCTCATTGTTCAGTTTCTATTGCCGTTCGTATTAAAGGTCGCACTGAAGCGGCGGTCGTTTATAATCCAATGGGCAACGAATTGTTTACCGCTTCACGTGGTCAAGGTGCACAACTTAATGGCTATCGAATCCGTACTAACTCAAATGTTAAAGATTTACAAGGTAGCGTCATTGCTATCGCCTTCCCTCACAAAATGAAACAGTACAGCGATTGTTACTTTAATGTACTTGAGAAAATTTTCACTAAATGTAATGATTTTCGTCGTAATGGCTCTGCAGCCTTAGATTTAAGTTATATTGCTTGTGGTCGTTTTGATGCTTTTTTTGAAATTGGTTTAAAACCTTGGGATATTGCAGCCGGCGAGTTAATTTTACGTGAAGCTGGTGGTATTATTACTGATTTTAATGGTGGTAGTAATTATATGGTTTCCGGCAACATTGTTGCGGGTTCACCAAAAATAGTTAAAGAATTTCTATCGTTAACTCAAAACGATTGGCCAGATCGTTTAAAATGTTAATACATTAACCAACCTAATTATAATAACCGACATATGTCGGTTATTTCTTATCTCATTAATAAATAGCCAAACTACAAATTAAGGGTTTTTAACCAATTTGTAACATCTTTACCTAATGATTGGTGACGCATAGCATATCTAACAAAAGTTTGTATGTATCCCAATTTATTTCCACAATCATGGCTAACGCCTTTGATACAGTAAGCATTAACGATTTCATCTTCAAGTAACATGGCAATAGCATCTGTTAATTGAATTTCATCGCCTGCACCAGGTGGCGTTTTAGCCAATAATGGCCAAATCTTTTCTGACAATACATACCGCCCAACGATTGACTGGTTGGATGGTGCCTCAGATCTAGACGGTTTTTCAACTACTCCATACATTTGCGCTGTCTCACCAGCCAAAATTGCTTGACCATGGCTATCTACAATACCATACGATGAAACCATTTCTTCTGGTACCGGTTCTACCATAATTTGGCTGCTTTGGGTTTCATGATAATTTTTGATCATAGCCGCTAAATTATCTTGATTAAGATCACATTCATATTCATCAATAATGACATCAGGTAATACCACTGCAAATGGTTCATTACCGACTAACGGATAGGCACATAAAATAGCATGACCTAAACCTTTAGCTAATCCTTGTCTTACACTTGAAATGGTGACATGTTTAGGTAAAATTGATTGCACTTCAGATAACAATTGGCGCTTTACCCTAGCTTCAAGCATTGCTTCTAACTCAAAACTGGTATCAAAATGATTTTCAATTGAATTCTTAGAAGAATGAGTTACAAAAATAATTTCGGTTATACCTGCTGAAATACACTCCTTAACAACATATTGTATTAATGGTTTATCCACAACAGGGAGCATTTCTTTAGGAATAGCCTTTGTAGCAGGTAACATTCGAGTTCCTAACCCAGCCACGGGGATTACGGCTCTTCTAACTTTTCCCGTCACAGACGGTTTAAAATTGCTAAACATAATTATTCCTATTAATAAAATAAAAAGAAATCAGACTACTCTATTATTTTTTCAACTATATTCACATAGTCAGGTTTATTATTAATAAAGGTATTCTTCACTCTAACGGAAGTTAAAAAATAAACTATCCAAATCACACTACACACCAGTGAGATAATTATTTCAGATTCATTGCTATAACTAAATAATGATAACCCAAATACAAAAAGAATATAAAATATAATTGATATGATTATGTCGAATAATTGAACCACAATATACCATTTGGGTGTTCTGTAATCTTTACTAAAAAATAAGTAAGCCAAATAGAAATAAAAAAACGTTAATATACCCATACATAAAATTTGTGAAATAGAAAAAATAAGCGTATAAATGCTATAAAATGAGGTTCTAGATGAAAACAGATCGCTCAAGATACCTAATTTATTTGCCGAAATTATCATGGTCAAGATATAAAAACAAAGGCTCGGAATCGAAATGATTATTTCGATTGCAGGTATAATGAGCCATCCTTTAATCCCTTCTAACGTTTTTTTATTATTCATATTAAATGCGTTTTAGTAATTTATTAGTGTCAGCCCTTTATCGTTTACTAATTGTGGATTAAATTTAGTATCAGCTAATGAATTAACAGATACATAAACGACTTGGCAATTCGTTAAGATTGCTTGATAAAAAACATATTTTGCTTCTTTATCTCGCTTTTCCTTTTGTTGTGGTGTTAAATAGATATCCTCATTATCATTATTATCATAAAAAAGATCATAGATCGATGCTTGGCGTCCCCATCTATTAATCTTACGATAATTAACCTCAAATACTTTTCCCGTTAGTTTACCATGCATATTTTGATATTTAGCTGAAAGCGTTGCACTGGCTCGACTTTGCGCCACATAAACATGATTAAAACCTTTGTTTATTTGATTTTCTGCTAATTTATCGAATTGAAATTCAGTACCTGATAACTTGTTATATTGGCAATCAGGTATAGTAGCTGGCTCTGTCTTAAAATTAAGTACCTGACATCCTGTCAATAAAACTGCCAACAAACTCAAAAAAAAGAAATTATTTTTCATATTATATAATAGGGTAATGTTAACTATAATTATTTGTATAACGTTAACCCCCCTTCTCCTTTAATCAAATCAATTTACTGCCCTGATGCGTGAGATAATGCTTCTCCACCAGATTGGATATCTTCGCCAACACCATTTACCGTATGACAACCTGAAACAGCAAGAATTAATAAGAGGCTTGAACATATTAATACTAATTTACGCATTAGATTTCTCCTTAATTTAAACAACCTTGGCTAACGCCTTGGCGACACTGACAACATTACGATCATTTAATCCAGCAACACACATACGACCACTGCTAATTAAATAAATAGCGTGATCGTTTTTTAATTTTTCAACTTGTGATTCACTTAAACCTGTATAACTAAACATCCCCTGTTGTAGTAACAAATAATCAAAATTCCGATTGGGCACTGCTTGTTTTAAAGTATGTACCATACTCATCCGCATTTGTTTAATACGATCACGCATAGCATTAACTTCACTAATCCATAATGCTTTTAATTGCGGATTATTTAATACATGTGAAACAATTTGTGCACCGGTATTAGGAGGGCTAGAATATATACAACGTACTGTTGCCTGTAATTGACCGAGAACGCGACTTGCTATTTGCTGATCATCACAGATTACTGATAAGCCACCGACCCGTTCACCATATAAGGAGAAGACCTTAGAAAAGGAATTGCTAATTAAACCACATAAACCCGATGAAGCTAAAGCTCGAATTGCATAAGCATCCTCATCAATACCATTAGCTAAACCTTGATAAGCGATATCCATAAAAGGAATTAAATCTTGCTGTTTAAGTACAGAAATAACTTGATCCCACTGCTCATTTGTTAAATCAGCACCAGTAGGATTATGACAACAAGGATGGAGTAAAATAATGCTCTTTGCTGGTAGTTTACTTAAAGTTTCGAGCATTGCATTAAAGTCTACACCACCAGTTTGGCTATCGAAATAAGGGTATGAATTAACTTTAAAACCCGCTCTACCGAAAATCGCTTTATGATTATCCCAAGTAGGATTACTCACCCATACTTGTGAATTAGGATAATAACGATATAGAAAATCAGCCCCCACTTTTAATGCACCCGATCCGCCTAATGTTTGGATCGTTACCACTCGACCGGAATTAATAATTGGATTATCTTCACCAAATAATAAGTGTTGAATAGATTGACAATATTTAGCCAATCCACTCATTGGTAAATATAATGCTGCTGAATTTCTTGATTGATACAGTGCATCAATTGCATGTTTAACACAAGTTAATTGTGGCACTATACCCTTCTCATCATAGTAATAGCCAATACTTAGATTAACTTTACCATCTCTTTTATCGTTATTAAAATCAACAACTAAAGATAATATTGGATCCCCTGCATATGGTTCAACACTTTCAAACATAATAAAGCCTTATTTTTAAATTATAGTATTAATTAACATCAAAATTATTACATCAAGCCTTTTGCCAATCAATATCCATCATTTTATTTGTTAAAATACTCTTTATTATCACGCATAATTATCTTTAATTTTAGATAACAAACAAAAGACTAATTTGTTTCAGCTAATTTAACTAATTCAGCTAACTTTTCCTTTGTTCCAGCATAATTATTTGAACTATCTAACTGTAATTGATATTTATTATTTACAATAATGGTTGGCACATATTGCAACTCATAAGATTTAGCTAATTCAAATGCTTGAGCAATAGATTTGTCCACATCAACAGATTGATAATATTTTGCGAGTTGCTCACGATCAACATTTTCGCTAGCAGCCCAATCTAATAACTCATTATCATCTTCAAGATTTAGTTTTTGTTCATGGATGGCATTGTAAATTAATGGTGTGATTCTAGCTTGTTCCTTAGAAGAAATTAAACCTAGAGCATAATAAAGTCGTGCATAAGCAAACCATTTACCTTTTCTAGGTATAGCAATACGTTTGAAAGTAACATTAGGTGATTGCTCTGTTAACCAAGCTAGAAGTTCTGGTTCCAATTTATAACAATAAGAACAGCCATATGAAAAGAATTCAATTACTTCAACTTTGCCTTGAGGAATATTCTCATATGTTGGCGGGTTTTTTAAAACTACATAATCTTTATTTTCCGTTAGTTCAGCATTTGCCATACCGACAATAAAGAAAGATAAAGTAATTAAAGATACTCTTAAAATAGATCTAATCATATGGTAACTCCATTATATTTATATACGAAACCAAGTATTAAATAATAATATTTATTATCTTAATAAAACGCAATAAGTAATTGAAAATATTAAGAATATTTACATTCATCAATCAATTTTAAATCGATAAATGTTATTTAATATTTATTTCCTCGAAAACGTTTTTCATTTGTTTCTTGAAGCAATCACTTCTATTTCTACTTTGGCATCTTTGGGAATTCGTGCAACTTGTACACATGAACGTGCGGGAAATGTCGCATGGTTATCAATAAAAAACTGCTCGTATACGGCATTCACAGCAGCAAAATCATTCAAATCAGCTAGAAATACCGTAGTTTTAACAATATTAGCCGGTGTTAAATCAGCAGCCTCTAAGATTGCTTTTATATTTGCTAAGCTTTGTTTTGCTTGTTCGCTAACATCTTGTGGCATTAGACCTGTTTTTACATCAATTGGAATTTGCCCAGAAACGAAAACAAGTTGATTTAGATCAACAGCTTGTACATAAGGACCAATTGCCGCTGGAGCATGTTCAGAATTTATAATTTTTACCATTTCTACTGACCTTTTAATAAAGTGTTATTATAGATATCATACCTTTCACCAAACTAGTATATAAGTAAAAACGACAAAAGTGTAAAACTTTAAATCTTAGGAATCTATTTTATTCTGCATTCAAAATGCTAAAGGAGTGCAATAATTGACTTATCAAAAAGAGATAAAGTGCTTTTATTAGTAGGAAATAATTAAAAAATACTAACGAAAAAGTCTTAATAAATGATTGATTTATATTTATAAAAGACAATAAAACATATTAATGAATTTTCTAACACATTACATTTGAATTATTGCCTTATTACAATTAGTAATTATATAAATTTATATCTAACATTTTATAACTACACATTATTATTCAGCATGCCTAGCCTGTTTTTCAACATAAAAACATGATACTTTATGTTGACAATAATCAACTAATTGCGGTTGATGTTGAGTACAATGCTCAAATGCTAATCGACAACGAGCATTAAATGCACACCCTGTCGGCGGATTTAATGGGCTTGGTAATTCCCCAGTCAATTTTATTCGTTCTCTTCTTAAATCAGGATTTAATCGTGGTGTCGCAGATAAAAGAGCCTGAGTATAAGGATGCTGTGGATTATCGTATATGCTATTTTTATCACCTTGTTCCACGCACCGTCCCAAATACATTACCATAACATCATCTGCAATATGCTCAACTACTGATAAATCGTGAGAAATAAACACATATGATAATCCTAATTCTTCTTGTAAATCCATCATCAAATTTAGAACTTGAGCACGAACAGAGACATCTAAAGCTGAGACAGGTTCGTCTGCTACAACAATTTCAGGATCAAGCATTAATCCTCGGGCAATAGCTATACGTTGTCGCTGTCCGCCTGAAAACATGTGCGGATATCGATTATAAAATTCCTCTTTCAAACCTACTTTACTCATCATTGCTAATACTTTAGCTTTCCTATCACTTTTAGATAAATCAGTATTAATCAATAACGGTTCTTCAAGAATCGTACCAATTTTTTTTCGCGGGTTTAATGATGCATAAGGGTTTTGAAAAACAATTTGGATTTTTTGACGGCGCAATTTATCCATTTTAGGATCAGATTCTAATAAATTATTCCCTTTAAAATACAGTTCCCCAGCAGTTGGTCGTTCAATCATTGTTAGCATTCTGGCTAGCGACGATTTGCCACATCCCGATTCACCCACAACGGCCAATGTTTTTCCTTTCTCAAGGGTAAAAGAAACACCATCAACAGCTTTAACGTGTTTTGTTTGACGTTTAAATACACCGCTTTTGACGTTATAGTACTGTTTAAGATTTTTTGCCTCTAATAGCAATGGATTGGTTGTAGAATTATTCATAGTTTGGATGTCCTTCTATAGATAAAGGATAATGACATTTCACTTGTCGGTTTTTGCCAAAAGCATGTAATGCTGGCTCACTTGTTCTACACTTCTCATCAGCGTAAGGGCAGCGAGGATTTAATAAGCAACCTAGTGGTCGATCATATTTACCAGGAACTACACCAGATAATGAGGCAAGACGTTGTTTGTCTTTTGTAAATTCAGGTAATGAATTGAGTAAAGCCTGTGTATATGGATGCAATGGTGTTTTAAATATTATATTGGCATCACCGATCTCTACAATTTGTCCAGCGTACATTACAATAATCTTATTTGCTGACTCTGCAACTAACGCTAAATCATGAGTAATCAATACTAATGCCATATTGTCTTTTTTCTGCAGATCCAATAGTAACTCGATAATTTGACCTTGAATAGTAACATCTAAGGCTGTGGTAGGTTCATCTGCAATTAATAACTTAGGATTACAAGCTATTGCTATTGCAATCATTACACGTTGACTCATTCCGCCTGAAAGTTGGTGTGGATAAACATTTAAACGATTTTCAGGATCTGGAATACCGACACAGTTAAGCAATTCAATTGCACGATCGCGGCGCTGTTTTTTACTCCCACCTTGATGGATTTTTAGCGCCTCCATAATTTGATAACCTACTGTAAAACATGGATTCAGACTGGTCATCGGGTCCTGAAAAATCATCGCCACATCAGCACCAACAATTTTACGTCTGGCTTTTTCCGAAATTGTTTTCAAGTCTTGTCCATCAAAATGTAAGGCTTTCGCAGTTACTTTTCCAGGAAAATCAATTAGTCCCATTATGGCTAATGAACTAACAGATTTGCCAGAACCAGATTCACCTACGATTCCGACTACTTCACCTTGTTCTACTTGATAGCTAATTCGATCCACAGCTTTAAAATCGCCAAATTGAACAGCTAACTCATTAACTTCTAATAATGCCATAATTCACTCCCTTACTGTTTCAACTTAGGATCAAGCGCATCACGCAAACCATCACCCATTAAATTAAATGCCAGCACTGTCATTAATATGACTAGTCCAGGGAATGTAACAACCCACCAAGCCGATTGTACAAATTGTAAAACATCAGATAGCATTGTTCCCCATTCTGGTGTCGGTGGTTGAGCACCCATTCCCAGAAAACCTAATGCTGCCATATCTAAAATTGCATTGGAAAAACCAAGGGAAGCCTGAACAATCAAAGGTGATAAGCAGTTTGGAAGGATATTAATAAACATTTGACGAAAAGCTCCAGCACCTGCAACTTTCGAAGCAACAACATAATCTTTATTAACTTCAGATAACATTGCAGCACGAGTCAAACGCACATAATGAGGTAAGGCGATAAATGCTAAAGCAAAAGCTGCATTGGCAATAGATGGTCCAAGAATCGCAACCATAACCAATGCTAAAATGAGACTTGGTAATGCCAACATAATATCAACAATACGCATAATCATTGTATCGACAATTCCACCAATATACCCAGCGATAAGCCCTAAGGTAATCCCTAAGATAAGTGACAGAATTACGACTAAACAACCGATTAAAAGAGATAAACGAGCACCATATATTAAGCGTGATAAAATATCGCGTCCAACATCATCCGTACCCAATATAAACTGCCAACTTCCTCCTTCCATCCAAACTGGAGGGGCGAGTAAGGAATCTCTAAATTGTTCAGAAGGTAAATGTGGGGCAACAAAATCGGCAAAAATTGCTAGAAATACGACAAGTAAAATGTAGATTAATCCAACAACTGCACCTTTATTTTTTTTGAAATAAAACCAAAATTCTTGTAATGGTGTCATTGGCTTAGGTGCGTAATTTGTTGCATCTTGCTCAATGATCGTTTCTGATAAATTTTTTTCATTCATGGGCAAAATACTCTTATTATTTGTGACGAATTCGAGGATTGATAATGCCATATAACATATCAATGACTAAATTAACCAAAATGATTAAAGTCGCGACGATTAAAACGCCACCTTGTACAACGGGATAATCACGCCGTTGTAATGATTCAATAAGCCAACGACCAATACCCGGCCATGAAAAGACTGTTTCAGTTAAAATAGCACCAGCAAGCATTGAACCAACCTGTAAACCAATTATGGTAATGACGGGAATCATCGCATTACGTAAAGCATGCACTAACACAATTCGCCAACGGCTGAGACCTTTAGCTCGGGCAGTTCGAATATAATCTTCACTAAGTACTTCTAACATTGATGAACGTGTCATACGAACAATAACTGCCAGTGGTATAGTGCCTAAGACCATGGATGGTAAAATCAGGTGTTGTACAGCGTCAATAAAATCGCCTTCTTCTCCCCAAATCAACGTATCAATTAGCATAAAGCCAGTCAGAGGATTACTATCATCTAAAAATAGCATATCACTGACTCTTCCTGAAACTGGTGTTAAATTGAAATGTACAGATACCAACATGATTAGCATCATTCCCCACCAAAAGATTGGCATGGAATAACCAGTTAACGATAAACTAATTGCTGTATGGTCAAATATTGACCCCCTTTTCACTGCTGCAAGTACGCCAATAGGCACGCCAAAAACAACAGCAAATAACATCGCCGACATTCCAAGCTCAAAAGTAGCTTTGAAGCGTGGAACAAACTCGTCCCAAACCGGTACGTGGCTTTTAAATGAAACGCCTAAATCGCCTTTGAAGATACCAATGAGATAATCAAAATATTGTTGATAAAGGGGTTTATTCAGACCAAGCTGTGCCATTAATTCAGCATGCCTTTCAGGAGATACGCCTCGTTCTCCAGCAAATATTAATACTGGATCACCGGGGATGAGGTGCACGAAAACGAAGGTTAAAATAGTAATACCTAAGAAAGTCGGTATTATCATACCAAGTCGTTTTAGAATGAATTGGAACATGATTTTGCTCTTTGCTTATTATATTATGATTTGTTATGTTATATAGTTAGGCAATATATTCACGAAAATATTAAGAGTGCTTTATTTAATTATTCAATTAAATAATGTGCGGTGTTTTAATTTCACTTCCTTGAGAGCGTTATTAATATTTAGATTCGAAAATAACTGCTTCAACCATTTAATTACTCTTATAAAAATTAGGCACTAAAGTATAGTTAATTCTGATTATTTGTCTATACTCACAATCATATATCATCTATTCAACATAATTCGAATAAATTCAGTTACAATCATATAAAAGTAAGAAAATAATTATTTTAATATTTCTAATTTTCGATTTTGTTGATTAATATTTTCAACAAAAAAATATAATTTTTATTATTTTGGTAAATAACTTAACATTAAAAAAGACACAATATAAAAAGTCCTGTTAGTGGAACAGGACTTATAAAAAAGTTGATAACCAAACAACATTATTTTTCAATACTTACTTGATTGAAATTATGTAGGGATAATGGATCCATTATGTATCCCTTTACTTCTTTACGTACTGGTATATAAACCATTGAATGCGCAATTAAAAATAATGGAACTTGCTCATGCATAATCACTTGAGCTTGTTTATACAGTTCTGTACGTTTTTCCTTATCAGATTCAACTCGACCTTGTTGTATTAGATCATCAAACGGTTTATAACACCAGTGTGCGTAATTTGAGCCACCCTTAACTGCATCACAACTCAATTGAACTGAGAAGAAATTATCAGGATCGCCATTATCGCCATTCCACCCCATAAATAATGCATCATGTTCACCATTACGTACACGGGTTAAATACTCACCCCATTCATAGCTAACGATTTTAGCAGTTACGCCAATTTTTGCCCAATCAGCTTGAACCATCTCTGCCATTCGGCGTGCATTAGGATTGTAAGGTCGTTGTACTGGCATTGCCCAAAGATTAATAGTAAAACCATTTTCTTGACCGGCTTCTTTTAAAAGTTGCTTTGCTTGTTCTGGATCATAAGGATAATCTTGCACGTCATTATTATAACCCCACATAGTTGGTGGAATGAAATTCTTAGCAGGTTCCGCCGCACCCTGATATATTGCATCAATAATGGCTTGTTTATTAATAGCTAAAGTAAGCGCTTTACGGACTTTTATATCATTTAAAGGCGGTTTATCCATATTATAAGCAAGGAAACCAATATTTAAACCAGCCATTTCATCTACAACGATATTTTTATCTTGTTTCATTTGAGGGACATCAGCAATATTAGGATAAGGCATTACATGACATTCGCCTTTTTGTAATTTTGCATAACGCACAGCAGCATCTGGCGTAATGGTAAATACTAAGCGATCGAGCTTCGCTTTTTCACCAAAATAATCTGGATTTGCTTTAAATAATATACGTGAATCTTTCTGATATTGTACTAACGTGAATGGACCTGTACCTATTGGATTTGAATCGAATTTTTCTGGTGTACCCGCTTTCATCATAGCATCAGCATATTCCGCAGACAAAATAGAAGCAAATGACATTGCCATATCTGCTAAAAATGGCGCTTCTTGATGGGCAAGATGGAAAACAACCGTATGATCATCTACCTTTTCAATACTTGTGATTAAAGAATCCATGCCCATACTGGTGAAATATTCATATTGACCACCAGATACATTGTGATAAGGATGATTAGCATCCTTTTGACGCATAAAACTAAAAATGACATCATCAGCATTTAAATTACGTGTAGGTTTGAAGTTTTTATTACTTTGCCATTTAACATCATCACGTAAATGGAACGTATAAGCAGTTTTAGAATCATCAATTTCCCAAGATTTAGCAATAGATGGTATGATTTCTGTAGTACCGAGTTTAAAATCAACTAAACGATTGAAGACGGGTACAGCACTAGCATCTAATGAAATTCCACTCGTCACCAATTGGGGATTGAAATTTTCAGGCGAAGCTTCTGCACAATAAACAAGTGTACCGGCGGCATAAATATTGCTGCTTGCCAGCATGGCAAGTAAACCTGCTCCTAATATTAATTTCCGCTTAAATTTCCTTAAATTGCTCATTTTATTTCCTCTATAAATTTTTAATCATTCAAAATAAACAACCAAAACCCAACTAAATAGAATTTTTTGGCATATAACAAATATGACATTTCATCATTGTATTTTGTTGACCTTTAGAATAAGTCCGTCAACATCAACTACTACCACTCTTTCACCGACAGCTAAATTCTGATCGCTTGTTGCCATCCATGTGCCATCGTTGATTTTTACTCTACCATTACCATTAGTAATAGCTTCGACAACCACGGTTTTAATACCAATCAAATCACTTTTAGGTTGATTTAAAGCCCTTTTTTTCGATTGATTCATATTTTTATGTTTTAACCACAAAAACCATACATAAGCCGTTACCATTGTTAATATTGCAAATATAATCCAGAGGAAAGTCCATGATAATGGTATTATCCAAGCGATAATGGCGACAAAAAAAGCTGAAACTCCACTCCATAATGAATAACCACTAGTTCCTAATAATTCGACAATGAGCAATATCCCACTTAAGATTAAGAAAAACCAATGCGGACTATTATATATAGTTGATACAACGTTATAGGTCATTTTTATTCTCAGTTTTTAAATGATTATTTCTTTGCGTTATTTAATAATTCAGCGATACCACCTATACTTCCCATTAAATTACTTGCGTCTAATGGCATCATCACAACTTTACTATTTTTAGCTGAACCAATTTGTTGTAATGCCTCAGTATATTTTTGTGCTACAAAGTAATTAAGGGCATTAATATTACCTGATGCAATCGCTTCAGATACCATTTTGGTTGCTTTTGCTTCCGCTTCCGCTGCACGTTCACGGGCTTCAGCTTGTAAGAATGCCGCTTGTCTTTCACCTTCCGCTTTAAGAATTTCAGACTGTTTTTCCCCTTCTGAACGTAAAATAGCTGCCTGCCTTACCCCTTCAGCTTCCAATACTTCAGCACGTTTATTACGTTCTGCTTTCATTTGTGCATTCATTGCGGCAATTAATTCTGTTGGTGGGCGCACATCACGAATTTCAATACGGGTAACTTTCACTCCCCAAGGATTGGTAGCTTCATCTACTATACTTAATAAACGGCTATTAATATGATCACGTTGAGATAGCATTTCATCCAATTCCATTGAACCTAATACAGTACGAATATTCGTCATCATTAAATTTATAACGGCTCTTTCTAGCTGATTGACTTGATAGGCGGCTCTTGCTGCATCTTGCACTTGTATAAAACAAACAGCATCAATTTGAACATTTGCGTTATCTTTAGAGATTACTTCTTGGGATGGAATATCTAAAACTTGTTCCATCATATTTATTTTATGCCCCACCATATCCATGAAAGGAATAATAATATTTAAACCTGGTTCTAAAGTATGCGTATATTTGCCAAAACGTTCGATTGTATACTCATAACCTTGAGGAACAATTGTAATTGCTTTATAAACAGTAATTAACGCTAATATAACCAAAATTAAGACTGCAATGAAAAATATAGACATGTTAATTTCTTCTCTTTCTAATTGTAAAAAAATAGTTGTTTTGTAGGCTATAAAAATCATTTTCCTCAGTTGTCCTGAAGAAATGATTAAAATAAATTTAATTAAAATGTAAATTTTATGTAATTACTATAAATTAATTGTCAATTCTGTCAAATATTCGATATCCGTTTTTTTAAATCACTCCAAAAATAGAAACCTTGTTCATTTTTATTTAAACCATCGATCTCAAGTGGATGGTGCATTGGAGGATTATTAAGTGTCAACTCACTGGCCAAATGTAATTGTTCTATAGTTTGATACATATATTCAACTTTAAAATAATGTTGTTGATCGTGCTTATTACGCCAGCGTTGAATAACTAACTTACCACCAATTGGCGTTTCCTCAATTTGATGCGGTAATTGATAATCTTTAAAACCTAAAGCACCTGTAATAGCAGCAATATTGCAATCATGCCCAACAAGTATGACTAATTTATGTTGTTGCTGAAACATTTGATTAACGAATTCAACTAATGGCTTGGCAATATGTTTTGCTAATAGTGGTGATTTAAATAACAAATTTATATATTGGTTTTTAATATTCGCAATCATTGCCCGTTGCTCTTCGGTAGCTATCAGTCCCCAAGCATTATCTTGCTTTGTAAAACCAGAATAATACTGCAATAGTAATGCATCAGCTATTGCAGTTCCGACAGCTAATGAACCTCTAATAATTGGTTCTTCATTTACAATTAAATTAAATGAACTAGGTAAGTCTGCCAATTCACATTGTACTTTTTGATAATATTGTGACTGTCGATAATCGAGGATATCTGACAATAATTCGTAAGCTGGTTTAAGTTGTAGATTTAACTGTTCAATTAAAAACTGGGAGTGGGTGTAATGTTGAATATCTTTAATCACGCTCTGCTTAAAGATTTCGGAATCATCACGTACAACAGGGTCAAAAATAGGATCCATTCGTTGAATAGGATATTTATGATTAATTGGAACATCTAATCCGGGAAATGCACCTAATGTAAAATATTGAGCTGTTGCAACCGTTCGCTGAATGCTATTAGCATAGACAAAAACTTCATCAGGAGAGACTTCAAAATTTTGTTGCTGCATCCATTTTTTAAAATAAGCACCAAAATAATTCTCCAAAATACCTCCCCGATTGGTCAAGTAACCTGGAGCGCTATCCCATTGTGGCCATGCTTTAGGAGTGACAGTCTCTAATAAACGTAAAGTTTCGGGTAATGCTGTTCTAATACCATGTCGACTAATGACAAGTATTTGCTCTAATTGATACTCATTCATAATGTATCTACCTACTGTATGCAAAATAATCCCTGTGAACCTTTATTTTATGTGATATTTATTATGTTAACTATCCTTTTTCAAAATAAAGCACAGCATGAAAAAGATGAAATAAATTCATCTTTTTCATGTCAGATTCATCAGTAGCTATTTTTATTAGAAATTAGCGTTATTTAAAATTATTGTTGTACTAACTTCTAGATTAAGATCACCGCCAAGTTGGGGATAATGTTCTTTCATCTTACGAACAATATCATAAATTGAATGGTTGCTTTTTAATACCTCATCATAGGTATTAATATATTGATGTGTAAATTCAATAGATTCATTTGCTACAGGATCATTACCTAAGTAATGTCCAGGTATAGTAATTCTTGGTGATAGATTACGCATTTCTAAAACTGTTTTATCCCAAAGCATTCGTTGCTCAGATGTTCGAGCATCTGCCGTCCAGATGAACATGTTATTTGACAATAAAGAACCGCCAATAATCATTCTTTGTTTTGGCATCCATAAATAAGTTCGATTTGGATCGTCGCCTTTTACAATAAATGAATCTTGACCAAAATCAAACGTATTGCTTGTCAGTGCAGTTGGAATAACAATGCGTTTTGGCGCTTGATCACCGATGTATTTACGCCAATATTTTAATTTCCCAATACCTTCGCGTCTGATCTTTTCAACCGTTGCACTTGTTGCGATAACATGAGCATTAGGATAAGCATTTAAAACAGTATCTAAACCAAAATAGAAATCAGGATCGCCATGACTAATATAAATTAAAGTTAACGGTTTACCGCTTTTTTTAATTTCCTCAACGATTTGTTGTGCTTCTTTATTTGTAAACTGAGTATCAATTAGCATAGCTTGATCTTCAGTATATAAAATAGTGGCGGTTACCGGGAACATGGAGTCAGAACCAGTATTATGAACAGCCCCTGATATAACTTTATAGTTTTTAGGTGCTGTACATGCTGATAGCATAAGAGCTACAAAAAATATAAAAAGATTGCGTTTAAGAAAAGCCATTTCATCTCCTACTTATAATTAACATGATGCGATTTAGTAATCGACATCATGTTGATATTATTTTTTAATTTTGTTGGTATTTTGATTAAAAATATATTTTTTATGAAATGTTGCTTAATCTAACACAGTTATAGCAATTTTGGCGAAATATTTCTGGTCATTCTACCCGACAAAATTGTAAATCCCACACGCCATGACCTAAATTTAAACCTCTTTTTTCAAATTTTGTCATAGGTCGATATTCTGGTCTTGCTACATATCCATTATCTAAAGAAAGGTTTTGAAAGCCAGGTGCATGAGTTAAAACTTCCAACATATGTTCGGCATAATTTTGCCAATCTGTCGCTAAATGTATCATTCCGCCCATTTTTAACTTGCTACCTAATAATTGTATAAATTCAGGTTGAATAATTCTGCGTTTATTATGTTTTGCTTTATGCCATGGATCAGGAAAAAAGATTTGTACTTTACTAAGAGATGCATGAGGTATCATATTTTCAAGTACTTCTACTGCATCATGACACATGACTCTAACATTTTTTAAATGTTGCTGATCAATTGCCATTAAACACGCCCCAACACCAGGGCGATGTACTTCAATCCCTAAATAATTTTCATTTGGTTGCTTACTCGCCATCTCAACAAATGAAGCCCCCATCCCGAAACCAATTTCTAGTACAGTAGCGTTATCATTATTAAAAAGCTGATGAAAATCTAATTGCTGTTGATTATTGTAATCAATACCACACGTAGGCCATAATTTTGCTAATGCTTGTTCTTGCCCTTTTGTTAATCTACCTTGCCTTAATACAAAACTACGTATTTGTCGTTTTGGTCTACCATCCTCCATAATTTGAGACGTCATAATATTAGGCTGATCATTATTTACGAATTTTTGATTCATGTTACTATTTTAAACTACAATTGATTTAATTTAATTGAATAGTTTAACGTAAGTTGACTATAACTGCCAATTGATAATTCTTACAATAAAAGAGAAAAATGATTGAATTTAATTTGATTTTGCAACTTTTACAACAAATGTGCGTTTATTTAGTGATAGCTTATATGCTAAGTAAAACTCCCATTTTAATACCCGTCACACAAGTTACGGTTAATCTACCGCATAAATTGATTTGTTACGTCATTTTTTCATTTTTTTGTATCATGGGAACTTATTTCAGTTTTCGTATTGAAGATACATTAGCCAATACACGAGCTATTGGGGCTATTTTAAGTGGCGTATTAGGTGGTCCTTCTGTAGGACTGCTAGTTGGTATAACAGGAGGGGTTCATCGTTATACATTAGGGGGGATTACTGCTGAAATCTGTATGGTGTCAACGATTATAACCGGATTAATTAGTGGTATGCTCCATTATGTAGTTATGAAAAAGGGACGCGTTGATTTAATTTATAATCCATTTGTCATTGCCATATTAGCTATTGTGACCGAATCCCTTGAAATGGCATTAATTTTACTTTTTTCTAAACCATTGGATATTGTTGTACAAACTGTACAACACATTGCAGCACCAATGATAGTTGCCAATAGTATTGGTGCAGCCATGTTTATGCAGATATTATTGGATCGTAAAATAATATTTGATAAATATACTTCCACATTTTCAGCAAAGGCATTGAGAATTGCTGCACGGACTGAAGGTCTATTACGTGATAAATTTAATCAAGAAAATAGCACCAAAGTGGCACATATAATCTATCAAGAATTAGGTGTCGGAGCAGTTTCAATAACCGACCGTGAGAAGATTCTTGCATTCATCGGTTTGGGTAGTGACCATCATGTTCCAGGAACCCCTATTGTTTCAACGGCGACATTACAATCAATCGAAGATAACGAAGTGAAATATCTGGATGGTACTCATAAAGCCTATCAATGTTCAATTAATCGGCATTGCCGTTTAGGCTCAACCCTTGTAATACCACTTCGGGGAGAAAATAAAAAAGTTGTTGGAACCATAAAAATTTATGAAGCCAAAAATACCTTGTTTAGCTCAATTAATCGGACGTTAGGAGAAGGAATTGCCAATTTATTATCAGCCCAAATTTTAACAGGGCAAAATGAGCAATACCAACAATTACTTTCCCAAACTCGAATAAAATTACTTCATGCTCAAGTCAACCCACATTTTTTATTTAATTCACTTAATACATTACAGGCTATTATTCGACGCGATAAAGAACAAGCTTTACGGCTAGTCCAAAATCTATCAACTTTTTTTAGAAAAAATTTAAAACGCCCAGAAGAGATCGTCACATTAAAAGATGAACTTGATCATGTTACCGCTTACCTTGCTATAGAAAAAATGCGGTATATTGACAAGTTATCCATTCAAATTCTGATACCAAAAAGCTTAGAACATGCCTTTTTACCAGCTTTTTCTTTGCAACCCATTGTTGAAAATGGCATAAAACATGGTATAGCACAAATAATAGGCGATGGTACAATTACAATTCGAGCCTATCAACAATTAGATATTTTAATTCTTGAAGTAGAAGATAATGCAGGTAATTATCAAGAAAACCATAAAGATAATAATGGCTTAGGAATAAGGCTTGTAGATGAAAGAATTAAAATACGCTATGGAAAGCAATATGGGTTAACCATTGAGTGCAAATCTGAGATTTATACCAGAGTAACATTATGCCTACCTTTAAATAAGGAAAATAATACATGATAAATGTTTTAATCGTGGATGATGAACCTTTAGCTCGCGATAATTTACGGTGTTTACTCAACGACTTTGAGTGTATTAATATCATTGCTGAGTGTAGTAATGCCTTTGATGCGATCAAAACGATTCATAGTCTATCCCCTGATGTTGTGTTTTTAGATATTCAAATGCCAAAAATAAGCGGTATTGAAATGCTTAGTATGATTTCACCACATCAAATGCCCCACATTGTGTTTTTAACTGCTTATGAAGAATATGCTATTCAAGCATTTGAAGAACAAGCTTATGATTATCTGCTTAAACCCATTGAACCAAATCGATTAAATAAAACCATTCAACGATTATTAACCGAAACAAATAGAAAGGATCAAATTCAAATAAAAAATCAGCATTATTTAAAATATATTCCATGTGTTGGACATAATCGAATTTATTTAATCGATCCAAACGATGTCTATTATGTTAATTGCCGTGCTAGTGGCGTATATGTTATCAATCAAGACAACATTGAATATTTAACTGAATTAACATTAAAAACATTAGAAGAACGAACACGACTTGTTTATTGCCATCGACAATATCTTATCAACATTCAAAAACTTAAAGAGATTCGCTTCGTTCAAGCAAATTATACAGAAATTATACTCAATAACGATGTATCTGTTCCTGTTAGCCGACGATATCTCAAACGATTAAAAGAGCAGTTAGAATTAGTATAATTATGCAATTGGCGTTAAAATAGAAAATAATTATATTGAAAATAATCTTAATGTTACGTTTAAAAATAACACAATATAAGTTATAAGATTACAAGCACACAAAAAGTGATTTGGCATTCAAATAAAATTAGCAGTTTTCATAATAAAATTAAGACAAAATCACGATAAGATATTTCAATTTATGCCAATAACCAATACAATTAGTAGATCATTTTTTTAGACGATTGTATGAGAAATACAAAATAAAAATCGTTAATAGGACTTAAGCAGACTATGTCAAATAATATGAAAGAAATCCATTTATCCGAACAATATTGCCCAGAAAAAATCGAAGCGCAAGTACAACAATATTGGCAAGAAAATAACACTTTTCATGTCACTGAAGATCCAAGCAAAGAAAAATATTATTGCTTATCCATGTTACCTTATCCGTCTGGTCGCTTACATTTAGGTCACGTTCGTAATTATACTATTGGTGATACCATTTCACGTTATCAACGTATGCAAGGTAAAAATGTACTGCAACCAATTGGTTGGGATGCTTTTGGATTACCCGCAGAAGGGGCTGCTGTAAAAAATAATACTGCGCCAGCGAAATGGACATATGAAAATATCGCTTATATGAAAAAACAATTGAAACTACTTGGTTTCGGTTATGATTGGGATAGAGAAGTAACAACGTGTAAACCAGAATATTATAAATGGGAGCAATGGTTTTTTACAAAACTCTATCAAAAAGGATTAGTTTATAAAAAAACCTCAGCCGTTAACTGGTGTCCAACGGATCAAACTGTTTTAGCTAATGAGCAAGTTGTTGAAGGTTGCTGTTGGCGTTGTAATACTCCTGTTGAACGAAAAGAAATTCCACAATGGTTTATTAAAATTACTGCCTATGCTGACGAACTGCTAAAAGACTTGGATAGTTTAGAAAGTTGGCCTGAGCAAGTAAAAACAATGCAGAAAAACTGGATTGGTCGCTCGCAAGGTTTAGAAATAGAATTTGCGGTTGAAAACTATCAAGATAAATTACGCATCTATACAACTCGACCAGACACCTTAATGGGAGTCAGTTTCATTTCTGTTGCAGCTGAACATCCATTAGCCCAATTGGCAGGACAAAATAATGCCGATATTGCTGCCTTTATTGCTGAATGTAAGAATACCAAAACAGCTGAAGCAGACATGGCGACTATGGAGAAAAAAGGTATCGCTACAGGTTTTTATGCGATTCATCCATTAACCAATGAAAAAGTGCCTGTTTGGATTGCTAACTTTGTATTAATGGAATACGGTACAGGTGCCGTTATGGCAGTACCGGCACATGACCAACGCGATTATGAGTTTGCTTCTAAATATCAGCTACCAATTAAAGCTGTCATATTAAATGAAGTGGGTGAAGCACCAGATGTAAGTCAACAAGCCTATACGGAATATGGTCAATTATTTAATTCTAATGAATTTGATGGATTGAATTTTGAACAAGCCTTCAATGCGATTGCCGATAAACTGATCGGTCAAGGTTTAGGTGAACGTAAAGTAAATTATCGCTTACGTGATTGGGGCGTGTCTCGTCAACGTTATTGGGGTGCACCAATCCCAATGGTGACTTTAGAAGATGGAACAACTATTCCAACACCAGAAGATCAACTACCTGTAATCTTACCTGAAAATGTGGAAATGAATGGTATTACTAGCCCTATTAAGGCTGATCCACAATGGGCAAAAACAACGATTAATGGCCAACCTGCATTACGTGAAACAGATACCTTTGATACATTTATGGAATCATCTTGGTATTATGCTCGTTATACTTGCCCACATTACAACGAAGGTATGCTAGATGAAAACGCAGCAAATTATTGGTTGCCAGTTGATCAGTATGTTGGTGGAATTGAACATGCCATTATGCATTTACTTTATTTCCGTTTCTTCCATAAATTAATGCGTGATTTTGGTTTGGTTAGTTCTGATGAACCGGCAAAAAGATTACTTTGTCAAGGTATGGTATTAGCTGATGCTTTCTATTACACCGCAGAAAGTGGAGAACGTATCTGGATTTCTCCGACAGAAGTCACGGTTGAACGTGATGAAAAAGGCCGTATTGCTAAAGCTTATGACAAAGACGGTCGTGAATTAGTTCATGCTGGTATGACCAAGATGTCTAAGTCAAAAAATAATGGCATCGATCCACAAGAAATGGTTGATAAATATGGTGCTGATACTGTTCGCCTCTTTATGATGTTTGCATCTCCTGCGGAAATGACGCTTGAATGGCAAGAATCTGGCGTTGAAGGTGCAAATCGCTTTATAAAACGCGTATGGCGACAAGTCTATGAACATACAGAAAAAGGGGCTGTTAAGCCATTAATCGTCGAACAATTAACTAATGATCAGAAGACTTTTCGTCGTGAATTACATAAAACGATTGCTAAAGTTACGGATGATATTGGTCGTCGTCAAACCTTTAATACCGCTATTGCTGCCGTCATGGAGTTCATGAATCGCTTACAAAAAGCACCACAAGAAACCGAACAAGATCGAGCTTTGATGGACGAAGCATTGAATGCAATTGTACGTTTACTTTACCCAATGATGCCTCATGCTTGTTTTGTTATGTGGAAGGCCTTGGGTCATGACAGTAACATTGATTATGCAAGTTGGCCAGTTGCTGATGAATCGGCAATGATTGAAGATGAGAAGCTGATTGTTGTTCAAATAAATGGAAAAGTTCGTGCAAAACTAACTGTTCCTGCTGATGCTACTGAAGAATTTGTAACAAATGTTGCTAAGTCTGAAGCAAATGTTCAAAAACATTTAGATAATATGACGATACGAAAAGTTATCTATGTTCCAGGCAAACTTCTTAATCTTGTTGTCGGCTAAAAACTGACTAATAAGTTTTTAATAAATTGGGGTAATGATTATTACCCCTTACAATTGGATAAACCTAAATGAAGAAATTGTTCAGTTTAGTCACTTTGACAATGATTTTGCTCACCGGATGTGGGTTTCATTTACAACATGAAACTGAAATTCCAAAGCAATTTGAAACTATGACGTTTTATAGTGAAAATCCTTATAGTGAATTATCACGCACTGTTAAAGATTTACTTAATAAAAATAAAGTATTATTAGTACAAGAAGATAGTGCTCATCAATATCCTTCATTACGTATCATCAATTCAAATATTGGCAAAGAAACTATTTCTATTTATCAAAATGGTAAATCAGCTGAATACCAATTAATTTTAACTGTCAATGCACAAGTCATCATGGCCGGCAGAGATATTTACCCAATTACGACAAAAGTATTCCGTACTTTCTTTGATAACCCAGCTACAGCCTTGGCAAAAACTACTGAGCAAAAATTAATTGAGCGAGAAATGTATACTCAAGCTGCAAAACAGTTAATCAGTAAATTGAAATCAATTAACACCATTGAAAATAAACACAATACGTAATGATAAAAATCTATGCTAACCAGCTCAATACAAAACTTGAGCAAGATAATTCATGGCGTTATTTTCTGACTGTTGGAAATGATCCCTATTTACAAGACATCGCGCAAACGAAAATAACTGAAACACTTCGCTTGCGTGGTTTTAGTGAACAGACTGTTTTTATAATTGATAATCAAACTAATTGGGATAGTATTTACGAAAATAGTCGATCAATGAGTCTATTTTCAAACTTAACATTAATCATTCTTCAATTTAGTGATCATTCACTTAATGCTAGCACAGCAAAAAAATTGGATGAATTGAGCAAATCAATATCACCTGACGTTAGTTTGTTAATTTGTCTACCCCAAATGACAAAATCCCAAGAAAGTGCTCATTGGGTTAAAACATTATCTGATCATTTGTTGATTATTAGCTGTAATACCCCCGATATTAATCAACTACCAAATTGGATAAATCAACAATTGCAAAACCATGATCTTACCATTGAGAAACAAGGTATTGAGCTACTGTGTTACTTTTATGAAGGAAATTTATTAGCACTTTCACAAATGATAGAACAACTTAAGTTACTCTATCCCGACGGTAAAATTAGCTATAATCAATTAGAAAGTAATCTAGAAGATTGTGCCATATTTACACCATTTCATTTAATAGATGCGATGTTAATGAGTAAAGCTAAGCGTGTTGTACATATTTTGCAACAATTAAAAACCAACGACACCGTCCCTCTCATCTTGTTAAGAACAATTCAACGAGAATTAATTCAACTCATTAATCTAAAAAAAGATGCAGCTAAATCCAATTTAAAAGTAGCCTATGATAACTATAAAGTTTGGCAGAATCGACGAAATATTATTACGCCTTATTTAAATAAAACTTCTTTAGAACAGCTTTATAAAAATTTAAATACATTAACCGAGCTAGAAATAGCACTCAAGTCTGATTACGAAGCACCGATTTGGGAAAATTTAACATCATTGTGTTTGCAGTTTTAGGTGTACCGAATGTCTATTGAGTTAACTGCATTATTCGGTGGAACATTTGATCCAATTCATTATGGTCATTTATTGCCGGTAATCGCCCTAGCTAAAGAAGTTAATTTAACCCATGTCAGTTTATTACCAAACTATATTCCGCCACACAAACCGCAACCGGTCGCCACAACCGAACAACGCTTGGATATGCTACGTTTGGCTATTAGTGATTACCCTCTTTTCTCAATTGATTGTCGGGAAATTACACAAGCAAAATCGGAACGACCTTCTTTTACCATTGAAACCTTACAATCTTGGCGTCAGGAGCATGGTAATGAAAAAAACCTCGCGTTTATTATCGGTCAAGATTCATTATTAAATTTACCTAGCTGGTATAATTGGCAAAAATTATTGGATTATTGCCACTTATTAGTTTGCCAACGTCCCGGATATTCTCAACAGATTAATGATCCACAATTAAAGCAATGGCTGAAAGCGCATCAAACCGAAAGCGTCGATGATCTTCACCAAAATCCTAATGGTTTTATTTACGTTGCTCATACACCACTTAAAAACATCTCCGCGACGGAAATAAAACAACGTATCCAGCATAGACAAGACTGTCAGGCATTTTTACCCCCTAAAGTCTGGCAATATATTCAAAATCATCATCTGTATAATGCTTAATTAATGAAAAATAATAGAAATTACTTTACTTCTGGCAGTTTTTTCGGCATCATTTTGCCGGCTAAAGCACATTTAACCGGATAATGCACGATTGCGATTATTTATCTGTTAATATTTAGCATTTTTAGTAAAAATTAATATTTCGAGGACCCAATGGCAAAAGAAGATAACATTGAAATGCAAGGTACTATACTAGAAACATTACCCAATACTATGTTTCGTGTAGAGTTAGAAAATGGTCATGTAGTAACGGCACATATTTCTGGTAAGATGCGTAAAAACTACATTCGTATTTTAACAGGTGATAAAGTTACTGTAGAAATGACCCCTTACGACTTATCAAAAGCACGCATTATCTTTCGTAGTCGCTAATCTAATAATAATTTTTATAATATCATTTTTATCTGATGTATCGCGCATTATGCGCGATATGGGTTTTTGTTTACTTAGTAATAGATACTCTTTTTACATTATTTTTCATTTAAGCCTATTTTATTTAATTATATTGGTAAGGGTATCGGTTAACATTTAGATTAAACTCAGATAAATTCCATCTTGTCATCATTTTCTTTTAGTTGATTTACCTAAAATCTATAATCTTGATTTATTGAGTAGTATTAATTCACATTTATTATTCAACGGAAAATGGTATAGGCTATTAGTGATTGAATTTGTTGATAAGAATAAAGAAGCCGGAAAATTTCCGGCTTAGGTGGCTAAATAAAATTAACAATATTTATATTAGTTTTCATCAATACGAGAGAAATCCATATCCTGATATTTAACCCATTTAGTCTTTTTAATAAATTTATAAATAATCATAATAAAGAAAAACAGTGGTAAACCAATATAAGTGGCTAAAACACCATACCAGTCAATGTTATCTTGTAAGAATGCTTCATAGTTTTGCCCTAAAGTAATGAGTAAACAAAGTATGAAAGCAAATATCGGACCAAAAGGAAAGAAACTAGAACGATATGGCAATTTATTTACATCATAACCCTGTTTAATATACCCCTTTCTAAAGCGATAGTGACTAATAGCAATCCCTAACCATGCAATAAATCCAGTCATGCCCGATAAATTAAGTAGCCATAAATAGACTTGCTGATCTTTAAACATTGATGTTAAAAAGCATAGCATTGCGACAATTGTAGTGGCAATTAACGACATTGTCGGAATTCCACTTTTAGATAGCCGACCAAAAATCTTAGGTGCTTTGCCTTCTTTAGCTAACGCATAAAGCATCCGAGTAGATGCATATAATCCTGAATTACCTGCTGATAGTACCGAAGTTAAAACTACCGCATTCATTATTGCAGCTGCTGATAATAATCCTGCATGTTCAAACACCAGCGTAAATGGACTCACACTAATATCTGCTTCATCATTACGTAATAGACGCGGATCTGTATAAGGAATAATTAAGCTGATAACAAAAATAGCGAATATATAGAATAACAAAATACGCCAAAAAACCTGCCGCATTGACTTCGGAATGTTCTTTTCAGGATCTTTTGATTCACCTGCTGCTATACCTATCAATTCCGTTCCTTGAAATGAGAAACCAACAATCATCGCAACACCAATCATAGACGAGAAGCCACCAACAAAAGGAGCGTCGCCAATATTCCAGTTGTGCCAACCAATTGCAGTATCAGAACCACCATGTAAAATGCCCACGATCATCAGTAAACCGACCGCAATAAACACCACTACTGTTATAACTTTAATTAATGAAAACCAAAATTCAGCTTCACCAAATCCTTTTACCGAAATCACATTTAGGAAAAAGATGATCACTAAAAACAGTAAACTCCACAACCAACTATAGGCGCCAAAGTCAAACCAATAAGAAATAACCAATTGAGCAGCAACAAGATCTACTGCAACAGTGATAGCCCAGTTATACCAATAATTCCAACCAATTGCGAAACCAAATGACTCATCAACATATTTCGAACCATAAGTTGCAAAAGTACCTGAAACAGGTAGATATGCAGCCAGCTCACCTAAACTTGTCATTAAGAAATAGACCATTACACCAATTATGGCATAAGAAAGTAAGGAACCTGCCGGACCTGCTTGCGCAATTGTAGCACCTGATGCTACGAATAACCCGGTACCAATTGAACCGCCAATGGCAATCATCGTTAAATGTCGTGCTTTTAAATCACGTTTAAGTTTATTTTGCATAAAAAATCAAATTATTAAAAAAATTTAGCAGAGTTTAACAAAAATTTGTTAGGAGGAGATAAATATTTCTAATAATTAAAACCTTTTGTTAAACATAACCAATACTCATTAACAAGTAATTTGCTCTAACTGTGTTAAATAATCTAAAGCTTCTTGACGATTATTGCCACACATTTCTTGATTTGCTTTTAAACGACAGCATACTAACGGACGTGATGGCTGACCAAATAATTTACAACGATATTGGCTATCTAAATGACAACAAGCAACTCCGGCAGGCTTACCGTTTGGCATATTTGGTATTTGGCTAGAAATTGATGGCGCAATACAACATGCACCACAATTCTCCCGACATGTGAATAGACGGTCGTCCACTTGTAATCCTTTTAAACAAAATGATTGGTTATCATAGCAAGTTAGCGTTAAAATAGCAGGCTTATTTTGATGTTTATTGTTATAACATTACAGGAATATTAAACATGGCAAAAGCAAATGAAGTCAAACGAGGCGATGCAATTACCTATAATGGTAAATTATTATTAGTAAAAGATATTGAAGTACAAAGTCCAAGTGCACGAGGTGCAAGTACATTATATAAAATGCGTTTTTCTGATGTTAAAACAGGTCTGAAAGTAGAAGAACGCTTTAAAGGCGATGATATTTTAGAAACGATAGAATTAAACCGTCGACCAGTTACCTTTTCTTATGTTGATGGTGATGAATACGTGTTTATGGATGATGAGGATTTCACTCCCTATTCTTTCAAACAAGATCAAATTGAAGATGAACTACTTTTCATCCCAGAAGGTGGTATTCCAGGAATTCAGGTACTAACTGTCGATGGACAAATTATTGCGCTTGAATTACCACAAACTGTTGAACTTGAAATTATAGAAACTAATCCTGGTATTAAAGGTGCATCTGCGAGTGCTCGAACTAAACCTGCAAAACTGACTACCGGTTTAACTGTACAAGTACCTGAATACATTAATAACGGTGAAAAAATTAAAATACACGTTGCTGAACGTCGTTTTATGAGTCGTGCAGATTAATATCAGAGGTAGCTGGATCAAATCTTGAATGAATATTTACAATCAAAATAAATTACACAAACGCTTAAGACGCCAAGTAGGTGAAGCTATTGCCGATTTTAATATGATTGAAAACGGTGATCGTATAATGGTTTGTTTATCGGGTGGGAAAGATAGTTACACTCTACTTGATATTCTTATTAACCTCAAAATCAGTGCACCTATAGAGTTTGACCTTGTAGCAGTTAATCTTGACCAAAAACAACCCGGTTTTCCCGAACATGTTCTACCACAATATCTTTCTTCATTAGGTATTGAGTATAAAATTGTGGCTGAAAACACTTATGGTATTGTAAAAGAAAAAATTCCTGAAGGTAAAACAACCTGTTCACTTTGCTCGCGTTTAAGACGTGGTATTTTATATCGTACCGCAACAGAGATAGGCGCAACAAAAATTGCACTTGGTCATCATCGTGATGATATATTAGAGACTTTATTTCTTAATATGTTCTATGGTGGAAAAATGAAAGCGATGCCACCTAAACTCATGAATGATACGGGTGAACACATTGTTATCCGTCCATTAGCATATTGTAAAGAAAAAGATATAGCTAAATATGCTGAATTTAAACAATTTCCAATCATTCCATGTAATTTATGTGGCTCGCAGCCTAATTTACAGCGTAAAGTGATTAAAGACATGCTAAATGAGTGGGATAAGAAGTTCCCTGGACGTATTGAAACAATGTTTAGAGCAACACAGAATATCACGCTTTCTCATCTTTGTGATAACAACCTGTTTGATTTTAAAGGAATTCAAAAAGGTGGAGAAATTATAGATGGTGGAGATCTTGCCTTTGATAAAGAATCAATGCCACTTAATAACTATAATAACAACTATAACAATAGTGATATCTCATCAGAAAATATGATCTTATGGAAAGAAGTCTAATTTAAGTCATCAATTTAAAGCTTATCATATTCAAATAACGAAAATATTTATTAATTACCTAATAATGATTAGATATTTTCGTTTAATTTTTTTACTGAATTATAAATTATAAATATTATATATTTTTATAATTTATAAAAATGAGCCTACATCATTCAAAATGTGTTTTTGATCTAGCAAATTAATTTTTGTCTATAACTTTTTCCTTACCATCCAAATCGAAAAAAATCATCATAATTTTACCGCTAATAAAATTAACTTTTTTTAAATTGAAACGTTCCAATATAAAAAAAAATAGTATAGAATAACAAATAGTTAATCAAATTAAATTAGGCACTAAGATTAAGTATGAGAGTCCAATTTCTTGGAACAGCAGCATCAGAAGGTATTCCAAATCCTTTTTGTAAATGTGACATTTGTGAAAAAGTTAGAATCCAAAAAGGAAAGGATATTAGAACCCGCAGTTCGGTAATTATCGACGATTTGATGCAAATTGATATAGCGCCGGAATTTAGTTATCAAATTATGCGTGAAAATATAGATATGACTAAAATTAAAGACATACTCTTTACGCATACTCATCCTGATCATTTTAATGTAGGTGATTTATACAGCCGAATGATTAATTTCGGTTTTAATATTACTCACCCACTACATATATACGGTAATGATAGAGCCATTAATGGCTGTTTAAATGTTTTACAAGATTATAGCAGTGAACGTTTCGTATTTAATGTTGCTATTCCATTCCAAACTATTACAACATCAAGTGGATACGAAGTTACGCCATTACTTGCAAATCATGCTAAGTGGGAATTTTGCTATATCTATTTAATTGAAAAATCTGGAAAGACAATGTTATATGGTCATGATTCCGGTTATTTTCCTGAATTAACATGGCAGTGGTTAAAAAATAGTGGCAAAAAAATTGATTTGGCTATTTTTGAATGTACTTATGGCTATAGAGATAATGAGAAAACAAATAACCATATGAGTATTGAAACCGTATTGTCAGCACAAAAAAGAATGATTAAAGATGATATATTTCATGAGAATACAGCATTATTAACATCTCACCATTCTCATAGCTGTGGTTTTATGCATGATGATTTAGTTGAAATATTTAAGCCATATAAGATTGAAGTTGCCTTTGATGGTTTAACCAAAGTAATCTAGAAGGGAATAATCATATATGTTTAAATTACCACGCTTATTAATCATGATGTTTCTCCAATATTTCGTGCAAGGTGCATGGAATATGGTGATTGGTGCGGTACTTTCAGCCTATGATTTAAAAGATATTGTGGGAACAACTTATTCAGTCTTAGGTATAGCAACAATTATTTCGCCTTTATTTATAGGCATGGTTGCAGATAGATTTTTTTCATCTCAAAAAGTAATGGGTACACTCCACCTATTAAATGCTGGAGTATTATTCCTGCTTCCGTTATATATTCATAATCATAATGAAATTGCTTTTTTAATTGTCGTCTTTATAGTGGGATTATTATTTTACCCAACTACAGCATTAGCAAATAGTGTAAGTTTTAGGCACATTGACGGCGTAAAATGGTTTCCTATCGTACGTGTATTTGGCACAATTGGTTTTATGACAGTTGGTTTCCTAATGGGCGATAAAGTGTTAAGTATAGCCCAAACAACAGATACATTTGTACTAGCTGCTTTCGCCTCAATTATTTATGGCATCTATTGTTTTACATTACCTAATACACCACCTGCCACGAAAAATAAAAAAATTTCAATGCGTGAAATTTTGTGCCTAGATGCTTTATCATTATTTAAAGATAAATATTTTTCAATATTTATGTTCTCAACTTTTGTATTGATGATTTCTAAAACAGCTTATAGCGCTTATATCCCTGTCTACTTCCCTGTTTTAAAGATTGACCCTGCATCAATGATGCAAATTGCAACAGCTACAGAAGTTATATTTATGATCTTCTTAGCATTTATTCTTCGCAAATTAGGGTTTAAAAAAGTAATTTTATTAGGCGCTATCAGTTGGATTATTCGCAGTTTGCTACTATCTCAAGCAGCTATTTCAGAAAGTTATATGTTTTTTATTGTTGGTGCTTTATTGTTACAAGGTCTGTGCTGGGATTTCTTTTTTACTGCTGGTGACATCTATATTGATAAAAAGGCCAACCCTGAAATTAAAGCTCAAGCTCAAGGATTACGATTTATCGTCTCTAATGGAATTGGTTTATTTATGGCTGCTTCCGTTTGTGGCTTTATTAATAACAAAATTGTCACCGAGAAAACGATGCCGGAAGCTGCAGCTCAATGGCAAGAATTTTGGATTTATCCTGCAGTCGTTGCTGCAATCGTTGCCATTGGCTTTTGGATTTTTTTTAATGATAAAGATGTGCTAATAACAAAAGAGAATAATAATAATAGAAAATAACAACAAAAATATAATAACAAGAAAAGGGAATACAACGATAATAATAAAATAACAACTATAATAAAATAATATCAAAACAATAATAACACTTTTAATTACAGGGAATGTGACTTAAATTGCTAATAATTAATTGATTATTAGCAATTTTTTTATATACTTCCAAAATTAGTAACTTATCAATAATATTTCTTAAGATTATTTTATTTCAGTGACTAATTTAATAACTGTTTCGTCTTTAATAACAATTCAAGATTCAAATTATCTATAGTTTGATCACTGCTGTATTGCTGTTTTGTCCATAATAAAAGATGATGGCCAATAATTTTTTCAATTCTTGGTAAATCGAGATAAAATTCTTTATCCATTACATTTTCTCTTACACCGCTAAAATAATTTGCCTTATTCAATTTAAGCCAAGGGTAATTATTCATAAGCTGCTGACCCATAGAGATACTGTCTGTCACTGTTGAGCCATTAAGCCAAGCCATTTGTTCATTAATTACCGGGGAAAATAACCAATCAAAAAAGGCTGAAACCGCATTATCTTTGTCACTATATTTTGACATACATAAAGACCCTCCCCCTAACAATGGTTTATCACCAGGTACTGCTGCATAACCAGTAAGATGTAATATTTCAGGGTTAAGAACACAACTAAATAAATTCATATAAACAATCAACATGGCAATATTACCATCTTCAAATTGTTTGACAGACTCGCCCCACCAATCAGAATTTAAGTTTTCGGCTACATAAAGGAATTGTTCAAATTCATGTAATGTTATGCTCGCAATCATTTTATCTAATTCAATAGTTGTGCCCTGTACTAACCTACCACCGTTGGCATAATATCTTAAAAGAAACTCAGATGCTAAAAGTTCAGGTTTACCTAATGTAATGCAACTACCAAATTTAATTGGCGAATCAGGATTGAAATATTGATTAAAGAATTCAGTCAGTTGATTAAATTCTCGAAAATCTGTTGGAACCACTAATGGTTGGCGATATCGCTCGAAATAACATCTTTTGACCAATGAATCATTAAAAATATCTTTGCGATAAAACAGCATTTGTATACTAGGGTCAAAAGGCAATGCATATGGAACATTATTGAAGTAGCTAAAACGCTCTATAATATAGGTTGAATATTGTGATAAGCTTTGGTCAAGATTCAGCTTAAGTTCCGTTAATGGTTTAAATCTAGAACGAGCAAACCACGGGAAACAAGCAACATCAACCCAACTAACATCAATCTCAGGGTGATCTGCTAAATTATGTAGTATTTCATGGATCTCATCAATGGACTTAGTTATCAAATTGACAGTAATACCTGTCATTTTATAACAATGCGGTAATAATTTTTTTACAGTTTCAGTAATTGGACTAGATAACATTAAAACGTTAATAGCTTGTTTTTCAACACTTATGTCACTATGTGTATCGAATAATTGCCGATAATTAGTATTAATTGGCAACTTCGTTTTTTTACCTTCAATCAAATCAATTATACATTGACTTAATAAACTATAATGCATTTGATATTGGTGAATGTTATCTCGGTACATACAACTGGTGTTACCTAATGTATATATAGGGGGGCAAGATTGCTGTGAGCCGAAATAACTGGCATTGATAATATAATCAGCTTTTTCAATTCCCGTCGTTATAATCGCATCATATTTAACATCATGATTACTAAAGAAATTATAAGCTTTACTATAGCCTATAGAGTTAGATGTAAATTCAATATTTAAATTTATATCGTAATCTGCATGTTTGAAGGTGTTTAATAAGCCTTTCTTGAATGTTTGTGTATAGGTATATTTCTTATGATCAAGCAATAAACCAATATTAATAAAATGCTTATCCATAATAGTCTTAGCAATAGTTTCACCGGCATTTTTATAATCAAGTGAAACAAATTTCTCAGCAAATTTAGGACGATTATAGACAAAAATGATTTTTTCAGGTGCTATGGATAAATTCTGGTAATAGGCATTAGCATTTTCTAAACAAGAAACAACTATAATAGCGGAATCTCTTTTGGTGGCTATTTTCTGAATAAACTGTAATTCAAGTTCCGCTGAATCATAAGTAAGATAAATCGTTGTTTCATATCCTAATTCATTTAGGGAAAAAAATAATTTATTATAAAGATGGCTAAACTGCTCAATTATAATATTGGGTAAAATAATAGAAACTGAATTAGCAACCCCTTCTTTCAAGATTTTAGCTTGCACATTCAATTGGTACCCTAACTTTTGTGCGGCCTCTTCAACCAGTTTAATTTTTTTAACGCTAACATTCCCACGACCGTTTAACACATTAGAAACAGTACCATGGGAAACACCCGCCATTTTAGCGATATCTTTAATTGTGGTCATAGCTGAAATTGAATGGGATAACAATATATTTAATGATATCATAAAGTTATATAACATTGCAGGTGGTAGATTATCGCAAATAATAACTAAACCAATCATTCACTCACAATAAAGCTTAGCAAAATAAATAACTTCAGAAGGTTTGTATTATTATAAAAAGTTATAATATTAGAATATTGAATGATTATTTTTTACACTACTCCATTTTCTTTTTATCAAATTTTATGAATAATAGTGAGCAAAATTATTGATCTTAAGAATATAATGTATACAGGAACACTTTTTATTATCTCAGCTCCTAGTGGAGCAGGTAAATCCAGTTTAATCAAAGCCTATTTAACACAATCTAACCTACATCCGGCCATTGTATCCGTTTCCCATACGACGCGAGCACCTAGACCAGGAGAAAACGATGGTGAACATTATCACTTTGTTGAAAAACATCAGTTTGAAGATTTAATCAAGCAAAATGCTTTTGTTGAATATGCCACAGTATTTGGAAATTATTACGGTACATCAAAAACAACAATCAATGAAAGTCTTACACAAGGAATTAATGTTTTTCTTGATATTGATTGGCAAGGTGCAAGGCAAGTTCGAGAGATTATGCCTGATGCTAAAAGCATTTTTATTCTTCCTCCATCAATCACTGAATTGGAAAAAAGATTATTTAAACGTGGCCAAGATTCTCATGATGTGATCGAAAAACGTATGCAAAAAGCACGTTCTGAAATGTCACATTATAATGAATACGATTACATCATCATAAATGATGATTTTAATACTTCCGTTCAACAATTATCAGCAATTATTATTGCCGAGAGTTTAAACACAAAGAAACAGATTAGTGATAATAAAAATATTATAAATCAATTGCTTGCGTTATAATTTTACGTGTAATATTCGAACCTTTTGGATATTATGCGAATAACAATTAAATAACCATAGCAATCTGCACTAAAATTAAGTAAAATTAAAGATTAAGTTAATAATATCTTTAACATATTCTACAATATAGAGGTGAACATGGCACGTGTAACGGTTCAGGATGCTGTTGATAAAATTGGTAATCGTTTTGATCTTGTTTTAATTGCTGCAAGACGCGCACATCAATTACAAGCCGAAGGTAAATCAGCTTTAGTTCCTGAAGAACACGATAAAGAAACTGTTATCGCTTTACGTGAAATCGAAGAAGGGTTAGTGAATAAGAATATTCTTGATGCCTCTGATTATCAAGTTCGTCAGGAAAAAAACACTGAAGCTCGTTCTATTCTTAACGATACAATTCTTTTTGAAGATGATACAACTTTCGAATAACTAATACGAAGGCATCATAAGAATGTCGGCTAATATACAATATTTTTCACCATTAGAACATTTAGTAAAACAATACCTTCCGGCAAAACAAATTAAAGAGATCCGGGAGGCTTATCTTTTTGCTTATGGTGCCCATGACGGTCAATATAGAGCAAGTGGCGAACCTTATATTATTCATCCGGTTGCCGTTGCGAGTATTTTGGCTAAAATGCGTCTTGACCGTGAAACCATTATTGCTGCATTACTTCATGATACCATAGAGGATACACCTGTCACCTATCAAGATGTCGTCAATAAATTCGGTGATCATGTTGCTTTATTAGTTGAAGGTGTATCTAAACTTGATAAATTAAAATTTCGTAACCGTCAGGAAGCTCAAGCCGAAAATTTTCGTAAAATGGTTATGGCAATGGTGGAAGATGTCCGTGTAATTCTGATCAAATTAGCCGATCGAACGCATAATATGCAAACATTGGATTCTTTAAGACCTGATAAGCGAAGACGTATCGCTAAAGAAACACTTGAAATTTATGCCCCTCTTGCCCATCGTTTAGGCATCCATCACATCAAAACTGAATTGGAAGTATTAAGCTTTTCTGCTATGCATCCAAATAGAGCGAATGTTCTGAATAAAGTGGTTGATTCTGCAAGACAGACGCGAAAAGAACTTATTCAGCGCATCTTATTAGAAATTCAGGACCGATTAGCCAAAGCGAAAATTAAAGCCAGTGTTGAAGGAATTGAAAAAAACATCTATGCAATCTATCAAAAATTGCAACATAGAGAACAACGTTTTCACTCAATCATGGACATCTATAAATTTCGCATTATTGTTGATAATATTGATAATTGCTATCGTGTACTAGGGATTATCCATAATCTTTATAAACCTCGTCATAACCGTTTTAAAGATTATATTGCCATACCTAAAGCAAATGGATACCAATCACTTCATTCATCATTGATTGGTCCACACGGAACGCCGGTTGAAATTCAAATCCGCACGACTGATATGGATCAAATTGCCGAAATGGGGGTCGCTGCCCATTGGGTCTATAATAAACGAAATAATTTAGAAAATACTACAGCACAAATTAAAGCACAACGTTGGCTGCAAACATTGTTAGAGTTACAACAAAGTGCGGGCAATTCGTTTGAATTTATTGAAAATGTAAAATCCGATCTCTTTCCAAGAGAAATCTATGTATTTACACCTAAAGGTCGGATCGTAGAATTACCCGAAGGTGCAACACCAGTAGATTTAGCCTATGCCGTGCATACTGATATTGGTAACCAATGCATTGGGGCATTGGTCGATCGAAAACCTTACCCATTATCACAACCTTTATCTAATGGACAAACTGTAGAAATTCTCACATCTAGCAGCGGTAGACCAAATGCGGGTTGGTTAAATTTCGTTGTCAGCTCAAAAGCACGTTCACGCATCAAACAGGTGTTAAAAAACCTAAAACGTGATGATGCTATCGCTTTAGGTAAACGTTTACTCGGTTACGCTTTGGCGGACAAAGGTGGCATTGAAAATGTACCACCTTATGTTATCGATCGTATTGTTAGTTTTGCCAAACTGAATTCCTTTGATGATTTATTAGCGGAAATAGGCTTAGGTAATATCATGAGTCAGCTAGTGGCCAAAGGCATCGACCATAGTGAAATTATTGATGAAACTAAGTCAACCAAGAAATTGGCCATTACAGGCGCTGAAGGTTTATTAGTCACATTTGCTAAATGCTGCCACCCAATCCCCGTCGATCCAATTATAGGATATGTCAATCCAGAAAAAGGGTTAACTGTTCATCATGAGTCATGTCGAAACATTACTGGCTATCAAAATCATCCTGATAAGTATATTGCCTTAGAATGGTCGCCATCGATCAATCAATTATTTGTAGCTGAAATTCTAATTGATATTGTAGATAATACTGCTAATGCTCTTGAATATATTATTTCAACAATTAAAGCAGAATCTTCAAATGTGAAATGGCTAAATACAGAAGAAAAAGACTCACGCATATATACGATTATTCTTCATATTGAAGTCAAAAATCTTACGCAACTAAATGAAATTATGAGGAAAATCAGTCTTCAACAGGATGTTGTTAGCGTTGTTCGTAATATTAATTAGATATGACCATTAGTAAACGGTTACTTCAACACTTATCAATAAGCCATTTACCCGGTTTGGGTGAAGCGCTAGAAAAAAAGTTCAATAATTTAGGGATCTATACTATAAGAGACCTATTATTACATTTGCCACTTCGTTATGAAGATCGCTCGTCATTTAGTCCGATTTCAAATCTTACTATTGGAGAACATACTACTGTTCAGGGCAAAATTATCAAATCTGAAATCATATTTAGTAAGCGACGAATGTTAGTATGTACTATTCAAGACAATAGTGGCTCTATTAATTTACGCTTTATAAATTTCTATCCAACCATGCAACAAAATCTTGCTATTGGTAAATGGGTAAAAGCCTACGGAGAAATAAAAAAAGGAAAACTAAGCTTAGAAATTATTCATCCACAAATTCAAATTAAAGCAACACCACAGGAATTTGATACCCTTGAGACAGAAAAGTTTACCCCTATTTATGGGGCAACTTATGGATTGACTCAAAATATTATACGAAAATTCATTCACAGTAGTTTAACACTTTTAAAACGTAATCCTACACCAGAGATTATTCCTGAAAAGTTTCTTAATGGTTTTCCTAGTATTGAACAAGCATTAATTACACTACATGAACCGCCATTAAATATAGATATCGCACAATTAGAAAATAGTAATCATCCAGCTAAGCAACGACTTATTTTCGAAGAACTATTAGCCTACCAACTGAGCATGCAGTTAATAAAATCACGTAATCAAAATCATCAAGCGGTAGAAATAGTAGTAAAAAATCAATATATTACACCTTTTTTGCAAGCTCTTCCTTTTTCACCTACTAATGCACAAACAAGAGTAGTAAAAGAAATTTGGAATGATATGGCGCAAGCAAAACCAATGATGCGCTTAGTGCAAGGTGATGTAGGTAGTGGCAAAACCTTAGTTGCAGCCTTAGCTGCCCTCAATGCAATTGAAAATAATAAGCAGGTTGTTTTAATGGCTCCCACAGAAATATTAGCTGAACAACATTACCTAAATTTTAAACAATGGTTTGATGCATTGGGGTTAAGCGTCGATCTCTTAACGGGTAAATTAACTGCAAAACAAAAACGCAATTGTTATGCTGAACTTGAGGCTGGCAAAACTCATATTTTAATTGGCACCCATGCTGTTTTTGTTGAGCATGTTAAATTCGCCGATCTTGGTTTGGTTATCATTGATGAGCAACACCGATTTGGCGTAGATCAGCGACTAACATTATGGCAAAAAGGGATCAAAGACAATTACTATCCACATCAATTAATTATGACAGCAACGCCCATTCCGCGAACTCTCACTATGACAATTTATGCTGATTTAGATGTTTCTGTAATTGATGAATTACCGCCAGGAAGAACACCGGTTACAACGATTGTTTTGCCAAATACTCGTCGTAATGAAATTATAGATCGAATTAAACAAGTATGTTTGACAGGTAAACAAGTTTATTGGGTATGTACTTTAGTTGAAGAATCAGAAGTGTTAGCCGCTCAAGCTGCCGAAGTCACCTATGTGGAATTGCAAGAATTACTACCTAATGTCGCGGTTGGTCTAGTACATGGTAAGATGAAGCCACAACAAAAACAACAAATAATGCAGGATTTTAAGCAAGGCGAAATTCAATTATTAGTTGCGACTACGGTTATTGAAGTAGGGGTTGATGTACCTAATGCCAGTCTCATGATAATTGAAAATGCAGAGCGGCTAGGGCTATCTCAACTTCATCAGCTACGTGGACGCGTCGGACGTGGTCAAGCAGCTTCACACTGTGTATTGATGTATCAGGCTCCATTAAGTCAAGTAACGAAACAACGTTTACAAGTTATGCGTGATAGTAATGATGGCTTTGTCATTGCCCAAAAAGATTTAGAAATTCGTGGTGGTGGTGATATTCTTGGCACGCGTCAAGTCGGCTTAGCTGACTTTAAAGTTGTTGATCTAATTCGTGATCAAATGATAATTAGTCATGTTCAACAAGTCTCACAATTTATTTTACAGCATCATCCTGATGCTGCTATTAAATTAATCGACAGTTGGTTGCCACAACGCACTAAATACATTAATGCTTAACTGCTTTATATAGTTGTGATTTAATAAGCAGCTATTCACCAAGCAATCAATGATTCAACTTATTATGCCAAGTTTCGGGTAAGTGTTTCCAAAATCGTTTTGGCATAAATTGTCTTTGTAATTTCGGATTTAATCGTTCTTTAATCGTTAATGCTTGACAATAACGGAACCATAATTTTTGAAATTGTTTTTCATCCTCGGATAAGTATTGTTCATTAATCGCATCGTCAATTAAAAGATCTTGCTGACTATCCAATGTTATGATCTCAAGCTGTTCCAAATCAAAGTAATAACCGAATTGCCGTTTAGTATCAAAAATAGCCCATTTTTGATCCGCAAAGCGATCTTTAAAAAAATCGACTACAAAGGGTAAGACATTATAGCGTGGATCTACCGTTGCAAAATAGACCTTTTCCCCCTGATTTTGAATAGTATTAAAACGTACAAACATCATCATGTAATGACGTTCACGTGATACTTTTTTAGCTATCTGTTTTACTAATAACACATCTGGATCAGCAAAATTGGTCGAAATATCATGTTTTGTTTGAAAAACTTTAACTAAATAGCGAAAGATTAATTGTCCTCGTTCTGCTAGCTCGGAATACCAAACATAAGTTAATTGATTTAAGGCGATAGTCGGTAATCGTTTTTTCATAGCAATACTGACACGTTCCGCCTTTTTATCATCAGTAAAAACAGTATATTCTTCTCGAGTAAATAAAGGTACGACATCTTTCATACTCATAACCTGATCAGGCCACTTTTTTAATGAGAAAGCATCAAATACGGCGGTTAATAGCCCCTCAAATGTATCATCATATCGAAAAATTAACATCTTACACCTATAACAGCATTGATAATTGCTGTGGTTGAAATGATTCAATACTTTTTGCTGGTTCTTGCAACGATATACGAATATAGTCAGCCGATGCTTCTTGCATTTTAAAGCTCTTCATACCCGCACAAACAATAAAAAAATGGGCACGTTTCAAAACAACACCGATACGTCTAAGTGCTTCAAGATTGAGCCGTCCGTGTCGACGGGCTGATACAATCAGTTTGGCAGATTTGATACCAATCCCCGGCACTCTAAGAATTGTTTCATAACTAGCGCGATTAATATCCACTGGAAAATACTGTGGATTACGAATTGCCCATGCTAATTTTGGATCCATGTTTAAATCCAATTGCTGATATTGATCATTCACGATTTCATTAACATCAAAGTGATAAAACCTAAGTAACCAATCTGCCTGATATAGTCTATTTTCACGTTGACGCGGAACATCATGTACAACTGGTAGACGTTTATCATAACTATTAACAGGAACAAAACCAGAATAATAAACTCGTTTCATACTCGGTCGTTTATAGAGTTTAGAGGTCAACTGCAAGATCTGTTTATCTGATTCATCTGTAGCACCGACGATAATTTGAGTACTTTGTCCTGCTGCTGCAAATTTTGGTGCATGACGAAACTTCTTACGCTCCTCTTTATTTTGTAATAGATGTTGCTGAATATGTCCCATTGGTAGATAAATACTCTGATGATCTTTATCAGGCGCCAATCGTTTAAGATTGGCTTCCGTCGGGATTTCTAAATTAACGCTTAAACGATCAGCATATAACCCTGCTTGATAAACTAGCTCACTACTAGCTCCCGGTATCGTTTTCATATGGATATAACCATTAAAACGATGTATGGTACGCAAATCTTTAATGACGCGTAACATTTTTTCCATCGTATGATCTGGATTTTTAATAATTCCTGAACTTAAAAATAATCCTTCAATATAATTACGCCGATAAAACTCGATCGTTAGTTCAACTAACTCTTTGGGAGAAAAAGCAGCGCGTGGGATATCATTACTCTGACGATTTATACAATAAGCGCAATCATATAAACAGAAATTTGTAAGCATGATCTTGAGTAATGCAACACATCGACCATCCCCTGTAAAACTGTGGCAAATTCCCCATCCATGGGCACTGCCTATACCATTTTTCATATTCTTCCGTGATGTACCACTTGATGCACAAGACACATCATATTTAGCGGATTCAGCTAAAATTTCTAGCTTCTTTAAGGTAGAATCTTTCATAAATATTAATTAAAAACTGTATATATAAACAGTATAATAAATATCATTACCTTTGTCACCAATATTCACTAACTAATTGATTAATTAGTATGAATTTTTGAATCATAATTTAATATTGCATAATGATTTGAAAAAAATGAGTTGCAACAAAGAAAAAAACAAAAGATTTGAAACCTTAATCAAGGTTCTAAGTTGAAAAGCTATTCGCTTTTAAATGAATCTATCAAGTAAGAATAATACAAAATCTTACATTACCTAATAGCCAAGAATGGAAAATCATAATTACATGGTATAAATGTTTATACTATTTAAGCCAAGCTAAATCAGCACGACCACGATTAAAAAATAGAACCAAACTCCCCAAAGCTAACCAAATTATCCCAACTATTTTCGCATCGTTATCAATATGTATTAATACCGGTAGTAGAACTAAAATACCAACCATAGGAATTAGCACATCAGAAATTAATGCTAATTTTCCTTGCCTTTTCTGCTTAAATCTAAAGTAACCAATCACAGAAACATGTAACATAATAAACGCACACAATGCCCCAATATCAACAAATGAAACTAAAGTGGCTAAACCTTTAGAATGATTTGCTGCTAAGGTGGCAAGGCATAAATTAAATGCCGCGGTAAATAAAATTGCAATGGTGGGTACGCCATTATGTTGCCCTACTTTAGCTAGAAAAGAAGGTAATCGTTTGTCTCGTCCCATACTAAATAATAATCGACTTGCAGCTGCTTGCCCAACCATCGCTGCAAATGCAGCACCAACTGCCTTCGTCATACTTAAGGACCATCCTAACCAATTAGCAATTTCTGAATTAACCATAGTATAGTAAGCCTTCCCTTGTAAATCGGGATGAGCTCGCAAATATTCTGGGGTATAAGGACTGAGTAGTGCACCGACATAAGTTTGGATGACAAATAAAATGCCAGCCAAAATTAAGCAACCAATGATAGCTTTACCTACTAAGTTACGATGACCACCATTTTCTTCAGCAAAAGTAGCAATAGCATCAAAGCCAAGGTATGATAATACAGCTATAGACACTGCACTAAAAACGTTACTCCAACTGAATAGATCTCCCCCCATAAAAGGATGTAATAAGTCTCGCTGAGTACCTTGTGTACACAAAACCCAAATACCACCTACAATTACTGCAAATAATACAATAATCTCAATAATTAGTATCATTAAGGTAATGAATGCAGATTTTTTAAAACCAATTAAATTTAATATAGTGGTAACGAACACAGCTAAACAAGTCCAAAACCATACTGGAATATCGGGAATAATGGCATTAAGTGAGATACCACTAAATAGATAAGCGACAGCAGGAATAAAAAGGTAATCAAGTAATAACAACCACCCAACTAAAAATCCCGCATTTGGATGAATACCCGCTGAACAATAGGCATAAACAGACCCAGAGTGAGGTAATTGATTCGCCATTCTGGCATAAGAAAAGGCAGTGAATGCCATTAACAAGGTTGAAATAAGATAAACTAACGCCACAGCGCCATCACTAAGCGCATCTAATACACCAAACAAACCAACTGGAGCAGTGGGACCGATAAATAAAAGTCCAAGAATCACTAAATCCCGAAATTTCATACTCTTCGTTAGTTTTGGCATGTTTATTCTCACTTAACGATTAAAACAGGAAACCGGTATTTTATATAATAATCGACAAGTCGACTAAGATCGACTTGTCATTTACATATAACAAATTAATCTAACATAACAGAATTAGTTTTGTTCTCTGATTTCATAGGTATAACTCATTTTTGCTGTTTTACCTAACATAATTGAAGCACTGCAATATTTCTCAGAAGCTAATTTTATGGCACGTTCTACTGATTCATTTTTGATACTTTTACCCGTTATCACAATATGAAAATTAATCGCGGTATAGACTTTAGGAGATGACTCTGCTTGAGTTTTATCAATATCAATCCATAAATCACGAATATCTTCTTTGGAATTTTTCAAAATAGCAATAATATCATATGACATACAACCCGCAGCGCCATGTAATAAAAGCTCCATTGGGCGAGCGCCACGATTACGACCACCGTGTTCTAGCCCGCCATCCATGATTAAAGCGTGTCCACTTGCAGTTTCACCTATAAATCCAAAATCATCAATCCATTTTAAACGATCTTTCATTATCTACTCCTAAATCATATTGAATTAAATTGGTTTTATTCTATTATGTTTATCCGATAAAATCACTGTATAAATCTTTCTTCTATGTTAACCGAACAACAGCAACAAATTATTACTAACATTTACGATTATGTCTGCATAAAACTTGCCAACGACACGACTGGACATGATATAGCCCATATTGAACGGGTCGTTAAACTAGCCAAACATATACAATCCTTTGAACCACAAACCAATCTATTTATTGTTATTATTAGTGCTTATTTACATGATGTAATTGATGATAAAGTAATTGAAAATTATCAATCTGCACGAAATGATTTACTCGCCTTTATGGCACAACAACCTATTACTCAAGATGAGCAGCTCGCGATATTTTCGATTATTGATAATATGTCATTTAGCAAAAATCTAACTAAACAACGTGCCCTTAGTCGCGAGGGACAAATAGTCCAAGACGCTGATCGACTTGATGCAATGGGCGCTATTGGTATCGGACGTGCATTTTATTATGGTGGTAACAAACATGATTCTATGTACGATCCAAACATTAAACCGCGAATATTAAAATCCAAAGCTGACTATCGCCAATCAAATACTATTATTAATCATTTTTATGAAAAACTATTATTATTAAAAGATAAAATAAATACGCCTGAAGGGAAAAGACTGGCCGAACAACGCCATCATTTTTTGATTGAATTCGTAAAACGCTTTGAAATTGAATGGGAAGGTGAGTAATTAATTTTTAGATTTATTTTTTAGTTATTATTTAGAACTCAAAAACAGCTTTGGGGCGAATTGCAATATAATTTGCTCGACCTTTAATCATGCTATACACTAATTGCGTCGTAAATTATCAATACTTAGCTTAGATATTAAAAATAAAATGGGTTAAAGTAATATGAAAATAATTATATCAAGTGTTGTTATAATGCTGTATTTATTGAGCTCTACTTCACATGCAACACTTAAAATAACACCCCCTCTTACTTACGAAAAACTAGAATTTATTGGCAAAAATAATACTACTGATATTTACATAATCAAAGGCAGTGAATCTCTTTATAATAATAATCCCGACTTAAGACAAGTTAGCATACTATTTAATGAATTAGAGCCATTTGAATTAGGCGAAGATAATATATTAGTCAGTTCGCAAATAAATACTTATGTTATTAGCTGTAAACTTCCTGAGTTTTTAGCTTATGAAGCCTACCTTTACGAAGATAATTTCGGTAAAGGAAAAGTTGTGTACGCCTTTCAATCTGATGATTGGCAAACTATGATAGAACAGGAAAATATACTGACAACTATTAAAGAAATATTATGTGAAAAAGATATATCGACTTTTAACTAATTAGTTCTATTAAATTATATAAAAAAAAAAGCGTTTTAAGATTTATGCTGATTTGTATTAATCAGCATAAATCTATTAATTAATAACCAATACTTACAAACTGATAACCTGCTTCATCAATGGCTTTAATCGCCTCTTCTTGAGAAATAGTGCCACCATTAATGGTGACTTCTTTTTTAGCTAAATCAACGGTTACTTGCGCATTAGAATCAATATTCTTAATTGCATTAGTAATCGTCTTAACACAATGTTGACAGCTCATATTATCAACGATGAGTTTCATAAATGTCTCCTTTATTAAAGTAAATAAAATAGCTATGACAAAATAACTTACCAACTCTTTCATGTTATATTTGCTAACATGCCATTATTCTGAATTAGCTGTTGTTATTTTGCATTACAAAATTCGTTTTTTTAACAACCTTAGCCCATTGATTACAACCAGTAAACTCGTTCCGATATCCGCAAATACCGCCATCCACATATTGGTTTCCCCCATAAATGTGAGAATGAAAAATACCATTTTTACCAATAAGGCAAATACGATATTTTGTATCAATATTGCATAGGTTGCTTTTGATAAACGAATAAATTGTGGAATTTTGCGTAAGTCGTCATCCATAAGTGCTACATCAGCTGTTTCTATTGCTGTTGCTGATCCTATTACTCCCATCGCAAAACCGATATTAGCTTTGGTGAGTGCTGGAGCATCATTAATCCCATCCCCAACCATACCGATAACGCCTAATGGTAGCAATGTCGTAATGATATTTAATTTATCTTCGGGTAATAAGTTACTTTTCACCTCGGTAATGCCAAGCTGGCTAGCAATGATATTCGATGAGCGAGAGTTGTCTCCAGTTAATATCATCGGTTTGATCGACATTTTTTTAAGCTCTTGAATTGCTTCAATGCTAGTTTCTTTTATAGTATCAGCAACAGCAAATAAACCATGTACACCTTGCTCGTTTATTAGCAATACGACTGTTTTAGCTTGTTCTTCCAAAGTTGTTATTTTCTTCTTCAGTTCCTGATTATCATAACCTAAATCTTGAACCAATCGATGATTACCCAAGTACCACTGTTGATTATTTATTAATCCCTTTATTCCTTTTCCAGGCACAGCGCTAAAATCACTCACGTCAAGTAAAGTTATTTTAGCGTGTTCTGCAGCCTTAGTTAGTGCTTTTGACACAGGATGATCAGAGCGAGCAGACAAACTTACGGCTATTTGTCTAATTTCATGTTCAGGTAAGGTACTGCAAGTAATAAAATCGGTTTGTTTCGGTTTTCCATAAGTTAATGTCCCGGTTTTATCAAGTGCTAATATAACCAATTTACGACCTTGTTCTAAATACATTCCACCTTTAATCAAAATACCGTAGCGAGTCGCTGCAGCTAAACCACTAACAATGGTAACAGGCGTGGAGATTACAAGCGCACAAGGGCATGCGATTACTAATAAAACCAACGCCTTATAAACCCAATCTAACCAAATACCATTAAAGAAAAGAGGTGGAATAACGCCAATTGCTAAAGCTATCATAAAGACTATTGGTGTATAGATTTTTGCAAAATTATCAACAAAGCGTTGAGTTTGTGCTTTACTGCCTTGGGCTGACTCAACTGCTTTAATAATTCTGGCTAAAGTTGTTTGAGTTGCAATTGCGGTGACTCTAAACTCAAATGATCCCGCTTCATTAAGCGTTCCCGCATAAACTTGATCACCTACGTTCTTTTCAACAGGTAAACTTTCACCGGTAATTGACGCTTGATTAACCGTAGAATGTCCAACGGTGATAATGCCATCTAATGCTATTTTCTCACCCGGTTTAACGCGTACAATGCTATCGATAGGCACCAATTTACTCTCTAAATCTAACCATTCCCCATCACTTTGTTGTACAGTTGCGCGCTCGGGTGTTAATGTTAATAATTGCTTAATTGCTTGCCGGGCACGATCCATCGATTTTGCTTCAATTGCCTCAGCTAAAGTAAATAGCACCATAACCATAGCTGCTTCTGGCCACTGTCCGATGAGCATGGCACCCGTTACGGCAAATGACATTAATGCATTCATATTTAAATTAAAGTTTTTAAGTGCAATCCAACCTTTTTTATAAGTTGTAAAACCACCTAAAATAATGGCAATAATGGCTAAAATAAAAATACACCAGTTTGGGTAGCTTGCAAAATCAGCGATTTCAGCAATTAATGCCAAAGCGCCTGCTACCCCTAATTTTAGCCAATTAATTTTTGGCGCTAATGCATCAAGGTCATAATTATCTTGCTGTATAATAGCTTCTGGAGACATATCGATTGAATTTAAAGCAGCTTCAATATCTTCTAAAGATGCTGATTGATGATGGACAATCAAGATACGATGAATAAGATCAAAATCAAGCGATTCAATGCCTGAAATATTCGCTAATTTTTTACGAATTAATGCTTCTTCAGTCGGACAATCCATATTAAGAATACGATATACTGCTTGATTTTTACTACTATTTGGGATTGTTGCTTGCTCATTGGAAATAAAGGAATCATTAATCGCATGATTACAACACTTTTCATTTGTCTCATGGTGATGTTGAGTATGGTGTTCATGATCATGAGGGCTGTTCGAATCTTTAGAATGGTGAACCATAGATTACCCCTTTAATTAAAATTCATTGTTTTTCAATAAATTATGATGGATTTTAGTTTCCCTTATACTATAAACCTTAAAGTGACTACAAGGTCAACACATAATTAATTACTCTCTTTCTAAATTATTCTTTTAAAGACTATCAAAACATTCAATTTGATATTTAACCGTTCAATTAGTAAACTACACGTTTATAACAAGCAAGAGAATGATTATGAAAGATGCTGATGACCTGATAGCACACAATCACCTTTGGTCACAACGAATGGCTGAGGAAGATCCTGATTTTTTTAAACGACTAACAGTCAGCCAGAAACCAAAATTCCTTTGGATCGGATGCTCTGACAGTCGTGTTCCGGCGGAAAAATTAATTGAAGTTGAACCGGGTGAACTATTTGTTCATAGAAATGTGGCGAATTTAGTTATCCATACCGATCTTAATTGTCTCTCTGTTGTGCAATATGCCGTTGATGTTCTACAAGTTGAGGAAATTATCGTATGTGGGCATCTTGATTGTGGTGGTATTCGTGCTGCGGTTGAAAACTCTGATATGGGATTGATTAATAATTGGTTACTGCATATACGCGATATCTGGTTTCGTTACAGTTCTTTACTAGGTGATTTCCCAGCTGAAAAACGAATGGATATTTTATGTGAACTCAATGTTATTGAGCAAGTATACAATTTAGGTCATTCAACAATTGTCCAATCAGCTTGGCAACGAGGACAGAAAGTTTGTATTCACGGTTGGGTATATGAAATTGAGAATGGTCGTATCACTGATTTGAAAATTAGTTCAAATAGTCGTGAAAATCTTGAAATCCATTATCGTGAAGCGATGTCGAGTCTACTGAATATGAACGAAAACCCAACTTAATTGACAACAATACTAATAAACAACCACAACAAAAATTATTTTCTATGATTTACGATGAAGGTAGTGTATCACTTGATTACTACTCCCTCGCCAGATGAGATTCGGATCAGCTAAATCCTGTACAAACTTACCATCAACCAATACATCTATATAGTCAAGAACTTGATTTTGCTGTGGTGTCAACTGATCGCGTTTATATCCTGTCCACAACCAAATATCCTTATTCGCACATTCAGTTTTTACACGTTTTACCAGTTTAAGGATAGTAGGTACATTTTGTGGATGAAGTGGATCGCCACCCGAGAGTGACAATCCTTGCCGTTTAATATTAACATCTTGTAAATCCGCGATGATTTGGTCTTCAACTTCTTGGGTAAAGGGAATCCCAGAATTCAATGACCAAGTACTTTTGTTATAACAGCCCCGGCATTGATGTACGCAACCTGCCACAAACAGAGAGCAACGTGTTCCAGGACCATTAACCACATCAACGGAATAGTAACGATGATAATTCATAATTTAAATACTGAAACCTAATGATATTAGCCTATTTGACCATTATTAAGGTGTTTAACACGGCGTTTTACTTCTTCCTGTTTACCTTCATTAAATGGTCTAGCATCGGGACTACCTAAGTAACCGCATACACGGCGAGTTACTGATACCTTAGCTGAATCATGATTACCACAACTTGGGCATACAAAGCCTTTACTGGTACATGAAAATTCACCCGTATAACCACATTCATAACATTCATCAATTGGTGTATTAGTCCCATAATAAGGTACGCGACTATAGCTATAATCCCATACGTCTTCAAGAGCTTTAATATTATGAATCATGTTTGGATATTCACCATAACAAATAAAACCACCACTTGCTAGCTCAGGGTAAGGTTTTTCAAAATCTATTTTTTCATATGGATTAACCTTTTTCTGAACATCTAAATGGAAACTATTTGTATAGTAGCCTTTGTCTGTCACGCCAGGAATCATACCAAATTCAGCTGCATCTAATCGACAGAATCTATCACATAGGTTTTCACTTGGCGTACTGTATAAGCTAAAACCATATCCCGTTTCTTTTTTCCATGCTTCAACTGCCTCACGTAATTTAGTTACAATTTCTATCCCTTTTTCACGTAGCTGTTCACTGTCAAAAGGATGAGTAGTATCGCCAAATAAAGCATGAATAGTTTCGTGTACACCAATATAACCAAGTGAAATTGAAGCTCGACCATTTTTAAAAATTTCAGCAACAGAATCATCTTCTTTTAATCTGACACCACAAGCACCTTCCATGTATAAAATAGGAGCAACACGTGCTTTCACATCTTCTAAGCGCGCAATACGAGTAAGTAAAGCTTTTTTACATAATTCTAAGCGTTTATCTAATAGCTTCCAGAAACGTGCTTCATCGTGGTTAGCTTCGATAGCAATACGTGGTAAATTTAAACTGATAACACCTAAATTATTACGTCCATCATGAATTTGTTTACCATCTTCTTCATAAACCCCTAAGAAACTCCGACAACCCATTGGTGTTTTAAATGATCCGGTCACCTCAACGACTTTATCGTAATTTAAAATATCGGGATACATCCGTTTAGAAGCACACTCTAACGCTAGCTGTTTAATATCATAATTTTCATCACCGGGTTTATGATTAATACCATCTTTAATTGCGAAAACTAATTTAGGAAATACTGCTGTTTTATGGTTCTTACCTAAACCTCGAATTCTCACTTTTAATATTGACTCTTGAATCAAGCGTGATTCCCAACTGGTGCCTAAACCAAAGCCAAATGTAACAAATGGTGTTTGACCATTAGCGGTATGTAAGGTGTTGACTTCATACTCTAATGATTGGAAAGCATCATAACACTCTTTACGTGTACGACTTTCTGCATAAGCTGTCGCATCAGGAATATTCCATTCTTGTGCAACTTGTTTATGTTTTTCAAAACTAATAGTGACAAATTTAGCTAATACTTCATCAATACGGTTAATTGTGGTACCACCATAAATATGGCTCGCTACTTGTGCAATAATTTGTGCTGTTACCGCTGTCGCCGTTGCAATGGATCTTGGTGGCTCAATCTCAGCATTACCCATTTTAAAACCATTAGTTAACATCCCGTCAAGGTCAATTAACATACAGTTAAACATTGGGAAAAATGGAGCATAATCAAGATCATGATAATGAATTTCACCACGATCATGCGCTTGAGAGATATCTTTTGGCAATAGATATTGTTTAGCATAATGGCGTGCAACGATACCAGCTAAAAGATCGCGTTGAGTTGGTATGACTTTACTATCTTTATTAGCGTTTTCATTAAGTATAGCAACGTTACTTTGCTCAATTAATCCTTTGATGTCTTGATTCAAACGGCTTCGCTCTTCGCGAATTCGGTCACGGTCATGACGATATTCAATATAAGTTCGGGCTAATTTCTTATATGGACCAATCATTAATTGATTTTCGACTAAGTCTTGAATGTCATTAATGTCGACAAATTCTCTATCGGTCATTTGATTAGTAATGACTTTAGCAACCGATGAACAATAATCTGGATCATTAACATTAGCCGCGACAGCAGCTTTCAGAATGGCATCGCGAATTCGATTTTCATTAAAAGCTGTCTGACATCCGTCTCGTTTAATTACAACTGGCATAATTCACCCTTAAAAACTATATATTGATTTATTCGTCGAATTATACACTATATATTGTGTTTTTCTAGATTTATATTCAGTGTGTCAAATTAATAGGAAATAATTTTTATTGATTAATAATTAAACAAATCTCTATTTAATCCATGTTAAAAGAACGTTAGTCTGATTAACAGATCAACTATTTTAAAGGTCAATCAAAATGTATTAGTAATAAAATTAATGTGTACTGGTGCTGTTGCGCATTTTCTTCCAGTACAAATCTACAGCTTTTTTGTGATTAGCATAAGTAGTTGAAAATGTATGACCACCATCACCATCAGCGACAAAGTAAAAATATTCTGTTTGTGCTGGATGTGCCGCAGCTTCAAGTGATGCTTTACTTGGCATAGCAATCGGAGTCGGAGGTAAACCTACTATAACATAAGTATTATAGAGATTGGTCTTATCACGGAGATCTTTGGTTAATATTCGACCATTATAATTATCGCCCATACCATAAATAACGGTCGGATCAGTTTGCAACATCATACGATTGTTTAATCGATTTATGAATACCGACGCAACCTTACTACGCTCCGAATCTACCCCTGTTTCTTTTTCAATAATAGAAGCCATGATTAATAATTCATAAGCGTTTTTATAGGGTAAATTATCATCTCGTTCTTCCCAAGTAGTCTGTAATACTGTTTGCATTTTTTGATAAGCCCGTTTCACTATCGCTAAATCGGATGAACCCGCAGTATAATTATAGGTATCTGGATATAACCATCCTTCTAGTGGCATATCAAGATCTAGTTTTTTAGCTATTTCAGCATCAGAAAGACCAATTAATTGATGATCAACATATTTCGAATTTTGTAAACTTGCTAACCAGTCTTTAGCGGTTTTACCTTCAACTAATTTCACTTTAAATTGCACTTCCTTACCACTATTAAGTAACTTAAGGAACTGTTCTAGGGTCATTTTAGGAGTCAATTGATAGGTGCCTGATTTAATATTTCCTAGAGAAGGGTGAATCTTAATTATATAAGGTAATAAATAGGAATCCTTCACTAAGGATTGTTCTTGTAGTTGAATGGCTAATTGAGTTATGGACGCCCCCCGTTTAAGGGTAAATAAATTATTGTCCGAATTGAATTGAATCGGTTGTTGGAAGAAATGGTACACATACCATCCTCCCATCATGGTAGCTATAAATAAAGTAATAACCGTTATAACTATACAATGTGTAAAGGTTTTCAATTTCATATTCGATACTAATCTAAATTAATCAACATAATATTAATCAACATAATGTAAGGTGGCGCGTTCAGTAAGACGAGTGAGTAGTTCATAGGCACTCATCCCTGAATGGGCAGCAATCTTCTCAACGGGTAAAGTATCGTTACCCCAAAAGATCACCTCATCACCCGGCTGATCAGGATAATCATTACCTAAATCAATTAAGATCATATCCATCGCAACTCGACCAACTATCGGTACTAAACGACCATTTAACCATACAGATGTTCCCGGTAAAATATCTCGCGGATAACCATCGCCATAGCCCATTGCCACAACACCTAATTTTGTATCCTTTTCACTTTGCCAGATTAACCCATAACCCACTGGTTCATTTTTTTTATGCTCACGAATGGTTATAATTTCAGATTTAAAAGTCATAACAGGTTTCAAACCAAGTTGACGACCCGTTGCCTTACCCTGCTGAGTATAATCAAATGGCGATACCCCATATAGAGCAATACCGGGACGAATGATATCGCGATGAGATGCAGGCCAAGCTAAAATACCACCTGAAGCCGCAATAGTCTGTTTTCCCAATAAATTAACATCATTAATTGACTGAATAAACGCATCAAATAGTGCTAGCTGCTTTTGTGTATAATCAGAATTTAAATCATCTGCACAACTAAAATGACTGATAAGATTAATTGGTCGTTTCACTGATTGACATTGAACCAGTTTTTTAAAATAGTCTTGTGCCTGATCGGTACAAAATCCTAAGCGATGCATACCCGTATCAAGCTTAAACCAACAAGATATTTGCGTTGATTTAGGTAACTGAGCCAATGCATCAATTTGTTCTCGACAATGGATTACTGTATCTAAAGCATATTGCTGCAATAAACTGAGATCATCACGCAAAAAGAAACCTTCTAGAAGCAAAATTGGCGATTTAATACCGATATTTCTCAGTTCAATCCCCTCTTCCAATCGTGCAACACCAAAGTAATCCACATATCCATCAAGGACGGTAGCAATTTTCTTTTTACCATGAGAATAGGCGTTAGCCTTAACAATGGCCATAATTTGGCTAGTTGGACAAATATTCTTAAAATAAGCAACGTTATGTAATAAGGCCGATAAACTAACTTCAATTGTCGCAATTGACATACTATCCTCAATGACACAATATTTACGCTCAATTGATAATGTAGTTTTATCAATGAGAAATATTTATTCAACTTTTATATTCGGATTCACTATTTTAATTTTTGTTTTCTAATATGACAAATAAATTCGTAAGGATTAATTATTGCTATTTAAGTAAATTTTTAGATTATTACTGTTAATTATGTGAATTAATAAGCATCTATTAATTTTTTCCATAATTATCAAAAAATGCTTATTATGTATTGAATTATATATCGGCATAAAGCTAAACAAAAATGGAATAAATCTCCTAATGATCTAAGGTCATCAAAACGATGACCTTTATTATGATTCTTCAAGCAATACACAATATCTGATAAGTTTATCAAACTATCGGTTGCTGCTTGGTCTCTTTACCCAAGAACAAGATTGCTAAAATGGCGATAAAGATAGCTATTGCAAAAATCATAAAAATTACTGCAATATCTATATTTGCAGCAACTAAATAGCCGACTAATAAAGGACCAAAGATCCCCCCTAAACGTCCGATTGCAGCAGCTAAACCAACACCGGTAGCCCGAATATTACTGATGTATTGTTCAGGAGTATAGGCATACATTGCCCCCCATGCGCCTAAATTAAAGAATGACAATAATGCACCAAATAATAAAAGACTGTTTGCTGTTTCAGACAAACCGAATAAACATGCACTGACAAGTGTACCTAATAAATAAATTGCTAACACCCATTTCCGTCCGACACGTTCAATTAACCATGCAACAGAAAAATAACCTGGCAATTGTGCTAATGTCATAATTAGGATATAACCAAAACTTTGAACCAAATCAAATCCCTTTAGCATCATGACGCTTGGTAACCATAAAAACATGCCATAATAAGAAAATACTACACAAAACCAAACTATCCACAACATTATTGTGCTTTTACGATATGGCTTTTGCCATAGCGTAGCTAACTTGGAATACATTGATTCATTTTTTTCCACTTCCGTTAGTTCAGAATACTTAATTGAATCAGGAATAGAATAACGTAAATATAATGTATAGAGCGCAGGTAAGGCACAAATGATTAATGCCCCTCGCCACCCAATAAATGAAATAGGAATTAAAAAATAAGCGATAAGTGCAGCAAAAATCCAACCTACAGCCCAAAAACTTTCTAATAAAACAACAATTCTGCCACGTACATTAGGTGCAACACTTTCACTCACTAATGTTGAAGCTACAGGTAATTCACCACCTAGTCCCATACCGATAAAAAAACGTAACACCAGTAAACTACCAAGCCCCCAAGCAAAAGCACTCAATCCACTAGCAATACTAAATAAAAGTAAGGTAATGATAAAAGCTGATTTCCTTCCTTTTTTGTCAGCATATAAACCGAAAACAAACGCACCTACTGCCATACCAATGGAGTTAACACTACTTATCAATCCTAATTCACTAGGTAATAATGACCAGTCGATCTTTAATGCGGCTAGAATGAACGATAGCAAACCTACATCCATTGCATCAAATAACCAACCCGTACCAGCAATAAGTAATAATTTACGTGTTGAAATTGTATCAGAAAGAACTTTTTCCATATTGTTGTAAGATATATTAAACGAAAAGTTCAAATATAATACCTAACAAACTTATTTTTTGTCCACTATTTAATAAGTTAGTCATTGTAATATTGCTATTTTTCAGTAGTAAAACAATGAAATATTTAAATTATAAAATAAGTTAGCAATTTAAATTATGTTTATTATCTTTAACAAAAAAATAAATCGGTATAATACACTCTATTTATGATTTATTAATATTAAGCTTGCAAGATAGGTTAAATGAGGGGCTAAATTGGGATTTATTCATCAATTTTCAAAATCCCAATATACAATTAATACTTTAAATTATTTCGCTTTATGATTTTCAAGCCATTTTTTTAACAAAGCAACTTCTTTTTCCTGAGATTTAATAATCTCTTCAGCTAACGCTCTAGTTTTTGCATCTTTACCATACTTAAGTTCAATTTTAGCCATATCAATAGCGCCTTGATGATGTGGAATCATTCCTTTAACAAATGCGACGTCAGGATCTTGTGCAGTTATACCTTCCATCATTGGTTTATGCATCTTATCCATCGCTTTCATGTATTCATCATTCATAGCACTGTGAGTTTGATTCATCATTGGTTTCATAATATGCTCCTTATTAGCCATAGCATTGTAAGAGGTAAAAACAAATAAAGCTGAACAAATAATTAGGATCGATTTTTTCAATTAACATTCCTCCTCAAGAATTTATTAATACTTAGTTTAATCCTTTTTCATAAAGGAATCTTCTATTAATAAATTTAACTATTTGATTAATAATGTTTTTTAATTTGAAATATTTAGAAGATAATGTGAAACATTTTGAATGCTAGAACAAATTTTAGATTTTTAGATAAAGTTGAAAAATAGTATTGAATCTAGTTATCAATAAAAAATATTTAATAAAACAATAAGTAAATCAAATAACGTTTAAATACAGATTAATCATTAAATAGCGCATAATTGATGGCAATGAAAAATAACATTACCAGTATTCAATCATCCGTCTATAAATGACTGTTTGAGAATGTACGTTTTCAACTTTAGTCTGCCAGTTACCTAATGGATCAAAATCATAATAATTAATATAACTTAAGTATTTCTCTGGTGCCTGATTATGAGGTTGATAATCATCTTCCTCATTGCAATGTATTAATCTCAACTGTTTATCATATTGAAAATACAATTTAACTTGTGTTTTATCGCCATTTTCATCAATGACAAAAAAACGATAATCACTTAATAATTGATTTTGATTAAATCGATAATCTATATTTAATTGTTCATTTTCTGGTGGAGATAAATAACTAAAATGAACTAATGTTCCTGTTTGCTGATTTGATAGAAAAATATTTTGTTTTAATTTTCTTTGCTTGTGATACAAATCTGAAGGTGATGAAGTCATCGTAATATGATCATTTTTCAGTGTATAGATGCTATTATCAATCTCAAGTTTACCCAATGTTTGTTTTCGTTGCCACTTACCCTCGTCCACATTAATTAATGTTGTGATCATCGTATCTCTAGGATTAATTAATTTAGAATTTTCTGCCTTTGCTACCACTACTTGATAATAATTTATTAATAATCCTGCTTCACTATATTCAGCAATTGTTTTACCTTGATGATCAGAACTTTGTTCAATCGATAAAGTGACTTTTTTTACTTTAGAATGTGGTGTAAACATCTGCACATCATCATTTTCTAGCAATAGATTTATTTGCTGGTTTGTTAAAGAGTTTGCATTAGAAAAACCGAAAATCAGATTCATTAAAATAATTAATAAGTGACATATTCTAGTCAATGTATATAATTCCGAAAAAAGTAAATTGTTATTATTTTTCTGAGCAGAAACATTATGAAGCCATTTAGAAATAGCCAAATATTTCATATCATTATTTCTAGTTAAAATTATTAATAATGTTCAATAAATAATGGGATTAATAGAAATTAATGATAAGTATCCAGTTTGGATATAATGAACATTAGAATTAATAGTATATCAATAAACCAGTTGGTTAATCTGATTTATTGATAATATTATCTATGTATAATTACTTGATTGCATCAGAGACTAATTGTTGTGCTTCATCTTGAATATTAGCTAAATGTTGTTGACTGATGAAACTTTCAGCATAAATTTTATACGCATCTTCAGTTCCTGATGGGCGAGCTGCAAACCAACCATTCTCTGTTACAACTTTTAATCCGCCAATTGAAGCATTATTTGCTGGCGCAGTGGTTAGAGATTGAAGAATTTTTTCACCCGCTAATATATCGGTTTTTAATTGGCTGGCATCAAGCTTAGACAATTTTGCTTTTTCTACATAATTTGCAGGAGCCTGAATTCGTCCATAGTAAGAGCGTCCTAGTTTTTGTTCTAATTCATCATATTGATTTTGTGGGTTTTTGCCTAACTTAGCTGTCATTTCTGCTGCTAAAAGACATAAAATAATACCATCTTTATCTGTAGTCCAAACATTCCCATTTTTACGCAAAAATGAAGCGCCGGCACTTTCCTCACCAGCAAAACCTAGCTGACCATTGAACAAACCATCGGTATACCATTTAAAACCTACTGGAAATTCTGACAGATTTTTATGCAGAGTGCGTGTAACACGATCAAGCATTGAACTGGTAACAAGCGTTTTACCCACAACGACTTGATTACCCCATTGAGGACGATGATTAAATAAATAGTTAACACAAACGGCTAAATAAGCATTGGGTTTCATTAACCCATTCGGTGTAACAATTCCATGACGGTCAAAATCGGTATCATTACCAAAAGCTAAATCGAATTTATCTTTCAATTTTAATAGACCTGTCATGGCATAAGCGCTGGAACAATCCATGCGAATAACACCATCATAATCTAAATGCATAAAACCGAATGTTGGATCAATTTTTTGATTAACAATATTAAGATTTAATTCATATTGTTCAGCAATTTGCGACCAGTATGTTATTCCTGCCCCACCTAATGGATCGATGCCTATATTTAATTGTGCATTGCGAATAATATCAAAATCAATGATATTAGCTAAATCGTCGATATAGTCATTTTCATACCGCTTAAAATGGATGTAACCCGAATTTAAAGCATCAGATAATGATAAGCGTTTAACTTCATTTAAATTATTTTTTAATAAAGTATTGGCTCTCGCTTCAATAATGGCTGTTACAGCAGTATCAGCAGGACCACCATTAATCGAATTATATTTGATTCCGCCATCCTCTGGTGGATTATGGGAAGGAGTAATAACAACACCATCGGCTAAACGTTCAACTTTATTTTGATTATAAACAATTATTGCATGAGAAATAACGGGTGTTGGCGTATACCCCCAATCCTGCGCTATAACACTTTCAATCTGATTAGCTGCAAATACTTCTAGAACTGTTTTTAAAGCGGGATCAGATAGAGCATGTGTATCCTTACCAATAAAACAAGGACCGGTAATTTGATGAGATTTTCGATAATCTGCAATTGCTTGCGCAATCGCCAAAATATGATATTCATTAAACGTCGCTTTGGTTGCACTGCCTCTGTGCCCGGAAGTACCAAAGATAACTAATTGACTTGGTTCATTAGTATCTGGTTGTATTTGATAATAATGATTTAAGAGATTATCAATATCAATTAAATCAATTTTTTCTGCTTGTTGTCCTGCTCTGTTATGATTCATGTTATTATTTACCATACATTATGTAAAAACCAAAAAAGGATTTTTGATTAAATTAAAGGTAATCGGTTTAATACCAATCTTACCTAAATTATTTTAATACAAATTGTGTTTTTACTTGATTGATAATTTCAGCCGAAATATCCATATTTTTCATGAGTGATTCTATAATAAATATTTTTCGAGCTGTATTACTATTAGTTACTACCATATATGGTGTATTAGGTATCGACTTAGGTTTAGTATTTTTACCTGATTTAAGCAGTGTTTCTTCATCTTTAGCTAAATAACGTCTTTTACTACCATGTAATGAAGCTGCAGCCACTGAAAACATACTTTTGTCACATAAATATAACGTCGAAAGAATTGTTAAAAAACGATTAACGAGTTTCTTTTCAGCTAAAAAATTATCACTTTTTACTAATGTCAGTAAGGAGGATGAATCATTTTTCTGATGATTTGTGCTAGATCGCTGATTCGTATCATCTTTTGATCTAATAGCTAACAAACGTCGTAATATGCTGGAAGCACTTTCACCAATATGCAAGGTTTGGCTAGCGATATATTGATAAAGTTCATCATCAATTTCAATGGTCTTCATATAATAATATTCCTTTTGTCGTTCCTATCTATAAGAAGAATTTAATAAAAAGTAATAGGGTTAATAAATTTTGCATCCCTTAACAGCAATTGGTTCAAGATTGTTATGTAAATTGGTCGGAACATCGTCATCATCACAATCATCAATATTAGCCATTTCAACATGATTGGTAGATGATGTGTTTTGTTCTTTAATTGATTTTTCACATCCTAACATCAAGAATATCATAAAAATAAAAAAGCTATATTTTGATAATAGACTCATCTCTTTCAAATCACCAAATTAACTAATAATAGTTTTAATTGTAACATCAAATCAACAGATTATAAAAATTACATTATTATCTATGTGACAATATTACTGTATTTGCTTATATTTGCATCACTATTTCATTTTTAGCACATAACAACAACTTCTTTCCCAAATCATTTAGCTTTTTAACATTAATTGTACAACCTTTCGTTAGAATTGTATTAAAATAGCAATAATGAACTAAAGCTACACGGTTTTATATCAATCTATTTTTTACTAATAACACTAAAGAATCGATATAGAAATAACAATACTAGTTGTAAGGTTTTGTTAATATTATTAATAGTTTCAAATAGTTAACTTTAAAATGATAAAATAAAGTTAATTTAAATCAATGAGGTATAGATTTATGAAGAAATTAACAACAATCGCTTGTTTAGTTTTGGCTTTAACGGCTTGTCAAAATAGTGATATCTATTCAGGAGATGTTTATACAGCCGATCAAGCAAAACAAGTACAACAAGTGGATTATGGTAAAGTTTTATCGGTTCGTCCGGTGAAAATTCAGACTAATGCCTCTAATGGTTCAACAACTAATGTAATTGGTTCAGTAGGCGGTGCAATTTTAGGTGGATTTTTAGGTAATACGATTGGTGGTGGAACAGGTAATAAACTTGCCATTGCTGGTGGTGCAATTGGTGGTGCACTTTTAGGTAATGAAGTTCAAGATTTGGCTAGTCAGGCTAACGCCGTAGAATTGGAAATCTTACGTGAAAATGGCACAACAATTGTTATTATACAAAAAGGCACTGCGAATCAATTCTATGTTGGTCAACAAGTTCGTATCGTTACTAATGGTAAACAAATTAGTGCCTCACCTCGAATTAATTAAAAATAATTATATAAGGATATTTAAGCTATGCGTGTTTTACATACGATGATTCGCGTCGGCGATTTACAACGATCTATTGATTTTTATACTAAGATAATGGGTATGAAGCTTTTAAGAACGAGTGAAAATCCTGAATATCAGTACTCATTAGCTTTTGTTGGCTATGATGATGAAAGTACGGCTTCAGTGATTGAATTAACTTATAACTGGGGGACAAAAGAATATGATCATGGTAATGCATTTGGTCATATTGCGATTGGTGTGGATGATGTCGCGGAAACCTGTCAACGTATAAAAATGGCTGGTGGAAAAGTAACTCGCGAAGCAGGTCCCGTCAAAGGTGGAAAAACCATTATCGCATTTGTCGAAGATCCTGATGGGTATAAAATTGAATTAATTCAAAATAGTCAAGCCGATAAAGCGTTGGGCAACTAATTTTTAGAGTTGTTATCTTATTATAAACGTTAAAATAAAAAAGGGTCTCTTAGACCCTTTTTTATTTATAAATAACTATCGGCGATCGCCTAAAATTCTTAATAACATAATAAATAAGTTAATGAAATCAAGATAAAGTGTTAAAGCACCCAAAATAACAAAACGTCTGAAGACATTACTATCATCAGAAGAGATATTCATACCGATATTTTTTAATTTTTGAGTATCGTAAGCTGTCAAGCCAGCAAAGATAAACACACCAATATAAGTCATAGCCCACATTAGAGGTTCACTTTTCATAAAGATATTTACAATACTGGCAATAACAATACCGATTAATCCCATAAACAAGAAACGACCAACAGCGGTAAGATCTCGTTTCGTGCTATAGCCATAAAAAGATAATGCAGCAAACATACCTGCCGTAATAAAGAAAACACTGGCGATAGATGAATGTGTATATGCTAAGAAAATAGGCGTTAGTGATAAACCATTAACTACAGAAAATATCATAAATAATGTCGTTGCCATGCTTCCAGATAAACGATTGATCATTCCAGATAAAACAAAGACTAATCCTATTTCAGCAATGAATAAAAACCACGAGAAACCACTTATTGATTTTCCTTGAGGAGTATCGTTAAATAATAATTGACTAACTTGAGGACTTATCGAAGCATACCAAGCAACTAATCCTGATAAAACAAGCCCTACTGTCATCCATCCATAAACGTGACTCATATACGTTTGAACACGCGCACCGGCTTGTTCAATAATAGAGCCATTACCAAAATAATTATTCATATTATCATACCCTCTCTTAAAATTTGTGCATTAAATATCACATCAATAGTCGTCATTATATATACATTATAGCCTAATACCATTTTTTCAAGCTATCACAATCAGTTTTTTTTGCCTCAACCCATTCTTCTTGGTTCTTGGTTCTCTCCTTCTTCCATAAAGGGACATCATTTTTCAATTTATCCATAATAAACTCTGTAGTATTAAAAGCTGCCTGCCTATGTGAACTGCTAACTCCAATAAATACGATTTGTTCATTAGCCAAAATATTACCAACTCGATGAACAACGGCTACACGTCTAATTGACCATCGTTGACGTGCTTCACAAATTATCTCATTAATTGCCTTTTCCGTCATTCCTTGATAGTGCTCTAGAAATAGTGATATCACTTCTTGCCCTTCTGACCTAACCTTACCGGTGAAAGTCACAACAGCACCATCTTCTGGTGATTGTAATAACCAATTATAATGCTCATTTACATTGATCTGATTCGCGTTAACTATTACTCGATTGTGTTTCATATCTTTACCCACCTGTTACGGGAGGAAAGAAAGCAACTTCATCTCCATTTTCAACAATATGAAGATCATTTACCAATATCTTATTTACTGCACAAAGACAACTTTTTTCAGTTAAAGCATAATGCCAATTATCACCTTGATGACTTAGTTGCTCACGTAATTCAGCTACTGTGCAGGGTAAATGTTCCCATTCTATATCGGATAAACCAATTAACTCGCGCGTCTGTCCAAAAAATAAAATTTTAGTCTTCATGACATTTAAAATCTCCCGATTTTCCACCCGTTTTTGAGATCAATCTAACTTCAGAAATAATCATATCCTTTTGTACCGCTTTACACATATCATAAATGGTTAAAGCAGCTGTGGATGCGGCAACTAAAGCTTCCATTTCAACGCCTGTTTGCCCTTTTAATTTACATAATGAACGTATAATCACTTGTGAATGGTCAATATCAGCTTGAATATCAACTTCTATTTTACTAAGTAATAATGGATGGCATAAAGGTATAAGCTCCCAAGTTCGTTTAGCAGCTTGAATACCGGCAATTCTTGCTGTAGCAAATACATCGCCTTTATGATGTTTGCCTTCTAAAATCATTGCCAGTGTGCTTTCATGCATTTTAACAATTGCTTGCGCAACAGCTTCTCGAGTAGAGATTTTCTTTTCAGAGACATCAACCATATTTGCCTCACCCATGGAATTAATATGGCTAAATGTAGTTTGTGAATTTTTATTATTTAAAGAAGACATAATTTTTCATTTTTTAGATTGATGCACTAAGATAACAAATTAATATCTTATTGAGAATAGAACGAAATCATAACCATGTTGCTTATCGCAATTTTATAATTTTCATAAAGAGAAATTATATTGATTAAATCACCATAATCAAACTTACCGCCAAACCTAACTTTTAAATATTAAATCTGCTTTTTATGTTAAGGCAACTTTCTTTTTCTAAGCAAAAATTAAATAACTATTTGTTTATATACATATTTACGCAAAAGAACATGTAAAAAATATTTATGTTATAATTTGTACTATCACTAACCATAAAATTATAGAAAAATTATGAGCAGAAAAATAATCTTAGTTATAGCAATATCGGTTATCCCTTTCTCTTTTCCAGTATTTGCTGACGATAAATATATTACTGATAATATATCGGTCTATTTAAGAAGAGGTCCTAGCACAAATTATGGTTTAATTGGTTCATTAAAATCGGGCGATAAAGTGACAATAATTGATAAAAGTGATGATGGTAGTTTCACAAAAATAAGAGATGAGAAAAATCGCCTTGCTTGGATAGAGTCCGAACTATTAACAAACACACCAAGCGCTAAAGAAAGATTGCCTTTACTTGAAGAACAAATCAACACCTTAAACGAAAAAATCATTAATCTAGATCAAGAAAAACAAACACTAATTAATGATTATAATGAACAACTTAAGACCGCTCAAAGTAAAATTAGTCAATTAGAATCTTCAAAAAACGAATTAGAACAAGATCTGAATCAAAAAAACCTCCAAATAGAAACATTAAATAAGGAAATAGATGAAAATGGTCAAAACCTTATGTTAAAGTGGTTCACAAGAGGAGGTATGGTTGCCGGAGCGGGACTCTTATTAGGTTTGTTATTACCGTTTATCTTTCCACGACGCCGCAAAAAAGATCGTTGGTTAAATTAAAGGTAGATATAATGAAAAAATATCTTGTTGGTGGGGCGGTTAGAGATATATTACTCAAACAGCCTGTTACTGATCGAGATTGGGTTGTTGTTGGTGCAAAGCCACACGATCTTTTACAAGAAGGCTATGTGCAAGTAGGTAAAGATTTCCCAGTTTTTCTACATCCCAAAACTAAAGAAGAGTATGCCCTTGCACGTACTGAAAGAAAATCAGGTCTAGGTTATACAGGTTTTATTTGTGACTTTAATGAGAATATTACATTACAGCAGGATTTAGAAAGACGCGATCTGACAATTAATGCTATTGCCATGGATGAGAATCAACAATTAATTGATCCTTTTCATGGCGTCCGTGATATTAATCAACGAATATTACGCCATGTATCTGCTGCATTTACTGAAGATCCTTTACGTGTTTTGCGCGTGGCACGCTTTGCTGCAAGATTCCACCATTTAGGTTTTACCATTGCTACGGAAACCCTAAATTTAATGCAGAAAATGGTTATAGATGGTGAAATACAAACCTTAACGCCAGAACGGGTATGGAAAGAGACAGAAAAAGCCTTAAACACTAAAGATCCTCAGATTTTCTTCTCGGTATTAAGGGAAATTGGAGCCTTGGCAATTTTATATCCTGAAATAGATATATTATTTTCCATTCCGAATATTCATCAGCAAAATTTAGGACAATTTACTTTGTCAGCACTTAAATATGTATCCGAAATGACAAATGAAAATGAAATCCGTTTTGCTACGCTGTGTTGTCATGTAGAAACTATAAATAATGCTGTTAAAAGTGAACATCCACATTTAATACAATTAGAACAGTTATGTCAGCGCTGTAAGATTCCCAATAAATATCAAAAAATAGCTAATCTTGCTTGTCGATACTGTGAACTTATTCATAATATCGGTAACTTATCTGCGACAGAGATTGTAACATTATTGAACAATATTGATGTCTGGCGAAATCCTCATCATTTACAACAGTTACTTATTGTTTGTTGTGCTGATGCAAAAGTAATCAATCATAATGATAGGCAGCTTTATCAGCCCAAAATTATACTTGAAAAGGCTTACCAGATTGCTAAATCCGTTTCTATAAAGGAAATTATTGCTGAAGGATTTGTTGGAAAAGATATTCAAATCGAATTAAATCGGCGTAGAATTAAGGCCTTATCCAACTAAAAAATGCACTATTTGTTCATAACTCAAACAATTAAACTGAAAATTACAATTATTCGCAAAAAAACTATTGACGATTTGGCTTAAGACAAGCATAATGCGCCTCGTCGTGTTGCTTACGACGTCGCGAATGAAATGGCTACGTAGCTCAGTTGGTTAGAGCACATCACTCATAATGATGGGGTCACAGGTTCGAATCCCGTCGTAGCCACCATTAAGATTGAATTAAATGCGGGTGTGGCGAAATTGGTAGACGCACCAGATTTAGGTTCTGGCGCCGCGAGGCGTGGGGGTTCAAGTCCCTTCACCCGCACCATTTAAACTCAATCTCCCTATTGGGGTATAGCCAAGCGGTAAGGCAGCGGGTTTTGATCTCGCCACTCCTAGGTTCGAATCCTAGTACCCCAGCCATTTTATCATCTTCTAAACCAATACCTTTTTATTTGTAAGTTATAGCTATGCTTGCGTTAAATAAAATTAAGGTTGGAAGATTAATATTGTTATTGCCAATTAAATAAATGGGCTTCATTAGCAATATGGAATAGTGGAATTGGTGGATATTTTAAAGTTGTTTCAGATAGCGCAAATTATAGAAGTATACCTTATCAAGAACATTGTTTTTATCTTCCCTATTGGGGTATAGCCAAGCGGTAAGGCAGCGGGTTTTGATCCCGCCACTCCCAGGTTCGAATCCTGGTACCCCAGCCATATTACTAACATATAGTTATTCTTTTTCAATATCACAACTCTTTTACTTACTTTTACTAATATTTTTTCAACTAAAAACGCTTAAATCTTACCAAAAACCATTTTCTTTTATCATTAAAATTCTGTGAATTAGTCAGTTGCACAAGGCTAAATTTCGTATCATAATAGCATGCGTTGCGGGTATGGCGAAATTGGTAGACGCGCTAGATTCAGGTTCTAGTTCCGATAAGGTGTGCGAGTTCAAATCTCACTACCCGCACCATTGAGACTACTTATGGGGTATAGCCAAGCGGTAAGGCAGCGGATTCTGATTCCGCCATTCCAAGGTTCGAATCCTTGTACCCCAGCCATAATACCGTTCATCTAGTATTTAATAATATTCAGCTTATTTTTCTAAAGTAATCAAAAACTTATTAAATACATTGTAACTATTTACATAGTTAATATCAGTTTATTCTAATTTTGAGCACAATAAAAATATATTTGTAAATCAATGTTTTATATTTAATTACATTAAAAAATAATCAAAAATAGATAATTCATAACCTTCTATTGATATGTTTTTAATCGGTCACAAATTTACTTACATATTAGATCTGGTCAATATTTAGTAATAATAAAAAAGTATTTACTTATCAATAAGTTTATGACTTTATACTGGAAATTATTTTTTCATAATGATGATTGATGCAAATGAATAGCACTAGAAACCCATGATTTTTTTCTAGAAAAATTCAATTATTTAAGAAAGTTTAATAAAAATTAACAACTTATAATTTTAGTTTAGTTAAAACATTCGATATAATAGCTCAAAAAATAATCTACAATCTGTTTTTAATAAATCTTCTTAATTTTCAAATTAAAAATATTTATACCACAAAAATTACAATACATTTTACATACAATTCTTATTCTATTTTTAAATAACTGACTAATTACTTAAGTGAGGTAACTATTTTGGAGGGAATGAGCACTTTTTGATCGATTTTACAATTAATTTATTAAATAATATAAAAATATTTTCAATTTTACTTGATTAGCTAAATCGATTTTGCTAATCTATACCCGAGTTGTATTCCTACTGTAGTTCTTGCCCGATAATCTTTTTAGGTTATCGGGATTTTTTATGACTAATATCATCTAGTTACTCCAGTTTATTAAATTAATGGCTTAAGTTTAATATAGACATCTTTAGCTAGAATAGTACTCATCTTCTGTTCTGGAGAAATATAACTACACTGATTCATGCCATAACCACCAATTAATTTAGGGTCGGTAGGACCATATAAAGTAATATTTGGTCTATCTAATGCAGCAGTTAAATGGCTCAAACCAGTATCAACAGAGATAACAGCTTTAGCGCCAGCCAGAACATTGGCGACTTCAGCTAATGTCAATTTGGGTAAGACTTCTACGTTAGGAAATCCTTTTGCCAATCGTATTGAACGTTGATATTCAGACTCATTTCCCCAAGGTAACTTTATTATATACCCATTTTGAGAAACTAGGGTAATTAAACTACGCCATTGATCTTCAGTCCAATGTTTATCATCACGAGTTGTCGAATGTAAAAATACAAGATATTTTTGATTATCTACTGGTAATTGAGAGAGAAAATGCTTTGCTATTGCGTAATCACCTTTTTCATTATTCAATTTGTAACCCAAACTTTGAGAAAAAAGTTGTCTTATACGTTCAACAGCATGCATATCTTTAGGTATTCGGTGTTTTACATCATAAAACCAACTTGCAATGGGTTCTCGTGCACTTTTACTATCTAAACCGTGTTTAATACCTCGTGCTTTACGAGTGACTAAAAAGGCACTTTTGATTAATCCTTGCGCATCAATAACAATATCATAATTATTTTGTTGCAGTTGGTGGTAGAAAACATGTCTTTCTTGCCTAATATTTTTAGAAAACCATGATTTACGCCAACGACGAATTGCTACCGGTATCACTTTATTTACAGCAAAATGCCAACTTGGAATTTGAGCAAAATTTTCCTCAACAACCCAATCAAATTGAATATTCGGTATATGATTAGCCGCGTCAGTTAAGGCAGGTAAAGTATGTAAAACATCACCCATAGACGATGTTTTAACAATTAATATTCGTTTTGTCATTTATTTTTCCTGATGCTCAGGTTGGTCATTAAATCGTGTTAATAATTGCATCAAAGATTCAAATACTTGTGATGGCTGAATATCGATTAAACTCTGATGATATCCTTCATCCGCGTTACCTTTGCGAATTTTATGGTATCCGGTAATTAATCGAATGATTGTAGCCTTATCAGATAAAGGTGGAGTAAATTCAGGACTACTTGGTCCATATAGGGCAATTAACGGTCTATCTAACGCTGCCGCAATATGCATTAAACCAGAATCATTAGTTACAATCGCTTTACAAGCAGCTATCAAATTGACGGCTTGTTCTAAAGAAGTTTTTCCAGCTAAATTAATACAGGATGATGAATAAGCCATTTTTTTCATGATGGCATCACCAACTTGATGATCTTTTTCAGAACCAAAAATAATAATGTTAGCACCTTGTTGAGCTAGCATATCAGCTAATGAAGCATAATGATAATCAGGCCAACGTTTAGCTGGACCAAATTCGGCACCAGGACAAAAACCAATAAGTGGTGCTTTATCAGACAAATTAAAATCCGCCAAAGTAGTAACTTTATCTTGCGATTGGACTATTAATTTAGGATACAGAAGGGGTTTAGGGAGATCATTGGAACTGTTAATTTCATTTTTAGGATATGCTAGAGCAATGTAACGCTCTACCATTAAAGGAAAAGATTGTTTATTTAACACTCTAAGATCATTAAGTAGGCCATAACGCATCTCCCCTTTCCACCCCGTTCGTTTTGGAATATGCGCAAAAAAAGGTATCAATGCTGATTTTAATGAATTTGGTAATACAATTGCATGTTCATAATGACTATTACGCAAAGATTTACCTAACTGATATCTTTCTTTCAATGCCAATTTACCATGACCAATTGGCATAGGTATAATCTGATTAACTTCTGGCATTTTATTTAATAAAGAACGGCACCATGCTGGTGCCATAACATCTATTTCTATTTTGGGATAATTGAGCTTTAAGGTACGGTATAAGCTCTGTGACATCATCATATCACCTACCCACGAAGGTCCAATAATTAATGTTTTCATCAATCGACTCAACAGAATTTTATAATTAAAAGATATTTTACTGATTATTTAGCCATGCCATATATTCTGCGGTACCTTGTGCCACATTCTTGAATTTAATTGGGCATCCTGTAGCTCGGAATTTGGTTAAATCAGCTTGTGTAAAGGTTTGATAACGTCCTTTAAGATGTTCTGGAAAAGCAATATATTCAATTGTTCCGCCTTGATGATAAGCTAACACAGCATCTGCAACCGCTTGGAAAGATTCAGCATGACCTGTACCACAGTTAAAAATACCTGATTGGTTATTTTCCCAGAACCAAATATTGACGGCAACGACATCATCAACATAGATAAAATCACGTTGGAAGTTATCGCTTCCTTCAAATAATTTTGGTTTTTCCCCCTTAATAAGTTGGCTATTTAAATGGAATGCAACACTTGCCATACTGCCTTTGTGCTGTTCGCGTGGTCCATAGACGTTGAAATAACGGAAACCACAAACTTGAGACTTCGCTTTTGGTAATATTGTTCTCACATATTGATCGAATAAAAATTTGGAATAACCATAAACGTTTAAAGGTTTTTCGAATTGTCGATCCTCAATAAAGTTTTCACTACAACCACCATAAGTTGCTGCAGATGATGCATATAAAAATGGAATACGTCTATCTAAACAATAATGAAGTAAATCTTTTGAATAACTATAGTTATTCTCCATCATAAATTTACCATCCCATTCAGTGGTTGATGAACAGGCGCCTTCGTGGAATATTACTTCAATATCTAGATCTTCATCACTGACTATTAAACTAATAAATTCATCTTTATCCATATAATCAGCAATATCTAAATCGGCTAAATTTGCAAATTTTGTCCCATCCGTTAAATCATCAACAACTAAAATATCGGTTCGACCAATAGCATTGAGTCCTTTGACAATATTACTACCGATAAATCCTGCGCCACCTGTTACTATGATCATAATTGATTACCTTTTTAAAAAATTTGTTAATATTTTATAGATTAATGCAAGATTTGCATATTTCATTGACACTTTAACTCTTTTTAGATTAGTTAGCTTTACTGAGCTAGAATATGAATATATCGAGCTAATTGTAAATAGGGTTCTTGCCGACAAAATTGCTTTTCTAATGCCAAAAGCTCCTCAAAACGGTTTTGTTGTTTTGCTTTATCTAACATATAATCATGAAAGACTCTGACACCTGTTTTTTGAAGAATGTCTAAATCTAACGCCATTAACCATTGATAAACCTCATCTGGGTTTCTTGGGTAGTCGGGTGAAAGTGTCTTTTTTTTGCGTTTATTTAAACCTGTCTGAACGTAACCGAAATTACCTAACGTCACAGTCCTAAATAATAATCCATGTAAATTATAAAACATTAATGATAAATAACCGTTCGGTTTAATGAGTTTTTTCAATGCAATTAGTAATCCTTTACCATCCTCTACCCATTCGAGAACAGCATGACAAAGTACTATATCATAGCATTGAGCTGAATCTTCGGATAAATCCTGAATTGCTCTATTTATATAATGCAAAGAAACATTTTCAGATTCAGCATGAGATTTAGCGATTGCCAGCATTTGTGCAGAAATATCGCAAAGAGTCACATCATGCCCTAACTTAGCAAGCTTACAAGCGATTTGCCCTTGCCCGCCACCAGCATCTAAAATGGTCAATTTTTGTTTGTCTGGATATCGCGACAATATAGATTGTATGTCTTGCCAAACAACTGCTTCACGAATTTTACCTTTAGTCGTACCATAAATATTCTTAGCAAATTTATGAGTTATATCATCAAAATTACGATCTTTAACGGTGGTCATTTCCATATTCTTCTATGATTTTTGATGATTTAAACATTGCGCTTCATCATCTAATTGCGCAATTTTTTGTGACATCAATTGATAACATTGATCTATCACAATTTTAACATCTTCTTTCGTTAAGTCTTTAGTTTCAATAGGCTCTAGCATTTCGACAACAACAAAGCCATTATTCCAACGATTTAATTTAATATTATTCGTATTAGAAATACAAATGGGTACAATTGGAACCCCCGCGGCTATCGCAGTTCTAAACGCACCAGTTTTAAAAGGCAATAAGCCTCGACCACGGCTACGCGTACCTTCTGGAAACATCCAAATGGAAATCCCTTTTTTATCCATTTCATTAATAACTTGCGATAACGTGTTACGCGCTTTAGATTTATTATCACGATCAATTAAGATATTACCTGTTAGGTAATATAATTGTCCAAAAAAAGGAATCCAAGCAAGGCTCTTTTTACCAACTGTAACGGTTCTCTTCTGAAACACATCACCACCGACAAGAATATCAAAATTATTTTGATGATTAGCGATGTAAACCACACTACCCAAATCTTTCACTGTCTCAGATTCTCGAGTGATAACCTTTATACCAAATAATGGTGTTAATATTGAACTAAAAATATGAGCAAAACGTGCAACATTATTCGGATTTCTTGGGTTAAATAAACAAAATATTGTCCCGACAATACAAACTAATATTCCTAAAATAACAACAACGATAAGCCTAAACAGAAAAATCATATTATACCTCTTCAATCTTTATCCGATATTATATACTCATCACTCTTGAAGATGCACGAAATTCAATTATCCTATTATGCTAAATAACTTGCATATCAAAATGAATTAGTATTTATTATGAAATATCAAAATATTGTTTGGAATAACAACAATACACCTGTTTCCATTCACTTCGATGACATTTATTTTAACAATAATGATGCCATTGCTGAATGCCAATATGTATTTATTGACGGAAACCATTTAAATCAGCGCTTTTATGACTGCCAAAAAACAATATTTGTTGTTGCAGAAACCGGCTTTGGTTCCGGATTAAATTTATTAGTTCTTTGGCAACAATTTTTAAATTTTAAACAAAATAATCCACACCATCCTCTAAAAGAATTGCATTTTTATAGTATTGAGAAATATCCATTATCACTTCAAGAAGTTGAACAAATCCATCAGCAAATCATTAAAGATGCGAACTTAGCTAAACTAGCAAAACAACTCCAACAGAGTTGGTCTATGAATTCTGCATCATTTGACGATATTAAATTAAATATTTTATTTAACGATATCACTAACTACAGCCATTTTTTAACCCAGCATAACACGCAAGTAGATGCGTGGTTTTTTGATGGATTTTCACCTGATAAAAATCCTGATATGTGGACTGCAGACTTATTTTCACAACTTTATCAATTAACAGCAGCAGAAGGCACATTTTCAACTTTTACCGCAGCTAGTCAAGTTAGAAGAAATTTAATTAGCGCTGGTTTTCAAACAACGAAGATAAAAGGCTATGGTAAAAAACGTGAAATGCTGATTGGTTATAAATCTATTTAAAATATCATTTAATCATCTTTATGATATTATTAAATTTATTTAAATAAATCATAACATTATGATAAACTTCGACAATGTGGTTGAGCATTATCCCTAAATAATTATATAATTAAGCTCCCGATTTAACCGATTACAAATAGTAATCATTATACAAGCTTGAGGTTTACTCGTGCCTGACATGAAGCTTTTTGCTGGGAATGCAACTCCTGAACTAGCAAAACATATAGCAAATCGTCTTTATACATCGCTTGGCGATATCGTAGTGGGTCGTTTTAGTGATGGTGAGGTGAATGTTCAAATCAATGAAAATGTCCGCGGTGAAGATGTTTTTATCATTCAATCTACATGTGCTCCAACCAATGATAATTTAATGGAACTACTGGTAATGATCGATGCAATGAGACGCGCATCAGCGGGTCGAATTACTGCGGTTATTCCTTATTTTGGTTATGCTCGACAAGATCGTCGTGTTCGATCCGCTCGAGTTCCAATTACGGCAAAAGTAGTAGCAGACTTTTTATCAACAGTGGGGGTTGACAGGGTTCTAACTGTAGATCTTCACGCTGAACAAATTCAAGGATTTTTTGATGTTCCTGTCGACAATGTTTTTGGTAGCCCGGTTATTCTTGAAGACATGTTACAACAAAGCTTTGAACGTCCAATTGTAGTTTCTCCAGATATTGGTGGTGTTGTGCGCGCTCGCGCGATTGCTAAGCTCCTTAATGATACCGATATGGCAATTATTGATAAACGTCGTCAACGAGCTAATGAAGCTGAAGTGATGAATATCATTGGTGATGTTTCTGATCGTGACTGCATTTTAGTTGATGATATGATTGATACAGCGGGTACTCTTTGTAAAGCAGCGGAAGCACTTAAAGCACGCGGTGCTAAGCGGGTATTTGCTTATGCAACACATCCTATTTTTTCTGGTAAAGCTGTTGAGAACATTAAAAATTCAAAAATTGATGAAATTGTGGTTTGTGATACGATTCCATTAACGCCTGAAGTAAAAGCACTTAAAAATGTTCGTCAACTTACCTTGTCAGGAATGCTTGCAGAAGCAATCAGAAGAATCAGCAATGAAGAATCTATCTCTGCGATGTTCCACTATTAATGATTAATTTTTTGTTTAAAACCAGTTTTATATTGGTTTTAAACAACTTTATCTAAATTATGTCTACTATCAAACTTATTGTAGGGCTCGCCAATCCAGGCAGTGAATACGCTTCAACCCGCCATAATGCCGGCGCTTGGTTTATTGAACAATTAGCACAACGTTATAATCAATCATTAAAAAATGAAACTAAATTTTTTGGTTATACCGCAAGAATTAATGTGAATAATCAAGATATCCGTTTACTTATTCCAACAACCTATATGAATCTTAGTGGTAAAGCTGTACAGGCTATGGCTACGTTCTATCAAATAAAACCGGAAGAAATTTTAGTTGCTCATGATGAACTAGACCTTAATCCAGGTAATGCTAAATTTAAATTAGGTGGAGGTCATGGTGGGCATAATGGGTTGAAAGATATCATCAATAAACTAGGAAATAACCCTAATTTTTATCGCTTGAGAATTGGCATTGGTCATCCCGGTGATAAAAGTAAAGTTGTCGGCTTTGTACTAAATAAACCGTCCAAACCAGAACAAAATCTAATCGATCAAGTAATTGATGAATCGGTACGCTGTACAGAAGTCCTAGTTAATCAAGGAATGGAAGCTGCAATGAATCGTTTACACGCTTTTAAAGCCTAGGCATGCTTATCAGACATGCCTTTAGTCTAATTGTTTTATTTAATCGCATTAATTAAATATTTATGCTTTATAGATTAGTTACGTAAACCTCTTCCTGATTCGATAATTTTCCATGTAAAAACATATAACACGATGACAAATAGTAATAACATGGAAAATGTCACGGTCAAAGATACATCGGATATGCCTAAAAAACCATATCGGAAACCATTAATCATATAAACAATTGGATTTAATTTAGATACCCACTGCCAAAATTCAGGTAACAACGTTAATGAATAAAAGACACCGCCTAAATACGTTAATGGCGTTAATACAAAAGTTGGAATAATACTTATATCATCAAATGACTTAGCAAATACCGCATTTAATAATCCAGCTAATGAAAATAGGATCGATGTTAATAGCAAAGTTAAAATCACAAACAGCCATGAATGAACATCAAATCTGACAAACAACATTGAAATAAGGGTAACTAAAGCCCCCGTACAAATACCTCGTGCAACACCACCCCCGACATAACCCCAAATAATAATATGCGTAGGTACAGGTGCAACTAATAATTCTTCAATATTATGTTGAAATTTTGCACTAAAAAAAGATGAACAGACATTCGTATAGGAATTCGTAATGACTGACATCATAATCAATCCCGGTACAATGAATTGCATGTAACTAAAGCCACCCATTTGTCCAACACGAGAACCGATTAAATTCCCAAAAATTATAAAATAAAGCGACATTGTTACTACAGGTGGAATTAATGTCTGAACCCATATACGTAAAAAACGCGTTATTTCCTTACGCCAGATACTTTTTAAAGCAATCCAATACAGATTAAACATGAGCACCACCTTGAGGTTGACTAACCAAATCAATAAACAATTCTTCTAAACGATTAGCTTTATTATGCATACTAATGACATTAATACCTTGTTGTGATAAAGCACTGAAAAGCTGATTTAAACCTTGTTCTTTATTTATGACTACTTCAAAGGAGCCAGGTTCATTAATTTTAAATTGATAATCTGGTAAATTCGGCTGAACATCACTAGGGTAGTAATCTAAAATAAGGGTTTCTGATTTAGAATTTGCCAGTAACTGTTTCATGGAAGTATTGGCTATTAATGTCCCATGCTGAATAATACCAATATTACGGCATAGCATTTCAGCCTCTTCCAAATAATGAGTGGTTAGAATAATAGTAATGCCTTGTTGATTAATTTCACGTAAGAAATCCCACATAGAACGACGAAGTTCAATGTCCACCCCAGCAGTAGGTTCATCTAGAATCAATAATTTTGGTTCGTGAACTAAAGCCCTTGCGATCATTAATCTTCGTTTCATGCCTCCCGACAATGCCCGTGCTCGGCTATTTCTTTTTTCCCATAAATCCAATACTTTAAGATATTTTTCAGCTCTTTGCATTGCTACTTTTCGAGGTAGTCCATAATAACCCCCCTGATTAGCCACAATCTGAAGAACTGTTTCAAAAGGATTAAAATTAAATTCTTGAGGCACTAAACCGAGTTGACGTTTGGCATTTACAACATCATTATCTAAATCATATCCAAAAATTTTAACCTGACCCGATGTCTTAGTAACTAAAGAACTGATTATTCCTATTGTGGTTGATTTACCTGCGCCATTAGGCCCCAGTAAAGCATAAAAATCACCCGCCTTAACTTGTAAATTAATCCCCTTTAATGCTTCAACACCGTTTTTATAAGTCTTTCTGAGCTCAACTAACTCAAGCGCTATTTCTGCCGACATAACTCTTCCTGCAAATAAAGATAACCAAAATAGTACATTGTTTATATTAACACCTAACCTATTGAATACCAATCCGATAGGATAAAGGATCTATTTTGGCAAGTTTTCTATAATGTGTCATTACTTACCAATACAAAATGACCCAAAAATCTTACCTAATAAATCATCAGATGTGAAAGAACCAGTAATTTCACTCAAAGACTCTTGTGCTAAACGAAGTTCTTCTGCTAAAAGTTCACCAGCATGATAGGTAATCAATTGTTCTAATCCATTATCAAGATGCTTTGCAGCCTGTTCTAAAGCTTGTAAATGGCGTCGTCGAGCTAAAAATCCGCCTTCAGCGGTTGCTGAAAACCCCATGGTTTGCTTCAGATGGTCCCGAAGAAGATCTACCCCATTACCAGTTCTAGCCGAAAGCCGAATAAGTGAGTATTGACTAACATCACTGTAACCTAATGTTTCGCCTGTTAAATCTGCTTTATTACGAATGACCGTAACCGGAATATGGCTTGGTAATCTTTGCATGAATTCCGGCCATAATTTTTCTGGGTTAATTTCTGTGGTCGTTGTACCATCAACCATTAATAAAACACGATCAGCTTGTTCTATTTCCACCCAAGCCCTTTCAATACCTATACGCTCGACTTCATCATAAGCATCACGAAGTCCGGCGGTGTCAATAATATGTAGTGGCATACCATCTATATGAATATGTTCACGTAATACATCGCGAGTTGTTCCTGCGATATCTGTTACAATCGCCGAATCACGTCCTGACAGCGCATTAAGTAAACTCGATTTCCCAGCATTTGGACGTCCGGCAATAACAACCTTCATACCTTCGCGCAATAAAGAGCCTTGTTTTGCCTCGCTTCTGACATCATTAAGTTGTTTAATCACATCCTTTAATTGTGTCTCAATTTTACCGTCTGATAAAAAGTCAATTTCTTCTTCGGGAAAATCAATCGCCGCTTCAACAAAAATTCGCAGATTAATAAGTAAATTCACTAGTTCATTAATCTTATTAGAAAATACTCCTTGTAAGGAAGACATTGCAGATTTAGCAGCTTGTTCAGAACTGGCATCAATTAAATCCGCAATCGCTTCCGCCTGAGCAAGATCAACTTTATCGTTTAAAAACGCACGTTCAGAAAATTCACCCGGTCTAGCAATCCGAGTAGCAGGTATCGATAATATGCGTTTGATTAATAAATCTAGAATGATGGGGCCACCATGACCTTGCAACTCTAAAACATCCTCACCGGTAAAAGAATGCGGATTTGGAAAAAATAAAGCGATACCTTGATCAATAACCTGACCATTTTCATCTAAAAACGGTAAATATTCTGCATAACGAGGTTTAGGTAATTTACCTAATACGGCCTGTGCAACCTCTTTGACCTGATTTCCTGATATTCTTATAATACCAACGCCTCCACGCCCTGGAGGCGTAGCCTGCGCCACAATTGTATCTAAATTCATTACTAACAATTCTTAAAATCTATAAAATAATAAGATCATACCATTAATATAGTTTATATAAAAATCAGTAATATCAATTTTATTATAGGTCAAATACACGCAATTTATCTGGTAACAGATGATATTTATGGCATAATTGAATACCTTATCGATTTATTTACTGAATATTTTCCATATTTTCTCACTTATCTTTGCAAATAAAACAAAGACTTTTTAGTAGAAAACTTGATTAAATTCCATTCAGATAGGCTATTAACATACTGAACAAATAAATCAGCTTAATAATATTTACAAGGTATTTTTCATGAGTAAATCTGAAATCATAACTGAAGAGCAATCATGCTCACGTCATTTAACTAAAAATGATATTAAAACACTATCACTTTCATCACTAGGTGGTACCCTTGAATTTTATGATTTTGTTATCTATGCATTATATGTTGATCAGATAGTAGCGCCCTTGTTTTTCCCAAATTCATTAAGTGACTTCACTAGACAACTATTTGCTTGGGGAATTTTTGCTGCCGGTTATCTCGTTAGACCTGTCGGTGGTATTATTATGGCTCACTTTGGCGATAAAGTCGGTCGCAAACGAATGTTCACATTAAGTGTCGCTTTAATGGCATTACCAACATTTATAATTGGTATTCTACCTACCTATGAAACTATTGGCATGCTAGCACCTATCTTATTATTAGTCATGCGTATGTTACAAGGTGCAGCTATTGGTGGTGAGATGCCCGGTGCATGGGTATTTATTGCCGAACATACACCCAAAAAACGGTATGGTTTTGCTGTCGGTACCTTGACTTCCGGCATTACAGGTGGAATTTTATTAGGGTTCTTGATTACTATCATTATTGATAAGTTCTTTACTAAAACAGATATTCTAGATTATGCTTGGCGTATACCATTTATCATTGGTGGTATTTTTGGCATTATTTCGGTTTATTTACGTCGTTTTCTATCAGAAACACCAATTTTTAGAGAATTAGCTTCACGCAAAGCGTTAGAAAAAAACATTCCAGTTATAACCGTAATCAAAAATCATAAATTTGCTTGTCTACTTGTCGCAATACTAACTTGGTCACTTTCAACGACTATTATGGTTGGTGTGCTTATAACACCAGGTAGAATTCTTGGTGGTTTATACGAATTACCCTCAATTGATTGCCGAATAGCCGGTTGTATTGTTGCTCTAACTCTCACTCTAGGATGTATCTTATTTGGTTGGTTAGAAGACAAAATAGGAACAACATTTAATATGCTTATAGCATGGGGTGGATTAGCGATTGTAAGTCTCTACTTCTATGCAACATTAAGTAAAGATATCAGTATTGATTTGCTTTATATACATTGTGCAATATTTGGGCTATTTACCGGGGCTATTGCTACTTTACCGATTGTTGGTACGCGAGCATTTCCGCCAAAAATCCGATATTCAGGATTATCCTTCTCTTATAATTTAGCATATGCGATATTTAGTGCAATCACCCCTACTTTGACATTATATTTACTTAATCCTGCGCATGTACTAGGTGAAAATGCATATTTAGGGGCCGGTATTTATATTTCATTTGTTGCCATTCTTGGCGTAATGGTGGGATTCATCCCATTAGCTAAACAAGGTTGGCAAGAAACAACAAAATAGATTGAGTCATTAGATCATAATTAAAATATCGGATGTTATCAAATACCCGTTAGTAACATATAACATCCGTTATGATTTGTTAATTTCATCACTCAATGAATGCAATAATGGCTTGCAATTTTGATTCAGGGAATGCGGATGTTGATCGCCAAACAGGTCTATTATTTGTTTCGTAAACGATAGGATAAATTAATGCATCATTATTATTTCTTCAAGCTAGCTAACCCTATCGTATTTAATAAATACTAAATTATTCAGAACGCTACTACACTAATTTATGGCTATACATGACTTTTTATGATTTTATTGGTGATTGGCATATCCGTAATTTCTTGCAAAATTCCACACGATTGATCTGCAGAGTGACAATTTTGTTGTAATTTAATTAACTGTTTTCTTAATTTAGTCAGTTCTTCAATTCGCTCATCAATATGATGTAAGTGATTGGCTAATAAGTTATGAGCATTATCGTGACCACCTTGATTATCAGGATTATCCATAATAGCGATTAAAATCTGGATTTCGTCATGGCTCATCTCAAGAATACGACAGTTACAGATAAATAACAATCGGTTAAGATGTTGTTTAGTATAATGGCGATAATTATTCTCGCTGCGATCAGGTCGAGTTAATAATCCTCGCTTTTCATAAAATCGAATCGTTTCAGTGGAACATTTTGCTAATTTAGCTAATTCTCCAATTTTCATGATTTTTCGCTATTGATAGTTGTTCGACAATAACAATCTAATAGATGATCATTAACCAAACCCATTGATTGCATAAAGGCATAGCAAATTGTTTCACCAACAAAAGTAAATCCTCTTTTTCTTAGCGCTTTTGACATCTGCTTTGAAATATCAGTACTAGTTGGTACTTCTTGTAAGGTGTGATAAAAATTAACTATTGGTTTGCCATCGACAAATGACCAGATAAATTCAGCAAAATCTTCACCCTTTTTTTGCATATTTATATAAGCTTGGGCATTCTTGATAATAGCAGTTAGTTTTAAGCGATGACGAATTAAGCCTGTATTGTGTAGCATTTTTTCGACATCTTGATCAGTCAAATTAACAATTTTTTGGGGATCAAAGTTAAAGAAACAACGTCGATATTCATCGCGTTTTTTTAGAACGGTAATCCATGATAATCCGGCCTGCTGACCTTCTAAACATATTTTCTCAAATAATTTTAAGCTATTATATTGCGGTTGACCCCATTCTTGATCATGATATTTAATGTATAAAGGATCATTACCCACCCAAGCACAACGATTATGATTCTGTTTCAAAGATGTATACTCCCTTTCATTTTGCTTTTTTTCATTATAATTACAATCAATTAAGATTAGCACTTCCACAATGAATAATAAACAGTATAAAATACCAGATTATTTAATCTGAACGTTTATAATTCAAAAAGACAATATCATGCAAAAGTTTAATGTCAAAACCTTTCAAGGATTAATCCTAACTTTACAGGATTATTGGGCTAATCAAGGTTGTACGATTATTCAACCATTAGATATGGAAGTTGGTGCGGGAACCTCTCATCCAATGACTTGCCTTCGTGCACTTGGACCTGAGCCAATCAATGCTGCTTATGTTCAACCATCACGCCGCCCAACAGATGGTCGATATGGTGAAAATCCTAATCGGTTACAACATTACTATCAATTTCAGGTTATTTTAAAGCCATCTCCGGAAAATATTCAAGAATTGTACTTAGGTTCATTAAAAGAACTTGGCCTTGATCCCACGATAAACGATATCCGTTTTGTTGAAGACAACTGGGAAAATCCAACGCTTGGCGCGTGGGGACTGGGTTGGGAAGTTTGGTTAAATGGTATGGAAGTGACTCAATTTACTTATTTCCAACAAGTCGGCGGTTTGGAATGTAAACCTGTCACAGGAGAAATCACCTATGGACTTGAACGTTTAGCTATGTATATTCAAGGTGTAGATAGTGTTTATGATTTAGTTTGGAGTGACGGGGTCTTTGGCAAAACCACTTACGGTGATGTATTCCATCAAAATGAAGTTGAACAATCTACCTATAATTTTGAATATGCTAATACTGACTTCTTATTCTATTGCTTTGATCAGCATGAACAAGAAGCACGTCATTTATTAGAGCTTGAAAAACCATTACCTCTACCTGCTTATGAACGCATTTTAAAAGCAGCGCACTGCTTTAACTTACTTGATGCCCGTAAAGCGATTTCAGTAACAGAACGTCAACGTTATATTTTAAGAATCCGAACGCTCACTAAAATGGTAGCTGAAGCCTATTACGCATCGCGCGAAGCTTTAGGATTTCCTATGTGTAATAAAGACAATCAATCAGCGCAATCTTAGGCGAAGTAAGGAGACAAATTATGCAAAAGACATTTTTAGTTGAAATTGGAACTGAAGAGTTACCACCAAAGTCACTCCGCACTTTAGCTGAAAGTTTTGCGGCAAATTTTATTGAACAATTAGATAATGCTAAATTATCGCATGGCGAAGTCCTTTGGTACGCTTCCCCACGTCGCTTAGCATTGAAAGTTTTAAATCTTGATGATACTCAACCAGATAGTCAGATATTTAAACGTGGACCCGCCGTCAGTGCAGCATTCGATTCAGATGGTAACCCAACCAAAGCAGCTATAGGCTGGGCTCGTGGTTGTGGCATTAGTGTTGAACAGGCTGAGCGTGTTACAACAGAAAAAGGTGAATGGTTAGCATATACTCAAAACCAACCCGGTCAACCTGTTACCAATCTGTTATGTGATATGGTAAAAATGGCTTTAACTAAATTACCTATTCCTAAACCTATGCGTTGGGCTGCTAAACAAGTTGAATTTATACGCCCAAGTCATACGGTTACGATGTTGTACGGCGATGAACTTGTACCGGGTTCAATTTTAGATATTCAATCTAACCGTATTATTCGTGGTCACCGTTTTATGGGAGAATCTGAAATTGTTATTGACAATGCAGATCAATATCCGAAGATCTTAGAAGAACGCGGTAAGGTTATAGCTGATTATAATCAACGTAAAAACATCATTAAACAACAAGCAGAACAAGCTGCTGCAAAACTTAACGGAACAGCCGATTTAACTGACAGTCTACTAGAAGAAGTTACTTCATTAGTTGAATGGCCGGTTGTATTAACTGCGAAATTTGAAGAAAAATTCCTTGATGTTCCTGCCGAAGCATTGGTATATACCATGAAAGGCGATCAAAAATATTTTCCTGTTTATGATAAGAAGAACCAACTATTACCTAACTTTATTTTTGTTGCTAACATCGAATCAAAAGATCCACAAGTGGTAATATCGGGAAATGAAAAAGTTGTTCGTCCGCGTTTAGCTGATGCGGAATTTTTCTATCAGACTGATTTGAAGCAAACGCTTGAACAGCGTTTACCAAGGCTTGAAACAGTATTATTCCAACAGCAACTGGGAACAGTTAAAGATAAAGCAATACGTCTTGAAGCACTAGCTGGTTTTATTGCACACCAAATTCATGCCAATGTTGAATATGCAAAACGGGCAGGAAAATTAGCCAAGTGCGATTTGGTCACAAACACTGTTTTCGAATTTCCAGAAACTCAAGGCATAATTGGTCGTTATTTAGCGATTAAAGATGGTGAAAGTAGTGAAGTTGCTACCGCTATAGAAGAACAATATAAACCACGTTTTGCGGGTGATGAATTACCAAGTTCTTTAGTTGCTAGCGCTGTATCAATTGCTGAAAAATTAGATACATTAGCAGGTATATTTGGCATTGGTCAACATCCAAAAGGTGATAAAGATCCATTTGCTTTACGTCGCGCTGCAATTGGTATACTACGTATTATTGTCGAAAAATCACTTCCTCTTGATTTAGTCGAATTAACACAACAAGCTGTCTCATTATATGGCGACAAATTAACCAATCAAAATGTAGTAGACGATATTGTCAATTTTATGCAAGGTCGTTTCCGTGCTTGGTATCAAGAGCAAGGTTTTGCAATTGATATTATTCAATCTGTTTTAGCTCGCAATCCAACTCAACCCGCTGATTTTGACGCGCGAGTAAAAGCGGTAAGCCATTTTAGAACTCTACCGGCAGCATTATCACTTGCTGAAGCAAATAAACGTGTATCAAACATCTTATCTAAAACTGAGATGGTAATTCCTGAAAAAGTAAATACAGCGTTATTAGAAGTTGGAGCAGAAGGTGAATTAGCTAAACAGGTTACGATTCTTACAGACAAACTAGAGCCTTATTTTAATCAAGGTCGTTACCAAGAGGCATTAGTTGAACTTGCTTCTTTAAAAGAATCAATTGATAACTTTTTTGCGTCAGTAATGGTAATGACAGATAATGAGCAAATTAAGCTTAATCGTCTAGCATTATTAACAAAATTACAAAATTTATTCTTAAAAGTTGCCGATATCTCATTATTACAGGCATAATTGAAAGTGGTGCTAGAAATAGCACCACACACTTGTTAATAAGTTTGAATATTGACATATTCATTGAGTTATAGTTTACGATTTAATCTATTTTGTATATAACTCACTAATTCAGATCAAAGATTAATAATCTTACCAACTTTAAGTTTTTTCTGTGATGCTGTTTTATATAACATGCTAAATAATTAACTGATTATCAATCTAACAGGTAATATTGAGAGGTTTATTTTGCCGACATTCACTTCATTAATGACTGATACATACAACTTTATAAAAAATCATTTTATGACTATTATCTTAGTTATTGTTGGAGTATCGGTGTTGACACAATTATTCACTAGCTTTTTTTATCCATCAACTGAAATACATGACCAAATAAAATCGCTCATGGATCGGATTAATATACAACAAGGTGACAATCCTTCTTTTGATATTATTATGCAAAAATTAATGCAACTTTCCGAAATGGAGAAAAAACAGTTTGTAGCAACAATATCGAGCTATGCTATGAAGTGCATTTTCATTATGTTTATTAATAGCTTAATCATCTTGTCTTGTATCTGTTCATTAATTGGCATTATTTCCATTAATCAATTTTCTTGGAGTAATTTCTTTACAAGGACTCTGCGTCTAACTCCACAAATTCTATTAATTAGTCTCTGTGCAATACCTTATTTTATCGTTATTTCAATTATAATTTCTTTAATTCCATTTTTAGCGCAGATTATATTAATAGTCAGTATAGTATTTTTTATGCTGACTTATATTGTTTTCCTCGCTATTATTACTACACCTAATTTGCCCGAATCCTTTACTCAATCATTAATTACAACGCTCAATTATCTTAAACAGCAAACACCTATGGTTTTATTGGGGTTTATTTCTTGGCTAGTCGGAACCCTTGCTTTATCAATGGTCTTTAATTTATTTAGAAATAATTTTATTTTTCAATTCATTGAATCTATAGCCAATAATTTATTGGTTTTTGCTCTTTTTTGTTATCTATATCGACTTTATTCATTAACAAAACAGGTTTCAACTAATGACTCCAGCCATTAATTTACTAAAAAAGTTGAAAGTAGCATTTGAATTACATCAATATCAACATGATGTAAATGAAACGCAATTTGGCAAGGAAGCAGTAGCCAAACTTGATCCAACATTAAATATTGTTCCACAACAAGTATTTAAAACATTAGTAGTCAGTCTGAACGGAAGTAATAAAGAGTTAGCGGTTTGTGTTATTGCTGTAAGTGATCATTTAGACTTAAAGAAAGCAGCTAAAATATTAGGTGCGAAGAAAGTAGACTTAGCCAATCCACAATTGGCCCAAAAAGTAACGGGGTATTTAGTCGGTGGGATTAGTCCATTAGGTCAAAAAAAATTATTAACTACAGTAATTGATCAAGGTGCTCTTCAATTTGATCGTATTTTTATATCTGGTGGTCGTCGTGGTTTGGAGATTGAAATTGCACCTAACGATTTAGCAAATATTATCAACGCTAATTTTGCTGATATAGCAACTTAATATACAAAGTTAATTTTATTAACTTATTGTATTTTTAATATATGATCAAAGATACAATAAGTTCCTATTTAACTTGCTCGTAATTGTTGTGCTATCGACTTAGCGAAGTAAGTTAAAATACCATCGGCACCTGCGCGTTTAAAACAAAGTAATGATTCCATAATCACAGACTCTTGCAGCCAGCCATTTTGTATCGCCGCATTTAACATAGCATATTCACCAGAAACTTGATAAGCAAAGGTAGGTACCGCAAAGGTATCTTTAACACGACGAACTAAATCCAAGTATGGCATTCCCGGTTTAACCATGACCATATCCGCCCCTTCTAATAGATCTTGATATACTTCATGTAAAGCCTCATCACTATTTGCAGGATCTAATTGATATGATTTTTTATTGCCTTTTTTTATGTTATTCGCAGAACCAACTGCATCACGGAAAGGACCGTAAAAATTTGAAGCATATTTAGCTGAATAAGCCATTATTTGCGTATTTACAAAATTCTCTTGTTCTAATTTTTTACGAATAGAACCAATTCGACCATCCATCATATCGCTTGGAGCAATGATATCCGCTCCCGCTTCTGCTTGAGTTATCGCTTGTTTTATTAGTGCTTCAACAGTAACATCATTTTGCACATACCCTTGTGAATCAATAATACCATCTTGACCATGTATCGTATAAGGATCTAACGCGACATCAGTAAGAATACCTAATTCAGGAAACGCTTGTTTTAATGCTCTAATCGTTCTAGGAACTAATCCTTCTGGGTTAAAGGCTTCTTGGGCTAATAACGTTTTTTTATCATTTTCAATTACTGGAAAAAGAGATAACACCGGAATACCTAGCTTTGCGACTTGTTCCGCTTCTTTTAGCAGTACATCTATACTCATACGACACACACCAGGCATAGAAGATACAGGTTGTGAAATATTTTTACCCTCAACAACAAATACAGGATAAATGAGATCATTGACGGTTAAATGATTTTCAGCAACTAAGCGGCGACTAAAATCATGAGCACGTAATCGACGCAAACGGCGCTCTGGAAAATGCCCAGCAATCTGCGGTGACATATCATACACTCCTAACACTTTATTAATATCTTTATGGATTAAGATTGAAACTTAAGTGATCACATTATCTTATTCCTACTACGGATAATCAAATATTTATCATAATAAAATTTCGGTTTTTTTGTAATGTGAAAATGTCAGTTTATGATTCAATTACCAATCATTAGGAGTATTTTTTACAAATTTATTAGCCATAATTTTTAATCTTTAAATAGACAATGACTATTAATGAGTTAAAATACGCTTTGGTTAAAATTAAATCCTATAAAAGACTTTACAACTAGTGTTTATTAGCAGTACAATTCAGCACTAATTTTTTAACACTAGCCTATTTATTTGGTCATGGCTGGTAAATTCAATTAATTTTGAGGTGAGAGGCACATGCCAGTAATTAAAGTACGTGAGAATGAACCTTTTGATGTAGCATTACGTCGTTTTAAACGTTCTTGTGAAAAAGCAGGAATTTTAGCTGAAGTACGTAACCGTGAGTTTTATGAAAAACCAACAACTATCCGTAAACGCGCTAAAGCTGCTGCTGTTAAACGTCATGCTAAAAAACTAGAAAGAGAAAACGCACGTCGTATTCGTTTACACTAATTGTCTTTCTGTATAACGAATTACTATCTTATATAGTATCCAATAATAACAGACCGTACATAATGTACGGTTTGTTGTCTTTAGTGGGTCGCCCAAATTATGAAACATATTCCTCAGGACTTTATTGTTGATCTTGTTGCGCGTACTAACATCGTTGATGTAATTAGTGCTCGGATTAAAATCAAAAAAAAAGGAAAAGATTATTGGGGAAATTGTCCGTTTCATAATGAAAAGACTCCCTCCTTCTCGGTAAGCGAAAAAAAACAAATTTATTATTGTTTTGGTTGTGGTGCCGGTGGCTATACCATTGATTTTATTATGCAATACGATCGTCTCTCATTTCCAGAGGCCATTGAAGAATTAGCGACTTTACAAGGCATTACAGTTCCCTACGTAGATAAATCACCCAATCAACACAGCAATAAAACACAAATAAGTGGTCAAAATACCCGACGTGACCTTTATCAATTGATGGAACGCTTAGCAAATTTCTATCAAATACAACTCAATGAATCTTCTGCACAAAAAGCTAAAGATTATCTTCAACAACGTGGCTTAGATGCACAAGTTATTGAGCATTACAGGATTGGTTACGCTCCTGATGATTGGAACAAAACATCGAATGAAATTTTAAAAAATGATCAAGAACGTAAATTATATGATCAAGCTGGCATGCAAGTAACCAATGATAATGGTCGACAATACGATAGATTTCGTAATCGCATCATGTTTCCAATTCGTGATCGACAAGGTAATATCATCGCATTTGGCGGTCGAACAATTAATAGCAAAGAAAATGCAAAATATATAAATTCCCCAGAAACCTCAATATTTCATAAAGGTTATCAACTATACGGCCTTTATGAAGCACTCCAAATAAACCGTAATCCTCAACAACTCTTAGTTGTGGAAGGATATATGGATGTTGTTTCCGTTGCCCAATTTGGTATTAATTATGCAGTTGCAGCATTAGGGACTGCGACTACTGAAGAACATATTAAATTATTATTTAGAGCAACAGATAACGTCATCTTTTGCTTTGACGGTGATGAGGCTGGGCGTCGTGCAGCATGGCGAGCTTTAATTGTATTATTACCAACGTTACTTGATGGTAAACAAATTAAATTTGTTTTTCTACCTGAAGGAGAAGATCCCGATACGTTAATTCGCAAAGAAGGAAAAACGGGATTCGAACTTCGCATAACTCAGGGCATGGCTTTATCAAAGTTTCTATTTGAGGAATTAATAAAACAAGTCGATCTTAAAACATCTGAGGGTCGAGCAAAATTGAGTTCGCTAGCGCTTCCTCTCATTGCTCAAATCAAAGCACAATCATTTAGTCTCAATCTTAAACAACAGTTAGGAGACTATCTTGGCTTTCTTGATGTCAGTCAAATTGACAAATTACTAGAACAACATACTGATACCAACAAAGCTGAAATGACAGTGAATAAGTCACCTGTTATTCAGATGAAATTAACAACCATGCGAATTTTGATCGGATTATTAGTTCAAAATCCTGAACTTGCAAAATTAGTCAGCGATGTTAACGCATTAAGAAATGTAAAATTAGCAGGTATTGAATTGTTCCTTGAATTATTGGATCTTTGCCACCATTATACAAATATCAATACAGCGCAAATTTTGGCTAAATATGCAGATACGCCTGTTTATAAACAATTAACGATATTATCAACTTGGGAACATAAATACCCAGATGAAGAATTAAACATGATTTTTTCTCATACTTTAAAAGAGTTGTATGATAATATATTGTGCCAAAAAAGAGACGAATTAATCGCAAAAGATAGAGTATTTAAACTAACCGAAGCAGAAAAAAAAGAATTAGCAACATTAATACTTGTTTTATCAAAAAAAGACTAAATATATATAAAACAGCAGCTTAATTGCTGAATACGATGAAAGATACCCAATATCAAAATTGAATTTTGGGTAAACTATAACATTATGATTTTTTAATTATAGCCTATTGATTTTTTTTAAGTAATAACTTGATGCAATATTTTCGTTGATTATCACTTTAATAACATTGATTATATTCTAGGCAACCTGAATGATTTGCCCTCACTATATTTATAGTGCTCAATTCAATGCTATATGTGATATCTGGAAAATACTTAGTCTGGGTAATAATTTTTACCCTATCACTAAACAACAAAATGTGGATATCTTGATATGGAGCAAAACTCTCAATCACAACTCAAACATCTGATCATACGAGGTAAAGAGCTTGGCTATTTAACCTACGCGGATCTGAATGATCATTTACCTGAAGAAATTATCGATTCAGATCAGATCGAAGATATTATTCAAATGATCAATGATATGGGGATTCAGGTTCTTGAAGAAGCACCTGATTCTGATGAAATGCTATTATCAGATAATGTTCCCGATGAAGAAGCCGTTGAAGCAGCCACAGCTTTAGTATTATCTAATGTTGAATCAGAAATTGGGCGAACAACTGATCCTGTGCGCATGTATATGCGTGAAATGGGGGCGGTAGAGCTGTTAACACGTGAAGGCGAAATTGATATTGCTAAACGTATAGAAGATGGTATCAACCAAGTGCAAACTTCTGTTTCAGAATATCCTGAAGCAATTACTTATCTTCTTGAACAATATAATTTAGTTGAGCAAGGAACAGTTCGTTTATCAGATTTAATTACTGGCTTTGTCGATCCAAATGCTCAAGAAGGTATGGATGATTTACCAGAAGATTTAGTTAGTCATGATGCAGATATTGATCTTGATGATGAAGTGGATGACGACGAAGAAACAGAATCTACAGATGATGATTCATCGATCGATCCTGAAGTTGCTCGCGAAAAATTCTTAGCACTTAAGACGCAACATGAAATAACGTCAGAAGCGATTAAAAAGTATGGTCGTGCAAACAAAAAAGCTCGTCAGGAGATTGAAAATTTATCAGAAATCTTTAAGCAATTCCGCCTAGTCGGTAAGCAGTTTGAAATTCTGGTTAATAATATGCGTCAAATGATGGATCGCGTGAGATCTCATGAACATTTGATTATGAAAATTTGCATTGAACAATGCAAAATGCCTAAAAAACAATTCATGAGTTATTTCATCGGAAACGAAAATAATATGAGTTGGTTTGAAAAAGCGACCAAATCCAAACATGCATATGGTGAAAAACTCAAAGAGTTTGAAAGCCAGATTGCTAAGGAAACAGAACAGCTACAAAAAATCGAAATTGAAACCGATCTATCTATTGAACAAATAAAAGATATCAATCGTCGAATGTCGATTGGTGAAGCAAAAGCTAGACGTGCTAAGAAAGAGATGGTTGAAGCAAATTTACGTCTCGTTATCTCAATTGCAAAAAAATACACTAACCGTGGTTTACAATTCCTAGACCTTATACAGGAAGGTAACATCGGTTTGATGAAGGCTGTTGATAAATTTGAATATCGTCGTGGGTACAAATTCTCGACTTATGCAACTTGGTGGATTCGTCAGGCAATTACGCGTTCAATTGCTGATCAGGCAAGGACAATTCGTATTCCTGTACATATGATTGAAACAATCAATAAACTCAATCGTATTTCACGTCAAATTTTACAAGAGATTGGACGTGAACCAACACCGGAAGAGTTGTCAGAAAAAATGCAAATGCCTGAGGATAAGATTCGTAAGGTGTTAAAAATTGCTAAAGAGCCGATCTCTATGGAAACGCCAGTTGGTGATGATGAAGATTCACATCTTGGTGATTTTATTGAAGATACAGCAATGGAGCAACCACTTGATGCAGCTACATCAGAAAGTTTACGCGCAGCTACTCGTGATATATTAGAAGGTTTAACGCCACGAGAAGCAAAAGTGTTAAGAATGCGCTTTGGTATTGATATGAATACTGACCATACACTGGAAGAAGTGGGTAAACAATTCGATGTAACTCGAGAACGTATTCGTCAGATTGAGGCAAAGGCATTACGTAAATTACGTCATCCTAGTCGTTCTGATGTATTACGTAGCTTCTTAGACGAATAAATATCTATCAATTTTATCTTCTCATATCATTCCGCTATCTAATCATTTAGGTAGCGGTTTTTTTTATCCTCTAAATATTGTTTATTTATGCAATATCAAGCATATATACAATTTATAATACAACTGGTATATACTAATTACACCTTTTACTTTCCTGATTATTGCCCAACCAATATCAATGAATATAATTAAATTATTAAAAATCGACCCTTTTCTACTCACACTTATTATCGTTGTTATCACTGCGACAATTTTGCCTTGTGAAGGTGACACCAAACGCTTTTTTGAAACCCTAACTACAATCGCAATTGCCCTACTTTTCTTCATGCATGGTGCTAAATTATCTTTTAATGCAATTATAGATGGCATTAAGAATTGGAAACTTCATTTAGTTATATTTGTTACCACATTTATCGTTTTTCCAATACTTGGGAGCACATTACAAATTTTTGTCCCAACTTTGTTATCTAATGATCTGTATTTGGGTTTTATCTATTTATGCACTTTACCCGCCACAGTACAATCAGCAATAGCTTTTACCTCTATTGCTAGAGGTAACATTGCCGCAGCAATCTGTAGCGCATCAGCCTCGACATTATTAGGTGTATTTGTTACGCCTATATTAATTGGAATTTTTATGCATACGCAATCTAATGGAGCATTAGATATTAGTGATGCTATTTATTCAATTATGATAAAACTGATGTTACCTTTTGTGATTGGTCATTTATCTAGACCATTAATTGGCAAATGGATCGACAAATATCGTAAAGTAATCAATCAAACTGATCGGCTATCAATTTTACTGGTCGTTTATGTCGCGTTCAGCAGTGCTGTTATTAATGGAATATGGCAACAAATTGATTTAATCTCATTTATAACCATTATTTTCTTTTCCTTATTACTACTAACTATTGTATTGTTGATTACAACCTATAGTGCCAGACTACTCGGTTTTAATAAACAAGATGAGATTACCATTGTATTTTGTGGCTCTAAGAAGAGTCTTGCCAGTGGTATTCCTATGGCCAGTATCATTTTTCCTATCTCAGTGACGGGAATAATGGTTTTACCCTTGATGATTTTTCACCAAATACAATTAATGGTCTGTGCTTTACTTGCTGCTCATTATGCTAAACGCCGAGATTAAGATTGAATAATTTAAATCAATTTTTGTGTCAAGTTTTAAAGCAATGATGATTTTCTATATTGGATTATTAGTATTGCTTCTTGCAAAAATAGGGAACATAAAATAAAACAACTATCGGATTTTATTCTAATGTTTAATCTTTAATTTTACATAATTTGATATTTCATGCACATTTTTTGCTTATATAACTACCTTTTCAATGATTTATTTATAAATTAATAAAAATTGCTTTGCTCATTTAATATTCTTTAGGATAATAACGCCGTTTAATTTTACTAAATGAAGAGCCGATATGTTCCATCTATTTTCTGATTTAGATATTTCGACACTTATGCTATTAGCAATTGCCCTATTGTTTGTTTTATTTTATGAAGCAATTAATGGGTTTCATGACACCGCCAATGCAGTGGCTACTGTTATCTATACTAAAGCGCTAAAAGAAAGACTCGCAGTATTGATGGCTAGTATTTTTAATTTTTTTGGCGTTTTACTCGGTGGATTAAGTGTTGCTTATGCCATCGTACATTTATTACCCACTGATCTCCTGCTCAATGTCAGTTCTTATCATGGCTTAGCAATGGTATTTTCCATCTTGTTTGCAGCAATTATTTGGAACTTAGGGACTTGGTATTTAGGAATTCCGGCTTCAAGCTCTCATACATTGATTGGTTCAATTATTGGAGTAGCTCTTGCTAATGCATTTCTTACAAATACCTCTGTTATTGAAGCGCTTAATATTCCTAAAATGATATCTATCTTACTTTCATTGATTATCTCCCCAATAATAGGATTATTACTTGCAGGTTTAATGATTTTTGCGCTAAGAAAAATGTGGGTTAAAAAGAAAAGTGGCAAAAAAAGAGAACGTATTTTTATGACGCCTGAACAACGCGAAAAGCTATATGGTAAGAAAAAACCACCATTTTGGATACGTATTATGCTTATCATTTCGGCTGCTGGGGTAAGTTTCTCTCATGGGGCGAATGATGGTCAAAAAGGGATTGGCTTATTAATGCTCGTCTTAATAGGTATAGCTCCGGCTGGTTTTATTGTTAATATGAATGCCTCAACTTACGATATTGCCAATACTCGTAATGCTATTCACAATATTGAAGAATACTTTATCGCTCACCAACATGATCTTAATGTAGTGATTGGTAAACAAACAACTTTAAATAGCGATAGCAATGTTACTGATTTAACCCAATACCATTGTGACTATTCAAATTCATTCACTACGCTCAATATTGCCAAATCTTTATTTAATAATCTTTCCGATTATGAAACATTAAGTGTTGAACAACGTGCGCAAACCAGACGTATTTTAATTTGTTTATCAGATACTGTGAATCATATTGCTAAACAAACAGACATTTCTAAACAGGATAGAGCTTACTTGACTGCATTAAAAAATGATCTACTGGTTACTGTCGAGTATGCACCTATTTGGATTATTATCGCTGTAGCGTCTGCCCTTGCAGTGGGAACAATGATAGGTTGGCGTCGTGTCGCAATTACCATAGGCGAGAAAATTGGTAAAAAAGGCATGACTTATGCGCAAGGAGTTTGTGCACAAGTGACCACAGCATTCTCAATTGGAATAGCAAGTTTCACAGGTATGCCAGTATCAACGACTCAGGTACTATCTTCTTCTGTGGCAGGTACAATGATTGTTGATGGTGGAGGTGTTCAAAGTAAAACGATGAAGAGCATTGCACTTACATGGATACTCACTTTACCTATATCAATTATACTGTCAGCTGTAATTTTTTGGCTTGCTCAAATGTTAATTTAGTAGTAAAAGTAATAGATAAAGTTATTTTTAATTTTTAGCAAGTTAAAAAGAGGAATGAGTTATGGCTTATAAGCATATTTTAGTGGCAGTTGATCTTTCACCTGAAAGTGATATTTTGGTGGAAAAAGCAGTATCAATGGCAAGACCTTACAATGCGCAGATCTCATTAATTCACGTTGGTATCAATTACTCTGATCTATATACTGGTCTTGTTGATATCAATATGAATGATATGAAAGATCGCATAACTGAAGATGCCCATATTATTCTGAATAAACTCGCGAGTAACGCTGGATATCCAATAACTCATACTCTTTCTGGAAGTGGTGAATTTGGTCAAGTACTTATCGAAGCTATTCGTGAGTTTGGTGCAGATCTTGTTGTTTGTGGACATCATCAAGATTTCTGGAGTAAGCTCATGTCGTCAGCTCGCCAATTAATTAATAATACTCATGTTGATACATTAATTGTGCCACTAAAAGATGAAGTCATAACCGAAGAAAAAGCTGTTGAAGTTAATTAATAGCATTGTTAAATTATTTCTACCATTAATACCATCCCACACAATCTGTATGGATGGTATTAATATGTTACAGGTCAGTAATCTTTACTATACGCACAGTATATTAACAATAAAAAGCCACATCTCTTTAATCAAAAATCCTTTAATTAGTTTCTATTATTCCCTGTAAACAAAGGGATAAATTGAATCGCTAGACTATAGTAGCTATTAATAAAAAATCATTTGCTTCCATCGGCTATTTGTAAAACAAATCATATAAGAGGAATTTGGTATTGAATTATTTTAATGTGATTAATATTTGGTTACTGATTGTAAAGTTTGTTTAGATACAGTCGAAATTATTTTTAGTATTCTAACTGTTAATTTCGCAATATTTGTGAATATCAAAATTGATGACTAAGACGATTAAATCGTTATCGACAAAATCGTTTTAATATTATTAATTAGATTAATTTTATTTTAAGAACTATTTAGGGTTATAACCATAATAGCTATAACCCTATAAAGTCATACAATCAAGAATATAACATCTTACTATCTATATGTAACAAATAATAAGATATATCATGGCTTCATAACATTGCTTATGATCCCATACTCGCAATTGATTTTCTGAATCTCATTAATGAAAAAGTAAAGAAGACAACACCAATTCCCAAAAGCCAAACATAAGGAACCCATACCACATTCAATCCAGCACCACGATACAAAATCGCTTGTCCTAATTCAACAAAATGGGTAGTTGGTGCGAACATCATAATTTGTTGCACAATTTCTGGCATACTTTCACGCGGTGTCGATCCACCGGATAACATTTGTAAAGGCAGTAATATGAGAATCAATAACATCGCAAACTGTGCGGTTGAACGCGCGATTGTTGCAAGCAAAATACCTAAAGAAGTAGTTACAAATAAATGTAACGCTGCACCAATTAGGAATAACGTCACTGAACCGGCAATAGGTACGCCCAACCACAGTTGTACAACTAATAGTAATGCTCCCCAAGTTGATACCAGTACGACTAATCCCATTGACCAGATTTTGGACATCATGATCTCAAATGGTGTCACTGGCATTGATAATAAATGATCAATCGTACCATGCTCACGTTCACGCATTAATGCCGCACCCGTTAAAATAATTGATAAAGTCGTCACAATATTTATTATTTCCATTACTGAACCAAACCAAGAACGAGTTAGATTTGGGTTAAACATTGCTCTTACTTGAATATTAACTGGTAATGAAGTATTTGCTCGATAACGATTAACAAATTGATTAACCTCATCATTAATCATTTGCGTAATGTAGCCATTCCCAACAAATGCTTGTCCCATACGGGTGGCATCAACATTTAGCTGAATTTCTGGACGCATGTTGTTAAGCACATCTCTTTGAAAATTTGGCGGAATATTAAGTGAAAAAGTATAGTTACCCGTATCCATTCCTGCATCTACTTCATCCATTGAATAGACCTTGGCTGGTTTTATAAACATCGGGGGATAAAATGCAGAAATAATTTGCTGGGAAAGTTGTGAATCATCTTCATCTACAACTGCTATTGTCGCACGATTTAGGGAATCAGAAGTTGCTGTAGCGGCTGAATAAATATCAATAGTAAAACAATACGCGATAAGAATTAACATGATTGGATCACGTAATAATCCCCATAACTCCTTAACACCTAATCTAAAAATATTAATAAAGCTCTGCATACTCGTTACCCTTCCTGTTTTTTAAGTAGAAGAATACTCATCCCTAAAATAATTGGGATAGTGATCAATAATGAGAATATCGACGTATGTAAATCAGCAAATTGTAGTGCTTTATTAAATACTCCCCGAGAAATAACCAATAGATGAGCAGTAGGAAATACTTCACCAATATAACGACCAACACCTTCTAAAGAAGAAACAGGCGTTAGTAAACCTGAGAATTGGATCGCTGGTAACATTGTACCCACACATGTTAGAAATATTACTGCGATTTGGCTTCTAGTGACGGTTGAAGCGAGTAACCCTATACCGGTAGCTATAACACAATAGGCTAATGCAGAAATACAAAGTGTAAGCACACTACCTTTAATTGGCACATTAAATATTGTTAATGCCATAAACAATAAAATAAAAAAGCTCGACATTGATAATATAATATATGGTATTTGTTTACCAATTAAGAACTCAGTACGGGTCACGGGTGTTACATATAAATTAATAATTGACCCCATCTCTTTTTCACGCACAACAGATAAAGCCGCTAACATTGCTGGAATCATTAACAACAAAATCGGAATAACTGCGGGCACCATTGATGGTAAGCTCTTAACATCTGGGTTATATCGATAACGAGTTTCAACGCTTGCAAAACTAGCCATCTTTTGACCTAATTTTTCTTGCGATTGCTCATTAAGCCATGCCAGATGCATACCTTGAACGTAACCTTTAATCGTATCAGCTCGTAATGGCATCGCACCATCAATCCAAACTGCAATGTTGACAGGATCACCACGTTGAATATCACGCCCAAAATTAGGTGGGATTTCTATCGCAAGAGAAATTTTTCCACTTCGCATACGTTGATCCATGTCATTGTAATCGCGTAACGGTTTTTCTTCTTTAAAATAGCGCTTGGAACCGGATAAATTCAAAACATAATTTTGACTTAACCCACTTTGATCACGGTCAAGTACAGCAAAATGCAAATCTTCAACATCTAAAGTAATCCCATACCCCATAACTAGCATTAAAATTGCTGAACCAAGTAAAGCTAAAACCGCACGTAATGGATCGCGGGATAATTCTAATGCTTCACGCCATAAACAACCGATCATACGAGTTAGACTAAATCCTGATATCTTTGATTTTTTATCATGATTGTCTTCATTTGATTGAGGTTGTTCAGCTTGCTTATCATTAGCATTTTGAATTTCGACTTGCTTAGCAGAATCATCTGCGCCAGCCTCAACTAGATAACGAATAAACGCTTGTTCAAGTGTAGAGGCCTGTTTAGAAGCAATAATATTGTCTGGTGTATCACTCGCCAATACTTTACCTGCATGCATCAGTGATATGCGATCACAACGCGCAGCTTCATTCATAAAATGCGTGGTAATGAAAACAGTAACTTTATCTTTTCTTGAAAGCTCAATAATTAAACGCCAAAAATCATCACGTGCTATTGGGTCAACACCTGAAGTAGGTTCATCTAAAATTAGGATTTCCGGATTATGAACCACCGCTACTGATAATGACAATCGCTGTTTAACCCCAAGTGGTAAACTATCAGGCAAACTCTGTCGATGTTCTTCTAACCCAAAACGTTTAACTAGTTCTTCTACTCGTTTGGGAATTAGCTCTTCTTTAATACCAAATAATCGTGCATGTAAAACTAAATTCTGGTCAACCGTCAATTCACTATATAAAGAGAATGCCTGTGACATATAGCCTAGATGTCGTCTTACATTAATATCATTGGCATCAACAGGTTTACCAAATAACCATGCTTCGCCTGACGATATTGGAAGTAACCCCGTTAACATTTTCATGGTTGTTGATTTTCCACAACCATTTGAACCTAAAAAGCCGAAAATTTCTCCTTGCTGAATAGAAAAATTGACGTGATCAACGGCAACGAAATTACCAAATTGTTTTGTTAATCCTTTAGCTTCAATGGCTATTTCGGCCTTTTCACCCACTTCTAAAGGGGGAATTTCGACCGTTTGATACCCTTGCTTAGCATTTTCTGGCATTAATTGAATGAATGCATCATCCAAATTATTTTTACCGGTCTTACTCAATAATTGTTGTGGAGAACCGGTTTCAAGAATTTTTCCAGCATACATTGCCACTAACCAATCAAAATTTTGTGCTTCATCCATATAAGCAGTGGCCACAATTACACTCATTTGCGGTCGTTGCTTACGGATTTTGTTAATCAGTTCCCAAAATTGAGCTCGTGAAAGGGGATCAACACCGGTTGTTGGTTCATCAAGAATAAGAAGATCTGGATCATGGATCAAAGCAGAACATAGACTGACTTTTTGCTTCATCCCACCAGACAAACGACCGGCAGGACGAGATAAGAATGGGTAAAGTCCGGTACTTTGTGTTAGTTCATCGATACGACGTCGTCGTTCTTGAGCATCATGACCAAATAGTCGTGCAAAAAATTGTAAATTCTCTTCGACAGATAAAGTAGGATAAAGGTTTTTACCTAACCCTTGTGGCATATAAGCAATACGTGTACATACTGAATTACGATGCGCTTTATCTGCCATATTACCGTCAAGCACATAAACATTACCTTGTTGGATAACATGTGCACCAGCAATGAGAGATAATAAACTTGATTTACCCACCCCGTCTGGACCAATTAACCCTATCATACAACGTGGTGGAAAATTTAAGGTTATGTTATTTAATGCATATACATTCTTATACTGTAGGGTTGTATTCTCAACCCTAACGACAAAATCTTCACTATCTGTTTTAGCTGATGAATTAGCTAAATTTTGTTTTGGCTCAGACATAATTGTCCCCCCATTATTGGTTTGGACAAGCTGCTAAATCTGATAATTCTAGTGGCCATGAAGCATTAGGATCTAATCTTACCCAAGCTACACCTGGTAAACCTGTTTTCACTTTATTAATAAAACACTTAAGTAATTCAGGTCTAATCTGTGCTCTAACACGGAACATTAATTTTTGACGTTCATCTTTTGTTTCTACTGTTTTTGGTGTGAATTGCGCTACACTTGAAACAAAAGAAACATAAGCAGGAATTGATTTATTAGGTAATACGTCTAAAACAATTCTGACTTCATCACCAATACCGACTTTGCCGGCTACGGTTTCTGGTAAAAAGAAAGTCAAATAGACATCTGAAAGATTAACTAAATTCAGGACTCTTCCTCCTGCACTTAATACTTCACCGGGTTGCGCAATTTTATATTGAATACGTCCACTAACCGGGGCAATTAATGTACTATCATTAATATCAGCTTGTATTTGAGTAATATTAGCTTCTGCAACTTTGATCGCTGCTGCTGCACTTTGAATATTAGCTTGTGCTGATTCTACAGAGGCTTGCGCAGCATCTACTTGAGCTTTAGCAGATTGTAATGCCGCTTTCGCACTATCTACTTTAGCACTATCATCATCAAACTGTTGTACAGATAGCGCTCCAGTTTTATATAGCTTTTCGGTACGTGCTAAATGCTTCATCGCTAAATCAAGATCACTTTGACGTTGATTAACAATTGCCTCCGCAGCTGCCTTATCACTGATATTTAAGCCTAATTGTGCTTTTGCATTCACCTCATTACCCATTGCTTGCAATAATTGTGCTTTTGCTTCATTAAGTTGGGCATTTAAGGTGTCAGTTTGCATAATAACAAGAGGTTGGTTAGCTTCTACAAATTCACCTTCATCAACTTTAATTTCTTCAATTCGACCCGCTAACTTTGTAGAAATGTTAATTTCAGTACCTTCAATTCGTCCATTACCACTTGTAAAGTTAGGACCATATCCATCTTCTTTGGTGAAATACCAAATTAAAACTCCGCCAATAATAACAATAAAAATAACAATTAGACATTTTTTATATATCTGTTTCATTGTAACATCCTTATAAAATCCCTTATCTAAACGTTAAGTTTATAATAAGGTTTGATAATTAAACTTATAAATTTTGACAAATCTTAATAACACTCTATTTAAATAGAATAGTTCAATACTAATATTTTTATGTTATTTTCAGTACTTTAAATAGACGATTTACTGTTATTCTATGCTAATTATTTATTAAATCATAATCATTTTATGCCTATTGGAAAATTATTATTTTGATAAAATTATTTACAAAAGACATCAAATTATCATTTGATAATACGAATATCTTCAATACAAGATCTAATCACCACGAATTATATTAATTATATCTGACAAGTAGTTTTATATTGTATTTATTCTACTTACTGTACTATATTGGGTTAATAAAAAATCAATATACAAATCACATTTTATTGAAACAGTAAAAATACAAATAAAAACACATATCGACTTTAATAACGTATTAGAAAATATCCAATTATTTTTTAATAATGGCGAATTTAAACAACGATTAGCTCAAAGGATTAACTACCAGACAGAGAGCCAACAATTACCAAGACCTAATAGCTTAGATTTGTATCTTAAACAAATTATCCAACCAGAACTTGAATCACTAGGATTTAAAGTTACTTTGATTGAGAATCCTATTCTTGAAAATTGTCCATTTTTAATTGCTGAGCGTTGTGAAGACCCTGCACTACCAACCGTGCTTTGTTATGGTCATGGGGATGTCGTGTTTGGTGACACTGCAAATTGGCGTGAAGGCTTAGAACCTTGGCAACTTATAGAAGAAAACGATCGCTATTATGGACGAGGAACAGCAGACAATAAAGGTCAACATACCATCAATTTTGCGGCTTTAGAACAAGTTTATATAGCTCGTGGTAAAAAATTAGGCTTTAACTGTAAAGTACTCTTCGAAATGGGTGAAGAAATATCGTCTCCCGGCTTAGCGATGATTGCGGAACAATATAAAGAACAACTAAAAGCCGATTTATTTATTGCTTCTGATGGTCCACGATTAAGTGCTGACAAACCGACTCTATTTCTAGGTTCTCGTGGCTGTGCTAATTTTAAACTCACAATTAACAGCCGTGATCAGAGCTACCATTCCGGTAATTGGGGTGGATTATTATCTAATCCGGCCACACAATTGGCGAACGCGATTGCCTGTTTAGTCGATAAGAGAGGTAGTATTTTGGTTAATGGCTTGAAACCGCCCGCGATTAGCCTAACTATCCGAGAAATTTTAAGCAATATTGAACCAACCAATGAAATAAATGATCCAAAAATCGATTTAAACTGGGGAGAACCTGATTTAACGCCTGCTGAACGACTTTTTGCTTGGAATAGTTTAGAGGTATTAGCCTTTACAGCGGGTAATCCAGCCAAACCTATTAATGCAATTCCACCTAATGCATCGACTATCTGCCAATTACGTTTTGTTGTGGGAACGGATATCAAAAATATCATTCAACATCTTGAAGAACATTTAAAACAACATGGATTTGATAATATACAAATTGAAATATGTGGTATCACTGCTGCTACTCGCTTTGATCCAACGGATCCACTTGTAAATTGGGCTTTATCTAACATTCAAAAAGCGACTGATAAAAAGCCAACTTTATTACCCAATCTAGGTGGATCGTTACCAAATGATGTATTTGCAGATATTTTAGGATTACCAACACTTTGGATACCGCACTCTTATCCAGCTTGTGGGCAACATTCAGTAAATGAACACATGCTAAAAACAATTGCATATGAAGGATTAAATATCATGACTCATTTATTTTGGAGTTTAGGTGAACAAGGACTGAAACTATTACAACAACATAAATACCATCAGCAACATCATGCTGAAAAATAAGGAATTATTTTATGCCGTCCAAACAAATTGAATCAAAGCCGATTCAAAAACCTAACCTTTATAAAACACTGTTTGCTACTTGTATTGGCAATGCTCTTGAGTGGTTTGATATAGCGGTTTATGCTACCTTCGCTAATAACATAGCTAAAGCCTTCTTTCCAAATACCGACGAAACTTTATCGCTTATCATGACATTTGCTTCCTTTGGTATTTCATTTTTGATTAGACCACTTGGGGCAATATTTTTAGGTAATTATGCCGATAAACATGGACGCAAAGCATCGCTATTAATGTCGATGATTTTAATGATGATTGGTTGCTTCATGATTGTAATAATGCCAACCTATGCAACCATTGGTCTAATAGCACCTATATTAATGATTGTAGCAAGGCTCATTCAAGGGTTTTCAGCGGGCGGAGAATTTGGCAGTTCTACTGCTTTTCTAATTGAACATTTTCCTGAACGTAAAGCGTTCATCGCAAGTTGGCAGTTCGCAACACAGGGAGTCAGTACATTATTAGCAGCGCTATTCGGTTTAGTATTAACTCATACATTAAGCGAACAACAAATCAGTGATTGGGGTTGGCGAATTCCATTTGCTTTTGGTTTATTAATTGGACCGGTAGGCCTTTATATTCGTCGGTATATTGATGAATCACCCGTTTTTAATAAAGCTAAAAAATCTAAACAACCATTAAAAGAAATTATTTTTCAACAAAAATCATTGCTATTTACTGCTGTTGGTTTAATGATGATTTCGACTGCCATCAACTATATGCTCCAGTACGTACCAACCTATGCAACAAAAGTACTAAAATTAGATAGCTCAACTGCTTTTACCGCATCTTTAGTAGCTGGCATTATTTTAACAGTGGTGACACCTTTAATAGGATTATGGGCAGAAAAGATTGGTCGCTTACCAATGATGGTAACTTCACTCCTGTTGTTACTCATCACGATCTATCCTGGATTCTCACTCACTATTGAATTTTTAAGCCCAATTTCTTTAATTTCATTAATTGCTTGGTTAGCATTATTAAAATCAATATATTTTGCCACAGTTCCATCAATGATGGCAGATATTTTCCCAATAAAAACCCGAGCCACGGGTATGGCAATAAGCTATAACTTATCTGTTACTATTTTTGGTGGATTTACACCTATGATCTGTACTTCTCTAATTGATTTTACGAAAAGTAGTCTTGCGCCAAGTTATTACCTAATTGTGATAGGTTTTGTGAGTTTATTCGCTTTATATCAAGCTAGTGGTCTAAATAAAAACAATCAATAATGAAATAATCCTTAAAATAACATCCTCATAACGTTAAGGAAGTTATATCGCTTTATGATTTAATAAGAAAATTAATTTAGATATCAAATTAATCAACACTAGCTAATAACTTTATTCAAAGTAGACCTTTACTTTAAAATGAGCACAATATTCACCACTTTATTAATCTAAATGATTAGTCTATATTGTAAAACTAACTTTTTTGACTAGCTGCCAAATTTGATTATGGGGTAATTCGTTTAATAATAACGATCTATAGACTAGTTTTTCATGATATTTAGCCAGTTTGAATACCAAAATCAACTTATTAATCTACATCACGCCATTGCTACTATTTTTAAAAGGATATGATTTATGTTTAATGCAATACTTATCGAAAAAGATGATAAAGGTTATCGTTCAGCACTTACACAACTTGAACAATCACAACTACCTGAAGGTGATGTAACAGTCCAAGTTGAATATTCATCACTTAATTATAAGGATGGTTTAGCAATTTCAGGTAAAAGCCCTGTGGTTCGTCACTTTCCAATGATTCCAGGCATTGACTTGGCAGGTACAGTGATTGAAAGCCAATCTGCACAATATCATGTTGGCGATAAAGTATTATTAAATGGTTGGGGTGTTGGCGAAAAACACTGGGGTGGATTAGCCCAATTAGCACGATTAAATAGTCAATGGCTTATTCCATTACCACAACAATTAACGACCAAAGAATGTATGGCAATTGGCACTGCCGGTTATACAGCTATGTTAGCTGTTATAGCTTTAGAAAAACATGGCATTTCCCCGGATAAAGGAAAAATTATTGTTACTGGTGCTAATGGCGGGGTGGGAAGTTTTGCAATCGCAATCTTAGCGCAGTTAGGATATCATGTTATTGCTTCTACGGGCAGAACTGATCAAACAGTATATCTAACTCAATTAGGTGCAAGTGAGATAATTGACCGCAATGAACTTTCTCAACCTGGTAAACCATTAATGAAAGAACGTTGGATTGGTGCAGTTGATTGTGTTGGTGGTCATACCCTTGCAAATGTGTGTGCCAGCACTCAATACGGCGGAACCGTTGCTTGTTGCGGATTAGCGCAAAGTATCGATTTCCCAAGCAGTGTTGCCCCTTTTATTTTACGAGGGATCACATTAGCAGGGATAGATAGTGTAATGCGTCCTTATGCTGATCGCATTGATGCTTGGGAACGTCTAGCCACAATACTTGATGAATCAAAGTTAGATTTAATGAGTAAAACAATATCGTTAACTGAGGTAATCACGACCGTAACTCAATTAATGCAAGGTCAAATTCGAGGAAGAATTATTGTTGATGTTAATCAATAATATCTCTCAAAGAAAAGGGTGAGGTCCTCATCACCCTATTTCGGCGATATCATATTAATACATAGAGAACTTAATAGGTAAAAACTAAAGCTAAAAAAGGTGTGTAACTCTTTATTTGCGAGCCTTCAGTGTTCTCAAAATAAGCGCCATAATAACGTTCTAAACCATGATCTTGATAAACGATTTCCCAACGTCGTTGATTGATAAAAATTAATATTCTTAGACAAGTTATTAATTGATAGAGCAAATATAAACTAAATATACAATTAATAATCAAACTAAACCATTTAAGATAGTTCTGCTCATTGAAAGAAAATTGCATAAGAATATTATTTAATTCATAAAAACTAAGACCAGTAAAAAATAAAAGAAATAATAATTTTAAGAAAAATAGTTTTTTAAAATGTACTTCCAAACTACGTTCATCATAAGCTAATAAATTAAATAAACTACTAATATTCTCCTTTACCGACAATCCATTAATAACAAATATGAAGCGATCTTTACTCGTTTCTATAATTACTTTATTATGTCTTTTCCAATTATCTATCCAAATTGAAATTATAATTGAATAAAAAAACATCATTATAATGATATATATTAATACCCGTAATTCAAAAATACTTGTAACACCTCCGATGATTAGTAGACAACTGAAGTTAATATTAGATAAACTGAAGTGTTGTATTTTCATGTTGCTCCTTGTCGACCAAGAATATTTTTGCTGATAACGTTTTTAAATTTATTATGAGAATGAATCAGTAGCCTAACAACTTAATTATTTATTTTCCAATCATTTCTTTTATCGTTGAGGAAATGGAATTACTTTTATTACTAACATTGCATGACATTTCGACTTTATCCTTATAAGATATCATACATTATAGATAGTTAGCTTTATCTAAACATGTTGAAAATCATTATACTATTCATCATAACAGCTTTAGCTGAGATAATGGGATGTTATTTCGTTTATCGTTGGTATCATAAAACTGCACCGTCATGGGTTTTAGCTTTAGCCGCAGTAAGTTTAATAATATTCTCATGGCTACTAACCCTCCATCCTCAAGCTAGTGGCCGTATCTATGCCACATATGGTGGTATATATATTATTATGTCACTAGTTTGGTTACGTTTTATTGATCAAGTAAAATTATCGGCATTTGATTGGATTGGAGCTTGTACAATTTTAATAGGTACATTGATCATTATATTGGGTTGGCGCTCGGTATAAATTACTTTGCATACACAAATTTAAGTATACCAAGCTTACTCTACTATTACGTCATACTATTGTTTTTGACAAGTTCTAAAAATGAGTAGTCAATCTTTTGTTTGTTTCGAATCAACTTTCCATTCACATACGCCATAAATAGCATTAAACAAATAAATTAGATATTGAGTAGCGATAACTGGATTGTTTGTATAGATATTCAGTGCTACTGTCAAAACATTCAAAATAATCCATAAATACCAATTAAAGGAAAAACGCATCATTAATAAAAGTTGTGCGATGATGCCAAGACCAAATATAAAACAATTTGCTATCAACTGGTAACTCGTATTTGAGACATTAAGTTGTTCAGTTAGATAAATATTAAAGAACGTAGCTAATATTAAGAAGACTAATGTCGCTAAAAAATGGTTTTCTTTCAATTGTCTTACTTTTACGACTTTATTGTTATTTTGATTCTTGCGCCAATTTACTAAACCATATATATGGGAAATAAAATAAAATACAGACAGGGATGCTACACCAATATTATTACCTAACACGTTTGCTGTACTTTCTGCCGATGCAGCCATCATACCTACAATGTTTCCGCTATTTTTACGCTTGGCTAGTAGTACGACACATAATAATCCACAAATTGCACCAATAAGCGAAATCGCATAACGCTTATCAAATGTTTCTAAAGGATTAGTATATAAAAAAGCTAGCATTACTAAAAAAAGGCAAATATAAGGATAAAATTTATTACGTCCTATAAACAAGATTAGCCGAATCATAATTACTCCTTTTATGAATGATTGATAAGTTGTGAAACTAATTCAATGGATTGTAAATAACGTTCATCATAATTATCAGAGTTTATCGTGACGAAATTTACCCCATTTTTCTGAAGAAGATTAATCAGTAATTTTTGAAAATCCTTACGTTGCGCTGCACTCCCTAATGTTCTCAAACCATCAGCAACCCAAGGTGTATTGTTCTCAAGTAAAATAACTAAATCAAATCGATAATTATTTATCATTGCCTGAACAAAAGGATGTTCTTTACCTTCATATTTACGACAAAATGCCTGAGTAGTTATAAAGTCAGTATCAATAAAGGCAACTTTGTTTGCATATTTGATCGCAAAATCAATGTATTGTGCCTGACCTAAAGCAATTTTGTCGTAATCGGAAAATTGCAGAGCTCTCTCATCACCTCCTAGGTGAGAAAATACATATTCACGACCAAATTCCCAAGCACTCGTTGTATTAAATACATTTGCGAGTTTATTAATTAAAGTGGATTTACCACTTGATTCCCCACCAAGTATTGCAACTGTCCTGACAAAAAATGGTCTGACTTCAGTAGGTATATATTGCCAATTTTGTAAAGGAGCTTGACGGATCTTAGTACCACTGACTTTCATAAAATTACGTTCAGGATCGATCAGAATTGTTTCAAGATTAAGTAATTCTCTATACATTTGTACATCTTGAGGCTCACTTGAGAAAACACAATCTGGACTAATACCTTTTTCCTTAAAAAGGAGCTTAACTCGATTGCTCCACTCACTCCAACCATTAGGATAAGATGGAATCCCGTCTTCTTTTAGAATTTCAATATGAATATTCTTTTGATATTTGAACGTTTGTAATAACCAACGTAAACGATCATTAAGCGTAGGCTGACGAGACATCGCACTATTTTCAAATAATTCTTCATCACGTTTAGTATCAGAACAGAGAACAACATATAGTTCATCAACTTGACTTATTGCTCGTTGAATAAGGTGAATATGACCAGTATGTAAAGGATAGAATTTACCAAAAATGATACCAACTTTTTTGTTCTTTATTGGATATTCAAGCTTAAGGAAGTGGTGTAAAGCTTCAAGCTTTTGAGCACTGGGCATTTTAACTTTATCATTTATCAATTGACTTAAATAACCTTTAGTCATATCACAAGCATTAGCAACGGTTTGTAAAGATAAATTCTTGCGCTTAATAGCCGTTCTTAGATAATTGTAGCTCATTTTTTTTGCTCTCTACGTTTTATATATTAAACATAATTTAAAACATTTATTAAAAATGTTCAATATATAAAATATATAATTATGTCATTTTTTTAGCACAAAATGTTTAATTTCTACCAATAAACGATAATAATTACACTTACTCTTTTAATTATTAACATCATAAAAAATAAATAATTAATAATTTATCGATTATATTTTAATTTTTCTCATTAATAAAAAATAGTACACTTAATTTATTGATAAATTTAATTTTTAATTTGTTTTTTTGAGTCATCGAGGTGCCGCAAATTGGCGGTAAATGACTAACATGATATAATATGTCGATTTTTAACTAACCGGATAATGACTGTTTGATTAGAAGAGTTGTCTTATGGTGTATTAGTCTTATTACTATTACATTAACTATTTTGGCTATCGTTTTTGCTCTTTTTTTTAAAGAAGAATTCATTCCAAAAGATCCACCACGGCAAAATACTATATTACAAAAAGTTACTGAAAATAAAGAACTTCGAGTTGGGATGTTAAGAAACCTAACTACGCTTTATATTGATTATCGTAATCCCAATGTAGTTGGAGGATTTGATTATGCCCTATTACAAAAATTTTCGGATAAACTTGGACTTAAGTTAAAAATTATTTTTGCAAATACTTTGCCAGAGCTCGTCGAAAAAAGTCATGAAGGAAAAATTGATTTAATTGCGGCTCAAATTAAAGGCTATACGGCTGAATGTGATAATTTTATTGCCAGCGAACCTTTTCACCCGATTATCCAGCAATTAGTTTATTTAAAAGGAACTGTTAAACCTTACTCATTTGATCATATTAAAGGAAATTTAACCATACCCAAATACTCTTCTCAGAGTTATCTTCTCAATAATTTAACTAAAGAATATGATAATTTAGTTTGGAATGAATCAGATATTTTAAATCAAGAAGAATTATTAAAATTAGTCGTTGATAAGAAAATTGATTACACCATAGCTAATCATTATACAGTTGCTATTATGCAACGGATTTATCCATTGTTAACCGTTGCATTTACCGTTGATGATAACTGGTCTCAAAATTGGTATTTTCCTAAATCACAAGATCATTCTTTACGCGATAAGTTTAACGAATTCATTAAAGAAGCTTATCTTAATGGTACTATTCAAAAATTAGAATATCATTATTTTAGCTATATGAAGAAGTTCGATTATGTTGATACGCAAAAATTTATTCAAGCAATAAACAAAACATTACCCAAATACCAAGAGTATTTTGAGATTTATGCTGCAGAGAATGAATTGGATTGGAAACTCATTGCAGCGATGTCATATCAAGAATCACATTGGAATCCTAGGGCTGCATCATCCACTGGTGTTAGAGGGATGATGATGTTAACTAAACCAACGGCTGATTCATTAGGTATTAAAAACCGTTTAGATGCTGAACAAAGTATTAAAGGCGGTAGCATTTATGTAAAAAAAATTATTGACCGAATGCCGACAACAATTCCTGCTGAAGAAAGAATTTGGTTTGCATTAGCAGCTTATAATATGGGAATTGGTCATCTCTGGGATGCACGAAGTCTTGCGGTCAAATTAAATAAAAATCCCGATAGCTGGCAAGATGTACGACAGGTTTTACCATTATTAAGTGAAGAAGAGTATTATACAAATTTAAAATATGGTTTTGCTCGTGGTTATCAAGCTGTCCATTTTGTAGATAGTATTCAACAATATTATATGAGTTTAGTGGGCTACTTATTAGAAAGTGAACTACGCCAAAAACATATCGATGAAAAGTTTGCTTCAGTCATGATGAATTTTACTCAGGAATAACTTTTTCTGTTTTATTTCGGCTCGACGGCGCTTAAAAAAATCGCTAAGTATTTGAGCCGATTCTTTCGCTAATACACCACTATCAACAATTGGTCGATGATTCATTCCTGGACAACAAAGCACATCTATAAACGAACCTGCAGCTCCAGTTTTGAGATCATTGGCACCAAAAACCACCCGTTTAATTCGACTGTGGATAATTGCGCCTGCACACATAACGCATGGTTCCAACGTGATATAAAGTGTTGTATTAATTAAACGATAATTTTTCAGATATTGAGCAGCCTGCTCAATGGCAATAATTTCAGCATGAGCAGTAGGATTATGGTTTAAAATAGGCTGATTCCAACCTTCGCCAATGATTTTATTATCTAAAACAATCACAGCACCAACGGGAACTTCACCTTGAGCTTCTGCTTTTTTAGCTAAGCGCAGAGCATGCTGCATCCAATATTCATCAGAAAATTCGGTCATCATTTACCACAACACTTTTATCAATTATAACTCATTCAAACCTAATACATCTCGCATATCATATAAACCTTTTGGTTGGTTAGATAACCAAATAGCAGCACGGACTGCGCCGTTGGCAAATGTCATACGACTAGTAGCTTTATGTGTAATTTCTACACGCTCACCAATATCAACAAACATTGCCGTATGTTCGCCAACTATATCACCGGCTCGAATAGTTGCAAATCCTATCGAACCTTTAGGACGCTCTCCGGTATGACCTTCACGGCAATATATAGCATGTGTATTTAGATCAATATTTAAAGTATCAGCAATAGCATTACCCATTGCCAATGCAGTGCCCGACGGAGCATCAACTTTATGTCGATGATGTGCCTCAACTATTTCGATATCGGTATATTCACCCATAACTTTGGCTGCTTTTTCGAGTAGTTTAAGTACAACATTAACTCCAACACTAAAATTAGCTGCAAATACGATAGCTATCTGTTTTGCTGCTTCTTCAATAGCTTGCTTACCTACATCATTAAAACCTGTGGTACCTATTATCATCATTTTCTGATGAGCCACACAAAAATCAAGATATTCAAGTGTCCCTTCAGGACGGGTAAAATCAATAAAAACATCAAATTTATCTTTTTCATTGATGAGGTTATCTGTTACTTTAATATTTAAATGACTGATTCCGGCTAGCTCACCTGCATCCGTCCCTAACAAAGATGATCCTTCTCTTTCAAATGCAGCGCCTAAAATAGCACCATCAATTTGTGAAATTGATTGGATTAACTGACGACCCATTCTTCCGCCAGCACCTGCTACAGCAATGCGAATTTCCTTTTGACTCATAATAAGTTCTCTTTTTATTCAATGAAAGTTAGCAGTATTATAACGAAATGAAACTAATAAGTTGAGCTTAGTTTATGAGTATTAATAATTATCTACTCAATAGGCCTTTTATTGTGTGATTGTTCAAGGACACATTAGCTTTGATTTATAAAACTGATAATTTTAAGATCAAGATTACCGTATGATAAAACCATACGATAATCTAACAGATTAGTTGATAGCTAGTAGTTCAACATCAAAAATTAAAGTGCTAAAAGGAGGAATCGATGCACCAGCACCTTGAGAACCATAAGCAAGTTCTTGAGGGATATATAATCGCCATTTAGAACCTACAGGCATTAACTGAAGGGCTTCTACCCAACCACGAATTACACCATTAACTGGGAATTCTGCTGGTTGACCTCGTTCAACAGAACTATCAAATACAGTTCCATCAATCAATTTGCCAGTATAATGAACGCGGACCGTATCCGTTGCTGCTGGAATTTTACCATCCCCTTCTTTCAATATACTATATTGTAAACCAGATTCAGTTGATTTTACGCCATCTTTTGTTAAATTCTCTTTCAGAAAATCAATACCTGCTTGAGCAGCTTTTTCTGCTTCTTTTTTCTTTTCAGCCATGGCTCGTTCATGAATTTGGCGTAATGCATCATGTAACTCATTTAAAGGTAATATAGGTTGTTTTTCTGTCAAAACATCTTCAAGACCCTGTTTAATTGCATTAATGTCTAAATCTTTTAAACCTGAATCTTTTAATTGTTGACCAATTTGTAACCCTATGGCATAGCTTGCTTTGGCTTCTATTGAATCAAGTTGCATCATTTTCTCCTATGATTTATATCAAAATAATAAAAAAACCCGCGATATGCGGGTTTCAATATATCACAATAAATAGTATTTATTACGCTTCAGCAACGATATCAACAATGATTTTAGCAAATACTTCGCTGTGTAATTGGAATGAAACTTCATATTCACCCACAGTACGTAAAACACCATTTGGCAAACGAACTTCACTTTTCGATACATTAACACCACGTGCTTTAACCGCATCAGCGATGTCACGAGTACCAATAGAACCAAATAGCTTACCTTCATCACCAGCTTTAGTCGTGATAGTTACTTTTTCTAATGCATTAACTTGAGCCGCTCTTTCTTCTGCTGCTTTTAATACTTCAGAAAGTTTCGCTTCAAATTCTGCACGTTTTGCTTCGAAATATTCAACATTTTTCTTTGTAGCAGGAACTGCTTTGCCTTGTGGGATCAAAAAGTTACGAGCGTAACCAGATTTAACATTTACTTGATCACCTAAGCTGCCTAAGTTAGCAACTTTATCGAGTAGAATAATTTGCATTCTGTTTTCCTCTGTTGCTAATTACTGATGATTGTCAGTATAAGGTAATAAAGCCAAATAACGAGCGCGTTTAATAGCACGAGCTAGTTGACGTTGATATTTTGCACATGTACCAGTAATGCGACTTGGTACAATTTTACCACTTTCAGTGATATAACTTTTTAATAAAGAGATATCTTTATAGTCAATCTCTTTAACGTCTTCTGCAGTGAAACGGCAGAATTTACGACGACGGAAATAACGAGCCATTTGGCGGTTCTCCTAAATTTAATCAATTAATTTAATTTCGCTGGCATGTAAAACAAGTTGCTTAATATTATTAGACTTAGTATGTGTGCTAATAAAACCACTAACAATTATTTTACTACCTTTTTTAATACTGTGAGTTAATTCATCTTGTCCTGTAACAATCACAGGGATTATACACCATGATTTTCTAGGTAATCCTGCTTCAATTTGTTCAGAAACATGTTCTAAATAAAATTGACAATGGAAAATACCATTCGGACTTGATTTTCGTATGGGCGTCTTTACCACAAAACCGGACAACTCCAAACGATTTGACATTGACTATTCTTCAGTGCCTTCAACGTCATCTGAATCAACATCATCCATATTGATTTCGCTAAATTCTTCTTGTGAATTTTTACGATCATCTTTTGCCTTAAGCATTGGAGATGCTTCTGTCACAGCGTGTTTAGTTCGCATAATTAAACTACGAATCACTGCATCGTTGAAACGGAAGTTATCTTCTAACTCATCAACCGCTTCTTGAGTTGTTTCTACATTCATAAGAACATAGTGTGCTTTATGCAATTTTTCGATAGGATAAGCCAATTGGCGACGACCCCAATCTTCTAAACGATGAATAGTACCACCTACAGCAGTCAACGCACCAGTATAACGTTCAATCATACCTGGAACTTGTTCACTTTGATCTGGGTGAACCATAAAAACAATTTCGTAATGACGCATTATCGCTCCCTACGGATTAATCAGCTTTCTGTCCGGGTCAACCGTAGCCCGATGAAAGCAAGGAACAGGAATATTAGACGGTTGAAATCGACGGCGCATTATATAATAACCAACTAACAAATGCTAGTAGCTATATATTGAATATATGGTAAAGTTTAGGCGAAGTATTTAAATTTATTGAAATAAATTTAAATTTACTCTATAAATAAGGAGGTTATTTTGTCATATTAAATCTAACGCTATAAATTATATCCAATTTATTAAAATTCATATTACGAAAGGAAAGACAAAATGAAAACTATTCTCGGATTGGATAATCATACATATATAAGACATTTTTTATTCGGCGTTATTATATTTATGGTTATTTGTATATTCGTTTCATTACCTTTTTCTGGCGTCAAATTAAATTCATTTTTACTCATTAACTTTAGTATTAATACGCTATTGTACCCATTATCACGCCACGCTTATGAAGCAGCTATTGATTATCTTGTTCGTGATAAAACTGAATTTTGGGTAAGTTTAAAATTATTAATATTAATTAAGTTTATTTCAATATTATTATGTTGGGCTTTAGCAATTATTATTGCTCCTATTTGGATAATTACGAAGTTTTTATTTTTAAAAGCAACACATCGTTAAACATAGCGTAAAACACAGTCCATCATTTAGTTACATACTAATGATAGACTGTTTAAAACCATATATAGTTTTACTATTAATCAAATATCACTCGTACACCACCTATTCATTGTTTTTTTTATTAATAAATGAGTTGTATTCTTCCATTAATTGGCATCTCTTTTCTTCAGTAAGAATTGCCACATGTACGCCTTCTAAAGCACAATATAACGAGAATAATATGTTCTTAGAAATATGTTTATTTTGTTGCTGTAATTTATAATACACCTTAAAAGGCCCTAATTGTCGCAACAGATCAATATTGATTACACCCGCTTTAAATAAAATACGTTCTAGTGATAGCGTCATATTAGGTAGATCTTTAATTCTTGCTTCACGAATTTGACGTTTTGATATTTTTTCTTGTTGAGAAATTTCAACTACCATTTGAATAATTTTGATTAATTTAGCTTCATTCTGCCATAATTCTTTGGTTACCTGATAATATTGCAATAACTTATTTCTAACACCTACTTCTAAAATTAAAGGCTCCATCTTTAACTCTATCATCATTGTTAAATAATCTGGATGGCCACGTAGATAAAATTGATCATTATAAAACCACCCAAATATAATATCTTTATAACAGATTCCTGAACCACCAAACAACGCTTTAGTTGTTATCAATTCCTCATCATATTGAAGAATTTCAGTTAGAATACGAATTATTATATTTTTATAATCATTGTTTATCATCTTACATCCTATTAACTACAAAAAATAAATATAAACTTCCTTGAATTACTTAATTAAGTAACAAGTTTAATCAATTTAACGTAAGTTAATTATGAATAGAAATAAATGTTATAATGATTGATGCTTTTTGCGATCAATATTCCAAATGAAATACAAAATAGCGACAGTTAATAGTAAAAATAATCAATAACTATTTTATAAAATCTATACTTTATAAATAAAAAAATCGCAAAATTACAATATTGTTATTATTGATATTTCAAGGTTATACATTTAGTATACCGTTTATTGAGAAGCTCAGAATAAATTTAATGATGAAAACAATTATTTTACTATGCTTATGTATTTATTCGGTTTTTGCCTTTCCGAATGAACATTCAGGAGCCGTTCAGTCATTAGTTAAATCATTGACTGAATGTAATGATTTATTTTTTTCAAATATTTCTAAATATAAAAATGAGCTTATTCCTAATGTTCCTATTGAAGAAATTTCTGATCAGCTAGCCTATATTCCGGTTAAAAATAGAAAAATGCATAATGCAAATTATGTCCAGTTTGCTCAACCTATTCGATATGGTTCATTAATAATCAATGGTTATTATGATAATTCACTTAATCTTGGAAAACGGGGTGATTATTATTTTTGGGGATTTGTAATTGATAATTCATTAGAAGAAATCCGTTCAGAACTCAATTTTTTATCTTGGACGGAAATAGAAAAAGACTCACTTTATACCTTTAATCTTAAAATTCATCGTTCTGAAGATAGCATTGAAACTTGGCATAATAATCCAAATACCAATATCGGTATTAAGACAATGCCAGCACAAGGTACTGCTGAAAAATTACTTCTGTTGGAGAAGACACCTGATGCTACTTATCTAGTTTGTTCATTACAAGGCTATTTTCCACCAGAAGTATTAGCTATTATTCGACCGGATATAGTTAACCAATAAATTAATTAAATGGCTGCCTCGTCCATTTCCCCAGTACGAATACGAATGACCTGCTTAACGTCATAAACAAAGATTTTACCATCGCCAATTTTGCCTGTTTGAGCGGTTTTCATAATTGTCTCAATACACATTTCAACAATCTCATCTGTTACTACAATTTCAATTTTAACCTTAGGCAAGAAATCAACCATGTATTCTGCACCACGATAAAGTTCAGTATGTCCTTTTTGACGTCCAAACCCTTTTACCTCTGTGACCGTCATTCCTGTGATGCCTTGATCAGCTAAGGCTTCTCGAATATCATCTAATTTAAAAGGTTTAACAATTGCCTCAATTTTTTTCATAATCTGTTCCGTTTAAGTCATTAAATGTTCACATTACCAATTTTTAAAGCCAAATCCTGACGTAATTGGGTAACGACGACCCTTTCCAAAATTCCGTGAAGTAATTTTAGGACCAACTGCAGCCTGACGACGTTTATATTCATTAATATCAACTAGTTTTATTACTCGCCTAATCACTGCTTCATCATATCCTTTAGCGATTAATTCAGAAACTGAAAGATCTTGCTCAATATAGCCTTTTAAGATTCCATCTAAAATTTCATATGGCGGTAAACTGTCTTCATCTTTTTGATCAGGTGCTAGCTCTGCAGATGGTGGGCGAGTAATTACTCGTTCAGGTATAACATAAGATCGTGTATTGCGGTATTTTGCCAGTTCAAAAACAAGTGTTTTAGGAACATCTTTTAACACATCAAAACCACCTGCCATATCACCATATAATGTTGCATAACCAACCGACATTTCACTTTTATTGCCTGTTGTTAATACTAACTGACGTCGCTTATTCGATAAAGCCATTAAAATGACGCCTCGACAACGAGCTTGTAAATTTTCTTCTGTGGTATCTCTTACTGTATCAATAAACAATGGGGATAATTGAGTCATAAAAGCATCAAACATTGGTTCAATAGAAATGATATTAAATTCCACCCCTAAAATATCTGCTTCTTCCTGTGCATCAGCAATACTAATATCCGCTGTATAGCGAAATGGCATCATTACTGCTTGCACTTTGTCTTTGCCTAATGCGTCAACAGCTATGGCTAAAGTCAAAGCCGAGTCAATCCCACCGGATAACCCCAATAATACGCCATTAAAACCATTTTTAATAACATAATCGCGTGTAGCTAAAACTAAGGCTTGATAAATATCAGCTAAATAATCATTACTTTCATTAATTAGATTGTTTGAAGGTAATGATATACTATCAATTACCTCAACTTGTTCAATAAATGATTTTAACTGATAACAAATTACTCCCTGAGCATTACATACAAAGGAATTACCATCAAATATTAACTCATCTTGACCACCAATTTGATTAACATAAATAATCGGTACATGATAACGTTTTGCATGGTTTTGAATGAGACGTTGTCTATTTAAATTCTTTTGATAATCGTATGGTGAAGCATTGATGCTAATAATCAGATCGACACCTTTATTATTTAATTGCGCAATTGGGGCATCTTGCCAAAGATCTTCACATATCAATAAACCTAATTTTTTACCTTTAAATGTTACGATTGCGCTTTCATTACCCGCAGTAAAATATCGTTTTTCATCAAATACATCATAATTAGGCAAGCATTGCTTATGATAAGTATGTAAAATTTGTCCCTGGTAAATCAAAGATAGTGAGTTATAAATTAGCAAGCTATTGTCTGCTGATTTATGCCAACTTGGATGACCAATAATTACACCACAATCTTTTGTTGACGATATGATTTGTTCTAAAGCCTGATCGCAGCGTTGTCGGAAATCATCTCGAAAAATTAAATCTTCAGGTGGATAACCACATACAGCAAGTTCTGAAAAAATCAACAAATCTTGTTGATGATGGCGTTCGATCAACTTAATAATGCGCGCCGTATTTCCTTCAATATCACCCACGCAGAAATTTTGCTGAGCTAACACAAAAGACAATGACATAATTAACTCGTAATACAAATAAAATAAGCGATAAGTTTAAATGATTCTAAGTTGCGCTGCTAGTTTTTTATGTTTAACATAGTCAAAATCTAAACTATTGATCACAGAATAAATAATATCAGGACATACCATGTTAAAAAAGCTAACAGTCGCCTTAAGTGAACGTAGTTATCCAATATACATTGGACAAAATATACTAACAAATTTTCAATCATTCCCTTTAAAATCAGGTGAAAGAGTATTAATCGCAACCAATGACACCATTGCACCACTTTATTTAAATGCAGTTGAAAAAATGCTGGAGGAAAATGGGGTTAAAGTTGATACAGTCGTTGTTCCAGATGGTGAAAAATATAAAACGATTGAAACATGGAATACTATTTTAACATCATTGCTAGCTAAAAATCACACTCGAAATTCAGTCCTTATTGCTCTTGGTGGAGGGGTAATTGGTGATGTAGTAGGTTTTGCTGCTGCTTGTTATCAACGTGGTATTCGCTTTATTCAAGTCCCAACGACACTTTTGTCACAAGTTGATTCTTCGGTTGGTGGTAAAACGGCAATAAATCATCCGTTGGGAAAAAACATGATTGGTGCTTTTTATCAACCACAAGCAGTTGTTATTGATATAAATTGCCTTAAAACTCTTCCGCAAAGAGAGTTATCAGCGGGATTAGCTGAAGTAATTAAGTATGGCATTATTATGGATCAAGATTTTTTCAATTGGCTTGAACAGCATATTGAAGATCTATTAGCTCTAGAACCTAATGCTATGAGTTACTGTATCGCCCACTGCTGTGAACTTAAAGCAAAAATAGTTGCAGCAGATGAAACCGAACAAGATCTTCGTGCTATTTTAAATCTGGGTCATACCTATGGACATGCTATTGAAGCTGAGCTTGGTTACGGAAATTGGCTTCATGGTGAAGCTATTAGTGTGGGTATGCTAATGGCAGCCCAATCGGCAAAACTACTTGGACATTTTAAAGAAAGTAATATTAATCGAATTAAACAATTATTAATACGTGCAAAATTACCTGTCACTAAACCAGAAATGATGTCAACCGAGTCCTATATTACTCATATGTTACGTGACAAAAAAGTATTATCTGGAAAGTTACGTTTAGTTTTACCATTTGAAATTGGTCAAGTTCAAGTAATTGATGATGTAAACCAAGAAATTGTCCTACAATCAATTGAACTATGTCAATAAATGCATTAATTGCACTTAAAATATATCTTCAATAAATAGTATATTCAATTTAAGGGGGAATTAATTGTTATTAAGGAACCCTTAAAATAATAGATTCCGTTTATTTCTAAACGCCTATTACCTTATTTTTATTTGCTAATCTTTCGTTTGATTTGATAACTAAGATTCTTTGTAAGATTTTGACTACTAACTGTAAACATATTTATACACTAAAATGGTTTTATCTTTTTTACTAATTAATATTTACTAAGAATGCCTTTTGTGGTTATATATTGATTGTAATGTTGTAAATATTTTTTTACTCGATGTAAAAAAATAATAACAAATATCTATTTTAGAGGCATTTATATGTTAAAAGATACATTAAATAATGTTCGTATTGAAAATGAGGTTCCATTGATTACGCCTGATGAAATAAAAAAACTGTTGCCACTTAACAAACAGTTAGAAAATCAAATAGCTGAATCTAGACAACATATTGTTAACATTTTAGAACGCAAAGATCCTCGATTATTGATCGTTGTTGGACCTTGTTCAATTCATGATACTCAAGCAGCTATTGAATATGCACATAAATTGAAAAAATTATCTGATGAAGTAAGTCAACAGCTTTATATTGTTATGCGTGTTTATTTTGAGAAACCAAGAACAACTGTTGGCTGGAAAGGATTAATCAATGACCCTCATATGGATAGTTCGTTCGATATTGAGCATGGTCTAAAAAAAGCTCGCCAATTATTACTTGATATAACAGAAATTGGACTTCCAATTGCAACTGAAGCACTTGATCCAAATACACCGCAATATATTGCTGATTTAATCAGTTGGTCAGCAATTGGGGCTCGAACAACAGAATCGCAAACGCACCGTGAAATGGCATCAGGATTATCTATGCCTGTTGGATTTAAAAATGGAACTGACGGTAGCTTAGATGTAGCCATTAATGCAATGAAATCTGCGTCTATGCCACATCGCTTTGTTGGTATCAATCAATTTGGGCAAGTCAGTGTTCTTCAAACACAAGGTAACCCACATGGACATGTTATTCTAAGAGGTGGTAAAACACCAAATTATGATAAGGAAAATGTTACAAAATGTGAAGATGAAATGAAGAAATCTGGTTTACAACCAAACTTAATGATTGATTGTAGTCATAGTAACTCTAATAAAGATTATCGTCGGCAACCAATCGTCGTTGATTCTATTATTGAGCAAATAGAAAATGGTAATCATTCAATTATAGGTGTTATGATTGAGAGCCATTTATTTGAAGGGAATCAATCTTCGGATCTACCTAAAGAAGACATGAAATATGGTGTATCGGTAACGGATGCCTGTATTGATTTTCCAACTACCGAAAATATCATGCATAAAATGGCAAACAGTTTGTCTACAGCTTTAATCGCACGTCAAAAGAACTGATATATTAAATCACTCATACCTATATCTACCTTTCTCTAATTAAGAGAAAGGTAGAGTTTAAGCATTTATCCTTTTACGCTTGATATTTCGTATTGTTGTAGTGAGTCCTTCTATTACTAGCATACATACAGCCGACCAAATAAGCCCATAAGAGATAATATGGTTAGGTGATATCGTTTCATGTAAAAATACAATAGATACAATAGCTAACAAAATAGGTTCAACATAACCTAACAAACCAAATATTCCCAATGGCAACATACGACTTGCTGAGAAGTAAGCTGCAAAAGCTATAGCCGTAATGATTCCTAACAACGGAATATAAATTGGGAAATGAGCCATATCACTGACGATTTTGCTCGTCGGATATTGGATCATAAAATAGATTAAACAGGCTAGAGCAATAAAAAAGAAATCAGAGAATGTACCCGCGATACCATCTATTCGCATTTTACGACGAAACACAAAATAAATTGGATAACCTAATGATATTACTATCGTTTCCCAAGAAAATGCGCCGGTTAAATAAACTTCTAAAATCACCCCAGAAAATGCTAACCCTACAGCTATCTTTTGTAAGAAGCTGAATCTTTCTTTATAAACAACTCTCCCACATACCACCATCGTTAATGGTAACATGAAATAGCCTAATGACGTGGATAGTGCTCTCCCAGCTAATGGTGCCCAAACGAAAATTAACATTTGTATTGCAATTAGTATTGCGGAGAAAATCAATGCCAATAAAAAAAGAGGTTGTTGTCGAATTCGTTGTAATAGTTCCGTAATAGCAGACCATTGCCGTTCTATTAGGACTAAAAGTAAAATAGCCGGAAATGACATCATTAATCGCCAACAAAAGATATCAACTACTGATAATGGGCGCAGCAGAACCGGATAATAATAAACTAATCCAAATAAACAAGAAGCAATTAAGGATAATAATATTCCTCTATACATAAATTTCTCAATCGTGAATAATATCTTCTGTGACATTTCAATATAATATATTGAATATTATATATTTGTAGACAAAAAAATAGCGCTAATCTAATAATTAGCGCTATTACTTCCAACAGTAAAAAATTTACCCGATATATTCTAATCCATTCATATAAGGAATGAGAACACTTGGTATTTTAATCCGTCCATCTGCCTGTTGATAATTTTCCATGATAGCAACTAAGGTACGACCTACTGCCAATCCTGAACCATTTAGCGTATGAACTAAATAGGTTTTATTGTCTGCCTTACAACGATATCGTGCTTGCATACGACGCGCTTGGAAATCCCACATATTAGAACATGAGGAAATTTCTCGATAAGTATTTTGTGCAGGTACCCATACTTCTAAATCATAGGTTTTGCGTGAACCGAAGCCCATATCACCGGTACATAATACAATTTTACGATATGGAAGTTCTAATAACTGTAATACTTTTTCAGCATGAGAAGTCAATTCTTCTAAAGCTTGCATAGATTCTTCTGGTTTTACAATTTGCACTAATTCAACTTTATCAAATTGATGCATACGAATTAAACCACGGGTATCTTTACCGTAAGATCCTGCTTCAGAACGAAAACATGGTGTATGTGCTGTCATTTTTAATGGCAACAGATCTTCATCCAGAATTTCATCACGTACTAAGTTAGTTACGGGTACTTCAGCTGTTGGGATTAGACCATAGTTGCTGCTTTCAGATTCTTCTTCTAAAGGTTTAGTATGAAATAAATCTTTACCAAATTTTGGTAATTGTCCAGTACCATAAAGTGTTGCATGATTAACAAGATAAGGAACATAAATTTCGCTATAACCATGCTGTTGAGTATGAAGATCAAGCATAAATTGTGCAATAGCACGATGTAATCGAGCTATTTGTCCTTTCATCACAACAAAACGAGCACCCGTTAATTTAACAGCTGCAGCAAAATCAAGTCCACCAAATTTCTCACCTAGAGCTACATGATCTTGAACAGGAAAATCAAACTGCTTTGGCGTTCCCCAACGAGATATCTCAATATTATCGTTCTCATCTTTACCATCAGGTACATTATCATCTGGGATATTAGGTATAGTTGAATAAATATCTTTAATTTGACTAAGTAAACTATCTAACTCTTTTTTAGCAGAATCTAGCTTATCACCTAATTTATTCACTTCTTCACGAACGGCTGTAATATCTTCACCTCGAGCTTTAGCTGCACCAATAGATTTAGAGCGAGCATTACGTTCAGCTTGTAAATTTTCAGTCTCAACTTGTAAAACTTTACGTTTTTCTTCAAGATCGCGAATCGTAGCAACATCAAGCTTAAACCCTCGACGTGCTAATTTTTGAGCAACCAAATCTAACTCATTACGAAGTAAATTAGGATCTAACATATAAATGACCTATTTTTATTATTTAAAAAATAAAATTAAAAATTAGAACTATTATACGCTATTTTAATTGATCGTACAGATTAGAATCTTACTAAGAATGAGCAAAATCAATTCACACAGAAAAACCAAATCTAAATTAATAGAATTATTACGCTTATTTTACGTTTATATTTCAATAATATATGGATAAGTATGTTAATAAAAACATTGAATACAATTTCATAAATATCTTTTTAAAATAAATAGTTAGCAATTTATGCTTTTTTAACATAAAAAAAACGTGATCTGCTTCAAATTATGAGTATACTATGCCTCTCATAAAACCATAGTTTTTTTGAGGATGTTAGTTTGAGTAGCGACAATAAAATTGTTGATTCCTTATCTCCCGCACAGATGACTGCGCTCGCAGAAGAAATAGGAAACTATAAAGTTAGTAAACACCCCTTAACCACTATCTTTTCAGCTATTACCGCTGGTGTGTTTATTTCTCTAGCTTTTGTATTTTATATTACCGTAACGACAGGCGCTGGTGATGCACCATATGGACTTGTTAAGTTTGTAGGTGGAATGTGCTTCTCATTAGGTTTAATGCTTGTTGTTTGTTGTGGTGCAGACTTATTTACTTCAACTGTATTAACCATTTTACCAAAAATGACCCATAAAATAAGCTGGTGCAAAATGTTCCGCAACTGGGTGTTAGTCTATTTTGGTAATTTCATTGGTGCCATGTTCTTTGTAACCGTTATTTGGTTTTCTGGTCAATATACAGCTGTTGGTAATGCTTGGGGACTAAATATATTACAAACCGCAGATCATAAATTACATCACACTTTTATCGAAGCAGTTTGTTTAGGCTTTTTAGCGAATTTAATGGTTTGCCTTGCTGTATGGCTAAGTTATGCTGGTCGTTCATTATTAGATAAAATGCTAATTATGATCTTACCTGTTGCTATGTTCGTTGCCAGTGGTTTTGAACATAGTATCGCCAATATGTTTATGATTCCTATGGGAATTGTGATTCATAATTTTGCGCCACCTGAATTTTGGGCATCGCTTAATTTATCTTCAGATGCTTTTAGTAGTCTAACTATTGAACATTTTATCTTTAACAACTTAATTCCTGTTACAATAGGTAATATTTTAGGCGGATTAGCCGTAGCGCTATCTTACTGGGGACTCTATCTACGTAAGTCCCATTGATTTTATAATATCTACCCACATATAAGAGTAGATAAGTTTTTAGAAAACCTGAGGTGAAAAAATATGAGTAACTTAAACGAAGTACAAGCAAATGCTTGGAAAGGATTTAAAGATGGAGATTGGCAAACTAATGTCAATGTTCGTGATTTCATTCAAAAAAACTATATGCCTTATGAGGGTGACGAGTCTTTCTTAGCTGGTGCAACTGAAGCTACCACTAAATTGTGGGATAAAGTAATGGAGGGGATTAAATATGAGAACTCAACTCATACCCCTGTTGATTTTGATACAAGTGTTATTTCAACAATTACTGCTCACGATGCAGGTTATATTGAAAAAGATTTAGAAAAAATCGTCGGTTTACAAACTGAAAAACCATTAAAACGAGCTATCATTCCGTTTGGTGGTATTAAAATGGTTGAGAATTCTTGTAAAGCATACGATAGAACACTTGATCCATTAGTCAAAAAAATCTTTACTGAATATCGTAAGACTCACAACCAAGGTGTTTTCGACATTTATACACCAGATATTCTTCGTTGCCGTAAATCAGGTGTAATTACTGGTCTTCCTGATGCTTATGGACGTGGTCGTATTATCGGTGACTACCGTCGTGTTGCGCTATACGGTATTGACTTCTTAATGCAAGATAAATTTGCTCAATTTAACTCATTACAAGCAGATTTTGAAAATGGTGTTGATTTAGCAATGACTATGCAACGTCGTGAAGAAATTGCAGAACAACATCGCGCTCTTGGTCAAATTAAAGAAATGGCAGCTAAATATGGCTTTGACATTTCTGGTCCAGCAACAACTGCACAAGAAGCGGTTCAGTGGACTTACTTTGGTTACCTTGCTGCTGTTAAATCTCAAAATGGTGCTGCAATGTCATTAGGTCGTACTTCGACTTTCTTTGATATTTACTTCCAACGTGATTTAGAAGCAGGATTAATTACTGAAAAAGAAGCACAAGAAATTGTTGACCATTTCGTTATGAAATTACGTATGGTTCGTTTCTTACGTACCCCAGAATATGATGAGTTATTCTCTGGTGACCCAATTTGGGCAACTGAATCTATCGCTGGTATGGGTGTTGACGGTCGTACATTAGTTACTAAGACTTCATTCCGTTTCTTAAACACTCTATATACCATGGGTCCATCACCAGAACCAAACATGACTATTCTTTGGTCTGAACAATTACCGAATGGATTTAAAGAATTCGCATCAAAAGTATCTATTGATACTTCATCTTTACAATATGAAAATGATGATTTAATGCGTCCTGACTTTAACAGCGATGATTATGCTATTGCATGTTGTGTAAGTCCAATGATCGTTGGTAAACAAATGCAATTCTTTGGTGCACGTGCTAACCTTGCTAAAACACTTCTATACGCAATCAATGGCGGTGTTGATGAAAAACTAAAAATGCAAGTTGGTCCAAAAGAAGCGCCAATTACTGACGAATATCTAGACTTTGATACTGTATTTGCTCGTTTAGATCATTTCATGAATTGGTTAGCAAAACAATACGTAACAGCATTAAATGCTATTCACTATATGCATGACAAATACAGTTATGAAGCGTCATTAATGGCTTTACATGATCGTGACGTTATTCGTACTATGGCTTGTGGTATTGCGGGTCTATCTGTTGCTGCAGACTCATTATCAGCAATTAAATATGCGAAAGTGAAAACTATTCGTGATGAAGATGGTTTAGCCGTTGACTTTGAAATTGAAGGTGAATACCCACAATTTGGTAATAATGATCCACGTGTAGATGATATTGCAGTTGACTTAGTTGAACGTTTCATGAAGAAAATCCAGAAACTTAAAACTTATCGTAATGCAATTCCTACTCAATCTATCTTAACTATTACCTCAAACGTAGTATATGGTAAGAAAACTGGTAATACTCCAGATGGACGTCGTGCTGGTGCGCCATTCGGACCAGGTGCTAACCCAATGCATGGTCGTGACCAAAAAGGTGCGGTAGCTTCATTAACATCTGTTGCTAAACTACCATTTGCTTATGCTAAAGATGGTATTTCTTATACCTTCTCTATTGTACCAAATGCATTAGGTAAAGATGATAATGTTCGTAAACGTAACTTGGCAGGCTTAATGGATGGTTACTTCCACCATGAAGCTTCTATTGAAGGCGGTCAACATTTAAATGTAAACGTACTAAATCGTGAAACGTTATTAGATGCTATGGAAAATCCAGAAAAATATCCACAGTTAACTATTCGTGTTTCTGGATATGCAGTACGCTTTAACTCTTTAACTAAAGAGCAACAAAAAGACGTTATTACACGTACTTTCACTACAAATATGTAAGATACATGTTTAAATAATATCTTTGATATAATTTAGACCAATTTAAAACGGCGTAACATTAAGTTGCGCCGTTTTTTTTATTTTTAATATTGTATTCTTTTAATTATTAATTTAATTGAATTTTATCAAAATATTAGTCTGATTTTATTCGAAAATACTTCATGAAAGATACGACAAAAGTTATTAGAGGCTTTTGATAATTAATTTTTTTGCTATAAATGAAAAAATCTAATAGATTTTGAATAAAAAAATATGTTAGGATTTTGAATCCTTAACAAATAATTTACGATAAAATCACTATATTTAAACGGTCAGCAATGATGTTAATTATCTTATTTCATTTTAGTAGGTAAATAATAAATGATTGATTTAGTAGTATATTGATAAAATAAAAGCAATATAAAGTTCTAATAAAATAATAATATGTACTAAATAAATAATAATAATTCCCCCTTTTTTAAAGGAAAAATAGATGAGAAGACTACCTGTTTATCTTGTATTAGACACTTCTGGGTCCATGCACGGAGAAGCAATAGAAGCGGTTAAAAATGGTGTACAAACTCTATTAACTACTCTTAGACAAGATCCCTACGCCCTTGAAACAGCTTTTATTTCAGTAATTACATTTAATACTTCCGCCACTCAAATTATACCATTGACCGATTTATTAAGCTTCAAAATTCCAGAACTTGTAGCTACAGGTACAACATCATTAGGTCAAGCATTAAGTCTTACCGCAGATTGTATTGAGAAAGAGGTTGTTAAAACAACCTATGAAACAAAAGGAGATTGGCGACCTCTTGTCTTTATAATGACAGATGGAATGCCTACTGACGATTGGGAAAAAGGGATAAAAAAATTCGAAAAAGTGAAGAAAGGTATGGTTATAGCATGTGCTGTAGGACAATCAATTGATAGTTCTGTATTAAAAAATATCACAGAAATAGTCATGCAACTAGAAACTGCCGATTCAAATTCAATTAAATCATTCTTTAAATGGGTATCTGCAAGTATTTCTACTGGAAGTGAAAAAGTGGAATCAAATCGAAAAGAAGTTATCGGATTAGATGATTTACCGCCACCGCCACCTGAAGTCAACATCGTTTTATAATCAAAAAAATATAAATTTTATAGCTGAGAGGGAATTATGTCGGTTAGTTTAAAAAAAGGTCAAGGAGTTAGTCTATCAAAAAGTCAATTTGATCTTTCTCAAGTGACTATTGGTTTAGGTTGGGATGTGGCTGAAAAGCGATTATCTTTTTCTGAATTTTTCAAAAATTTATTTAGTGGTAATAACGAAGATTATGATTTAGATGTTATCGCATTCTTATGTGATAAAAATGGCAAAATTACCAACTTAGGAACGGTGGAAAATGGTAAACAGACGTTAGACAACGGCGATATTATATTTTTCAACAATATGATTCATAAAACAGGAAATGTTTGGCTTACTGGTGATAATAGGACCGGCGAAGGCGAAGGTGATGATGAACAGATTATTTTAAAACTAAATGCATTAAGCAATCAGTATTATAAAATTGTCTTTATTGTACAAATATATGATGGAGCTCAACGTAAACAACACTTTGGTGATGTTCAAAATGCATTTATTCGCGCGGTAGATGCCAATAATATTGAAATGGTACGCTTTGACCTTTCAACTAGTAGTGAATTTGTTAATAAACGTTCAATGATTTTTGCTGAATTAAATCGTGAAGCAAACGGCTGGCAATTTAAAGCAATTGGTAATGCAAGTGAATCCGATACATTTGTATCATATATAGAAAGGTATTCATAATGAGAAGGCTTCCTGTATATCTAGTAATTGACACTTCTGGTTCAATGCGTGGCGAATCAATTAATGCAGTTAATGTTGGGATACAATCAATGCTCAACGCACTTAGACAAGATCCCTATGCTCTCGAAAGTGTTTATATATCAATCATTACCTTTGATAACGAAGCACGAGAAATCGTCCCATTAACCGCCTTAGAACAATTTCAATTTCAAGATTTATCCGTACCGAGTTCTGGAGCAACATTTACAGGTGCATCATTAGAATGTCTAATAAACAGCATAAATCGTGATGTTAAAAAATCAAATAGTGAACAAAAAGGTGACTGGCGCCCTATGGTTTTCTTAATGACAGATGGAAAACCATCAGACATGTTTGCTTACACGGAGGCCTGTAAAGCAATTAAGAATATTGCCATTGCTTCGATAGTTTGTTGTGCGATCGGAAAAAAAGCAGATACAGAACATTTAAAATTACTTTCATCACAAATTGTTGCCCTAGAAACCTTAGATTCGAATGCTTTTGCCGGTTTTTTTAAGTGGATTTCGGTTAGTGTTGCATCAGGAAGTTCCAGTTCAGGTATTAATATTAGTTCAGATGATCTGCCTCCACCGCCACCTGAAATACAACTAGTTTTATAAAAAAGTATAACTTTATGAGAAGATTACCCGTTTTTTTTCTATTAGACTGCTCCGAATCAATGATTGGGGGGAATCTGGATAAATTAAAGAAAGGACTACAAGATATTGTTATGGATCTTAGAAAAGATCCACATGCGCTTGAAACAGTTTACATTTCTATTATTGCATTTGCAGGTAAAGCTAAAACAATTGTTCCTTTAATTGATTTGATTTCATTTTACCCGCCAATGTTACCAATTGGTGGCGGAACATCATTAGGGGCAGCTTTACGTGAGTTAAGGTATCAAATTGATAACAAATTACATAAAACTACTCCAGACTGTAAAGGTGATTGGAAACCAATCGTTTATCTAATAACAGATGGTCATCCTACTGATAGAGTTGGCGAAGAATTACGTATTTGGCGAGAAAAATATGCCCAGAAAGTTAATTTTATTGCAGTAAGCTTAGGTAATTCAAGTGACATAAGCGTATTACATCAACTAACAGAAACAGTCATAATATTAAATGATAATCATCAAGAGAGCTTTACACATTTCATTAAATGGATTACCGCTTCCGTTTCCTCACATAGTCAAAATATAAATAAAGATATTGCATTATTAAATGATTATAACAATGTATTAAACTTGTCTGATGCCAAGAATTATAAACCTTATGATGAAAATTGTGTGGTACTTGTCGGCAAATGCTCAAATACGATTCGCCCTTATTTAATCAAATATAATTTAGTTGATAATGTGATTAATCTTAGTAAAGATCAACAACAGAAATACCAGCTAACTGGGTGTTATCCTGTTGACAACGAATATTTCGATTGGAGTGATGAAATAAAAACAAGCATATTAGTTAATACTAATCAACTTATTGGAACACCTACGTGTCCACATTGCAGTAATCCTTCTGCTTTTGCAATGTGTTCATGTGGAAACCTTTTATGCATTGACCATACTGGCTTAGTAACATGCCCTTGGTGTAATCAATATTTAGAATTTAATATGGATATGCCAAATGAGGATTTTGATGTAATAAGAGGGAAAGGATAATGAATAGTTCTGATAATATTTATCAAAAAGTTATCTCTGCCATTATTTCTGATATTTCACAAGATCAGGTAGAACAACTAATTAAAACCAATTCAATTACTGTTGTTATTGATCAGGCAATCAAGACTATCGCTACTACATATCAACAATTAAAATCGGATAGTAGTAGTCAGAACAATGATAATCCGTCTAATTTTACACTCGCTCTACCTTATATTGTCCCTATAACACATTGGTTGGAGTTAAAACCTGAAATAGATGTGCAATTAACAAAATTAGATGAATTGCAAAGGCAAAATACGAGTAGCGATTCGTCTGAAAATCCAATCACTAATACAAAAAATCTAATATCCTATTCACCTCGATTTCATTTACCAAATATGAAAGTAGGTAATAATTATTCTGCTAAAATTGAAATTGATTCTCCATACGCTGATGCTGATATTATTATTGAGAATGTTTTATTTAATCAACAAAATTTAAATCTTACTTTTAATAAACAAACTAATACTATTGAGGGTACGCCTAAAATATCGGGTACTTTTAGTCTTGATATCATCTGGACAGTTGCAGATTATGTATCGCAAACAACTAAAATAGATATTATCATTAATCCGGATCCTAATAGTTTATGGAAAGATATTCCTGCTGATGAAAATGACATTTATTATAAACCAAGTTTAGCCCATCAGTTTATCAAAACAGATCAACTGAAAATTGCTGCAGCAAGTTGCCGTGGTCGATCACATGCTCATGTGGGTTCCTTTAGAGATGACGATTTTTTTGTTGATAGTTTATCTAATGGATGGAATATCACTATTGTTGCTGATGGCGCTGGTAGTGCTAAAAATTCAAGAAAAGGATCACAATTAGCGGTAAATACGGTTGGACAATATCTTAAACATCAACTATTAGATAGTGCTAATCAGGATCTTTTAAGTTGTGTAAAAAAATGGGATCATGTTTCGACCCAAACTGTTGGTACTCAATTTAAAACTTGGTTCCGTGATGCTGTATTACTCGCAATTAAACAACTAGAAGTAGAGGCAGATAAAACTAATCGCCCTCTCAAATCATATTCAACGACGTTATTAGTTGCCGTTACTTTAAAAATCGATAATGACTTATTTGCTGCCACATTTTCCGTCGGTGATGGCGCTATTGCAGCGTTTAGTTATAAAGATAATATTCGTTTATTAGCAAACGCAGATAACGGTGAATTTGCAGGACAAACACGTTTTTTAGATAATTCTATTTTGCGAGAAGCTGATTTTTATAGCCGAATTCGCATAGGAAAATGGCAAGAAATAAATTATTTCCTATTAATGACCGATGGAATTTCTGATCCTAAATTTGAAACTGATTTTCAACTGAATAATAAAGATAAATGGATACAATTAATCGACGAACTTAATCCGCTCTTAGCAACACCAATGAATCCTGCAAAAGCGTTATTAGATTGGATGAAATTCCCATCTCCAGGCCATCATGATGACCGAACTTTAGTTATCATTTGGTAAATTTTTCAGATTAAATTGATATTAGAATAAAAAATATGGCTAGAATTATTAATTGTGTAACTAAAAGCGGTAAACATGTTAATTATGTTGACGAAATAATTGGTGCAGGAACGATGAAAAATGTTTATTTTTCATCAGATAAATCCTATGTTATAGCTTTTTATCAAAAACCACAAAATCAACAAGCTCGTGAACGCATTGAGATGATTACGGGATCTTATTACCAAAATATATTCAACCAACAAGGTGGAGACTATTGGCATGAATTATTTTGTTGGCCGACAGATATTGTTGAACATATGGGACAATTAGGTTTAGTTATACCAACCTATCATAAGCACTTCTTTTTTAAATATGGTTCCAAAAATAATGATTTTCTTAACATTAAAGGGAGAGAAAAAGAAGGTAAATGGTTTGCCAGTGCTAGTAACCGTAATAAATTTCTTGATCCTCGTGAAAAAGGAACATTATTAACCTATCTAAAAATTTGTCTACAATTATCACGTGCGGTAAGAAGATTGCATGCAGCAGGTTTATGTCACAGCGATTTAAGCTATAAAAATGTATTAATTGATCCTGAATTAGGTCATGCTTGTATTATAGATATTGATGGATTAGTTGTACCGGGCAAATTTCCTCCTGATGTGGTAGGTACTCCAGATTTTATTGCACCGGAGGTTGTAAAAACAGCGCATCTAAATAAAGATGATCCAAAACGTATATTACCTAGCATAACAACCGATCGGCACGCATTATCTGTATTAATATATATGTACTTACTTTATCGCCATCCTTTAAGAGGTGGAAAAGTACATGATATCAATGATGAGATACGAGATGAGTCAATGACAATGGGGGAAAAAGCGCTATTTATAGAACACCCTTCTGACAAAAGTAACAGAGTCAATACTAATCAAATCTCACCTGCTGCATTACCATGGGCAGATCCAACTAAAATTCCATATACCGTTATGGGTCCTTATTTATCTAAATTATTTGAACGTGCGTTTATTGAAGGGTTACACGAGCCATTAAAACGCCCTACTGCTGATGAATGGGAAACCGCACTAGTTAAAACGATTGATTTAATTCAACCATGTCAAAATAAACAGTGTGAACAACAATGGTACGTTTTTTCGGGTAAAACAGCGCCTTCTTGCCCCTATTGTGGCACAGCTTACAAAGGTAAATTACCTATTTTAAATCTTTATTCATCTCGTATCGCAGGGAGTTATCGACCTGATGACCATCGGCTTATGGTATGGAGTGGGCAATCACTCTACCCGTGGCATATCAATCGATTGATCGCACCTAATGAAAGACTAAGTGACCATTTAAAAAAACGGGTCGGCTATTTTATATTTCATAATAACCAATGGTGGTTGGTGAATGAAGGTATCAAAGATTTAGTTTCGTTACCCGACCAAACAAAAATAGCGATTGGAGATAAAATCGAACTTAATGATAATCGCCAAATCTTATTGTCCCGTGAAGATGGGGGTCGATTGGTTGTTGTACAATTGGTGGATAATTAATAATTATATTTATTATTAAAAAGAATTAACATATCTATTAATTATGATTTGAATAGTCTATCCTAAAACGTCACAAAATATGTTAAAGGGTTTTTATTAAATTATGAAAGTTTTTTTTGATTTTGATGGTACTCTTACAACAAAAGATTCATTAATACCATTTCTTATCTATACCGTTGGTTGGCCAATGGCTTTACTTAAAGTTATTTTACTTCTTCCATTATTATGTCGGTATTTATTTAATCGAGAATTACGTGATGAAGTTAAAAACAGAGCACTTCAGGTCTATCTTTCGAAATTTTCAAAACAAGAACTTGATCAATATGCTTCACAATTTGTTACGAAAATTTTGCCTACAATGATGCGTCCGCAAGCAATTGCCCTATTAGAGAAGCACATGGCTAATGGTGACGAGTGCATTTTGGTAAGCGCATCAATTGATCTGTATCTGTTACCATGGGTAAAACAAAATGGTTTCGTCAAACTTATATCGACACCTTATATCGGTAACTATCCAACAATGATGGGCAAAAATTGCTATGGCGAAGAAAAAGTCCACCAAATTCTAAAGAACTATCCCGATCTCTCAAAAGAAGATAGTTGTGCATATGGCGATACAATTGGTGATATTCCAATGCTGAAGTTAGTTAAAACAGGTTTTATGTGGTCAAATAAAGAGCAAAAGTACTTACCTTTCAATTAAATATTGCTGAAATATTGACTTAATTTTAACCAGAGAAATGAATAAGGAAATTAAATATAAAATGATAAATAGAATTTGGTTTATGGAGAGCTTCTCATCACAACGAGACATAATTTTAGCAGTAAAAGATTTTGCTAAAAAAAATCATGTAAAAATCGAAGTCTTTGCTTCTCATCGAGAAAATAGAAAAGAAATTTTATCCACAGCTGATTTTTCTATTATTGAACCTTCAGAAGAGACACAGCGATTATCTTTTATTACTAAAGTTATTACTCAATATAAAATTGATGTGTTATACGTTGTTAAAAATACGCTTTGGTATGAACAACATCGTCATGAAATAGAAGCAACCGGAGTAACATTAATTACAGGTGCAAGTAATATAGATTTATTAAAGCTATCAAATAATAAGATGGATTTTGCCCTGTTTATGGAACAGCAGCAATTACCAGTTGTTCCTTCAATATTAATTGATAATGTTGAAGAATTACAAAAAAATATTGCTCATCCTCCCTTTGATAAATTATGTATTAAACCTGTTTATGGTATTTATGGCATGGGATTTTGGCGATTCGAGAACAACATATCCCCATTTAGAATCTTGTCCAATCCGGAAGAAAGGGGTATTAGGCCTGATATTTTTCTACAATTATATGCCACCTTAAAACAACCTACACCAATGGTTTTAATGCCATATCTATACTCCCCCGAATCTTCAGTCGACATTTTCGCAAGTAAAGGTGAAGTACTTTGTGCTATAGCTAGAGAAAAGCATGGTAGTAAGCAAATAATTAGAAATGAAGGTGTAGCTTTTGAACTTGCCTGTCGTTGTGCAAGTGCCATGCAAGCTGATGGCTTAGTAAATGTTCAGACACGTAATGATAAAGATGGTCAACCATTATTACTGGAAATTAATATGAGGCCTTCGGGTGGTATTGGCAATACTTTGCATAGTGGTGTTAATTTACCAGGTTTAATGGCAATGTATCATTTAAAATTGTTAAATAAAACTCAAGTTCAAGCTCTATATAAACAACATTTTAAATACGCAGAAGTTATTTCAACATCTTCCGTAATTCAATACCCAAATAATTTAACCAACTTAATCACTATATAGTCATGATCAATCAAAAGAAAACATTAAAACGAGGAACCCTTTCTATTAATTATAAAATGGGGAAATTCTCTACAGATGAATTATTTGATATCGCTGAGAGGAATAATCCAAAACGAGCTTTTCTATTTGTTAGTAAAGTATTAGGTAAACATATCCCTGTATCGCCTGCAAAAATGCGAAAAAGTTATCGTGAACTAAGTCAAATGTTACCAGATAATATTAATGGCGAAGCAATTTTTATCGGTATGGCCGAAACAGCTGTTGGATTAGCCGCTGGTGTTTTTCACGAAGCAAAAAGTAAGTTTGATAAGGCATTTTTATTAACATCAACTCGTCATGCAATGGATGCTGAATTGTTATGTGAATTTAAAGAAAACCATAGCCATGCCACGGATCATTTAATTTATCTTCCTCAAGATAAAACAATGCGCACAAGTTTGAATCAGGCTGAAAATCTAATTCTAATTGATGATGAAATGACAACAGGAAACACTTTTAGAAATCTTATTCAGTCCTTGTGGAATACAAATTATTTTAAAAATATAAAACGTATAATTATTTTGACACTTGTTAATTGGAATCAAGAACCAATAAGCTATCCTGACGTAGAGGTACAATGTTATGCATTGTTAAATGGTAATTGGTCTTGGCAGCCCGATTTAAATGCTTCACCACCAACAATGCCAGAGGTCAATATTACCAACCAGAGTGATAACGTTATAATTGGTCCTCAGGATTGGGGAAGATTAGGCAGTCACGAAAGTCATGATAATTTGGGGCAGCAAATCGCTGTTCAACCGGATAAATCCATATTAGTTATTGGTAGTGGAGAATTTCTATGGAAACCTTTTTTATTAGCTGAACGCTTAGAAAAACAAGGGGCAAAAGTGTTATTTGGTTCAACAACACGTTCCCCTATTGCTATAGGTTCTGCTATAAAGTCAGCGATTTCTTTTACTGATAATTATGGTCAAGGTATACCTAATTTTATTTATAATATTGCTCATCAAGAGTTTGATAAAATCTTATTATGTGTTGAAACCGCAGAACACAGCATAGACCAAAGTTTCTTAAAACAATTGAAAGCAATAACATCTGACGTTGAGGTAGTTTGTTATGCTTGATATGACATCCAATAAACCCGTTATATTAACCGATTTAGATGATACGTTATTCCAAACTAAACGGAAAATGCAAGAGGAATTACACATCTCACCTAAACATATAGCTGCGCTCGATCGCTCGTTAACGCCTCGTAGTTTTATGAGCGATGAGCAGTTTTTATTTGTCAATTGGATGTTACAAAATGCAGAAGTGATCCCCGTTACCGCACGGGGGACCCAAGAAATAAAACGAGTTAAATTACCGTTCAACTCTTGGTCAATCACAACTCATGGTGCAGTAATTTTAGATGCTAAAGGGCAAAATGATATTACTTGGCAACAAAAAATTTTGTATGATATCCATCCTTTTCGAAGCCAGTTACTTTCATTACAGCACGATATTGAACAAATGATGATAAAACAAAAATTGAATGCTTGGGTAAGAATCAATTATGAATATGATGATGTACCTATCTATTTCGTCATGAAACATCGTGATAGTAATCGGCTTTCCGAGCTTTATCAATTTGATGATGAACTTCAACAAAAGTTTGACACAAGTGAATTTTATATTCACCGCAACAATAACAATATCGCTTGGATTCCAAAACCAATTGAAAAAGGCAAAGCTGCGACATGGCTGATTAATAAACTAAAAACAGAAAGAGGTACTTTTCCATTACTAGGAATGGGTGACAGCTTAACAGACTTTAGTTTTATGCAACTTTGTACTTGGTTTTGTATTCCACAAAAAAGTCAATTCAGCGATACAATTAAACAAACAATATTTGGAAAATAATAATGATTAATATTGAACCGTTTTCAGGATCATACACTTACAGTGATGTCCAATTTTTACTAAAACGCGTTGAAATGGAAACTACACCTGTTGAAATAAAAGAACAATTAATTCAATCAGGAAAGAAACACTACTCGGAAATGATTAGTCGTGAAGATGAACCGACTAGCTGGCACTTAGATTTATTCGAAAAATCAATACAGAAAGAAGGTCAACGTTTAGCGAAAGAAGTATTACAACTTGCTATTTTTTTAACTCAACAAATTCAAACACCAATTGTGCTCGTAAGCCTAGTTCGTGCAGGCGTACCATTAGGTGTAATGTTAAAAAGAGCACTAAAAGATCTTGGTAAACAAACTTACCATTATGGTGTCAGCATTATTCGCGATCGCGGTATTGATACCGTTGCGATGGATTGGATTGAAAATAAACATGGTAAAGAAGGCATCGTCTTTGTGGATGGCTGGACAGGTAAAGGAGCCATTACCAATCAACTTCAGCAGTCTTTAGCTTTAAGACCGGGTTATCAAGATAAACCAAAATTGATTGTTTTGGCAGATCCTTGTGGTTGTGCTTGGGCTTCTGCAAGTGATGATGATTGGTTAATTCCATTTGGTATTATGGGAGCGCCTGTTTCAGGAATGATATCTCGTTCAATTTGGTTAAATGGCGATTTACATGGTTGTATTCAATGCAATCATTTAGAGAAATATGATTGCAGTCAATATTTAGCCGATATCGTCGACCAACATCGACGCCAAATTGACGCCACCACATTACCAAATGTCAGCTTCAATCCGAACAAAAAACATGAGCTATTCCAAATTAGCCAACAAGTTATACAACATTTGGCTGAAAAATATAATATTACTAATTTAAATCGAATTAAGCCTGGTATAGCTGAGGCAACTAGAGCCGTTTTAAGAAGGATTCCTGATTACGTTTTAGTTCGAGATCGTAATGATCCTGATGTAAAACTACTCATTTATTTGGCCGAAAGCAAGAACATAAAAATTATAGAAGATAATAAAAATTTAGGGAATTATCGTGCAATTACAATTATAAAGAAGGTCTCTGATGAATAAAAAAATATCACCTTGGAATATTGGTTCAAGTTTATATATTCCGGCGAATAATCCAAATATTGTTGATATTATAATTCATAATAAATATCAAGACTTAAAATCAGTCATTATCTGTTTAGAAGATTCTGTTAAATTGGAAGATATAGGCTTTGCTAAAGATAATTTGCTAAAAAGTATATTACATATTACGGATCATCTAAATCAAACATCAGATGAACAAGTACCTCTTATTTTTATACGCCCTAGAAATATCGATATCGCAAATTGGATAATTGCTAATTTAAACCTAACCTATGTTGCTGGCTTTGTTATTCCAAAATTCGATCAAACTTGCCTAAATGATTGGTGGTCTACTTTACAAAATACACAATTATTGATGATGCCAACTTTAGAAACACAAGATGTTTATAATATGGTTAAAATGCAACAGCTATCGGATACATTATCAGTTCACCCTTGTCGTGAGCGAATCCTTTTATTACGTATTGGTGGTAATGATTTAATGAATGGACTACGATTGCGACGTCATAAAAATATGACACTCTACGATGGACCTGTTGGCTATCTTATTAAAATGTTAGTTGTAATCTTCGCCCAAAATGGATTTTATCTTACAGCGCCAGTATGCGAACATTTTTCAGATAATGATTTATTAGCAAAGGAAGTAGCCTTAGATATTTTGCATGGTTTAGTTGGAAAAACACTCATTCATCCATCGCAATTGGAAATCATTAATCAGATTTATCGGGTCACAGAACAAGAATATACAGAAGCCAAAAAGATTTTATCTGTTCCGCAAGGTGGAGTATTTAATATTAATGGTTCAATGTGTGAACCGTCTACCCAACATCGCTGGGCAAGCGATATTATTGAAAGAGCTCAATGTTTTGGTATTGATTAATTAATAATTTTCATTAAATAAAAATTAATCGTAAAAAGTTACTTGTTATAAATAATATTTTTGAAAGGAGTAAAATTATGGTATCACTTAAAAAAAATCAAACAATTTCGCTTAAAAAAGAATCTTCAGCATTAAATCAATTACATTTTGGTCTCGGTTGGGATCCGGTTATACGTCATAATTCAACTAAAAAAGGATTTTTCAGTAGTTTGTTTTCTTCACAAGATGATTCCATTGATTTAGATGCTAGTTGCATCATGTTAGATGAAAACGGTAAAAAAATTGATGAGGTCTGGTTTGGCCATCTTAAATCTAAATGTAAGTCAGTTATTCACAGTGGTGATAATATAACTGGTGAAGGAGATGGGGACGATGAAGTTATTTATGTTTACTTACCAAAGCTACCTTTCGAAGTTGAATATTTAGTATTTACAGTTAATAGCTTCAGAGGACAGACATTTAACGATGTAGATAATGCTTTTTGCCGTGTCTTAGATCAAAATAATAAAGAGCTTGCTCACTATAGATTATCTGAGCAAGGTCCACATACAGGAATTATTATTGCTACCCTCAAACGTAATGGTGGCTCGTGGGACTTCACCGCACAAGGTTTTCCTTGTATTGGTAGAACAATTCGTGAGATGTACGCACAAATTGTTAATAAGGTAATTGGTAGATGATAAATTTAACTTTAGGTGCAAATACCATCATTAACCATAATGATATTATCGTAAAAATTAGTTCAGGTTTACCGGTTGATGCTTCAGCATTTCGACTATTTGCTAATGATAAGGTAAAAGATGATCTTGATATGGTTTTTTATGGACAGCCAAATAATGAAAATGGCTCAATTTCATGGAAACAAGACCACAATAAAAATCATGAATTTATTGTAAACCTATCAAAACTGGCCAATGATGTTACGAAAGTTGCCTTTACAATTAGTTGTGATGAGTATCAACCAATTAGTCAGTTATCTAATTTATCTATTCAAATTATAGCCAATAATCAAGTCATAGCCGTCGGGGAAGTGGATATTACTGATCGCCCAGAAAAAGCATTAATTATGGGCGAAATTTATCGGCGAAATTCTGAATGGAAATTTAGATTTATTGCTCAAGGATTCAATGGTGGGTTGAAACCGTTAGCAGAGAATTTTGGCGTTAATATTGTTGATGAAGAAAATTCCTCAGAGACTATAACCAATCAAGTAAGTAATGCCAATCAAGTAAATAATTCCAATCCTTCAAGTAAAGTCAATCTTAACAAAATATCTTTGTCTAAATATAAAACTATGGTTAGTTTAGACAAACAAGATAATTATGGAATGATTGGTATCAATTTAAATTGGAATAAGTCAAATAAAGAACAAAAGGGATTTTTATCAAGTTTTTTAAATATAAATAAAAAAATTGATCTTGATTTAGCTGCATTTGTACGACTAAAAGATAAAAGTATTTATGTAATTCAAGCATTAGGTAACACATTTGGCTCTTTAAATTCTCCTTGCTATGTACAATTAATGGAAGATGATCGTAATGGTTCTAATAAAAACGATGAATGGATATATATAAACGGAAAATACTGGAAACAGATTGATGAAGTACTCATTTATACATTCATTTATGAGGGAGTGCCAAATTGGAATCAAATCGATGCTACCGTTAGTGTTCAAGTACCAGGACAACCTGAAATTGAGACTCAGCTTACTGAAGGTAATAACAAAAATAGATTATGCGCTATTGTGCAGCTAAAAAACGATAAAGGAGCAATAAAAATACAACGTCTTAACAAATATTTTCGTGGTCAACGGGAGTTAGCTCATGCTTACCGCTGGAATTTTAGATGGCAAGCGGGGCGTAAATAAGATAATTTATAGAGCGTCACTGCAATTTGCTTTAAAATAATAAAATTAAAAGTATAAATAATGCTAGTAATATGGTAGTTCTAAACATAGATATGATAATAAAACAATGTGTTAGAGCTAAAAGCAATGTAAATATGTAATTAGGATGAAAATGACAACATTTCTCGGTTTTCCAATACAAACAACGATTGTATTTGTATGTTTATTAGTAGGTGCCTTATTTATCGATCTATTTACACATCGAAAAGATAAGGTTATTAGTTTAAGAAGCGCTATATTATGGTCGGTATTTTGGGTCATCATATCACTGTTATTTGCTGTTTATCTTTTCTATAGCTATGGTTCAGAAGTTGGTAGTTTATTTATAACAGGCTATGCATTAGAAAAAGTGTTATCGATTGATAATCTGTTTGTAATGATGGCTATTTTCTCTTGGTTCTCAATACCTAGCAAATATTGGCATAGAATTCTTTATTGGGGAATCATTGGTGCTATTATATTCAGAGGGATCTTTGTTATCATTGGAACAGGACTGCTTAGCTTAGGTTCTTATGTTGAATTAATCTTTGCTTTTGTGGTTGGTTGGACTGCTGTAATGATGCTTAAAAATGATGATAGTGATGAAGAAATAGAAGACTATTCTCAACATTTAGCTTATCGTTTAGTTAAACGAATTTTCCCAGTTTGGCCCAAAATCTATGGTCATAATTTCTTTATTAATAAAAAACAAGTTAACGAGGAATTAGCTAAGCCAGAAAATAAAGATTTAGTAATTAATAGTGGTGCAAAAGCAACCATTTTTGCTACCCCTTTATTTTTATGTTTAGCCGTCATTGAAATTTCCGATGTGATGTTTGCATTTGACTCTGTACCTGCTGTCATTGCCGTAAGTCGTGAACCATTGATCATATATAGTGCAATGATGTTCGCAATTTTAGGTCTACGTAGTATGTATTTTGTATTAGATGCTTTAAAACGATATTTAGTGCATTTAGAAAAATCAGTAATGGTGATCTTATTTTTTATTGCGCTAAAATTATTCTTAAATGCAACTGATCATTTATGGGGTCATGGTTATAACATTTCAGCTTCAACAAGCCTAATTATCGTACTGACAATTTTAGCACTCGGCATCATAGCCAGTTTGCTATTCCCTTCTAAATCAGAAGAGTAAATAAATTAAGTTAATATAAATGAAACAAGGAGTTAAATATGGGTGTTTCTCTTTCTAAAGGTGGCAACGTTTCTTTAAGCAAAACCGATCCGGGTATGAAAAATGTACTAATCGGACTAGGATGGGACGTACGTGCCACTGATGGTCAAGATTATGATCTTGATGCATCAGTTTTTCTTTTAGCAGAAAATGGCAAAGTTCGTAATGATTTAGATTTTATATTTTATAATAATTTACGTTCAGCTGACGGATCTGTTGAACATACAGGAGATAATAGAACAGGGGAAGGTGATGGTGATGATGAATCAATTAAAATCAAACTTGATAAAATCCCTGCTAATGTCGCTAAGCTCGTTTTCGTCGTTACTATTCATGATGCAGCAGTGAGAAGACAAAATTTTGGTCAAATAGAAGGTGCTTTTATTCGATTAGTTAATGATGATACCCAGATCGAGGTTGCGCGATATGATTTAACTGAAGACGCTTCAACTGAAACTGCAATGCTATTTGGTGAGCTATATCGACATAATGGTGAGTGGAAGTTCCGTGCGGTTGGTCAGGGCTATGCCGGTGGTTTAGCTTCTGTTTGTGCTCAATACGGTATTAACGCATCTTAAAATAAGAAGGAATTAAAAATGGCTGTATCACTAGTAAAAGGTGGCAATGTATCGTTAACAAAAGAAGCACCAACTATGACAGTAGCAATGGTTGGTTTGGGCTGGGATGCCCGTGTTACTGATGGCAAAGAATTTGACTTAGATGCTTCTCTATTCATGTTAAGCGAAAATGATAAAGTACTATCAGATTCTCATTTCATTTTCTTTAATAATACTAAAAGCCCATGTGGTTCTATTGAACATCAAGGGGATAATAGAACAGGGGATGGAGATGGCGATGATGAACAAATTAAAATCAACTTATCTCAAATCCCTGATAATGTTAAAAAGTTAATTTTCAGCGTTACCATTTATGATGCTGAAAATCGTAAACAAAATTTTGGTATGGTTTCTAATAGTTTCATACGTGTATATGATAATGATAACGGAGTAGAAATTGCTCGTTTTGATTTATCTGAAGATGCGTCAACAGAAACAGCTATGGTTTTTGGCGAACTTTATCGCCATGGTTCAGAATGGAAATTCAGAGCTGTTGGTCAAGGGTTTGCTGGTGGTTTATCAGCAATGGCATCACAATATGGTGTTTCTGTTTAAATTAATGATTATTTACATGGCTAGTCACAATTCTTGTATAAACTAGCCTGTATATAATAATTAAAAAGACTCAATATAATTGCATCGTCAAATTTGATGACAGAATAACACTCAATAAGTGTTATTCTTTTTTATTTGTCATAATAATCTAATATTGCCTGACTAAATTCGCTATAATTAACAAATAGAAACTCATATTTAATTAATGCAATTGGTGTAAGCTAATTTTCAGTGAGTTAAAATACATATAAAAAGCAATGTGAGCAATTTTTAGAGATTCGTTATGGAGCAACACAATATTATTATGACAACCAAACAACCCATAAAAGGTCGTATACACTCGTTTGAATCCTTTGGTACTGTTGACGGTCCTGGTATTCGTTTTATTGTTTTCTTTCAAGGTTGTTTAATGCGTTGTTTGTATTGTCACAACCGCGATACTTGGGATTTAAAAGCAGGTCGGGAGGTAACTGTTGACGAACTTATGAAAGAAATTGTCACCTATAAACACTTTATTATTCCAAATGGTGGCGGTGTTACAGCATCAGGTGGCGAAGCGATGTTACAAGCTGAGTTTGTAACTGAATGGTTTAAAGCTTGTCACGAGCAAGGAATAGGTACTTGTTTAGATACCAATGGCTATGCCCGTAATATTGATGAAACTACTCATGCTCTTATGGAGCAAACTGATTTAGTCATGCTTGATCTTAAACAACTAAATGATGATATTCATCAAAAATTAGTCGGTGTATCAAATAAACGCGTCTTAGAATTTGCTCAATACTTACAGAAAATCAATAAACGTACTTGGATTCGCTATGTAGTGGTACCAGGATGGTCTGATGATGATGATTCAGCCCATCGATTAGGTAAATTTATACAAGGTATGAAAAATATCGAGAAAGTAGAAATGCTGCCGTATCATAAAATGGGGGCATACAAATGGGCGACTTTAGGTGATAAATATATGCTTGAAGGCGTTGAACCTCCGCCCCGTGAAACAATGGATCGTATTCAAAATATAATCCAAAGTTATGGTCATGAAGTTACTTTTAGTAAATAAATTAATGACAATTTAAAACTAGGGGCAATTTGCCCCCTTCTATTTGTTTCTCTATTCTAAATTAACCCAACTGTTTTCGAGCATTGCGGAACATTCTCATCCATGGGCTATCTTCTCCCCAATTATTAGGATGCCATGAATTAGCTACTGTTCTAAAAACTCGTTCAGGATGTGGCATCATAATAGTTGCACGTCCATCACGTGAAGTAACGGCTGTAATACCATTTGGTGAACCGTTTGGATTAGCGGGATAATTTTCAGTAACTTTAGCAAAGTTATCTATAAATCTCATCGCAACCAAATTGGCATGTTCAATAGCAGTTAAATGATCATCATGTTTTACTTCAACACGCCCTTCACCGTGAGCAACTGCAATTGGCATATGAGAACCTGCCATATCAGTAAAGAAGAGTGATGGGCTAGTTTGGATCTGTACTAAACTGAACCGAGCCTCAAAACGTTCAGATAAATTTCGTACGAAACGTGGCCATAAATCTGCACCTGGTATGAGATTTTTAAGGTGTGACATCATTTGACAGCCATTACAGACCCCTAGTGACAATGTATCTGGACGATGAAAGAAATTCTCAAATTCATCACGTACCGCTGGATTAAATAAAATTGATTTTGCCCATCCTCCGCCTGCACCTAAAACATCACCATATGAAAATCCACCACAAGCTACTAAAGCTTGAAAATTATCCAGTTTTATTTTTCTAGATAATAAATCGCTCATATGAACATCTAATGCTTCAAACCCAGCACGATAAAAAGCAGCTGCCATTTCAACATGAGAATTAACTCCCTGTTCACGTAAAATGGCAATTTTCGGCTTAATACCTTTGACTATATACGGCGCAGCAATATCTTGATGAATATTAAAAGTTAATTTGACATTTAGACCCGGATCATCCTCTTGTTGTTTAGCAAAATGTTCATCATCAGCACATTCCGGATTATCACGTAATCGTTGCATTTGCCAAGTTGTTTCAGCCCAATAAGTTCTCAATAGATTACGACTTTGCTGATAAATAGGATTTTGTTTATATGAAATTATAATATCATCCCCGGCTATTGCACTACCAAAATCATAAACATATTCAGATAATCCATATGCGGCTAAACACTCATTAACTTCAGTCATTGCTGTATCAGCCACTTGAATAACACAGCCTAATTCTTCGGTAAATAAAGTTGATAAAAGATTATCGCCTAATTGAGTGATATCAATATTTAAACCACAATGCCCTGCAAATGCCATTTCTAATAATGTAATGATGAGCCCACCATCAGAACGGTCGTGGTAAGCCGAAATTAAATCTTTTGCGACTAACTGTTGTATCGCTTGATAAAATTTAGCTAGAACATCAATATCACGTATATCAGCAGTCTCTTTTCCTAGATGACGATAAACTTGGGATAGCGCAGTTGCACCTAATGTTTGATACCCACAACCTAAATCAATGAATAATAAACGATTAGGTTCAGTGTTTAGTTGAGGTGTTACCGTTTTTCTTACATCTTCAACTCGTGCAAAAGCAGAAATGACTAGTGACAATGGCGCTGTCATTTCTCGCTGTTCACCATTTTGCAGCCAAGTTGTTTTCATTGACATTGAATCTTTTCCAACCGGAATTGCTAGACCTAAAGCTGGACACAGCTCTTCACCGATAGCTTTTACTGCAGCATATAATCCAGCATCTTCACCGCCATGACCTGCTGCCGCCATCCAGTTTGCTGATAGTTTTATACGTTTGATATCACCAATATAATTAGCTGCAATATTTGTTAAGGCTTCCCCTACTGCTAATCTGGCTGATGCTGCAAAATTCAGTAAAGCAACGGGTGCTCGTTCACCCATGGACATCGCTTCACCATAATAACTATCTAAACTGGCTGTAGTTACTGCACAATCAGCCACTGGGATCTGCCAAGGGCCCACCATTTGATCGCGAGAAACCATGCCTGTTACAGTACGATCACCGATGCTAATTAAAAAAGTCTTTTCTGCTACTGCCGGTAAATGTAATACACGATTAATCGCATCCGCGATTGTTATTTCATTTACTGCAAACTCATCACCCTTGGCTTTTTGTGATTTAACATCCCTTATCATTTTAGGTGTTTTACCGAGTAATACATCAAGCGGTAAATTGATCGGATCATTATCAAAATATTGATCATGTAAAACTAATGCTTGTTTAGCGGTTGCCTTACCGATGACGGCATAAGGAGCCCGTTCACGTAGGCACAATTCCTCAAACAATGGTAAGCTCTTAGGTGCAATAGCTAATACATAACGTTCTTGTGATTCATTAGACCAAATTTGAAGTGGTGACATACCCGGTTCATCATTGAGTATTTTTCGTAATTCAAATTGACCGCCACAACCGCCATCACTCACCAATTCAGGCATAGCATTAGATAAACCTCCCGCACCTACATCATGAATAAAAAGTATTGGGTTAGCCTTACCTAATTGCCAACAGCGATCGATTACTTCTTGACATCGCCTTTCCATCTCTGGGTTATCTCGTTGTACTGAGGCAAAATCTAAGTGTTCATCAGATTGACCGGATGTCATAGATGATGCTGCACCGCCTCCTAATCCGATATTCATTGAAGGACCACCTAATACAACTAACTTAGAACCCGCTGGAAACTCACCTTTTTGAATATGTTCCTTGCGAATATTTCCAATACCGCCAGCTAACATTATCGGTTTATGATATCCTCGTAACTCTTTACCATTATGACTATTCACTTCTTCTTCATAAGTACGAAAATAACCCAACAATGCCGGACGCCCAAATTCATTGTTAAATGCTGCCCCACCTAATGGACCATCCATCATGATTTCTAACGCAGATACTATTCTGTCGGGTTTACCAAAATCGCCTTCCCATGGTTGTTCAAAATTAGGAATACGCAAGTTAGAGACGGAAAAACCCATTAGACCGGCCTTCGGTTTAGCTCCTCGCCCTGTCGCACCTTCATCACGAATTTCACCACCGCTACCCGTTGCAGCACCCGGCCAAGGTGAAATAGCGGTAGGATGATTATGTGTTTCCACTTTCATTAAAATATCAGCATATTCTTGATGAAAACAATATTGATTATTTTCATGATCAGCAAAGAAACGACCTACCATTGAACCATCCATTACAGCAGCATTATCTTTATAAGCTGAAGAAACATACTCTGGTGTTTTTTCAAAGGTATTCTTAATCATTTTAAATAATGATTTTGGTTGTGGCTGACCATCAATAATCCAATCAGCATTGAAGATCTTATGACGACAATGTTCAGAGTTAGCTTGTGCAAACATATAAAGTTCAACGTCACTTGGATTGCGTTGTAAACGTATGAAACTATCCAATAAGTAATCAATTTCGTCCGTTGCTAAAGCCAGCCCCAACCGCACATTAGCTTCTTCTAAAGCTTTACGACCACGCGTTAAAATATCGATTGTGGTATATGGCGTTGGTTGCTGAGGCGTAAATAATTGTTCTGCATCAGTTAATTTAGTTAATACACTTTCCATCATGCGATCATGTATCAATGAAATAAACTCGGCTAATTGCTCTTTTGATAATTGTTCGCCATCAAAACAATAAGCAATACCGCGTTCTATACGCTTAATCTGTGCCAACCCACAATTATGAGCAATATCCGTTGCTTTAGAAGACCAAGGCGAGATAGTACCAATTCTTGGTATAACTAAATAAAGCTGCTCTGTCAGATCCTGTTGCTCTGCATGAGGACCATAAGTTAATAACTGATTTAATGTGACTTGTTGATCGCAAGTTAATGGTGCAGATAAATCAACAAAATGAATATACTCAGCATAGATCTTTTCGATAGGAAGATGTTTATTATGACAAACAGTAAGTAATTTGTTGATACGGAAGGTAGATAACGCCGGTGAGCCACGCAGGATTTCCATAATAATTCTCTTTTTATTTAAGATTATATAAAGCCGGACTAAAAATAGAGCATCATTATAAATTAAATCAGATTATTTTTAAAACACCTGTTAGTGAAGTTAATGATAAATCATCATTTATTATGTTATTTACGTATCATAAATAACAATTATTTGACCTTTAAATATACAAAGCATATGCTTTTCGTTTAAGTCAGCGGTGTAATGATAGTTCAATATGACCAAAGTTATCATAGCAATCCGTTTAAAAACTCATTTCAACATTACTTATAATTGCTAAGGAAAAATAATGTTAATACTTAGTGCCAATGACATTCAGCAAATTTATACTATGCGTGATGCTATTGAAGCGGATAAAAAAGCTTTAAAAGCTTATACCGAAGGACAAAGTTCTGTTCCATTACGTAGTCATTTCCGTTTACAACATGGTCAAACACTGATTATGCCTGCCCATATCAAGAACACCGATATATGTGGTTTAAAAATAGTATCAATTTTCCCTGATAATCCGAAATTAGGAAAACCTTCTGTACCCGCACAAGTATTTATTCTTGAACCGCAAACCGGGGAAGTGTGTGCAATAATTGATGGCACTTATTTAACTCAACTACGCACCGGTGCAGTACAAGGGGCTGCAACAGAATTATTAGCAAAGAAACATTGTATTAACGCCGTGCTTATTGGTACGGGTGGTCAAGCAGCATCCCAGTTAGAAGCAATGCTAACTGTTAGACAACTCAAAAATGTAGCTGTTTATGGTTTAAATAAATCCAAAGCACAGCAATTCATCTATGACATGAATAAGCGTTTTGCACATTTTGGTGCCAATATTTACTATTCCGACAATCTTGATGAAGATATTGCTCAAGCTGATATCATCACAACAGTCACGACTTCAAACCAGACTACATTCAACGGTGAATGTGTTAAAGCTGGTACTCATATTAATGGAATCGGATCTTATACGCCTGAAATGCATGAAATTCCGCCTAATATTGTTGAGCAAGCAGCCATAAAAGTATTGGATACGAAGGAAGGAGTCTTTAGTGAAGCTGGTGACATCATTGACCCTATTAATAATGGTATGGTAAGACCGGATCAATTTATTGAATTAGGTGAATTAATCCTTAATGAGCAACGGGGACGTCAGAATGAAGACCAAATTACTTTATTTAAGAGCGTTGGTACTGCCGTGTTAGATGTTTATGTAGGGTATGACATTTATTGTAAAGCTAAGGCAATGAATATTGGAACATATATCTAATTTTTAATTTAATTGATAACTCTAAATTAAACAGTCTAACTAACAACATTTTAGTGGATGAAGAATGCACAAAGAGAACCCATTATCACTGGCGAGTTATGGCGTTTCTCTTTGTCATTTACACTATTACTAATGCGGTTCGCGCTGATACTAGCTTTGCATTAGCTTATTTTCATCAAGAATTTAATCTAAATCATACATCAGCATTTTTTAGTTAGTCTATGCTTCCTTATCTAGGCGTTAAATCAAATTTTATCTGGTATTTTAACCACTAAAATTGGAGTCAGAAAACCTATACCGACGGTATAAGCACTAACCATTAAGTGGATTCATTTGAACAAATCGCGTAAACAAAATATGATTTTATGCTGAAGATACATTTTCTAAAATAACCGGTCCTTTATTATCCTATTCAGATTCTTTAACCTCATAAGATTCCTTAGATAACGGTATTTTAAAAAAGACCGACTAATTGCGTTACAGTGAATAACAGATTGTCCCCATTCAGCAACCATCTATTTTCCTATTAGATAGAAAACCTATGCAAAATTAGACTTTGGCATAAACATATCTTTATGCTTTTATGCTAAGCTTCGATGTAAAATATTTAATAGTTGCCTTAACTCTTTTACATCAAGCTGACCTGGTGCAGAAGCATTTTTAGCTGCCCCAAAAGTGAGATCTGAACCAAACGTTTCACCTGCTATACGACTAATAGCACCTTTTCCCGACATCGACATTGTTATCAGTGGTTTTGTAGCATATTTTTCTTTCATTTCTGTCGTCGCTGCAAGTAATGAAATGACATCTTCTGTAGTTCGTGGCATAACGGCGATTTTAGGAATATCAACACCTAGATCTTGCATTTTTCGTAAACGAGCAACGATTTCATCTTTAGCCGGTGTTTTATCAAAATCGTGATTAGAAGCGATGACTAAAACATCATGTTGATGGGCTAAAGCAACCATTTCTTTCACATATTCATCCCCAGTAAAAAGCTCTATATCCACAAAATCAATAAAACCACTGGTTATTAATGCCTTATTAAGATTGATATAGAACTCTATAGACGCAGGGTATACACCGCCTTCATTTGCGGTCCTAAAGGTGAATAAAATAGGTTTATGACCAATAATAGCCTGTATTTTACTTGCCATTTGTTTTACTTTTTCAATATCATCAACATGTTGAAAATGGTCTACACGCCATTCCACCACGTCAAAATCGATATTTTTCAAAAATTCAACTTCACCTAATAATGCTTGTTCGGTTTTACCAACAACTGGAACAATGATTTTTGGCGCACCGGTGCCAATCTCTAAACCTTTTACTGTAATTTTAGTCATGTGATCTCCAATGTGTTAATATGGTTAACTACTGTCATTTGTTGGATTTAAGCAAAAAATGTTAACACCTACTAACAGCTAAAATTATTTATATCCAATCAATTCACTTATTATGCCAAGTTGCTAATTAGCATAGTTGTTAGGTAATGCTAGCGTTAAAACAGTGTCGAAATAAAGAATTACCCGTTTCAATAAAGATTGTTAAGAAAAAACACATTGATATTGTGTCAAAATAACATGCCAACACAAAAATGACACAACGATATATTTTTAATTCAATCAATGATTTATATTGTTTTGTATTGGATAAATTACCTCTATAAACTCCAATAAGAATTTCCAATTTCTATTCATGAAGCAACATAAGATAAATCGTGCAAATCAATCCCTAGCTGTTTAGGCATCGCTACTGAAAATTGCATAAATATGAAAAAGATATTGTACTATAAATCATTGAATAGATAATATTAGAAGCATGTGTAAAAATCTACATTCACCAACCTAGTTATATTAATATAACCAATTCGAGTTGTCTGATAGATATATACATTTATTTCTTGTTATATCATTATTCGCTAAATGAAATAAGTGATAAATGTAAATTGTTTACAATGATTTTACGAATTGAATCTTTCTCGGTCTATATTAGGTTACAACGCACTTAGTTTTCTTCATTAGATTTACATTATTTCATAGGTTAATCTATATTCAGTGCATCAAGCATTTGACTTAATATTTGCATCTCTTCACAATCAACATTAATGACATGGTTAGCCGACTCAATATAGAGATGATGACGTTCCTCTAACACTTTTTCCATTTCATCAAATATTGATAAACCAGTTAATGATGGTCTTTGAGCTACATTTGGATTTTTCATTAATCGTTGTGCAAGCACTTTTGCTGGTGCAGAAAGAAAGAAAACTATACCCTTTTGCTGCATATATTGACGATTTTGTTCCGCTAAAATCATACCTCCACCTGTTGCAATCACACGACATGGTTGAGTTACCTCTTTTAACACTTGGCTTTCACGTTTTCTGAAACCTTCCCACCCTTCTTTTTCAACTATTTCAGCAACAGTACGTTGAGTTTTTTCAAACAAATAAACGTCGGTATCGATAAAAGAGTAATTCAATTTCTCAGCAAGTAAACGTCCTATTGTTGTTTTACCTGCGGCTCTTGCTCCTACTAAGAAGATGGTTGTATTCATATTAATATTCTCTAATAATTAACCAAGTTATAGCCATATGTTATTCATAATTGCCACAATTGCAACTAGTAGTTACACTTTAATTTCAATTAAAAACCAATCATTATTTATCAATCAATTAGCATTATATTTTCTGTAACGATATATTTACAGGAAGTGTTAAGCGAGGTTTGGCATGTTAAAAATCAATTATCTGAATTAATCATATGTTCGAATGGGTACATTTGTACCCATTTTTTAGTAATATAATTATGGACTAAAGAAAACAATTAACACAATACTTCAAGACCTCGAAAGTAAAGTTCAGTGGCAATAGATTGGTGTAAACGCCAATCTAATACAGTAAGTGTAGGATTAACTTTTTTAAAATCTTCAAAAGTCAAAAAATAGCGAATATTATTACTCCCAATACGATTGTTAATATCAGCAATAATTGCGTCAATTTTGTCTTGTCGACGTTTTTTTAGATCTTTCATCGTTTCAATTACATAAGTAGGAATGGTAGAATTTCCTTGTTCCCAATTATGCCAAACTTCTGCTATCGTATTACCAATAAACTCACTTGCTTCAGCAACTTTTAACATAAAATAACGCCGGTAGGCCTGTAATTCAAGATTAGTCATAAATGCTCTCCAACAAGCTTTTAATTTTTAGTGAAAAATCAAACTATAAATAAATTAGTTAAAGTTAAAAACTATTCTTTTCGTACACATTATCAGGATTAAGTTTTGTTCTAAAATGTTCGTTTAAACAATCGAGCTGGTACATTTCATCAACACTAAGCTGAAAATCAAAAGTTTGCATATTCTCGGCAATACGCTACGAATTTGTTAATTTAAATATCACAATTATCCCTTTTTTATCTGCCAACGTAATGTTATTTGCGAAGGAGAATTGTGATATTTATTCGCAATATTACTTAAAATCGACTCATCATCTACTCGACCATGTGCTAACACTTCAATGGTAATATTTTGTAATTGTAAATAATCCATAAGTTCTTGTTGGACTAAGTAAAGGTGAATTCCAACTTGATTAATCATCGGTTGCGTATTGGCTTGCGAATTTACTCATTCAAAATGTGATTGGTGAAAAATACAGACACCCATCGCACGTGCCACTTTATTTTGGTAAATATGTTCTAATGCTTTTCAGATAGTAAAAAAATGATTCTTCATCACTGCCACTAAACTAAAAATAGGTCAAAATAATCCGTTTTAAAGTTCTTTAAAGATTGTTCAAACGATCCTAAATTCTGATTATACTCTTAATCATCATTATTGACTTTAGTCGTTATAAACAATTCATTTCGTTTAATAACACTATGTACAAATACTTCACCGAGCATTTTTTTCTTAGTTACATAATTGCGTGCTTTCAAATAAGCGATGACTATTTTCCTAATGTAACCTTTCCTAATGTAACCATAACCGCATCATTATCTTCTTGAGGAACAATCATTTTAAGCGTACCAAGCTCTAATTTGGCAATAGAGACATCATTATTTAAAGAGATTTGTTTTAATTAATTTTGTCCCTATTATTTCTATCTTAAATGGTATTTTCAATACTTATAGTTAAGGTTTATTTTTCTGATAATGCATCAATAACCGCTTGTTTAGCATTGTCTGATAAATGATGACCTGTCCATATTTTATACTGCTCATTAGCTTGTCCAATAAACATTTCGCGACCAGAAATTGATTTCCACCCCGCTTTTTCAGCATCTAAGCGGAACTGCGTATAATAAGGTGTATAGACAATATCGTAAGCCACTCCCTGCCCTTTAAACCAATCTGCTTGATAAGGAGTTTGTCCTTCATATTTTCCAAGCATTCCTAATGGTGTTGAGTTAACAATAATTTGTGCTTCAACGTTGTGTCGTTGATCCCATTTAACGGTTTTCAAACCAAACTCTTTGGCCAGTGCATTGGGCAAATCTTCAACGATATCCGTTACAGTAATGTCGCTATAACCTAATGTTTGTAAGCCGACTACAGCTGCTCGCGCAGCACCACCTGCACCTAAGAGTAAAACCTGTTTATAATCTTTAGGTAACGGTTCTCGTTCTAGCGGTTCAATAAATCCTTTAACATCGGTATTATCACCACATAACTTATCACCATCCCAGTAAATCAAATTAGCAGCACCTACTTTTTTAACTCGATCTGTCACTTTATCAAGGAATGGGATGACAGTTTGTTTATGAGGAATCGTAACACAGCACCCACGAATATTTAGTAAACGTATTGATTTTATGAAGTCCTCAACTTCCGCAGGTGGCATTGGCCAAGCAACTAGAACTGCAGGAATATTCTGATCTTTGAAAGATGTGGTGTGAATAAGAGGACTTAATGTTTGTCCTAATGGATAGCCGATAATGCCATAAATATCATAAGGTTTAAACTGACTCATACAATGATGTTCCTATCTAAGTGAAGTGTATAATGGTAATTAATCACCAATAATACACATTAATATTATCTACTAAAAATACGCGAAATTAATTATAAAAAAATTATCGCCACAATTTTTTGTTAAGCAACAATAAACTTTTAAGCTACTGGCATTAATGGACGATTTTCTACTGTAGCGAGATAAATTGCTCTTTTTGGGCGATTTTCATTTATCACAATTAGCAATGCATTCGCTTGCTGATGAACAGGAACCTTAATCATCATTCCTATACTAGAATCAATAAAAGCTAATTTAATCACCAAATTCTCGTTTTCAGCATGACTTACAACATTAGTTAACTCTTATTGGTTAATTCAACATTGTGCCCTGACTTAGGAATAACTTATTGCTAACTTCTTTCTCTAACTCAGCGATTGCATAACTAAGATTTGTCAGACTAATAGCAAAATATTCAGATGTATAATTTTGATTTTTAGCGAGTATTTGAAAGTATTTACGTGCTTTGATACTCAATGAATATTTAACTCTAACCATTGACTTATTATTAAGATTAAAACTTTTAACACTAATTGTATCTTTTGACAATAATTGATTTTACTTTTGGCAACTCTCACAATAAAAAGTATTTCGTTGTCCAATACGTTGTGACTTGATTAGTGTATTGCATTCAAAACAAGGCAACTGTGCACGTCCGTAAACTTGCAATTGCTGGACGAAATATCCTGGTTTACCATCAGATTGAGCAAAGTCTCTTAACGTTGTGCCACCTTGAGCAATTGATTTAGCTAATACTAATTTGATTGATTGCACTAACAACGATACTTCTTCATAAGTTAGGGTATTAGCTAAACGGCTCGGTAGTATTTTTGCCATAAATAGTGATTCACTCGCGTAGATATTACCGACGCCAACTACCACATGATTGTCCATAATTAATGATTTAATTGGTACTTTTCTTTTACTTAATGTCGAGTAAAGATAATCAGCATTAAAATCATCACTTAACGGTTCGGGTCCAAGGTTCTTTAATTGCGGTAACCATTCTAAAAATGGAGTCCAAAGCCAAGCCCCAAAACGACGAGGATCGGTGTAGCGTAAAATCACACCATTTTCCATAACTAAATCAACGTGATCATGTTTTTCGGCAGATTTCTCTTGCTGGAGAATGCGTAAACTTCCTGACATACCCAAATGGATAACTACCCAACCGGTTTGAAGTTTAATTAATATATATTTAGCGCGACGTTGGATATCCTCAATAATTTGTCCGTTTATCTGTACAATATCTGTATCAATAGGCCAGCGTAATTTTGGCTGACGTACTATGATTTGATGTATCTTTTGGTTTTGTAAATAAGGACGAATCCCTAAACGGCTTGTTTCAACTTCTGGCAATTCTGGCATAACTAATACTCAATCTTGATTATTAAAGCAATCCTAACATATCTTTAGATGATTACCTAATTGAGTAAATCAAAGATAAATAGCCAAATAATCATATTAAATCAATCCTTTTCCACTCTAAATATTACGGTTGAAACTATGTTTGTCATTTTGCTTGCTATAAGGAATTTCGATATAATAGCGCAGATTATAAGGTCGTTATTTTAACATTTGGAATGACATGAACAATAATCAAGAGATTCATGCTAAATTTAGCAACAAACTACTTCATCCACGCTACTGGTTAACATGGTTTGGCGTCGGAGTTTTCTATGTCTTGGTTTTATTACCCTACCCCATTATTTACCAATTAGGTAAATGTTTAGGGCTTATTGCTAAAAAATGTATGTCTAAACGCCGAGAAGTCGCTAGACAAAATCTACAATTATGTTTCCCTGATTTATCTTCTAATGAATTAGAAAAATTGTTACATGATAATTTCATATCAACAGGTTTAGCAATTTTTGAAACTGGTATGGCTTGGTTCTGGTCAGATAAACGACTAAAAAAACATGCAAGAATTATGGGAGACCATTACATTACCGAAGTTCAACAAACCGGACAAGGGGTATTACTGATTGGTATTCACTTCTTAACCTTAGAATTAGGCGCTAGAATTCTTGGAATGAGCCATCCCGGAGTGGGAGTGTATCGCCCTAATGATAATCCGGTGCTTGATTATATACAATTGAAGGGGCGTTTAAAATCCAACAAATATATGTTAAATCGTTATAATACTAAAGGGATGATACGTGCGCTTAAAAATGGCGAATTAGTTTGGTATGCTCCTGATCATGATTATGGTCGTAAGAATAGCGTTTTTGCTCCCTTTTTTGCTGTTGACAAAGCGGCGACTACCGTCGGTACTTCTATATTAGTCAGATTAGGTAAACCTGCTATTATTCCATTTACACCTAAACGTGAACAAAAAGGTCAATACCTTGTCACGGTTTCACCACCTATGGTAAATTTCCCGTTAGATGATGAGATTGCCGCAGCAACTTTTATGAACAAAGCTATTGAACAAGAAATTTTGACCGCTCGAGAGCAATATATGTGGCTTCATCGCCGTTTTAAAACTCGTCCCCTCGGTGAAAAACCGCTCTATTCGAAAAAAACTCAAAAACATTAATAGGTTAACAATTATTTTCAATAACATTTGGTGATATAAGCCTTTATATGTACTAAAGCATTTTGAGAATAATTGTTTGATCCCCGTCATACTATCCAATTTTATTCCTGTATTATCTTTATTTTAAAGCGGGGAAGTTTTATTATTACTTAATAAAGGCGTCGCCTTTAATAATATAAGAAAAGCAATTATAAGCCAATGTCATTCTGTAAGGAGCCCCACTATGCTAATCAACCGTAGACAGTTCTTTAAGATCTGTGCTGGCGGCATGGCAGGAACAACTGTCGCAACATTGGGTTTTGCGCCTAATGTTGCACTTGCTCAAACCCGACAATATAAATTATTAAAATCAAAAGAAACACGGAACAACTGTACCTATTGTTCTGTTGGTTGTGGTATGTTGTTATACAGTCGCGGTGATGGTGCTAAAAATGCCGTTTCGTCTGTATTTCATGTCGAAGGTGATCCCGACCATCCTGTTAGTCGTGGCTCCTTATGTCCAAAAGGCGCTGGTGTACTGGATTATGTAAAAAGCGAAAATCGCGTTAAATTCCCTCAATACCGTGCTCCTGGTTCTGATAAATGGCAGAAAATCAGTTGGGATGATGCGATCGATCGTATTGCTAGATTGATGAAAGAAGATCGTGATAACAATTTTAAAGCCCAAAATACGGAAGGTAATACTGTTAATCGTTGGACAAGCACGGGATGGTTAGTGACTTCTGCTGCCAGTAATGAAACCGGTTGGTTAGCATTTAAAGTTGCCAGATCATTAGGTATGTTAAGCTTAGAAACACAAGCGCGAGTCTGCCATGGACCATCTGTATCAAGTTTAGCTGCTACCTATGGACGCGGCGCTATGACAAATAATTGGAACGATATAAAAAATGCTAATGTCATTATTGTTATGGGCGGAAATGCTGCGGAGGCCCATCCAGTAGGATTCAAATGGGCAATGGAAGCAAAGATTAATAATGGTGCTGAACTCATCGCTATTGACCCTCGCTTTCAAAGAACCGCATCTGTCGCTGATTTATATGTTCCTATTCGATCAGGTTCAGATATCACATTTTTACTTGGTATTATCAATTACTTAATTTCACATGATGAAGTCAATTATGATTATCTAGTGACTCACAGTAACGCTAGTTTAATTGTCCGAGATGATTTTAATTTTGATGAAAACAACGGTTTATTCAGTGGTTATGATGCTGAAAATCACAAATATGATACCTCAAGCTGGTATTATCAAGTTGATGATAATGGTTACGCATTACGTGATAAAACATTACAACATCCTCGATGTGTGTGGAATTTACTCAAAAAACACGTCCGACGTTATACTCCAGAAGTGGTCAATAATATAACAGGTAGCTCGGTAGATCATTTCCTTCATGTATGCCGATCCCTTGCTAGTACAAAGACCAATAATCGTGCTGCAACCTTTCTGTATGCCCTTGGTTGGACACAACACAGTTATGGTACACAAATTATTCGTACCGCAGCAATGATTCAACTATTATTAGGTAATATCGGGGTGATGGGTGGCGGAATTAATGCTTTACGTGGTCACTCTAATATTCAAGGCTTAACTGATGTTGGCTTATTATCAAACCGTTTACCTGCTTATCTAGAATTACCCAAAGACTCACAACTTACTTTAGAACAATATCTAACAGAAAAAACGCCAAAACCTTTAGGACCAACTGAAGTTAATTTCTGGGGCAATTATTCAAAATTCTTTGTCAGTTTCATGAAATCAATGTACGGCGATAAAGCTACAGTTGAAAATAATTGGGGTTTTGATTGGTTACCTAAATGGGATAAAACGTACGATATATTACAATTTAATAAAATGATGCGAGATGGCGAAGCACATGGTTTAATTTGCCAAGGCTTTAATCCATTAGCTGCGCTGCCTGATAAAAATGCTGTACGTGATGGATTATCAAAACTTAAATTTTTAGTCAGTATTGATCCGATGCCAACTGAAACCGCTGTTTTTTGGCAAAATCATGGTGAATCAAATGATGTTGATTCGAGCAAAATTCAAACAGAGGTATTTCGTCTACCGGCTAACTGCTTTGCGGAAGAAAACGGTACTATCGTTAATTCATCCCGATGGTTACAATGGCATTGGGCGGCGGCTACACCACCGGCTGAAGCAAAATATGATCCTGAAATTATCGCACGCATCTTTTTACGCATAAAAGAACTTTATGAAGAAGAAGGTGGTCCTTGTCAAGAGCCAATACAAAACCTAACTTGGAATTATAAAATTCCGGATGAACCTTCCGCCGAAGAATTAGCTAAGGAATATAATGGTTATGCATTGACTGATCTAAAAGACGCCAATGGCAATATTACGGTGAAGAAAGGACAATTATTAAATAGCTTTGCACAATTAAAAGCTGATGGTTCAACTTCCAGTGGGATTTGGATATTTTGTGGTTGCTGGACTGAGCAAGGAAATCAGATGGCGCGACGTGATCCAACAGATCCATCAGGAAAAGGGATTCATGCCGATTGGGCATGGGCATGGCCTGCCAATCGTCGCATTCTCTATAATCGAGCATCGGCCGATGCCAATGGTAAAGCATATGATTCAAATAGATTATTAGTTGAATGGAATGGTGAGCGATGGACTGGAAATGATATTCCTGATTTTACTGCTAACCTATCACCGAGTGAGGGTGCGGGTGCATTTATCATGAACAATGATGGATTAGGCGGGTTATTCTGTTTAAATCGCTTAGTTGATGGACCTTTCCCAGAGCATTATGAACCATTTGAAACACCTATTGCGACAAACCCATTGCATCCTAAACAAATTAATAGTCCAGCTGCACGTGTATTTGCCGAAGATTTAACACGTCTAGGAAAAGCGGAACAGTTTCCATATGTTGGTACCACCTATAGCATTACTGAGCATTTCCACTTTTGGACTCAACATGTCAAACTTAATGCCATTATTCAACCACAACAGTTCATCGAAATCAGTGAAAATTTAGCAAATCAAAAAGGCATAAAAGTTGGTGACACTGTAAAAGTAAGTTCCAACCGCGGTTACATAAAAGCGAAAGCTGTGGTAACAAAACGCTTACCAACATTGACCGTTGACGGTAAACAAATTGAAACAATTGGCATACCAATTGTTTGGGGATTTACTGGTCAAACTCAAAAAGGGTTTTTAGTTAATGAGCTTACCCCTCATTTAGGTGATGCTAATTCACAAACACCTGAATATAAAACCTTCTTAGTCAATGTTGAAAAAGTTTCAGCAGAAACTTCACCTGTATAGTGGATTGGAGAAAATTACTATGTCATTACAAACTCAAGACATTATCAAACGCTCAGCAACCAACCGACTGACTCCAGCACCAAGGGCTCGTGAGTTTCAACAAGAAGTGGCTAAGCTTATAGATGTTACTACATGTATCGGTTGTAAAGCATGCCAAGTTGCATGCAGTGAATGGAATGATTTACGCGCCGAAATTGGACATACTGTAGGGGTCTATGATAACCCAGCAGATCTAGCACCTAAAGCATGGACAGTAATGCGTTACTCAGAGGTTGAAGTTAATGGTCGCTTTGAGTGGCTAATTAGAAAAGATGGCTGTATGCACTGCAGCGATCCGGGTTGCTTAAAATCCTGCCCATCAGAAGGAGCAATCATTCAATATGCTAATGGAATCGTTGATTTTCAGTCGGAACATTGTATTGGTTGCGGTTATTGTGTTGCGGGCTGTCCATTTAATATTCCTCGAATCAGCAAAGAAGATAATCGCGCTTATAAATGCACCTTATGTGTTGATCGTGTTGCTGTTGGACAAGAACCAGCATGTGTGAAAACTTGTCCAACTGGAGCCATTCATTTTGGTACGAAAGAAGACATGATCAATTATGCTAACAATCGAATTGTCGATCTCAAAAAACGAGGCTTTGAGCATGCGGGTTTATATAATCCTCAGCAAGTAGGCGGAACGCATGTTATGTATGTTTTACATCATGCCGATCAACCGAATTTATACCATGGCTTACCAAATAACCCTCATATTAGTGAAATTGTAAAATTCTGGAAAGGTGCTTGGAAACCAATCTCAGCAGCCGCATTTGTTGCCACATTTGCTGGATTAGTTTTCCACTATATGGCAGTTGGACCAATTGACGTTGATGAAGAAGATGTCGAACGAGAAAAAGAATTTGAGCAGGAAGCACGTAAAGCCTTTCTAGCTAAAAATGCCAAAACGACATCCACAATTATTGAGGAGAATCGTCATGAGTAAAAAGGATATGATTTTAAGAACCCCGTTATTAGTCAGATTTTGCCATGTATTTATTGTCATTCTTTTTATTATTACCGCATTATCTGGTTTATCGCTGTTTTTTCCATCAATAAAAGCCTTCGGATTAGTGTTAGGAACTCCGCAACTGGTTAGAGAATTGCATCCTTTTTTGGGGGGGATAGTTTTTATCCTGTTAATGTTTATGTTGGTCAGACTTGCACATCATAATATCCCTAATTGGGATGATATCCGTTGGATGAAACATATTAAATCAATAATTAGCGGGAAAGAGCCAGAAGATATTCCAATTGGCAAATATAATGCCGGACAGAAAGTTTTATTCTGGTGCATTATGAGTTTGATCACCGTATTAATGGTAACTGGTCTGATAATGTGGCGTCGTTATTTTGCAGAATATTTCTCAATAGAAATAATACGAATCGCGATTTTTTTTCATTCATTAGCGGCAATTGGTTTAATTTTGTTAATTATAGGTCATGCCTATATGGCTTTTTGGGTTAAAGGTTCAATCAAAGGTATGATTAACGGACACGTTTCAAGGGCATGGGCAAGGAAAAACCATTCTAAGTGGTATCATGATGAAATGAAAAAAATATATATCGCCGAACAAGAAGCAGAGAACAAATCTAATCAAAAAGAAAATAATAGCCATAAGAAACTCGCTTAGTCATACTTAATGCTAGTTTGCTGGACATAAAATGATTTATGATTCTCTATGATTGAGAAGAACATTGTGTTGTATATAGACAATTTTTTCTGTTAACTATTTAGAGTTAATTAATAATCTTCAACAGTAGGTTTACTATGAGTATCAAAATTGTTCCGCAAGAACAACTTACACAACAACATAATAAAACCAGTATTATACCGAATATACCGTTAGTTTATTATCCCTCCCCTAAGTCGTTATATGCTAATCGCTTAGCACGAATAACCCAACTTACAATGGATAGTCCATTAAGTGATTATCTTACCTTCTGTCATAAAATTGTCTTAGCTCAATCAGAAATTGTCGCGCATGAGCCACTTCACTGTGATTTTGCTCATTTAGTTCAGCAAGGTGCAGCTCATGATTGTCCTCCCTTATCGCTTGAAAATTTACCTTTAAATGATACTTGGTTTAATTACCTACACAAAATCATAGCGATGACTCAAGCTATTAACACAGAAATTGATGCCATTCTTAACCAATTAAAAAAATACACCAAAGATGAATTATTTGCTAAAGCACAACATTTACTTATGGGACGATATGCAGAAGTTAGTAGCAATGAATCGTTATTTATTTGGTGTGCACTTTCTGTATATTACACACAACTAGCCAGCCTACTTCCCGGAAAAGCCGTTGCGGATACAGCTCAACAGTGTTGGCATTGCCCTGTTTGCCAAAGTAGCCCAACAGCCAGTATTATTCATATCGGTCAAAACACAGGTTTACGTTATTTACATTGCAGCTTATGTGAAAGCGAGTGGTACGTACCACGTGCAAAATGTACTAATTGTGATAATTTAGAGAATATTACCTATTATTCCCTTGATCGTGAGCTTTCTGCTATTAAAACTGAATGTTGCGAAAAATGTCATAGCTATCTAAAAATATTTTACCAAGACCAAGATCCTCATTTGGACATTGTTGCTGACGATATTAATTCACTAGTATTAGATATGGAAACTGAAAAATTAGGATTTGCCAAAAGTGGGATTAATACTCTATTATTTTCAATAAAATAAATATCATAAAATGAAAGTGAATGAAATGCGAAATTTCTTACTAAAAACTATAATATTATCTTGTTTAATTCCAAGTACACTTTTAGCTAATTCATCAATTGATCAACCGATCGAAATTCCAATTGAACAAAAAAGTATTATTGATCCTAAAGCCCAATATGATCTTGCTTTAAAATATGACAGTTTCCTTGCAACAGATGATGAAAAGAGAATGGCTTTCTATTGGTATGAGAAAGCAGCAATACAGGGCTACCAACCCGCAGCATTTAATCTCGCTTATTTTTACGAAAATGGTATTAGTACCTCAAAAGATCTTGAACAAGCATTATATTGGTATCAACGATCATTCCCTTTAGATAATAATAAACAAAAAAATCAGCAAAAGAACACGCATTATGACTTTTTGGATTATTATTTAGCTGCCGCTAATCATGATTATAGCTATGCTCAATATCGACTTGCAGTCATTTATGAGGATGGCAATAGTTATCAAGATGCTGATCCTAAACAAGCATTATATTGGTATGAAAAAGCAGCCCAATTAAATGACAGTTTAGCGATGAATAATCTTGGTTATATCTATGAAGTCGGAAAAATGGTTAAAAAAGATTATGCAAAATCATTAATGTGGTATCAAAAAGCTGCCGATTTAGGTAATAGTATTGCTCAATCCAACCTAGGATTAATGTACCAATACGGAAGAGGATGCAAAATAGATTATCAAGAAGCAATTAATTGGTATGAAAAGTCAGCAAAACAAGGTTACACACGAGCAATGAACTTTTTAGCAGAGCTTTACCAAGAAGGTTCTTCAATACCACAAGATAATGATAAAGCAATATATTGGTACACAAAAGGTGCTGAACTTAATGATGCATTAAGTCAATTAAATTTAGGTTATATTTATCAATATGGAAAGGGTGTTGAAGCCGATAATAAAAAAGCCTTTTATTGGTATGAAAAGGCAGCTAAATCAGGTAATTCAAATGCAATGGCTAATATCGGATACTTTTACGACGTAGGGTTAGACATAGAGCAAGACTATTCTGAAGCATTTTATTGGTACCAACAAGCAGCCCAACGAGATCATCGAGTAGCGCAAAATAATTTAGCAATACTTTATGAAAATGGAGATGGTGTAGAAAGAAATCCTAATAAAGCCTTGCAATGGTATCGCCTATCTGCAGAACAAAATTATCGAAATGCACAATATAGATTGGGTTACTTTTACCAGTATGGTTATGCTGGATTAGCCCAAGATTATCAAAAAGCTTATTATTATTATGATAAATCAGCCCAACAGGGTTACGACTTTGCCCAAAATAACTTAGGAAATTTATATAATAATGGGCATGGTGTTAAAAAGGATTTACGTTTAGCATTCTATTGGTATCAAAAAGCTGCCGAACAAGGAAATTCAGCAGCACAATATAATCTAGCATATGCTTACCAATATGGTCGAGGAACGAATAAGAATATTAATCTCGCGTTAAAATGGTATCAAAATTCAGCAGAAAATGGGGATGAAGATGCTATCTATTCGGTTGGTCAGATGTACCAAAAAGAATTTAAGAGTTCCCGAAAAGCTATTGAATGGTACAAGACTAAAGCCAAAGAGGGATTTAGCGTTGCGGCAAATAGTTTAGGCGTAATTTATCAAGAAAAGGAGAACTATCCTAGTGCTTTCCATTGGTATAAATATGCTGCCGAAAAAAACTACGCCAAAGCACAATATAATTTAGCTAATCTACTCTATTATATCAAACCTAAAAAAGATTCATTGTTAGAAGCCTACGCCTGGGCTGTGCTAGCAGAATCTAATGATGAAACTGATGCAACTGAACTATTAAAATTAATCTCGAACAGTCTTTCAAAAAAAGAGAAAGAAGAAGCAAAATTGTTAGCGATCAAATATCAAGAAACCTATAGTAGCAAATAAAACACTTAACATTTATTTTTATACTAGTACAATACAATAATATTGTACTAGTATAGAGATACTTATAATGAATTTTTTCCTTAAAAGATTATTAACTTCCTGCTGTATCCTCACATATTTAATCTCTTTATGTGTTTATGCCGACATGACAAAACATGTTTCAATTACAGCAATTGTTGAACATCCTTCGTTAGATCAAATAAGAGATGGTGTTAAAGATGAACTCAGTGCACAAGGTTATCAACTTGGAAAGGATCTCATCATTCAATATCAAAGTGCTCAAGGGAGCAGTGCCAATGCGGCACAAATCGCAAAGCAATTTGTCGCTAATAAACCTGATGTAATTGTCGCTATTGCTACACCAAGCGCTCAAGCAATGGCTGCATCAACTAAAAAAATTCCATTAGTTTTTGCCGGAATTACCGATCCGATTGCAGCAAAACTAATTAAAGATTGGCAGCCAACGGGTACTAATATTACAGGTGTATCTGATTATCAAGAAATTGAACCACAGATCGCTTTTATGAAGAAAATCGTACCAAATCTAACATCCGTAGGTTATATATATAGCCCAGGTGAAATTAACTCTACAATCATTTTAAAACAATTAAAAACGTTATTATCAAAACAAGGAATTAAGGTCATTGCTGTACCAGCACAACGAACAGCAGACATTCCAACCGCTGCTAAAACGCTAAAAGGAAAAGTGGATCTAATATATACAACAACTGATAATAATGTTGTATCAGCTTATGAATCATTAGTGAAAGTAGCTAATAGCAATAAGATTCCACTATTAGCTTCATTTCCTGATGCGATCGAACGGGGTGCGACCGCAGCATATGGTATGAGTTACTATGATGTTGGTCGTCAAACAGGTAAATTAGTCGTTCGCATATTAAAGGGTGAAAATGTTGGTAATATTACACCAGAAATAGGTAAAGAGTTACGATTAGTTATCAACCTTGAGGCAGCCAAGCGTCAAGGCATTAAAATTGATCCTAGTGTCATTGATTCTGCTTTTAAGGTCTTAGATGAAAAATAAGAGCTTTTCTTAAATTACATAAAACAAAAAAAGTTAAATTGATGTAAGTTAAATTAATTTGCATCAATTTTTTTCCTTAATTTAGTCATTTTTAATTGAAATTAATCTATCTTCCTTTCATAAATCGTAGAGTGTTATTGAGTTAACGATTAAATGTCCAAAGTTTATCTTTTTTATGATATGTAAATAAAATGTTACAGTTACTATATTTTCAATGCTAGATAAACATTCAAAAATATACTATAGTACACACTATTCTATTAGTTTTGTATTTATAACTTTACAGGAACTTAAAATGAGCCATTTAAAGATAAAATTGCTATCCATAGTGGGGCTGGCTTTTAGTTTAATTGTATTACCTATGTATGGTTTGGCAGCCGAAAAATCGGTTAAATACGTAGCAATAACAGCCATAGTTCAACATCCTGCTTTAGATAATGTTAAAAAAGGGGTGGAAGATGAATTAAAAGCAAATGGTTACATTGAAGGCGATAATTTAAAATTACAATATCAAAGTGCTCAAGGTAGTAGTGCTAATGCTGCGCAAATCGCAAAACAATTTGCAGCAAGTAAACCCGATGCCATTGTTGCTATCGCAACGCCTAGTGCACAAGCTCTAGCAGCTGCAACCAAAACCATTCCTGTAATATTTACCGCGGTAACTGACCCTGTTGCGGCTAAATTAACACCGAGTTGGCAACCATCTCATAGCAATATTACTGGCGTTTCGGATGCACTATCGCTTGAGACACAATTAGATACGATATTAAAAATCATACCTAACGCTAAATCAATTGGCTATGTTTATTCACCAAGTGAAGTTAATTCTACTATTATTCTTAAACAACTTCAGCAGCTACTAGCATCCCGAGATATGAAAATTATTGCAGTACCGGCTCAGCGTACCTCTGATATTCCAACAGCAGCACGAAGTTTGAAAGGTAAGGTCGATTTAATTTATACAACCACTGATAATAATGTAATCTCAGCTTATGAATCATTAGTGAAAGTTGCTAATAGTAGCAAAATACCTCTTATCGCATCAGATCCTGATTCTGCTGAACGCGGTGCCATCGCTGCATTAGGTATGAGTTATTATGACTTAGGTCGTCAAGCAGGTAAAATTGTGATTCGTATCTTAAATGGTGAAAAAGCCGGTGATATTGCGCCTCAAGTGGGCGAAGTAACGCAATTAGTTATCAACACTAAAGCAGCAGAAAAACAAGGTGTAACACTTTCTGACGAAATGTTACAAATGGCTGCTAAAATTATCAATTAATCATTTAGTTTTACAGCTTAGCAATAAGCAGTATTTGTTAGGATATATAACTCATGTCATTTGATCTTCTTCTCGGTTCCTTAGAGATAGGCTTAATTTACGCTATTGTTAGTCTCGGGGTATTTATCTCGTTTCGTTTATTAGATTTCCCTGATCTTACCGCGGACGCTAGCTTCCCCTTAGGTGGGGCAATATGTGGATTATGTCTATATTTAGGAGTAAATCCATGGCTAGCGACATTATTTGGTACACTTGGTGGTTGTGTAGCTGGAATGATAACAGGTTGGCTATATGTACGCCTTAACATATTACAATTACTTTCCAGTATTATTGTGATGATTGGGCTTTACTCAATTAATTTAAGGATTTTAGGTTTAGGTCAATATCTTAATAATGAGTTAGACAGTTGGACTGGTTCACCCAATTTATCATTGCTTGATGCTAATACTATTTTTAGTCCTTTTTTAGACGAAAATGCAACTAATCAATATTTAGTTCAACCATTATTAGTATTTGTATTTGTTCTTGCTTGTTGGTATTTATTGAATGCCTTTCTAAATACACAAAAAGGATTGGCACTAAGAGCAACCGGTACCAACCAACGTATGGCAAAAGCACAAGGCATACCTACCGGTCATATGATAATTTTAGGTATGGCTATTTCTAATGGCTTAATTGCTTTAGGTGGATGTTTATTCATTCAAACTCAAGGAAGTGCTGATATTACTATTGGCGTAGGTACAATTGTTATTGGTTTAGCTTCTATCATCATTGGTGAAAGCATTTTCTCTGCAAAACGAATGTGGGCAATCACTTTATCAGTGATATTTGGCTCAATTCTATATCGGCTATTTATTGCAATTGCCTTAGAGAATGAATTATTAAGATATATCGGTATTGGCACTGAAGATTTAAATCTGATCACTGCCATCTTAGTAGTATTAGCGTTGGTTTTACCAAAGCAATTTAAAAAATGGAAAAGTCAAAGAGGTAAAGCTGCATGATAAAAGTCGAAGAACTGCAACTCACTTTTAATGCTAACACTCCTATCGAGAATCATGTATTACGTGGACTAAATCTAAACATAAAAGAAGGTGAATTTGTTACAGTTATAGGTAGTAATGGTGCTGGTAAAAGTACGTTACTCAATGTAATTAGCGGTGATCTTATTGCCGATTCAGGTTACGTTATTATTAATAATTTGGATGTCAGTCATTTTCCCGCTTGGCGTCGAGCTGGTTTAGTTGCACGAGTTTTTCAAGATCCTATGATTGGGACTTGTGGTAACTTGACTATTCAAGAGAATATGGCGCTTGCTTATAATCGTGGTAAAGAGAGCCTTTTAAAACCAGCTTTAAATCGTCATATGTCTGAAATATTTAAAGAGAAATTAAAAATTTTGGATCTAGGTTTAGAACATCGCCTCAACGATATGATGGGATTATTATCAGGTGGCCAACGGCAAGCGGTTAGTTTATTAATGTCAACTTTACAGCCATCCAAGATTTTACTTCTTGATGAACATACGGCAGCATTAGACCCCAAAACGGCTCAATTTGTTTTAGAATTAACGAATCAAATCGTTAAAGAAAATAAATTGACGACTATGATGGTGACTCACTCAATGAAACAAGCATTACAATACGGAACCCGTACGGTGATGCTGCATCAAGGTAGAGTTGTACTTGATGTATCCGGTGAAGAACGAGAGAAATTAACAGTCAATGATCTACTTGCGATGTTTGAGAAAAATCGTGGTGAAGAAGTTACTGATGATGCATTATTGTTAGGTTAATTCAGTATTAGTTATCAATTTACCGTGATGAATGTCACGGTAATATCACAAACAGTATTTTATTATTAATTAAGTAATAAAATCAATTCAATCAAATATATCTATATCCCTAGTTAATAACCATATATAACTGATAATTAAAGTCATAAAACTATATTATTAGTGCCATCATAATGATGAATAGCATTAGTTCAGAGAAAATATATTATTAATTCAATGATTCTATGTGATGTGTTAACTATCATAAAGGTAAATTCAAATAGTTAATTCTAAAATAATACTTTTGGAATGGTTTTTACGTAAAAGCTAACTTATTAATAAACCGTAATAAGTTAGCTCGTAGTAAATTTAATCGATAAAATTATTTTTTTAGGATATATTCTTTTTCATATTGACGTGCTTTTTTATCGTCAAACATATCTTCCCAGCGAGCAATAACAATTGCAGCAAGCGCATTACCAACGACGTTAACAACTGTTCGTCCCATATCTAAAATACGCTCAACGCCCATAATATATCCTATTCCTTCTAAAGGAATACCAACACTACCAAGTGTTGCAGAAAGAACCAAAATAGATGCTCCCGGTACACCTGCTATTCCTTTAGATGCAATCATCAATGTAATAACAATGACAATCTGTTGGAATATTGATAAATCAATTTGGAATATTTGGGCTAGGAAAATCACCACAATACTTTGATAAAGCGTAGAGCCATCAAGGTTAAACGAGTAACCTGTTGGAATGACAAAACTTGTGATTGATTTTGGCGCGCCATAAGCTTCCATTTTTTCCATTATTTTCGGTAAAGCTGTTTCTGAACTTGCAGTTGAAAAAGCAATAATGAGTTCTTCTTTTAATATTTTTAATATGGTAAAAATATTGAACCCACAAATCTTACACACTATACCCAATACGACAATAGTAAAGATAATCATCGCTATATAAACTAACGCCACTAACTTTAACAATGGTAAGAGTGATGTGAAACCATACTTAGCAATAGTTACTGTCATTAATGCAAATACCCCAATTGGTGCATAACGCATAATCATATTGGTAACTTTAAACATGGTATCAGAAATGACTTTCAAGAAATCAAGGAATGGTTGGCGTTGTTTATCTGGCAAATTCATTAAACCTAAGCCAAAAAAGACACAGAAGAAGATAACAGGTAGGATCTCACCATTAGTCATTGCTTTGAATATATTAGAAGGAATCATATCTAATATCATTACGATAAGACCATGCGGTTTCTCGCTCATTTCAGCGCTTCTAGCAATATATTGAGATACATCTGCGCTTTGTAACTGTGATAAATTTACTCCATCAGCTGGGTTAAATAAATTACCAAATAGTAATCCTAATAAAATCGCAATAGTCGTAATTATTTCAAAATAGAGAATAGTTTTAAATCCGAGTGTACCTAGTTGTTTAGATCCACCTAATCCAGCAATACCTAAAGTTAAGGTACTTAAAATAATAGGTAATACAATCATTTTTATTAATTTAATGAAAATATCACCGGCTGGTTGGAAGATATTTACAAGGCAAAATTTGTAATAGGAATTTAATGTATGGCTAGTGTCAGAAATTTCGTACAAAAATGAACCTACTATTATTCCCAAAATTAAGGCAAATAATATTTGCCAAGCTAAACTTTTACAAAACCTACTTACTATTGATGACATATAAATTCCTTTCCCTATAATTATTTAAAAAAGATTAGTCGGGACTAATCTTTTAATACACGGTAAAAAGATGATTAAGAAAGTTCCTCATCATTTATCATATCGTTGTCTTCTTCTGCTTCTGCTACACGCTCAAGCCCAACGACCTTTTCATTATCCGCAGTACGTATCAGCGTGACACCTTGTGTGTTTCTACCCACAATACTAACTTCACTAACACGTGTTCTAACCAGTGTTCCGGCATCAGTAATCAACATGATTTGATCACTTTCTTCAACTTGAACAGCACCAACAACTTGTCCGTTACGCTCACTGACTTTAATGGATATAACACCTTTAGTAGCTCTTGATTTGGTTGGGTAAGATGCTTGTTCTGTTCGTTTACCATAACCATTTTGCGTAGCGGTTAAAATTGCGCCATTACCACGTGGTACAATTAGCGATACGACTTTATCGCCATTTTCGAGTTTGATTCCACGCACACCGGCTGCAGTTCGTCCCATCGTTCTAACTTTATTAGCCGGGAATCGAACAACTTTACCATTAGCAGAGAATAGCATGATATCTTCCGTATTAGAGATCTCATTAGTATTTTCTTCTTCAAGATCGACCTCATCCACTACAGCATCATCAACGATATCTTCTTCATCATCTATCAACGCAGAAGACTCATTGAGTGTTAAATCAACACCAATTAATTCATCATCATCACGAAGATTAATAGCGATAATACCACCACTACGAGGACGACTAAATTCAATAAGTGATGTTTTCTTAACTGTACCTTGTGAGGTTGCCATAAATACACAGTGCTCATCATCGAATTCTCTTACCGGTAGAATAGCGGTAATTCGTTCATTCGCTTCTAATGGTAGTAGGTTGATGATTGGTCGACCTCTCGCGCCACGGCTAGCTTCTGGTAATTGATAAACCTTCATCCAATATAATCGACCACGGCTTGAGAAACATAGAATCGTATCATGCGTATTTGCTACTAATAATTTCTCAATGAAATCTTCTTCTTTGATTTTAGTTGCTGATTTACCTTTACCACCTCGGCGTTGAGCTTCGTAATCTGATAGAGGTTGATATTTGACATAACCTTGATGAGATAAAGTAACAACTACATCTTCTTGAGCAATTAAATCCTCAATATTAATGTCCGCACTACTTGCTGTAATTTCAGTTCTTCTTGCATCTTGGAATTGTGCTTTCACATTTTCCAATTCCTCACGAATGACTTCCATTAAACGTTGTGGACTTGCTAAGATACGTAATAATTCAGAGATTTGACCAAGTAATTGTTTATATTCATCAAGAATTTTCTCATGTTCAAGTCCTGTTAAACGGTGCAGACGTAGCTCTAAAATCGCCTGCGCCTGAGCATCAGATAAATAATAATAACCGTCACGAATGCCATACTCTGGTGCTAAATTTTCCGGGCGAGCAGCATCATTACCTGCTTTTTCAAGCATCGCTTGGACATTACCTAGTTGCCATGGTTTTTCTAATAATTTAATTTTGGCTTCTGCAGGAGTTTTGGCGGCTCTGATTAATTCAATCACAGGATCAATATTAGCTAAAGCGATAGCTAAACCTTCTAATACATGAGCTCGTTCACGCGCTTTACGTAATTCAAAAATAGTACGACGCGTTACCACTTCACGACGATGAAGCACAAAGGCTTCTATCATATCTCGTAAATTAAGTAACTTAGGTTGCCCTTTATGTAAAGCAACCATATTGATACCAAAGGTCACTTGTAATTGAGTTAAAGCATAAAGGTTATTAAGAACAACTTCACCAACAGCATCGCGTTTAACTTCAATAACAATACGCATACCGTCTTTGTCGGATTCATCACGTAAAGCCGAAATACCTTCTATTTTTTTATCCTTAACTAATTCAGCTATTTTCTCAATTAACTTAGCTTTATTTACTTGATAAGGAATTTCGTGCACGATGATAGTTTCACGTCCTGTTTTATCATCTACTTGCACTTCTGCTTTTGAACGGATATAAATCTTGCCACGTCCAGTTTTATAGGCTTCTTCAATACCTTTACGACCATTTATAATAGCCGCAGTAGGAAAATCCGGTCCAGGTATATGTTCCATTAAGCCATCAACCGTGATGTTTTCATCTTCAATGAATGCTAAACATCCGTTTATAACCTCTGCTAAATTATGCGGTGGAATATTGGTTGCCATACCAACAGCAATACCAGAAGAACCATTCACCAAAAGAGCTGGTATTTTGGTTGGTAACACGGCGGGTATTTGTTCTGTTCCATCATAATTAGGAACGAAATCTACTGTTTCCTTGTCTAGATCAGCCAATAGTTCATGAGCGATCTTAGCCATTCTAATTTCGGTATAACGCATCGCTGCTGCCGAGTCACCATCAACAGAACCGAAATTCCCTTGACCATCGACCAACATATAACGCAACGAGAAAGGTTGTGCCATACGAACAATTGTATCATATACAGCGGTATCACCATGCGGATGATATTTACCGATAACATCACCTACAACTCTCGCAGACTTTTTGTAAGCTTTATTCCAGTCATTACCTAACACGTTCATAGCGAAAAGTACGCGACGGTGCACTGGTTTAAGCCCATCTCGTACATCAGGCAACGCTCGACCAACAATTACTGACATCGCATAATCAAGGTAAGATGTTTTTAATTCTTCTTCTATATTAACAGGAGTAATTTCTCTGGCGAGTTCTGTTGTTGATACTTCGGTCATAAAACCACTTTCTCTCTTGATAAAATTAAACAAAAATAATATAGAATTATATCATAAATTTAACCAATTATGCAGTTACTAAGTGAAATAAAATCAGTTCGAAATAGGGGTTAACTTGCTCATTTATACAAGAAAATAATGTATTTTTAATGAAATTAAATATTGAATAATTAACAACATAATACATTTGCATAAATACAACTTATTATTAATATTCTGTTATTTAAAATAACAATTGTTAACTTTTAAATTCGTTTTCTAAAAAATAAAAAAGCCATCTATATTCATAGATGGCGCTTTAGCAGTAATTTCTTGATTTAAACTGAATAACTATTTTTTATCTTTATGCTTATTAATAAAATCGCCAAATAACTCTTTGATTTTTTGTTTATTATCACCTGAGTTATCATCTCTCGCATCACCGTTATCATTATTTTGTGTTGCATTTTTGAGACGATCCTTAAACTTACCAAGTTCATTTTGTAATTTATCACTTAGTAAAGCATTGATCAGTTGTTCCGGCTTAATTTGATAATGTAATTCATTAAAATTACCATAAATACGTAATGGAATTGTAACGTTTTGTAATTTTTGAATAGTTTTACTATCTTGATTCCAACCACTAAGAATTTTAGCCTCTAACATTATATCTAAATCACGCTTAGCTAAGCCAACTCGTCCATTACCATCAAGATCTAACGTAGCCGATGATGCTTTAAGCGAAGAAATATTCATATCGCCATTGCTAAGATTAGCATAAGCACTTACTTCATTTAATTCAGTGTATTTTTGATAATCTTCGGTTGTTATGGCTTTTTTGTAATAGCTAGCGATTGCACTTTGCACGATCTGTTGGATATTCAGATTATCAAGTCTGGCATTATTCACAACTATATCTAAATTACCCGTTAGAGAAGTAATAATTTTCTCCGGATTAATCGTATCAGCAGTAATATTTCCATTGGCGTTGAACTGACCTTTAAAGTCATTCACAATCTCCAATTGACGAAATAAACTACCTAAATCAATATTCGCAATTTTAGTCGCCAATTTGATTGATGCTGTTGGAAGTTTACCATTGGCAATACCATTAGCATTAATATGTCCATTAGCTACATCAAGATCAACATTATTAATATTTGCCACACCATTTTTATTTTGCGCATTAATTACAAAATTATTTAAAGCCAACTTGTTAATGACTATTTCTTTAATTTTATAAACAAAATTAGCATCGAAACTGTTTAAAAATGCCAGTTCATTACCTTTAGTCCGAGCACTGGAAACAACAGGTTGTTTTTGAGTGGCTTGGCGAGAGTTATTTTTATCATTACTGGAATTACTTGATGATAAGAAAGAAGTTAGATCTATTTTATCTGATGCAAATGAGCCTTCAATATTTGGTTTTTTATCAAGATTTGCTTTTATTTTACCGGTTATTTTATTGTCATTAACTGTCAAAACGAAATTATCGCTACTTAAAATCATCGGTGATTTTTGATAATCAAATTTTGCACTTATTTGCCCTTTTAGTTGCTGTGCAGGAACACCAACACCTTTATAGACATAATCCAATTTATGTAAATCTAATTTAGCGTTATCCGGGAAATGGGTCAAATCAACATTAGCATTTAATGAATATATAAAATCTTGTTGATCACGATTAACACTACCACTTAAATCTAATGCAACATTTTTATCGCCATTTTGTTCAATCTTAATATTGATATCTCTAAAATTGATGAAATCTTTACCTTGTTGATAAACAACGGTACTATCTGCTATTTCGAGTTTATTTAATGTAAATGACCACTTAGATTTTGCATTCTGATTTTGTTCAGTTTTATTTTGGTTAACTGTCGTAGTTGGTTTGCTTTTTTTGGCAACTTGACCTTTACTTTCATCAGAAATATTAATAATTGCTGATTTTACCAGTACATTTTTAACTGCAAGTTGTTTAGAGAATAAAGGGAATAATTCAACATCAAGACGCATATTATCAGCCGTTAATAATGGTTTTTTTGCCCCTTCATCTTCAAGTTTAACGGAATCTGTAAGTATGCTGATCTGTGGCCATATATGCCAACGTAAATCACCATCAATGGTTAATTCATAACCTGTTTTATCTTTTACAGTTTCAGAGATGAATCCTTTAAAATGATTCGGATTAACAAAAACCACTAAAGCTATAATACCTGCAACAGCAAGAATTATTAAGATTAATAACGTCAACAATATCTTTTTGATCATATCCACACCCTCTTTCTCTTACTTAATCTTTGTCTATTCGACTGGCAACCGCACCTTGTTGACCTTTATATTTAGCATCTCGACGACGGTTATATGGTCTTGCTGCTGGACCTGTTAAGATTTCAAAACTTAGCGCACCAATCGTCATTCCGGGTCTTAAAGCTAAAGGTAATTTACCCGAATTATAAAATTCTAATACGATTTGCCCTTCCCAACCGGGATCTATTCGATGAGCCGTTACATGCACCATTAAACCAAGACGTGCAAGTGATGAGCGACCATCTAACCAACCTACTAAGGTATCAGGAATTGATACAGATTCTAAGGTCACAGCTAATGCCAACTCACCGGGATGTAAATAAAAAGCCTCTCCATCCGCTAGAATTATTTCTTCACCCATGACACGTTCAAGTGCTAATGAGACGTCCTCTTTAGGACCGCTCAAATCAATGAAAGGTGCAGTATGTTCTCGGAAAGTTCGGAATTGATTCCCCAATCTAACATCAACCGTTGCACCATTAATACTATTAGGTTGTGGTTCCGGGCTAATTTTCAGCGTTCCTTCAGCTAAATATGCTTCGATATCACGATCACATAATCTCATTTGCTTTACTCCAAGCAATAGTTTCTATAATTCTTTGTATTCTAACAGGTGATTGCTTGTTTGATAAATAGATTCTGAGCTTAGTATTTAAAATGCTTTCCTAAGTATTAAGTTTGATTTTGAGTTAATTATTTTAATAAATTCAATTGATCGCTATGATAAATTCATCACTTTTTATTAGTTATACATCTTTATTGATGAAAAGTACATATATTTCAATGTGTTACTTGAACAATTAAACCGTTTAGGTTTTTAATCATTAAGACTTATAAATGACATCATTACTCAATATTAAGTAAACTAGTTATTGCTATTAGGTAGGACAATTCATTTAAAAAATGTTAATATTCTAAGCCGATTAAGGAAGGAATAAGTGTCATGGTAGCTTGGGTATATTTAATTATTGCAGGTATTTTTGAAGTGATTTGGGTTATTTGCTTGAAATATAGTGAAGGTTTTACTCGTTTGATTCCAAGCATTATTACACTAATTACTATGTCTTGTAGTTTTTTATTACTCTCACAAGCCATGAAAAATTTACCGATGGGTACCGCTTATGCTGTATGGACTAGTATCGGCACGTTAGGTGCAACCGCATTAGGTATTCTGATATTCAATGAATCTATTAACCCAATCCGCCTGATCTGCTTGATTTTAATTGTAATCGGTATTATCGGGTTGAAATTAACTTCATAATAAAAGTAATAACTTGATGAGCAGTTATTAGAATTTATAACGATTGGCTGAATCAAATATAAATCAATTAGCGCAAAAATTAACATATTGAAAATTCAAATAATAGTGAATATTAAGTTAAAAATCAGCACGTTAATATGATGTTTGATTGTATGTTGGTTTAGGTTGCACTATAGTGATTGATTGATAAATTAATTTCTTTTCCAAGCATTTTTGTCATGAATCCTATTTATATAACCATTGGTATGTTGACCTTAAGTAATATGTTTATGACTTTTGCTTGGTACGGTCATTTGAAATATTTAAATAATAAAACTTGGATTGTAGCAGCATTAGTTAGTTGGGGTATCGCATTATTTGAGTACCTATTACAAGTACCCGCTAACCGCATTGGTTATGAAGTGGCAACTGCTGGGCAGTTAAAAATCATCCAAGAAGTCTTAAGTTTGAGCATTTTTATCCCTTTCTCACTTCTTATATTAAAAGAACCATTTAAAATGGATTATATTTGGGCAGGGCTATGCTTGTTAGGGGCTGTATTTTTTATGTTTAGAGACAAGATTTTTAATTAATTACTGAGCTTTTCTCAAATTGAATAATGAGCAATAGCATTGGTTTAAATTACAATGCTATGGCATGAGAAAAATTTGATTATATCGTTCGAATTGAAATATCGGGAAGGATGACTTTCCCTTGAAAATAAAGGGCTGAAGCAATTCGATCAGCAACTTGACGATATAAATTAGCAAATTCACTATCCGGCTGTTTAATAACCGTTGGTTGTCCTTGATCTAAGTCTTGTCGTAATGATCGGTGTAAAGGGATTTGACCCAGCAATGAAGTATGATACTGTTGGGCTAATTCTTGAGCACCATTTTCTCCAAAAATTGTCTCGTGATGACCACAATTCTCACAAATGTGATAACTCATGTTTTCAATAATACCCAGTGTAGGAATATTAACTTTATTAAACATCGCGATCCCTTTTTGTGCATCAATTAATGCAATATCTTGTGGTGTTGTAACAATCACACTGGCTGTTACTGGTATGCTTTGGGCTAAAGTAAGTTGGATATCACCTGTACCGGGTGGCATATCAATGACTAAGTAATCTAGTTCAGGCCATAAAGTATCATTAAGCATTTGTAATAGAGCTTTACTTGCCATTGGTCCACGCCATACCATAGCATTACCTTGTTCAACTAAATAACCGATTGAATTCGTAGCTAAACCATATGCCATAATAGGTGTCATGTGCTGATTATCTGGTGTGAGAGGATGCTGATCGACTGTCCCTAACATTGTAGGTATGGAAGGACCATAGATATCAGCATCAAGTAAACCAACTTTTGCCCCTTCTTGTTGTAAAGCTAGCGCCAAGTTGACCGCTGTGGAAGATTTACCCACACCCCCTTTTCCTGAACTGATTGCAATTATATTTTTGACATTTTTTATTGCTTGCTGTTCATTAGCCCGTTTTAATGTTGCAATGTCATAATTAATAGACCAACGAATTGCTTTAGCATGAGTCTGTTTTAGGATTTTGTCGGTCGTTTCTTGTTGTAACACATCAAATGCAGTCTGCCATGGAAAAGGCATTACTAATTTAATAATTAATTCATTTTCTTCCCAACTACATTTTTTTATAGCATTAAGTTCAAGCAAATTCTTAGCTAATGTGGGATGGGTAAATTCAGATAAGATTGATTTAATGGGAGAAATATCGATAACAGACATAGTAACTAACCTGATAATCAAACTATTTATGATTTTATTAGTGCAAATTATGGCACAAATCTAGCGATAATCCTATGTTTGTTGTAGTATTTACAGATTATTTGCTCAAATATCTCTTGCAGGAATATTGAGCGGAGCATAATATCAATATCCTTAATATATAATCCTGAAGCAACAAAAAATCAAAAGGTATCAAAGATGACTGACAAACGTAGAATTCTGGTAACGTGTGCCCTGCCTTATGCAAATGGCTCAATTCATTTAGGTCATATGCTTGAGCATATTCAAGCCGACGTATGGGTTCGTTATCAACGCATGCGTGGTCATGAAATCTATTTTATTTGTGCTGATGATGCACATGGCACACCAATTATGCTTAAAGCGGAACAATTAGGTATTACGCCTGAGCAGTTAATTGATCAAGTTAAGCATGAACACCTCCATGATTTTACAGGTTTTAATATTAGTTTTGATAATTATCATTCAACACATAGTCCTGAAAACCGTGAACTATCTGAACTGATTTATGATCGGTTAAAAAATAATGGTTACATTAGAACTAAGGTCATTTCACAACTGTATGATCCTGAAAAACAGATGTTTTTACCTGACCGTTTTGTTAAAGGTACCTGCCCTAAATGTAAATCGCCTGATCAATATGGTGATAACTGCGAGGTATGTAGTGCAACTTATAGTCCAATTGATTTAATTAATCCTAAATCTGTTATTTCTGGTGCGACACCAATTATAAAAGATTCCGAGCATTATTTCTTCGATTTGCCAGAGTTTAAAGCTATGTTGCAAGATTGGATTCGTTCTGGTTCTTTACAAGCACAAGTTGCTAATAAAATGCAAGAATGGTTTGAATCAGGTTTACAACCTTGGGACATTAGTCGTGATGCACCCTATTTTGGTTTTGAAATTCCTGATGCTCCAGGTAAGTACTTTTATGTTTGGTTGGATGCACCAATTGGCTATATGGGATCTTTTAAAAATTATTGCGATCGAACGCCTCATGTTTCTTTTAATGATTTTTGGCAAAAAGACTCCACCACTGAATTGTATCACTTTATCGGCAAAGACATTGTTTATTTCCATAGTTTATTTTGGCCTGCAATGCTTGAAGGTAGCCAATATCGTAAGCCTAGCAATATATTTGTTCATGGTTATGTTACTGTTGATGGCGCGAAAATGTCCAAATCAAGAGGTACATTCATTCAAGCGAATACTTATCTAAAATATCTCGACCCTGATTGCTTACGCTACTATTATGCGGCTAAATCATCAGCAGCAATTGATGATATCGATCTTAATCTTGAAGATTTTGTACAACGCGTTAATAGTGATATAGTCAATAAAGTCGTAAACATAGCTTCACGTTGTGCCGGTTTCATCAATAAGCGTTTCGATGGTAAATTATCTCAAACTGTTTTAGACCAAGACTTGTATGATCTATTTTGTCAAAAAAGCGTTATTATTGGTGAATATTTTGAAGCAAGAGAATTAGGTAAAGCCATACGAGAAATTATGGCCTTGGCCGATGAAGCAAATCGTTTTATTGACGAAAAAGCGCCTTGGATTGTAGCTAAGCAAGAAGGCCAAGATCAGTTATTACAAGATATCTGTTCTTTGGGAATTAATTTCTTCCGTATTCTTATGACTTACCTTACACCAGTAATCCCGGCGTTAAGTCAACGCAGCGAATCTTTCTTAAACACAACCTTAGAATGGGATACTATTGGTCAACCATTAATAAATCATAGTATTAATAAATTTAAAGCATTATTTACTCGTATTGAAATGACGAATATTGAACAAATGATTGATGAAACTAAATCACTATTAAATACCCCGACTCAACCAGCTAGTACTATTGAGCAACAACCTATTGCAGAAACAATCAATTTTGATGATTTTGCCAAAATTGATTTGCGTGTTGCATTAATCAAAGAAGCTAATTTGGTCGAAGGTTCTGATAAATTATTACAACTAACACTAGACTTAGGTGGTGAGGTTCGTAATGTATTTTCTGGAATTCGTAGTGCCTATCCAGATCCAAAACAACTTGAAGGAAAATTAACTGTTATGGTTGCCAATCTTGCACCACGTAAAATGCGGTTTGGTATATCACAAGGAATGGTACTATGTGCTAGCGGTAAACAAGATGATGATGGTTTATATCTATTATCTCCTGATTGTGGTGCTAAACCTGGTATGAAAATTAGCTAATTAAATTAGATTACACTAACTAAACATATAGCTTTTAAAAGGGAATCATGCAAGATTCCCTTTTCTTATATAATTATGGAATTAGCAGTTAATTATTTTTAGGGTGTAATTAACCATACTCGACCATAGTGATTATAGTAACCAGCCAGATTTCCCGCTTGTTCACCTATGCCTTGATACATATCTAGGTGTTGTCTTCTAATCGCACCACCAATATCCAAAGCAATCATTAATCTTAATTCTCTCTGTCCACGATATACTCCTTTGTCATCCAATAAAGGGGTATCCACAAGTAATACAGAACCTGCCGGCACAATTGTTTGATCTGATGCAACCGATGCTTGCGCAATTAATGGAACTCCAGTAGAACCACTCACCAATGCATTACCTTGTGGTTCAAAAAAAACAGCTGAGGCATTTTTGATCAATAAATTCTTAACAACTTGTTCATCTTGTTTCTCTGCCCAAGCCTTGATAGCCTGAATTGATATTTTGTGACGATCGATTTCACCTTGTTCAATTAATAACCGACCAATACTTTTATAGGGATGCCCATTTTTACCATTATAGCTAAAGAAAATGGGTGGAAAGCCATCCTCAAAATCAATATATCCACTACCTTGTACTTCCATAATGAAATTATCTATTAATGAATCGGTATAAGCTATTTCAAGTTTTTGCCCATCCAATGCCCCTTCATATATTTCTAATCGAGAAGGTAATTGTTTCGAAAAATTGATGGGTTTTGCATATAAAGGATAATGGTATTGAGCTTGAGGCTTACGACGCGCTTTCATAATTGGTGTATAATATCCTGTTAAAAGGACATTGCCCCATTTATCTTGGCCCTGTAATTGATAACTGTTCAATCCGACCAAATTAAGTTGATTTGTTGTTAAGCCTCTTATAATCCATTGATTAATTCCATCATAGATTACTTTGTTTTTTTGAAATAGTTGAGGTGAATACTGTTCAATGAGCTTAACCTGTTCTAAATAACTATCAATATTAACCGGTCTACCTAATTGAGGGTAAGTTAAATTATATAATTTAGATAATTTACCATCGGTATATTGCTGCCCTTGTTGGGTTGGTTGATAGTGACATGCTGATAATAATACAATGAAGAATATGTATTTCACCGCCAGTTTATTTATATTGTTTAATGTCTTTCCTATCCCCATTAACACCTCACTGTCTCGCCTAAATAATTGATAACCTTATAATACAATTCATAATATTATATTTTTGAATATACCCTTAAAAATTTTAATAATATCTTAGAAAAACATTGAAATAGAGATTTATTATCTTTAATATTTCAAGGCTGTTAATCAATGAAACCATTAACTAAGGAAAAAAGATACCATGAATTCCATTAATAATACTGGGTCTTCACAAGAAAAGAAACTTAAACGCAATCTATCTAATCGCCATATACAATTGATTGCAATTAGTGGTGCTATCGGAACAGGGTTATTTATGGGATCAGGCAAAACGATTAGTTTAGCAGGTCCATCTATTATTTTTGTCTATATGATTATTGGATTTATCCTATTCTTTGTGATGCGAGCAATGGGTGAGATCTTATTATCTAATTTAAATTACAAATCGTTTAGTGATTTCGCAGCAGATTTGTTAGGGCCATGGGCTGGCTTTTTTACAGGTTGGACTTATTGGTTTTGTTGGGTGATTACTGGAATCGCTGATGTTGTAGCGATTGCTGGATATGCACAGCATTGGTTTCCAACTTTAGAGGCATGGATACCAATGTTGATCTGTATTTTTGTCCTGTTATCACTTAATCTACTGACGGTAAAAATGTTTGGTGAAACTGAATTTTGGTTTTCGATGATAAAAATCATCGCAATTTTAGCATTAATTGTTGTGGGTATTATTTTATTACTGACATCCTATCATTCTGAACAAACCAATACATCCGCAGCTTTGAGCAATCTTTGGCAATATGGCGGTCTTTTCCCTAATGGCATGATGGGATTCTTTGCTGGTTTCCAGATTGCAATTTTCGCCTTTGTCGGTATTGAGTTAGTTGGCACCACAGCTGCAGAAACTCAAGACCCAACTAAAAATCTGCCTCGTGCGATCAATTCTGTCCCATTACGCATTATTTTCTTTTATGTGTTTGCATTAATTATTATCATGACAGTTACACCTTGGGTTTTTATTTCAGCAAATAAAAGCCCGTTTGTTGAATTGTTTACATTAATTGGATTACCTGCTGCTGCCAGTTTGATCAATTTTGTTGTTCTTACATCTGCCGCATCTTCAGCAAATAGTGGTATCTACTCTACAAGTCGTATGCTATTTGGATTGGCCCGAAAAAATGATGCACCTTCAATTTTTGGACGGCTTTCAAGGCGATTTGTACCCGCAAATGGATTAATGTTCTCTTGCCTCTGCTTATTGAGTGGGGTTGTTTTAATTTACTTAGTCCCTGATGTTATGACAGCTTTTACGATTGTAACGACAATATCCGCCATTTTATTTATGTTTATATGGTCAATAATTTTATTATCTTATATCCAATATCGTAAAAAACGTCAGCAACTTCATCAACAATCATTATTTAAAATGCCAGGTGGCATTATGATGTGTTTTATCTGCTTAGCTTTCTTTGCATTTGTTATTGTTTTATTAACTTTCGAGAACGATACTCGACAAGCACTATTAGCAACGCCAATCTGGTTTTTAATTTTAGCGATAAGTTATGGCATTCATAGAGCAATTGGTAAGACAAAACAAACAAATTAATCCTTTATCGGTACAGTTGCCTATTTATCTCAATGTACTCTTTACAAACACATAACCGCCATAGTTTGGCGGTTTTGTTTTTTATATTTATCTTTTTGTAACGCACTTTCATGGCTTATGTTATGATAAATTAATTGACTATAAAAACTAATTGACTTGTTAAATACATTATGGCCTATACATTAACTTTTAACGATTTACCCGAAAATATTAAAAATTGGCAAGCACTGCCATTATCATTAAATGGCTGTGAAATCATGCCATTAGATTACAATGCTGGCAAAACTGGGTGGATTATTTATGGTCGTAAGTTAAATAAGACTCTTGTTTCTAAGTTTCAAAATAAACTAGCTATGCCAATTGTTATTGTGTCTTCATGGCAGGTCAAAAATTACCAAGTTATACGTATTGCTGGCGTCATGCCGAAAAAAGCACAAACTATTGCTAATGAATTAGGTATTGATGTGGCAAGTATTAATCATCTACCCTCTCTTCGATCTGAAGGTTTGTTAGTAATGGATATGGATTCAACCGCTATAAAGATAGAGTGTATTGATGAAATTGCCAAGCAGCATGGTTCAGGTGATTTAGTCTCCAAAATCACAGAACAAGCAATGCGAGGTGAAATAGATTTTGCTACTAGCTTAAGAAAACGTGTCGCAACATTAAAAGGTGCCGATGTGGCGATATTAGAATCCATTAAAAACAAATTGCCATTAACATCTGGATTGACATTTTTAATCAAAGAGTTGCATAAACGAAATTGGAAGATCGCAATTGTGTCTGGTGGATTTACCTATTTTGCAGAACATTTAAAAAGCAAATTAAAATTGGCAGAAGTCTATGCAAATGAATTGGTAATTAATAATCAACAGAAACTAACGGGTAAAGTAAAAGGTCAGATTGTTGATGCAAGATTCAAAGCAAAGATGCTACAAAATCTAGCTCAACAATTCAATATACCAATAGAACAGACTGTGGCTATTGGAGACGGTGCTAATGATTTAATGATGATTCGTATAGCAGGATTAGGTGTTGCTTATCATGGCAAACCTAAAGTAATCCAAAAAGCTAAGAATAGTATTAATTATGCTGATCTAACAGGATTGATGTGTATTTTATCAGCCAGTATTGATAGTCAAGGTTAGATAATGATGTTATGAAATTAATAATATGTATTGTTAACTTAAATCAGCGTTATTTATAAATTAAGTTTAGGAGTATAAATTTGGCAAAGGCTGTAAAACGCGCTTATGTCTGTAATGAATGTGGTGCTGATTACTTACGCTGGCAAGGTCAATGTAGTGAATGCCACGCTTGGAATACAATTACCGAAATTAGACTTGCTGCGGCAAATGCACGCACTAATGACCGATTTAGCGGTTATGCTGGTGGTGTTGGTCAGAGCAAAATACAAAAATTAGTCGAGATAAGTTTAGAAGAGTTACCCCGCTTTTCAACTGGTTTTTCAGAATTTGATCGCGTACTTGGTGGCGGTGTTGTCCCCGGTAGCGCAATATTAATCGGGGGTAATCCCGGAGCTGGCAAAAGTACATTATTATTACAAACGATGTGTCGCCTTTCTAGTAGTATGAAAACATTGTATGTTACGGGTGAAGAGTCTTTGCAACAAGTTGCAATGCGTGCTCATCGTTTGGGTTTACCTACCGATAATATAAATATGCTTTCCGAAACAAGCATAGAGCAAATTTGTTTGTTAGCTGAACAAGAACAACCTCGGCTTATGGTAATTGATTCAATTCAAGTTATGCATATGGCTGATATTCAATCCTCACCAGGAAGTGTCGCCCAAGTTCGTGAAACGGCTGCATACTTAACACGTTTTGCAAAAACCAAAGGAATTGCAATTATCATGGTAGGGCATGTTACAAAGGACGGTTCACTGGCTGGACCAAAAGTACTTGAGCACTGTATTGATTGTTCAATATTACTGGATGGTGATTCTGATTCACGTTTTAGAACTTTACGTAGTCATAAAAACCGCTTTGGTGCAGTAAATGAACTCGGTGTGTTTGCCATGACTGAACAAGGCTTAAAAGAAGTAAGTAATCCATCAGCTATTTTTCTTACGCGAGGGGAAGAAATGTCCTCTGGTAGCTCGGTTATGGTAATTTGGGAAGGTACTCGTCCTTTACTCGTCGAAATACAAGCATTAGTCGATCAGTCTCATTTTGGAAACCCAAGGCGTGTAACTGTTGGATTAGAGCAAAATCGATTAGCATTATTACTGGCTGTTTTACATCGTCATGGTGGCTTACATATGGCAGATCAAGATGTCTTTGTGAATGTCGTCGGTGGCGTTAAAGTAAACGAAACTAGTGCCGATTTAGCTTTAGTTGCAGCTCTAGTTTCTAGTTTACGTAACCGCCCATTACCACAAGACTTAGTTATTTTTGGAGAGATAGGCTTAGGTGGAGAAATTCGTCCTGTACCTAGTGGACAAGAACGAATTGCCGAAGCAGCTAAACACGGTTTCAAACGTGCGATTGTACCAATAAGTAACATGCCTAAAAAAACATCTGATAATTTAAAGGTATATGGTGTTAAAAAGTTGTCCGAAGCATTAGATATCTTAGCCAATTTAGACTAAATTATTAGTAAAAAATTATCATTCTATATTGGCAAGTTTATGCGTTTGAATACTCAACTGCCATTTATTATTTTGTCTTCCTTGATTGAGTTTTCCTAATAATTCTAATGTTGGCAATAATGCCATTTGGCCATTTTGTTCACAAGGCGAAAGATAATACCGTTTTGCTTCTATGCGTTGTTCCATTGCCAAGCAAAATTCAGCGATATCTTTTGCTTCTTCAACAACAATTCGCACTTCATCGGCTTTGATTAAAGGTGCATCATGATAACGTCGCCAATAATGGTATTTAGGACTTACCGCAATATAATCAATTTCCGAATAAACTGATTTTAAACCATTAGTTTCGATGGCAACATAATATCCTAACTGTTTTAAGCGTGTGACAAGTTCAGGTAAATATTTTTGTAATGTCGGTTCCCCGCCAGTAATGATAATATTTTTTGCCGAGTAAGTGAGTACTCGCGTTAGTATCGCTGTTAAAGATAATTTTTGAAAATTATCAAAGTTAGTATCACACCAAGGGCATCGTAAATTACAACCGCCAAAACGTATAAAGATTGCTGGCATGCCCGTATTATATCCTTCTCCTTGTAGCGACTGAAATATTTCTACTATCGGAAAATTTGGCATATTATCACTCACTATATTGGCAATAAGAAGTTGGCGTTTCCCATAACGTTACCGATGAAATCGGTAGATATTGCTTGAGAACGTTAAATATAAATTTACTCATACCTTCTGCCGTTGTTCGGCAAGGAAAAGCAAAGGTTTTCCGTTGCATTTTTTGCAATAGGTCAGCAATTTGGCTTTCATTATTATTATGCTGATTATATAGGAATGCATGATCTAGTTTATCAATCACGTGTTGTTTAACAGTTTGTTTTATATCAGCGAAATCCATTACCATATCAGCACTGCTACCCTGTTCAATGAGGTTAGCTGATATTTCGATAATTAAACGATAAGTATGTCCATGTAAATTATGACATTTACCATTGTGTCCATCCAACATATGACAAGCGTCAAATTGAAATTCTTTAGCAATTTTATACATAATAAGCTCGGATTTATAATTAGATTACATTATAGAAATAAAATAATTTTTATTAACAATGGGGATTAATCAGTATGCAATGAGGTGAATTAAAATATTTGATAAGTAAGATCTGTAACATCAATAACTCCTAGTTTTTTTACGTGGGATGGATTACGAACCACGATATCAATAAAATTATAACGATAAAATAGTAAAAGATTGTTTTACATGTGATCATTTAAATAACAAAGGGGATAATAAAACAAAATCTGTTTAAATTCAAATAACTTATTTTATCAAGTTGTATTTATCAATAATTTAATTAGTAAAACTGATAATGCCATGTCTAAACATCATTAAATCGATTCATTATTGTAAATTATATGCTTCCCCAACATGTTGCTGATTGAATTCAATGAGTGCCAAATTCATTGAATTAGAGATATACTAAACACATTATTTCACTATTGATAGGAACAATTATGTCAAAGCAAATAAGCTATTCTTCATTAAATAATGAATTGAAATCCTCACAAATAGGTGTTAATGCCTCTGAATTACATGGATTGCTTACTGGAATTATTGCGGGTGGAATACAAGATAAAAGCTGGCAAGTATTACTTAATGATATGCTAAATAATGGGCAATCACTTGCAGGTGAATTATCAACATCAATTGAACATGTTTATGAACAAATCAAAGAACAACTAGCTGATGATAATTTTGAATTTCAGCTATTGCTCCGCGATGAAGGACTTTTTGAACAAATTGATGATATGGTTGATTGGATTAATCACTTTTTATTGGGTCTAGGATTAGCACAGCCACAATTAATGAAAGTTAAAGGTGATGTGGGAGAAGCAATTTATGATCTGCGTCAAATTATCCAATTAGGCTACGATAGAGATGATGATCAAGAAGAGTTAGCATTCGCTTTTGAAGAAATTCTAGAATATGTCCGTATGACTGTCATTTTATGTTATGACGAATTTACTGATCATTATTCATCAAAAGTTCTTCATTAATCACTAATGAATTCTTAAACCAATAAAGATAAATCAGGAAAATAAATAATTTAATAATTAATAGGTTGAAAAATGATTAACGATATAATTATGCGCCGTAATAAGCTTTTGGCAAAAATGATTGATAACAGTGCTGCTATTTTTTTTGCAGCGCCTGAAGTCGTAAGAAGTAATGATACTCATTATACCTACCGGCAAAATAGTGATTTTTGGTACTTAACATCTTTTAAAGAACCTGAAGCGATTTTTATTATAATAAAAGAATCTAACAATAAACATCAAACTATTTTGTTTAATCGTACCAAAGATACTCTTGCTGAAATATGGACAGGTTATCGCTTAGGTCAACAAGCAGCACTGTCGCAATTGCAAGTTGATGTTGCCTACCCATTTAGCCAAGCCGAAGAGCTACTACCTAAAATTGTTAGTGGTAAACAAGCTATCTATCATGCTAGCCAACTTTACGATTATGCTGACAATATTGTTAATCAATTAATGGATAATTTAAGAAAAGGTTTAAGACATAACCTTTTTGCTCCACAATCAATAATTGATTGGCGACCTATATTGCATGATTTACGTTTATTTAAGTCTCCAAAGGAAATTGAATTAATGCGTAAAGCAGGGAAGATTAGTGCACTTGGTCACATTAGAGCTATGCAAAAATGTAAGCCCAATATGTATGAATATCAATTAGAATCAGAAATTCTGCATGAATTCGCTATGCACGGCGCTAGAAATCCGTCATACAATACTATTGTTGGAAGTGGTAATAATGGATGTATTTTGCATTATGAAAATAATGATCAACAATTAAAAGATGGTGATTTAGTTCTAATTGATGCTGGTTGTGAATATGAATATTATGCAGGCGATATTACAAGAACTTTCCCGATAAATGGAAAATTCAGTCAGGCGCAACGTGAGATTTATGATATTGTCCTTAAATCACAATATAAAGCAATTGAATTATTTAAACCCGGAACGTCCATTAAACAAGTCAATGATGCTGTTATAAGAATCATGGTTGAAGGATTAGTTAAATTGGGCATTATGCATGGTAGTGTTGATGAGCTAATAGAAAATAAAGCTTATAATCAATTTTATATGCATGGATTAGGCCATTGGCTAGGAATTGATGTACATGATGTAGGTGACTATAAAACAATTTATCGAGAACGCATTCTAGAGCCTGGTATGATTATAACAGTTGAACCAGGTTTATATATTAATAAAGATGCAGATGTGCCTGTTCAATATAAAGGAATTGGAATTCGTATTGAAGACGATATTTTAATCACTCCAAACGGTAATGAAGTTTTTACAGCTGAAGTTCCTAAAGAGCCCGAATTAATTGAAGCCCTTATGAATTCTTAATAAAAGAATGGAATGTAATAAGTCAGTTAATATTAATTAACTTAATTGTCAAATTTAACTGATTTATTACGATTAAAAATTACTTTTGTTTTTAAGTCTTTTTTCATACGTGGAGGATATTTCCATCTTTTCATTGCTTGAATAACTGAACGGTTAAAAATATTATTTGGTTTTGCCTCAATAATACGAATATTATCAACATTTCCATGATTATCAATATCAAACATAACAATCACATGTCCGTCTATTCGCATATCTAAGGCTCGTCTTGGATATTCTGGTAAACTACGACTAATTGCTGTTGGCATTTCAGAGTATTGGTTATTCTCTGATATAGCTGAAGCGGTGGATACATCAGAACGTTTTTCAGTCATAATTTCCTGTTTGACTTGAGCCTTAGATACTTTATGTTTGTTTACTTTCTTATGAAATTGTTTTTTTGGTTTATTAGGTTTTTCTTTTATCACTAAAGTTGGTTCGTTAGGAGTAACAACTGGTTGTTTGATTTTATTTTCTACAATAATATCTGGTTCAACTTCTTTTTCTTTATCTTCTTTTTGAACTATCGCTTTTTCTGTTTCATCAGGTGTAGGTAACTCTTCATTATTTATGGTATTTTGGGCTAAAGATTGCTGTGGAGCTGCCATAATAGAAAAATCGATCATCATAGCCTTTATTGATTTATCACCATCCAATGAAAGCGCTGATTCGGAGAACAAAGACCCCATAAGAATAAGTACAATGATGATAAAATGTAAAAATGTCGCTATTAATAATACAATAGAGAGATTATTCTTATTTTCTATCGGTTTACAGATTTTATCCATTTCTCAACCAGTGTAAAATACAATTTTAATAACAAATAGGTAGGTAATTTTAAATGAAAATAAGTATCATTTATAGTATTTTTTTTTATTTAAAACCGATATATTAATCAACTTATATTGTTGTAATTAAGCTTTTATCGCATAATATTATAATAAATGAAATTTTAAAATGTCGATAGGCAGTTAAAGAACTAAAAATGACAATGAAAAAAATAATTGACCTTGTACGTGATGATTTAAAGAAAGTAGATCAAGTAATCATGTTGCAACTAACTTCTGACGTTGCTCTAATAAATCAACTGGGTAAATATATTATAGACGGAGGAGGTAAACGTATACGCCCCATTATAGCGCTGTTGTGTGCTAAAGCTTTAGATTCTGAAGATGATAAACATATTACAGCCGCAGCATTTATTGAATTTATTCATACAGCAACTTTATTGCATGATGATGTCGTAGATGAATCAATATTAAGGAGAGGTCGTTCAACAGCGAATACGCTTTTTGGTAATGCTGCAAGTGTACTTGTTGGAGATTATATTTATACTCGTTCCTTTCAGATGATGGTAAGTGTTGAATCAATTCGAGTTCTAAAAATAATGTCAGAGGCTACAAATATTATTGCTGAAGGTGAAGTTCAGCAATTAATGAATTGCAATGATCCTGATATTTCAATGGAACAATACCTTCAAGTTATCTACCGTAAAACAGCAAAATTATTTGAAGCTTCTTCCCATATTGCTGCAATCATAAGTAATGCAACAGATGAAGTTGAAATAGCGTTAAAAGATTATGGACGTTATCTTGGTACAGCTTTTCAGATTATTGATGATATGCTTGACTATTCAACTGAAGATGCAAATGCATTAGGTAAGAACTTAGGTGATGATCTTAACGAAGGAAAACCGACTTTACCTTTATTACATGCCATGCATCACGCTAAGGATCCTGAAGATATAAAATTAATACGCACAGCGATTGAAACAGGAAATGGTAGACATTTGTTGGATAAAGTACTAACCATCATGCAAGAATGCCATTCCCTTGAATATACGTATAAAATTGCCGAACAAGAAGCACTAAAAGCGGTTGAATCTTTAAATATATTAGCAGATTCACCTTATAAGGAAGCGCTAAGGCAAATAGCTTTATTATCGGTACAACGTAATTATTAATTATGTATAACCTATTATTTTATGAACTAAATTAGTTCGTAAAGTAGTTTCGATTCATAATTCTATAAAGTCAGTCGATAATAACTGACTATCTCTGTTTATATATTTAGTTAATTGATACTTTTTAACATTATTATAACTATCTGAATAATCTATATTATCAGTTAGATACTAAAAATATTACATCATTCTGTTAATTATTATAAATAAATCGCATATTTTTTGATAAAGATGTGAAGTAAAAACTAAATTAACAATAAATAAAGCAATTTCATTGTTATTCAAAAGTATATTAATAAGAGCAGGGAAATATTTTGAATATTAAAGCAACGCCAATAAGATGATTTAAAATTAACTTTCTATAATTTATAAATAAATTAGTACGAGGACATCATTTATGATAATAATAAGGTAAGATTTAGACTTAAAATGAATATAAGGTTAGTGGGTATTGGAGTATTACATTATGAAAGGGTAAGGACTAATGGCTATGATGAACTAATCAGGAATCAGAATCTTAATCTTAATTTTAGTCTTATAAATTAAGATAGATATGGTTTAATGACAACAATATAACAGCAATAAAAAAACCCCATCCTTTCGGACGAGGTCTGTATTTTATAGTCTGGCGGTGACCTACTCTCACATGGGGTAACCCCCACACTACCATCGGCTCCACGGCGTTTCACTTCTGAGTTCGGCATGGGTCAGGTGGGACCACCGCAACATCGCCGCCAGACATATCCTGTCTAACTTCTCTAACTCTTCAGAACAAGCTCTTCTTTCCAAAAACAACTCCGAGTTGTAAGGTTAAGACTCTCGGCTCATTAGTATCAGTTAGCTCAATGTATCACTACACTTACACACCTGACCTATCATCGTCCTAGTCTCGAACGGACCTTACTGAATCTCTTCAGGGAAAACTCATCTCAAGGCTAGTTTCGTGCTTAGATGCTTTCAGCACTTATCTATTCCGCACGTAGCTACCGGGCAATGCAATCGGCATCACAACCCGAACACCAGCGGTGCGTTCACTTCGGTCCTCTCGTACTAGAAGCAAACCCTCTCAATTTTCCTACGCCCATGGCAGATAGGGACCGAACTGTCTCACGACGTTCTAAACCCAGCTCGCGTACCACTTTAAACGGCGAACAGCCGTACCCTTGGGACCTACTTCAGCCCCAGGATGTGATGAGCCGACATCGAGGTGCCAAACACCGCCGTCGATATGAACTCTTGGGCGGTATCAGCCTGTTATCCCCGGAGTACCTTTTATCCGTTGAGCGATGGCCCTTCCATTCAGAACCACCGGATCACTATGACCTACTTTCGTACCTGCTCGAGCCGTCACTCTCGCAGTCAAGCTAGCTTTTGCCATTGCACTAACCTCCTGATGTCCGACCAGGATTAGCTAACCTTCGTGCTCCTCCGTTACTCTTTGGGAGGAGACCGCCCCAGTCAAACTACCCACCAGACAGTGTCCCTTGCCTCGATTCAGAAGCATAGGTTAGAACATCAAACATTAAAGGGTGGTATTTCAAGGTCGACTCCATGCATACTGGCGTACACATTTCTCAGTCTCCCACCTATCCTACACATTAAGGCTCAATGTTCACTGTCAAGCTATAGTAAAGGTTCACGGGGTCTTTCCGTCTTGCCACGGGTACACCGCATCTTCACGGCAATTTCAATTTCACTGAGTCTCGGGTGGAGACAGCCTGGCCATCATTACGCCATTCGTGCAGGTCGGAACTTACCCGACAAGGAATTTCGCTACCTTAGGACCGTTATAGTTACGGCCGCCGTTTACTGGGGCTTCGATCAAGAGCTTCTGCTTGCGCATAACCCCATCAATTAACCTTCCAGCACCGGGCAGGCGTCACACCGTATACGTCCACTTTCGTGTTTGCACAGTGCTGTGTTTTTATTAAACAGTTGCAGCCAGCTGGTATCTTCGACTGATTTCACCTACATCCGCATGGGATTTCAATTACCATCAGCGTGCCTTCTCCCGAAGTTACGGCACCATTTTGCCTAGTTCCTTCACCCGAGTTCTCTCAAGCGCCTTAGTATTCTCTACCTGACCACCTGTGTCGGTTTCGGGTACGATTACATATAACCTGATGCTTAGAGGTTTTTCCTGGAAGCATGGCATCAATTACTCCGCCACCTTAGTGACTCGTCATCACGCCTCAGGGTTTCAGTGACCGGATTTGCCTAATCACACCCCTACACGCTTAACCCATTATCCAATATATGGTAAACCTAGCCTTCTCCGTCACCCCATCGCAGTTATATCTAGTACGGGAATATTAACCCGTTTCCCATCAGCTACGCATCTCTGCCTCGCCTTAGGGGTCGACTCACCCTGCCCCGATTAACGTTGGACAGGAACCCTTGGTCTTCCGGCGAGCGGGCTTTTCACCCGCTTTATCGTTACTTATGTCAGCATTCGCACTTCTGATACCTCCAGCACCCCTCTCAGGATACCTTCACAGGCTTACAGAACGCTCCCCTACCCAATATGCTTTCGCATACTGCCGCAGCTTCGGTGCATAGTTTTAGCCCCGTTACATCTTCCGCGCAGGCCGACTCGACTAGTGAGCTATTACGCTTTCTTTAAATGGTGGCTGCTTCTAAGCCAACATCCTAGCTGTCTAAGCCTTCCCACTTCGTTTCCCACTTAACTATGACTTGGGGACCTTAGCTGGCGGTCTGGGTTGTTTCCCTCTTCACGACGAACGTTAGCACCCGCCGTGTGTCTCCCATGCTCAAACTTGTCAGTATTCGGAGTTTGCATCGGGTTGGTAAGCCGGGATGGCCCCCTAGCCGAAACAGTGCTCTACCCCCAACAGTTATACATGAGGCGCTACCTAAATAGCTTTCGGGGAGAACCAGCTATCTCCCGGTTTGATTGGCCTTTCACCCCCAGCCACAGGTCATCCGCTAATTTTTCAACATTAGTCGGTTCGGTCCTCCAGTTAGTGTTAACCAACCTTCAACCTGCCCATGGCTAGATCACCGGGTTTCGGGTCTATACCCTGCAACTTAACGCACAGTTAATACTCGGTTTCCCTTCGGCTCCCCTATTCGGTTAACCTCGCTACAGAATATAAGTCGCTGACCCATTATACAAAAGGTACGCAGTCACTATTACCCAATGGTAACAGCTCCCACTGATTGTACGTACACGGTTTCAGGTTCTATTTCACTCCCCTCGCCGGGGTTCTTTTCGCCTTTCCCTCACGGTACTGGTTCACTATCGGTCAATCAGGAGTATTTAGCCTTGGAGGATGGTCCCCCCATCTTCAGACAGGATATCACGTGTCCCGCCCTACTCTTCAAGCTTTCACATATCTAGTCTTCGTGTACGGGACTATCACCCTCTATCGTCTAACTTTCCAGATAATTCCACTAACTCTATATGCTTCCCACTTTGGGCTCCTCCCGGTTCGCTCGCCGCTACTTCGGGAATCTCGGTTGATTTCTTTTCCTCGGGGTACTTAGATGTTTCAGTTCTCCCGGTTCGCCTCATATGACTATGTATTCATCATATGATAATGCAGTTACCTGCATTGGGTTTCCCCATTCGGACATCGACGGCTATTACGCTCTTTATCAGCTTACCGTCGCTTTTCGCAGATTAACACGTCCTTCATCGCCTCTGATTGCCTAGGCATCCACCGTGTACGCTTAATTTCTTAACCTTACAACTCACAGTTGTCTCTGGTTTTCTTTTACGCTTTCTTCTCTTATCATATCTTCACCACATAAATTCATTCATGCAATTCCAACATCATTCGAGAACTCGTTTCTTTCAGCTTGTTCCTACTTGTTAAAGAGCTTTATCTCTCTATTCACTTATCAGTAAATACAAAGATAATTTATCGTATAAAGTTGACCGTCTTTAATGGCGTCCCCTAGGGGATTCGAACCCCTGTTACCGCCGTGAAAGGGCGATGTCCTAGGCCTCTAGACGAAGGGGACGTATAACAACTTTATACTTCATAACAAACAATCTGTGTGAACACTGCCAGGCGCTTCGTAAGGAGGTGATCCAACCGCAGGTTCCCCTACGGTTACCTTGTTACGACTTCACCCCAGTCATGAATCACACCGTGGTAAACGCCCCCCTTGCGGTTAAGCTATCTACTTCTGGTGCAACCCACTCCCATGGTGTGACGGGCGGTGTGTACAAGGCCCGGGAACGTATTCACCGTGACATTCTGATTCACGATTACTAGCGATTCCGACTTCATGGAGTCGAGTTGCAGACTCCAATCCGGACTTAGACGTACTTTAGGAGGTCCGCTCCAGCTCGCACCTTCGCTTCCCTTTGTATACGCCATTGTAGCACGTGTGTAGCCCTGGTCGTAAGGGCCATGATGACTTGACGTCGTCCCCACCTTCCTCCGTTTTATCAACGGCAGTCTCCTTTGAGTTCCCGACCTAATCGCTGGCAACAAAGGATAAGGGTTGCGCTCGTTGCGGGACTTAACCCAACATTTCACAACACGAGCTGACGACAGCCATGCAGCACCTGTCTCACAGTTCCCGAAGGCACTCCCTCATCTCTGAAAGATTCTGTGGATGTCAAGACCAGGTAAGGTTCTTCGCGTTGCATCGAATTAAACCACATGCTCCACCGCTTGTGCGGGCCCCCGTCAATTCATTTGAGTTTTAACCTTGCGGCCGTACTCCCCAGGCGGTCGATTTATCGCGTTAGCTTCGGAGCCCATCACTCTAGGCAACAAACTCCAAATCGACATCGTTTACAGCGTGGACTACCAGGGTATCTAATCCTGTTTGCTCCCCACGCTTTCGCATCTCAGCGTCAGTATCTGTCCAGAAGGCCGCCTTCGCCACCGGTATTCCTCCACATCTCTACGCATTTCACCGCTACACGTGGAATTCTACCTCCCTCTACAGTACTCCAGATCACCAGTTTTAAATGCTATTCTCAGGTTGAGCCCGAGGCTTTCACACCTAACTTAATCATCCGCCTACATGCCCTTTACGCCCAGTCATTCCGATTAACGCTCGCACCCTCCGTATTACCGCGGCTGCTGGCACGGAGTTAGCCGGTGCTTCTTCTGTAACTAACGTCAATTATATGTGCTTATCCCACACATAACTTCCTCATCACCGAAAGTACTTTACAACCCTAAGGCCTTCTTCATACACGCGGCATGGCTGCATCAGGGTTTCCCCCATTGTGCAATATTCCCCACTGCTGCCTCCCGTAGGAGTCTGGACCGTGTCTCAGTTCCAGTGTGGCTGGTCATCCTCTCAGACCAGCTAGAGATCGTCGCCTTGGTGAGCCTTTACCCCACCAACTAGCTAATCTCATATGGGTTCATCAAATGGCAAGTGCCCGAAAGCACCCTTTGGTCTCGCGACATTATTCGGTATTAGCAGTCGTTTCCAACTGTTGTCCCAATCCATTCGGCAGATCCCCATACATTACTCACCCGTCCGCCACTCGTCATCAAGTGCAAGCACTCATGTTACCGTTCGACTTGCATGTGTTAAGCCTGCCGCCAGCGTTCAATCTGAGCCATGATCAAACTCTTCAATTTAAAGTTTGATGCTCAATAACTGTCTCTGACATATTCAAATGAATCTTCAGTGTCACTTATTAAGACTTGATTTCTTTTAAGCCCATAGACTTTAATTCTTTGTCCTAACAGTGCCCACACAGATTGTCTGTTATTTACTTTTTAAAGAGCTGACAGTTTTTTTCCGTTTCGGCTTACTGTCTCAAGGGTTGCGTATACTACGCTACCTCTTATTTCCTGTCAAGAAGTTTTTTAACTTTTTTTAAAAACTTTCTTCACTTCACTTTTGCAACCTAGACTTTCTTTTCGTTCGTCTCAATCACTCAGTGGTTGCGCATTATAGACATCTTATTTTTTAGATCAACTCTATTTTGAGCTTTTTCTTTCGTTTGGTTATTGTTTGCGCGATATTATGTAATTTAGTACAAAATACATGCATTTTAGATCTTTTTTATTATTCACACTAACAATAAAGGCACCTAATATTGGTGCCTTTGTATTTTTGATAATTATATTTCAAATGGATCGCGTAGGATCATTGTTTCTAATCGATCAGGACCGGTTGAAATAATATCAATAGGAATTTCTGTTAATTCTTCTATACGTTTAATATAGTTTCTAGCTGCTTGCGGGAGATCATTAATTGTTTTTGCTCCAAACGTTGACTCACTCCAACCAGGCATTGTTTCATAAATTGGTACTACTTCACTCATATCCTCAGCTGAAGATGGTGCTATTTTAGTGATATGACCATCTGGTTGTTGGTAGCCAACACAAATTTTTACATTTTCTAATCCATCAAGCACATCTAATTTAGTTAAACAAAATCCAGAAACCGAATTTAGCTGTACTGCTTTACGAATTGCCACAATATCTAGCCAACCTGTTCGACGTCTGCGACCAGTAGTTGCACCAAATTCATTTCCTTGTTTACATAAAAATTCGCCAATATCATCAAACAGTTCCGTTGGGAATGGACCTGCGCCAACTCGGGTACTATATGCCTTTACAATTCCTAACACATAGCCTACATATCGAGGTCCGAAACCCGAACCAGTTGCCACACCACCTGCAGTGGTATTAGATGAAGTTACATAAGGATATGTACCATGATCAATATCTAGTAAGGTACCCTGTGCCCCTTCAAACATAATTTTCTCGCCATTCTTACGCGCAGATTCAAGTAACGTTGGAACATCAGCGACCATCGCTAATAAAATATCAGCAATATTAAGTACATCATTTAGTACTTTATCGTAGCTTACGGCGTCTGCTTTATAAAAATTAACTAACTGAAAATTATGGTATTCCATAACTTCTTTTAATTTTTCAGCAAAGACTTGGCGATCTTTTAAATCGCCAACTCGAAGTCCGCGACGCGCTACTTTATCCTCATAGGCTGGACCAATCCCCCGACCTGTCGTACCAATCGCTTTTGCGCCTCTTGCTTTTTCTCGTGCATTATCTAAAGCAACATGATATGGAAGAATAAGTGGACAAGATTCAGAAATAAGTAATCTTTCTTTTACAGGGATCCCTTTTTCTTCTAGTTCTTTCATTTCTTTCATAAGTGCTTCTGGAGAAAGCACAACACCATTAGCTATAATACTAATGACATTTGGTCTTAAAATACCAGAAGGGATAAGATGTAAAACGGTTTTTTCACCATTGATGACTAAAGTATGACCAGCATTATGCCCACCTTGATAGCGAACAACATATTTAGCCTTTTCAGTAAGTAAATCAACAACCTTACCTTTACCTTCATCACCCCATTGTGTTCCAAGTACAACAACATTATCACTCATCGTAACATACTCATTTTTATTTAAATTAAGTTCCTACCGCTACCAAATATTAGTAACAATTATTTTTTATCAGATTTGATATTAGGATTGAGTTTCATATAACGGAAAAACTCACTATCTGGACTTATTACCATAATATCATTTTCTTTAAAGCTCTGTTCATAGGCTTTCAGGCTACGAATAAAACTAAAAAATTCAAAATCTTTACTAAAGGTATCAGCATAAATTTTAGCAGCATTAGCATCTCCTTCACCTCGAATAATTCTAGCTTGTTTTTCTGCTTCAGATAGAATTTTAGTCGCGGTTAGTCTTGATTGAGCTCGAATTTCTTCTGCTTTTTTATAGCCTTGAAAACGTTTATCACGCGCAAATACTTTACGTTCTTCACTCATTCGATCATAGATAGATTTAGATACTGCTGCTGGAAAATCAATTTGTTTAATACGTACATCAATAACTTCAACACCAAAGGCCCTCATACTTGTGATTTTTTCTAAATTACCTTCAGATTGATCATCAAATTGTCCATTTGATATGTTTTCATCACTTTTAGCATTTGGCTGTTTACCATTTAGGGCATCTTTAACTCTTAGCATCAATGAGTTACGTGATTTCATTTCAGTATTAGCATCATTAATGATATCTATAATGTCTAATTTACCTATTTCTGCACGTAAACGACCATTTAATCTGGCCATCAATAAATCTTCTATACTATTGCCTCCAGCAATAGTCTCATAATATCGTTTAAAGTCCGTAATTTTCCATTGAACAAAGTAATCAACAATTAGATAATTTTTTTCTCTATTGATGAATTTTTGTTCCATTCCATTTTTGGAGCTATCAGTAGTTTGAATTTTTGCATCAACAATTCGAACATTATCAATACCCGGAACTTTAAAATGTAACCCGGGTTCAGATAAAGCAATCATTTTATTAAATCTTAAAACAATACCTTTTGTACCTTCTTCTACAACATAAACTGATGAAAATAGTACGCCAATCAATATGATAACGAAAGGAATGATAATTTTACGCATTTTTATTCTCCTTATCGTCCTGTTCTAATAGCATTAATATTGCTACCACGAAGCATATTTGTGTTATCTGATGGAGGGATAGCATTAGTTTGAGTTACAGTAGGCGTAACTACTGGAGGAGTTACATTATTTATAGAACTATTATTAGGTGTATTTAAATTAGATTGCTCGATTTTCATATCGTTATTACTGTTAGTGTTCTTGCTATTTAACATTTGTTCTAATGGTAAAACTAATAAATTACCACTTTTATCATTAACCATAACTTTATTTGTATTTGCTAAAATACGTTCCATAGTCTCTATGTATAGGCGAGCTTTAGTAATTTCTGGTGCATTTCGATATTCTGGTAATAGTTTTTCAAAACGAGCAACATCACCTTGAGCTTCAAGTTCAACACGGACACGATAAGAATCAGCATCCGCTAAGATTTTAGCAGCACGACCTTCAGCTTCCTGAATGATTTGAACTTTATCTGCTTCAGCTTTATTTATCTCTCTATCACGATCTTCTCGAGCACGATTTGCATCATTGTAAGATTCTTGCACTTCTTCTGGCGGACGAGCAGATTGGAAATTTAAATCAACAATGGTAATACCCATATCATAATTTGAAATAGTATCGACTAGTTGTTGCTTGGTTCTGGTTTCAAGTTCAGCACGACCATCAGTCAAAATAGCATCCATATTTGAACTACTTACTTCGGTACGTAATGCACTATCAGCCGCCTGACGTAAACTATCTTCTACACTTTTAACATTGAATAAGTATTTAATTGGATTGGTAATTCGATATTGAACGTTCATTTCAACAAAAATTAAATTTTCGCCAGCAGTTATCATGAAGCCGTGAACATTTAGACTCTGTGTGCCCTGCGTATCAACCAAATGAACACTATCAACCAATGAAGGTTTCCAATTTAATCCAGGTTGTACAATCTCTGATTGAACTTGTCCAAAACGTGTAATTACACCACGCTGACTTTGATTTACTGTATAGAATCCACTGATAAACCAGATACCAATAATAAGGAGTAGTATTCCACCTAAAAGTGCTGATAGATTAAATGGAGCTTTTACACTATTAGAACCACCATTGTTGTTAGATGGTTGTTTTTTAAAAAGGTTATTAAGTTTTTCTAAAATGTTATCAGGTGAATTACTTGTTTTTTTTCTCTTGTTGTTACCCCATGGATCATTATCTTGTCCGTTATTTCCGGGCTGATTCCACGCCATATTTTATGTGCTCCATCTAACTAATTTCAACTTTATCATTAATTAAGTATAACAAATCTGGGTTTTGTTTACATAATCGATTCCATTCAATTAATGGTATACGAATAGCTAAACTAAAACTACCGTCTTCGTTAACAATTTCTTTAACTATACTATTTAATTGGTAAAAACGACTTCGCAAACTAATTAAATTAATTGGCAATTTTATGTGGCAATTATAAATCTGTTTACATAATCGTTCTTTTAAAGCCAGTAATAAAAGATCTAATCCTACCTTATTTTCTGCGGAAAGCCAAACACGAAATGGTAAACCATTCTCATCACGGTCAATAGAAGCCTGACGCCCATCTAATAAATCAATTTTATTCATAATTAATAAAACTGGAATATTATCCGCACCAATTTCCGTTAAAACCTGATCTACAGCTTCTATGTTGTCGTATAAATTAGCATTACTTGCATCAATTACATGTAATATAAGTTCAGATTCTTTAGTTTCTAACAAAGTTGCTTTGAAGGCAGCTACGAGATCATGTGGTAAATGACGTATAAATCCTACAGTATCAGCTAATACAATTTCCCCTACATCTTCAACTTGAATTCGTCTAAGGGTGGGATCTAAAGTTGCAAAAAGTTGATTAGCAGCATAGACATCAGAATTTGTTAAGGCATTAAAAAGAGTGGATTTACCCGCATTCGTATATCCAACTAATGATACAGTAGAAAGATTCGCTTTTAATCTAGATTGGCGATTTAGTGCGCGCTGTTTTTCAACTTTATCTAAACGATTTAAGATAACTTGGATACGATGCCGAATTAATCGTCTATCTGTTTCAAGTTGTGTTTCACCTGGGCCACGAAGCCCAATTCCGCCTTTTTGTCTTTCAAGATGTGTCCACCCGCGGACTAAACGTGTAGAAAGATACTGTAATTGAGCAAGTTCAACTTGTAGCTTACCTTCGTGAGTCCGAGCTCTCTGGGCAAAAATATCTAATATTAGCCCCGTTCTATCAACTACACGACACTCACATAATTTTTCAAGATTTCTTTCTTGAGTTGGCGTTAAAGAATGGTTAACCAAAATCACTGATGCATTATGTAATTTGACTAGTTCAGCAATCTCTTGGGCTTTTCCTTCTCCAACGAAATATTTGATTTGAGGGGATTTTCTAGACGTGGTGATGATATCGAGAATTTCGATACGAGCTGAGGATACCAGTACCTCAAACTCTTTTAAATCCTCGATATCACTTTCATGAGAAAAAAACACATGGACAAGTAGGGCTTTTTCACCACCTTTATAACGTTCAAACAACTATATATCCTTTATTAAGAATAATAGATTAATTTGAATCTTCACTTGTTTCTTCAGACTGCACAAGCGAATTAGAAATCGGTCTTGATGGTACGACAGTGGAAATCGCATGCTTATATACCATCTGACTAACCGTATTCTTTAACAAGATAACAAACTGATCAAATGATTCTATTTGACCTTGTAATTTAATACCATTAACTAAATAAATTGAGACCGGAATATGTTCACGGCGCAATAAATTCAAATAAGGATCTTGTAGAGATTGCCCTTTTGACATGTAATTTTCCTTTTTGATTACTAATAAGAAACTAAAAATGTTTCAAAAACTCAATTCACTATTTCTGAGCTTTTGTGAGATCCAAATTATCATAAAAAAATAGAATCTTAAACACTTGAACTGAAAATTTATCAGAAATTATTAAAATTTCTTTTATTTTGTAAAAATATTTAAAAATATGATGTTATTTTTTCACTAAATATTGATTTATATCAAAAAAATAATATACCAGTTACTCGCAATTTATTCAAATTAGATATAGACATACAATAATTAGAAAAATTTAAACGAATATTTTAATATTTTTAAATTATAAAAATACGATACATTATTTTACAAATAATTTCCGTTAAAATAATGATAATTTATTATAATTTAGTGTAAATAATTATCCTCAAATTATGGCTATTAATTGTTTAAATTTACGTAAAATGTTCCAAAAAAATTTGTTTGAAAGACTTATAATTGTCATTTTTTAACCAATTTATTGAGTGTTTCCATCCTCTTAACCATGTGATTTGCCGTTTTGCTAATTGGCGTGTAGCACATATTCCTTGATAAATCATTTCATCATAGCTAATATCACCCGCTAAGTACTGCCACATTTGTCGATATCCCACACAACGTATTGATGGTAAATCAAGATGCAAATCATTACGCTGCATTAAAAGCTTAACCTCATCCTCAAATCCCTGTTCTAACATCATCAAAAATCTTTTTTCAATTCGATCATGCAATAATTTACGATCATCACAATTTATTGCGCATTGAATAACTTTAAAAGGTAAACTTTCTCCTTTATTCTCAGTTAATTCGGTTAGTGTTTTACCCGTAATTAGGTAGACTTCTAATGCGCGATTAAGGCGCTGTGGATCATTAGGGTGAATTCGTGAAGCAGAAATAGGGTCAACCTCCATCAGTTGTTCATGAATCGCTTGCCAACCCTGTCGATTCGCTTTTTCTTCAATATGTTTTCGGATATTTTCATTAGCTGCTGGTAGAGGTGATAAGCCATCAATTAACGCTTTGAAATAAAGCATGGTACCGCCGACTAATAATGGTATTCGTCCTTGACTTAAAGATGTTTTTATTTCGTTAATAGCATCATGCCGAAAATCAGCTGCCGAATAACTTTCTGCGGGATCTTTAATATTAATTAATTTATGGGGGTAAGCAATCAATTCTTCTGTAGAAGGTTTAGCACTTCCTATATCCATTCCTCGATATATAAGTGCTGAATCAACACTTATTATATCAATTGGATAATCATCACTTAGTGCCATAGCAAGAGCCGTTTTTCCCGAAGCAGTAGGCCCCATTAAAGTTAAAATTTGCGGTTTATTCATAATTAAATATTACTTAAATAATTCAATAAATGATAATGAATCTAGAGATTTAATGATCTCACACGGATCATAAGATTGAGGATCGAGTTCTTCGAGTTCTGACAATAGTTGTATTGCTTTAGGAATATTCCAGAGTATCTGAGAATATTCATCACTGTTTATATAATGATCACATAACCATTTCATTATTTCTTGATTATTTATGATAGCCCCATTCTCTTTTGATAAAAATTTTGTCAAACTAGGTATAATTTTCTGCCAATTAGCTTTACGCATTAATTTAGGAACTGCCATTAAAAGAAACTTTGATCTCTCAATTTCAAATTCGAACGAAAATTCTTCAAGTACCTTTTGATACTGAATCATAACTTGTTGTTCTTCATTATTTAATAGCATTGATAACGGGATTAATAAACGTTCAATATTTGGGGTTTTGTCTTTTTCTAATAATTCAGCATTTAACAGGATTAACTGTGCTTTCTTTAAAGATAATAAACTAAATTGTTGCTGTTGTTGCTGGCTCTTTTCAAGTAACGCATATTCATTATTTACAATTGCCAGTACTTTTCCTAATTGAGTTGCAGAGGATACTTTAATTTCATTTTTTGGAATAACTAAAGAATCATCTCTTTTAGGAAATAATGAATCAATAACGGCTTGCTGTTCTTGAGAAATAGAGGTATCCACTCCAGAATAGTTAGCGCTAGGTTGTTGAATTAATCGCCCATATATTTTGTTTTCGTTAAGATGATCATTCTTTTTAACTTGAGATTTATCAATATAATTAGCATAACCATTTTGCTTAACTGATTCATTTTTTTCAAAACGCTTATCAAAAACACTCCGACCTGCTGCCATGCGATTTTCATTTTTATAATCAAGATGATTACCATACAATGGTTCGGTAAGATTCACTGGCAACGTGGATTCTTTCAATTGCTCGGTTTGCTGCTCTATTTGCTGTAATGCCATCACCACCGCTTGATGTACAAAATCATGAACTAATCTGGATTCATGGAATCTTACTTCATGTTTGGCTGGATGCACATTCACATCAACCTGATGCGGATCAACTTCCAAATAAATAATATAGCTTAATGTCTGATCTGTTGAATGAATTGAAGATTTGTTTCTTTCTTGAAAAGCCTGCTTTAGGGCATGATTAAGTAAACGATCTTTCACAATTCTGCCATTGACATAGAAATACTGCATCGGCTCTTGCGTTGTTTTAGCTACAATCCATCCGTTAATTGATAAATTATCATGTTGCCATGATAATTTAATCGCCTTTTGCATAAAAGTTGTGCCGCAAACAGTCACAATGCGCTTATCTATTGGATCACTTGACTGGGAAACTCGGTACTGCTTAACTAATTTACCATTATGTTGAAAGTTAAAAGCTATATTAGGATAGGCTAATGCTATACGACGTATAACTTCATCAATATGTGAAAATTCTGTTTTTTCAGTTTTTAAAAAACGTCGTCTTGCTGGTGTATTATAGAAAATATCTAATACTTCTACAGTCGTTCCAACAGGATGCGATGCAGGCTTGATAATGGGTGTCATTTCTCTCCCTTCAGCATACACTTGCCAAGCATCTGTCTGCGATTGTGGTCTTGATGTTAGCGTTAATCGAGATACTGAGCTAATACTAGCGAGAGCCTCCCCTCTAAATCCTAAGCTTACAATGGCTTCTAAATCATCAAGATTAGTGATTTTACTTGTCGCATGTCTTGCTAATGCCAAGGCTAATTCGCTTTTACTGATACCACAACCATTGTCTCTAATACGAATTAATTTACACCCACCTTGTTCAATATCAATATCGATTTGAGTTGCCCCTGCATCAATACAATTTTCTACTAATTCTTTAATAATTGACGCCGGTCTTTCGACTACCTCACCGGCTGCAATTTGATTCGCCAACTCTGGGGGCAGAATATGAATAGTCATCAATGTTTTTCCTTTATCATCGGATTTTTCTTGATATATATCTTAAGACCTCTATAAATTGCTTGTGCAATTTTATCTTGATGAGTCTGACTTTTAAGTAATCGTTCTTCACTTAAATTTGAAATAAATCCAACCTCTATCAAAACAGATGGTATATCTGGTGATCTCAAGACTCCTAAGCTTGCATGTTCGGGTTCTCGTTTATGTAAAGTCACAACTTTATTCATTTCTTTTAAGATATCACTTGCTAAACCGTATCCAACTCGCTGAGCGTATGAAAATTGTAAATCAAGCACTGCTTGACTTAGATAGGGATGACTTGCTTCGCCAGATAAAACATCTCCAGCGCCACCCAGAAGTTCAGATTGCTTTTCATGTTTTTCTAACCAACGACCTAATTCAGTATCTGCTCGTTTAGTAGACAAAACCCAAACAGATGCGCCTGTTGCATTACGATTAGGGGCAGAATCAGCATGGATAGAAATTAATAAATCCGCTTTATTTTTACGAGCAATTTCTGAACGCTGAAACACAGAAATATACGAATCGTTTTTGCGCGTCAAAATTGCTTTTATTTCCGGGTCTTTATTCATTATAGTCATTAGCTTATTGGCAATTGAAAGGGTTACGTCCTTTTCATAAAGATTTTTCTTTCCGATTGCTCCTGAATCTTTACCTCCATGTCCAGCATCAATTGCTATAATAACCTTTGCATCAGCTGTAAAGCATATAAAAAGTGTCATAAAAGACAATATAAGCATTTTAAAAGATATCTTCATGGATATATAAACTCTATTTAATCTAAAAATTCTACCTGTTATAAATGTACTTTATTTGTTATTAGATCGATATTTGCAATTCGTGAAAAGTTATCGTAAATCAAATGAATGTTGACATCAGCATTTGGTAAAGCACCAGACGCTTGACTTGGCCATTCAACTAAACAAATACTACGTTTAGATAAATAATCTCTAATTCCCATAAATTCTAATTCTTCTGGATCAGCTAAACGATATAAATCAAAGTGGTAAACAGAAAATTCCTTAAATTCATAAGGCTCAACTAATGTATAAGTGGGACTTTTCACATTTCCTTTATGACCCAAGGCTTGTAAAAATCCACGACTAAAGGTCGTTTTTCCAGCACCTAAATCACCCTCAAGATAAATTATAATTGAATCATCATGGGTGTTAAGGTAATCTAAGCAAACTAAAGCTAATCGTTTACCCAAATCAATTGTATCTTGCTCGGTTTTTAAGCGTATTAAGTGTGACATTTTAACATTCTCTTCTAGACTCTTAATAATTATTATAGAAGAATAGACGCTATTAAGGAAATGTTTACAAATTACGGCTTAAATATGACATTACACACAATCGCGAATACAACCATCGATATCAACTTGATACTACCTAATGATATCATTTTATTCTGGCAAAATGGTGTTATTTTAACCTTAAGAGATAACGCAATTATCAAACAAATTAAGACTATCACTCCACATTGTTATGCATTAGAAAGTGATTTAGCCGCGCGTGGATTAACGCAGCTTGTCGATTCAGAAATTAAAATTATTGATATGTTAAAGGTTGTTAAACTTACTGAAAAATATTCGCCCCAAATAGCATGGTAAAATGGTTAACCTATTTATTATACAGATTTAAATTACTCTTAATCTTTAGTGTAATAAGCGTTAACTCATTACTAATGCTATCATCAATGACACAAAAAATACAAAATAAATTTACGATTTATTTTTATTGCTAATAACAATTCGACTTAACTCTCTAGCCCAATTATCAATGATAAAGACTTCATCAATTGATTGTGGTTCGGCTAGAGTTAATTGATTTAGCACTTGATCAACAACTGTAGCAATATCCATAAAACCAATATCTTGCTTAAGGAAAGCTTCAACAGCTATTTCATTTGCAGCATTCAATGCTGTCGTTGCTGCTTGCCCACTTTGTGAAGCTTCAATGGCCAATTTCAAGCAAGGATAGCGTTTAAAATCTGGTTGTTGAAACGTTAACTGTGACAATTGCATAAAATCTAATGGCGGAACACCTGAATAAATGCGATCAGGATAAGACATAGCATAAGCTATTGGTGTGCACATATCTGGATTACCCAGTTGAGCTATTACACTGCCATCAATATAACGAACCATTGAATGAATAATTGACTGCGGATGAATAATGATTTCCATTTCTTCTTGATTAGCATTAAATAACCATCGCGCTTCGATATATTCTAATCCTTTATTCATCATAGTTGCCGAATCTACCGATATTTTTTTCCCCATTGACCAATTTGGATGTGCAATAGCTTGTTGTGGTGTTACTTGTTTTAAAGTCGCTATATCTCTGTCCCTAAAAGGTCCACCAGAACCTGTTAATACAATTTTACTAATGCCATGCTCAATTAATGATGCAAAACCTAATTGTTCTTGGACTAACTTAGGTAAACTCTGATAAATTGCATTATGTTCACTATCAACGGGAAGTAATTGAGCATTATAATCTTTAACTGCTTGCATAAACAAATGCCCACAAGTTACTAATGACTCTTTATTCGCTAGAAGAATTCGCTTTCCTTTTTTTATAGCGGCTAGTGTAGAACGTAATCCGGCCGCCCCAACAATAGCAGCCATAACATAATCAACTTCAGGTAATTGAACTAAATCACAAATATCTTGCTCACCCGATAAAATAGTCACATCAAGATGTAAATGCTCAATAGCTTGTTGTAATGTTTTAGCCGCATTCATTTCAGCCATAGCAACATATTTAGGTCGAAATTCAATACATTGCTCAACCATTTTAGTTATATTTTGCCCACCTACTAGGATATAAGCTTTAAATAAATTTGGATTTTGTCGAATAACCGCTAATGTACTACAACCAATTGAACCTGTTGAGCCGAGAATAGCAATGTTTTTGGGGATTAAATAAGTCATATTATTATTGCCTATTGAATTTCCTTAATACCTGAAGATACATGATATTTAATACTATGATTTTATATTCAATAAATAAAATTAATTAGCATTAACTTTTTTAATCACATCAACAATACATTGAGCATATTGTGTTACTAACGTTTTATCTTCTCCCTCAACCATTACTCGAATTAAAGGTTCAGTGCCAGACTTACGAATTAATAATCGACCTTTATCTGCTAGTGCTAATTCAACTTCTTGGATAACGTCTTTTACTTGTTGATGATTCAATGGATCTGTTGAACCTGATAAATGAACATTCAATAAAACTTGCGGAAATAGCTTCATACCACAACTTAAATCAGCTAACGACATTTTATTACGAATCATGGCGGATAAAACCTGTAAACCAGCAATAATACCATCGCCTGTAGTTGTTTTATCTAAAAGCAAAACATGCCCAGAATTTTCAGCTCCGAACCGCCAATCATTTTCGATTAGTTTTTCTAAAACATAGCGGTCACCTACTTTAGCTCGAACAAATGGTATACCTAACTCTTTAAGACCTATTTCAAGCCCCATATTACTCATTAGTGTTCCAACTACACCACCCTGCAATTGTCCTTTGCGTAATGCTTCACGTGCTATGATATATATAATCTGATCGCCATCAACTTTATGACCGTTATGATCAACCAAAATAATTCGATCACCATCACCATCTAAAGCGAAGCCTAGATCTGCTTTTTCTTCTAAGACCTTTTCAATTAATGCATCAACATCAGTCGCACCACATTTTTCATTGATGTTCATACCATTTGGATTACAGCCAATTTTAATTACGTGTGCACCTAATTCTTTTAATACATTGGGTGCAATGTGATAAGTAGCACCATTGGCACAATCAACCACTATTTTTAAACCTGAAAGACTCAGTTCATGATCAAATGACCCTTTACAGAATTCAATATAACGCCCAGCCGCATCTGTAATTCGGCTCGCACGACCTAATTTATCTGATGCAACACATACTAATGGTTTTTCAAGTTCAGCTTCTATAAGTGCTTCAACATCATCGGGTAATTTTTTACCTTCAGTAGAAAAGAATTTAATACCATTATCGTAAAAAGGGTTATGAGAAGCTGAAATAACTACGCCGGCATCAGCACGAAATGTACGTGTCAAATAGGCAATTGCCGGTGTTGGCATAGGTCCGGTAAACGCAGCAGCTACGCCAGCAGATGCAAAACCGGCTTCTAGTGCAGACTCTAACATATAACCTGAAATACGAGTATCTTTACCAATTAACACATTTCCTATGCCTTCTTTGGCTAATACACGACCAACAGCCCAACCTAACTTTAAGGCAAAATCAGGTGTAATAGGATATTCACCAACTTTTCCACGGATACCATCAGTACCAAAATATTTTCTTTTTGACATCCTGCTACTCCTTCTTATTTCAGATTACTTTGGATCTTATTTACATTGCCGTAACAATATAATATTGACTTGTATTTAGCAATGCTGATTTATTAAGTTGACTTAGTAATTTTATCCCAAATAATTTTTAATTTTGTTCCGCTAATGTTGCTTGTACTAAACGTAAAGCATCAAAAGTTTCTTTAACATCATGAACACGAATAATTTGTGCGCCCTTCATAGCTGCCATTACAGCACATGTCACACTACCAATCATTCTTTCTAATGGCGGTACATTTAGAACTTGCCCGATCATTGATTTACGTGACATCCCAACTAACAGCGGTAAACCAAAATGGTGGAAATCAGACAATTTAGCTAATAATCGATAATTATGTTGTAACGTTTTACCAAAACCAAAGCCGGGATCTAAGATAATTTTCTGTCGTTCAATTCCTGCATCAATACAACGTTGAATATGTTGTGCAAAGAAACTATCGACTTCATGATAGATATCATTATCATAATGAGGTGATTGTTGCATAGTTTGTGGTTCACCTTGCATATGCATCAAACAAACTGGTAATCCCGCTTTTTGTGCGGCTTCTATAGCCCCTGGTAAAGTTAGAGCGCGAATATCATTAATTAAATGAGCGCCAGCTTTAGCCGATTCAAGCATAACTTGTGGCTTGGATGTATCAACAGAAATCCAAACATCATAATATTTAGCTATTTTTTCAACAATAGGTACAACTCGATCCAATTCCTCGTCGACATGAACTTCGGCAGCTCCTGGTCTTGTTGATTCCCCTCCGACATCAATGAATGTTGCTCCGTCTTGGATCATTTTATCAACACGATGCATTGCTGCATCAAGATTATTATAATGACCACCATCAGAAAAAGAATCTGGCGTCATATTCAATATCCCCATTACATGGGGAAATGTTAGATCCATAGTATATTGGTTAAATTTGATTTCCATTATGTTATCACTTTAAATTAGTTATAAAAAAACGCGCTACAGCGCGTTTTTTATTTATAAGTTAACTAGCTATTATTAGATGAATCATCACTTGATGATTTTTCATTAGGTTCTAACATGGTATTGTTAGTTTGTTGTAGCGTTTTATTCGCTGCTTGCTCATCTTTTTCTGTCCAATCATCCGGCGGAGTAATTGGTTTACGTTGCATTAATTCATCTATTTGTTTAATACCGATGGTTTCATATTTAAGTAAAGCATCTTTCATTGCATGAAGAATGTCAATATTATCGGTTAAAAGCTGTTTTGCACGCTTATAGTTACGATCAACGATTGCTTCAACCTCTTCATCAATAATTTTTGCTGTATTATCAGAAATTCGCTTTAATGGTCCGTATGATGATTCTTCATATTCAAATAGCACTGGTGGTAAACGATCTGAAAAACCCCATTCAGTCACCATCGCTCGGGCAAGACTGGAGGCATAACGAATATCACTTGATGCGCCTGAAGTAATTTTATCTTCACCATAAATTAAACCTTCCGCAATTCTTCCAGCGTATAGCGTTGATATTTGTGATTCAAGGCTAATACGGCTTTTACTAATTTGATCACCTTCTGGTAAGAAAAACGTCACACCTAATGCTCTTCCTCGAGGAATGATAGTCACTTTATGAAGTGGATCATGTTCAGGAACTAAATAGCCTACAATGGCATGACCCGCCTCATGATAAGCAGTATTTGTTAACTCTTCTAAACTCATTGATAACGAAGTTCGCTTAGTCCCCATATTGATTTTGTCTTTAGCTTCTTCAAATTCTTCCATGCCAACTAAGCGTTTATTACGCCGAGCAGCAAATAAAGCTGCTTCATTTACTAAGTTAGCAAGATCCGCACCCGAATAATTTGGCGTACCTCTCGCTAATACTGATAAATCAACATTATTTTCTAAAGGAACTTTTCGAACATGTACTGCTAATATTTGCTCACGACTTTTCATGTCTGGTCGATCAATTTGTACTTGACGGTCAAATCGACCAGGACGTAATAAAGCGGGATCTAAAATATCAGCGCGGTTGGTCGCTGCAATAATAATAATTCCACTATTGGTCTCAAACCCATCCATCTCGACCAACATTTGATTCAATGTTTGTTCACGTTCATCGTGTCCTCCCATAGAACCATTACCTCGCTTGCGACCTACAGCATCAATTTCATCAATAAAGATAATGCATGGCGCATGTTTACGTGCTTGTTCAAAAAGATCACGTACTCGTGAAGCACCAACACCAACAAACATTTCAACAAAATCAGAACCAGAGATACTAAAGAAAGGTACATTAGCTTCACCTGCAATGGCTTTAGCTAATAGTGTTTTACCCGTTCCTGGTGGCCCAACCATAAGAATACCTTTTGGTATACGTCCACCTAATTTTTGATATTTACCCGGATCACGTAAGAAATCGACAACTTCTGTTACTTCTTGTTTAGCTTCTTCACTACCTGCGACATCAGTAAATTTAGTTTTGATTTGATCAGGGGTTAGCATTTTAGCTTTGCTTTTTCCAATTGATAATGGCCCGCCTTTACCGCCACCTTGCATTTGGCGCATCATAAAGAACCAAAAACCAATTAAGAGGATCATTGGGAACCATGAAATCAAAATGGTAAGCAATAAACTCGGCTTATCGGCTGGTGTACCATATGTTGGTACGTGATTAACATTCAATATATCCATTAATTTAGGATCTTCATAAGGAACATAAGTCACGTAACTATTATTATTTTTTGTGATGGCTTTAATTTCTCTACCATCAATGTGAACTTCTTTAAGTTTACCGCTAATAACATCATTATTAAATGTTATGTAGTCAACTTGTTGACCGCTGCCTGACACAGAACTATATTGATTAAACACAGCAATTAATACAACAGCAATAACACCCCAAATTAGCAGATTTTTTACCATGTCGTTCAAAAGAAAAACCCCTCAAAAATAATGGATTATGCTACTTTAAAAATAGAGCACAATAGTACTACAAAAAAAAACAACTGGCTACTTCCGCCCTGTTGCAACAATATAAACTTCTCGTGATCTGGCACGAGATGCCTGTGGTTTACGAATTTTAACCACTTTAAACATTTCCCGAATAGCTTTCAGATATTGCTCAAATCCTTCTCCTTGGAACACTTTGACAATAAAACTGCCATTTGGTGCTAATACATCTCGACACATATCAAGCGCTAGCTCAACTAAATACATAGCTCTGGGAATATCAACGGCTGGTTGACCACTCATATTCGGTGCCATATCAGACATCACGACTTGTACTTTATCTTCACCTACTCGCGCAAGTAAAGCATTGAGTACAGCTTCGTCGCGAAAATCACCTTGTAAAAAATCAACACCAACTATAGGATCCATTGGTAAAAGATCACATGCAATTATTCTACCTTTATTGCCAATTACAGACGCCACATATTGTGACCATCCGCCTGGCGCCGCACCTAAATCAACGACTGTCATACCCGGTTTAAATAATTTATCCGTTTTCTGAATTTCTTCTAATTTAAACCAAGCCCGAGACCGCAACCCTTTTTTTTGAGCTTGCAATACAAACTGATCTTTGAAATGTTCATTTAGCCAACGGGTTGAGCTAGCTGAACGTTTTTTATTACTCACGTTTAATCCTTGATTTTTATTCACAATTGTGAATAACCATTGAATTTCTATACTATATAAGGGTAGAATAACAAAAATACAACCCTTATTGATAGTAATTTAAATGAATTTATCTAACAAACAAAAACAGTATTTAAAAGGTGAAGCTCACCATCTAAAACCTGTCGTAATGATCGGCGCCAATGGGTTAACTGAAGGTGTATTAGCTGAAATAGAAAATGCACTTGAATATCATGAACTGATTAAAGTTAAAGTTTCGGCGGAAGATCGAGAAACCAAAAAATTAATTTGCGATGCAATAATTCGTGAAACTGATGCCACACAAGTACAACTAATTGGTTCAATTCTTACTTTATTTAAACCAAGCGAAGATAAAAAAATCGCTCTACCAAAAAGTTGAAGACAACACTAAAAATGCCGCGCAATGCGGCAATATTTATTAAATATATTCAACTTTTAGAATATCAAATTCGACTTCTCCCCCAGGGGTATTAATCGAAACAGTATCATCAATTTCTTTACCAATTAAACCACGAGCAATGGGTGAATTTACAGAAATCAAATTCTGTTTAAAATCAGCTTCATCGTCACCAACTATTCGATATGTGATCTCTTCATCAGTATCAAGATTTAATACAGTTACCGTGGAACCGAATATTACGCGTCCAGTATTTTTCATTTTTGTAATATCAATGATTTGTGCTTGCGCCAGTTTACCTTCAATTTCTTGAATTCTTCCTTCACAAAAGCCTTGTTGTTCTCTGGCTGCATGATATTCAGCATTCTCTTTCAAATCACCATGAGCTCTCGCTTCAGCAATCGCAGCAGTAATTTGTGGTCGTTTAACATTTTTTAATTCTTCAAGTTCTGCACGTAATAGTTCAGCACCTTTAATCGTCATTGGAATCTGTTGCATAATGATTTCACCTTTGATATTTATTCCTTATAGAATCAATTTTAAATTCAATTGCTGAATTTCAATAAGCAATAAAAAAACACTCCCTTATCAAAAGGGAGAGTCTTATTTAACCTTTAATCAATATATTAGCGTGTATTTGAGATAAGGCAAGCATTAATGCACATGCAAAAAAACCTATAACCCCTACTATTTTCATTTATTTAAACTATCAATTTTATCTCTAAAAAAAATCAGTATAATACTAAAAGTTAATTTATCATTATTTCAAATCAATCAAACATGCTTAATCGTCTAAAACTATTTTTCTATATTTTGATTGCCATTGCTTGGTTTGGTATTGTTTTACCTTATTTTTTGTTACAAACCAATTGGGGAGCAAAATATACAAGTAAGTTATTAATGTACTGGATTCCCAATTATGATATTTCCATTGGTAAAATCTCTCATTCAATGGCAAAACCTTTTGAACTCACATTTGAAAATATTTATATTCAGGATAAAACCCAGAGTAAAAATAATCTTACCGCTAATAAATTAATAGTCGGACTCAAATCAAATCATCTATTACAATATCAATCATTTGCTTATGTTTATGTATTTGATGGTGAGATCAATGCTGCTTCTAATACACAAGGTATTTCTACCGATTTTTTACAGCTTAATCATGTATCCATTAATTATGAAAATACACCTATAAATCATAAAATTAACTTAATAAATCTTTCCGGTGGAATAAAACCTTGGAATTCCCAAGTATTAACCCGACAAACAGATAGTGAATTTAGTTTCACTGTCGAAAAAGCACAATTTGATGATTTCAGTATTGATTCGATATTGATTGAAGGTAATCAAAAAAATCGCCAACTAAATATTACCAATTTTGGAGCAGATCTTTCTCAGGCTGCAATAAACGGCAATATTAGTGTTTTTCCTGATAATTCATTATATGTTAATAGATTAAAAATCAATAAATTAAATTATCAATCTAAACTTGATATTGCACACATAAACAAAATGTTTATGGACTGGCCTAAAATCACTATTCGAAAATTGTCTATTTTAAATAGTAGCATTAATTTACCTAATTTTATTATTGAAAATGGTAATTTAGAAGTCTCTAATCTCAATTACCAACAAGGTTGGCAACTGGAAAAATCAAACTTAATGTTTAACGCTGAAAATGTTATTTGGTTTGATGAATCAATTAATAATCCACTATTACAATGGCATCTCGATAATGACCAACTTATAATTGAGCATGGGATTGCTAATTGGAATAAAGGGAATATTAACTTTTCAGGTAATCTACAAAATAAGTCATTAAACATTGATTCTCTGATTGCATCGGGAATTTACTACCAATTACCCAATAATTGGTATCAATCTTTAAATAAAGTGGATATTACTAATGACTTATTTACTCAAATTAATATTAAACAATTCATTCTGATGCCGAGTTTTATCATTTCAACCAATCCTACTCTGCCGTTTCAATTAGATGCTTTTGAAACTTTCGGTAAGAATGTGCAACTTCATTCGAAGGCTAATGCACTTAAATTAAATGGAATTATATCGATTAAGGCTGAACACGGTATATTGAATAAAATAAACCTTGAGAAACCCGATCTTATTATTAATTTTAAACCTAAATGTAGTGAAATAACCTTTAGTAGTTTAGTTGAGAAAGGATTTTTAGAGGGAGAGGTCTGTTTAACAAACCCCAAAGATGTTCAATCTTTAACCTTGCAAGCCCATACTGTTAATAGTCAGATTTTGTCATTATGGCATATAATTAACAATCCTTTAAACACTAATAAATTTACGGTTGAATTAAACGGTACCTTAGACCCATTAAATCTAAGCGGTAAATTGCAAACAAACAATAATTTTTATTCTATTGATAACAATCGTTTAATAAACTATTGATATGTTAAAATTAAACCCAACTATAATTCGAAGGAATTAACTTATAAAGAGGAATCAGATGATAATCCTTCAGCATAATGTTCGACTAGATAAATGGTTATGGGCAGCACGGTTTTACAAAACTCGTTCAATCGCAAAAGAAATGATTGAGGGAGGTAAAGTCCATTACAATGGACAAAGAACGAAACCGAGCAAAATAGTTGAGATTGGAGCTAAGCTAAAATTAAGACAAGGAAGTGATGAAAAGACGGTTATCATTCAAGCTATCAGCCAGCAGCGACGATCTGCTAGCGAAGCACAATATCTATATTTAGAAACGCAACAAAGTATTATTAAGCGTGAAAATATTGCGCAAGCACGCAAAGATGGTTCATTAACTATGCCACATCCTGATAGACGACCAGATAAAAAAGAACGTCGTAATTTAATTAAATTTAAGTATGGTGAATGATAATTCACTTGGAGTACCTATGACACAAACTAATCATATTTCTTCTCATCATGATCAATTATCAAGATTCTTATTTGATAATCATGCTATACGTGGTGAGTTAGTTCATTTAAATGAAACATACCAGCAGATTTTAAACAATCAAAATTATCCTTTAGCCGTACAAAATGTACTAGGTGAATTACTAGTTGCCACTTGTCTATTAACTGCAACTCTTAAATTTGAAGGTGATATAACAGTTCAATTACAAGGTGATGGTCCGTTAACCTTAGCCGTAATCAACGGTGATAACCATCAACAAATGCGCGGAGTTGCTAGATTTAGTGGAACAATTAAAGATGATGCTACGTTAAAAGAAATGATTGACAACGGTTACATTGTCATCACTATTACACCCAAACAAGGCGAACGTTATCAAGGTATTGTTGCCCTTGAGGCTGACACCATTACGGGTTGTATTGAAAATTATTTTAAACAATCTGAACAACTACCGACTCGATTGTTAATTAAAACGGGGGTTTATCAAAATAAACCTATTGCTGCTGGTTTATTATTACAAGTATTACCAGCGAGTGACGATACACATGATTCATTTGAACACCTTTCTACTCTAGCTGAAACCTTAACTGATAACGAATTATTTTCTCTACCAGCTGAAGAAATTTTATATCGTTTATATCATCAAGAAGAGGTTAGGCTTTTTGAAGCGCAAGATGTGATATTCAAGTGTCGCTGTTCTCGACAACGATGTGAAGATACTTTAATAACGTTACCAGCCAATGAAATCGACACGATCTTAGCTGAAGATGGGAATATTGATATGCATTGTGATTACTGCGGTTCTCATTATATATTTGATAAGATTGATATTGAAAAATTACGTCATCAACAACATCAAGAAATTAAGCATTAGTTTTCGTTAAATTAACGGCTATTAAATAATAGAATCTGAGCATTTTCAATTAGTAAACTGTATAGTTTATTAAGAAAATGCTCATGCAAATTTCACTGTTGGTTATCGTCAAAATAGTTATTAATTTTCTGATTAATCTTCACTTAATGTAGCCACCATAACTGCTTTAATCGTATGTAAACGATTTTCTGCCTCATCGAAAACTATACTATGATGCGATTCAAATACATCATTAGTCACTTCAAGACCATTACTTAATCCATATTGTGTTGCCCTTTGTTGACCAACTGATGTATTCATATCATGAAAAGCAGGCAAACAATGCATAAACTTAACCTGTGGATTTTGGGTTAACTTAATGACATCTTGGTTAATTTGATAAGGAGATAGTAATTTTATTCGCTCATCCCACACTGATTTAGGTTCTCCCATTGAGACCCAAACATCAGTATATAGGAAATCGACATCCTTCACGCCTTGCGCTAAATCGTCAGTCAAGATAATTTTTGCCCCAGTTTCTGTAGCAATGGATTGACATTGATCAATCAGATTTTGCTCTGGTTGACAGGCCTTTGGTGCAACTAACCTAATTTCCATTCCCATTAATGCAGCACCTTCCATTAAGGAATTCCCCATGTTATTACGAGCATCACCTAAATAAGCAAATTTAACACTATTCAGTTTACGTTCACCAATATGCTCTTTCATTGTCATAAAATCGGCTAAGATTTGGGTTGGATGTGCTTCATTGGTCAAACCATTCCATACTGGTACGCCAGCATATTGTGCTAATGTCTCTACAATTTCTTGTCCAAAACCACGATACTGTATGCCATCATACATTCGCCCTAAAACACGAGCGGTATCGGCAATAGATTCTTTGTGACCTATCTGACTACCCGAAGGGCCTAAATAAGTTACATTAGCCCCCTGATCAAAAGCTCCCACTTCGAAAGCACAACGTGTTCGAGTTGAATCTTTTTCAAAAATTAATGCAATATTTTTACCTTTAAGATATTGTTTTTCTTTACCCTGCTTCTTGGCTTGTTTTAAATCCATAGCTAAAGCAATCAGTTGTTCAATTTCTACTGGTGTAAAATCAAGTAATCGTAAAAAATGGCGTTGGTAAAAACCTTGCATATACCGCTCCCGATAAGTTATCACTTATAAATTGTCGTTTTCTAATAACATAGTCTTGAATTCTATTTGAATAATTATTCAATTTCAAGTTTAAGTGAAAAATTTAACATTAATATAGCTACTATTATTCTATTGTCTCAAAATTTAGATTTATCTATTCGCTAACATTTATAAATTAAATTATAAATATTGATTTATTTTCTAATAAACATATTGCTATTCTCAATTTAAAAGCTAAAATAAATTGCATACAAATTCATAAATAATGATTTATTATTCATTAAGAGAGTTGCAAGTAATGCATAACCATGCCCTATTAATATTACAAGATGGTACTCAATTTTATGGTAAATCGATTGGAGCTGAAGGAAACACCGTCGGTGAAGTCGTGTTTAACACCTCTATGACAGGATACCAAGAAATTCTAACTGATCCATCATATTGCGAGCAAATCGTTACCTTAACCTATCCGCACATAGGTAATGTCGGCACTAACGCATCTGATGAAGAGTCTAAACAAATTTATGCCAAAGGATTGATTATCCGTGATTTATCTTTATTAGCTAGCAATTTCAGAAGTACGGGCAATCTATCCGATTACCTTAAGAAGCATAATATCATTGGTATAGCCGATATTGATACCCGAAAATTAACTCGTATCCTACGTGAAAAGGGAAGTTTACATGGTTGTATCATAACGGCGGTCTCCAAAGAAGCTCTTGTTGAACAAGCTGATGTTGCTTTGTTTAATGCTCAAAATTTTCCCGGTATTAAAGGTGCAGATTTAGCCAAACAAGTTAGTACTAAACAAATTTATCATTGGCAGCAAGGTTCATGGTCTTTAACCAATCCTTACCCACCAGCAAAAACAAAAATGCAATTACCCTATCACGTCGTTGCCTATGATTTTGGTATAAAGCATCAAATTTTAACTATGTTAGTCGATCGCGGTTGCTATCTAACTGTTGTCCCTGCTGAAACGTCAGCCGATGAAGTATTAGCTCTCAAACCTGATGGGATTTTTTTATCTAACGGTCCTGGTGACCCTTCTGCCTGTACTTACGCTATCGAAGCAATTAAGCAATTATTAGAAACTAATATACCAATCTTCGGTATTTGTTTAGGCCATCAGCTTTTAGCTTTAGCTTGTAATGCGAACACCGTAAAAATGAAATTTGGTCATCATGGTGGCAATCATCCGGTTAAAGATATAGAAAAAAATTTAGTTATGATTACAGCTCAAAATCATGGATTTGCCGTTGATGAAAAAAGTTTACCTTCTAATTTACGCGTAACACATAAGTCGTTATTCGATCAATCATTACAAGGTATTCATCATAATGATAAACCTGCCTTTAGTTTCCAAGGTCATCCAGAAGCAAGCCCCGGTCCACATGATGCTGCTATATTATTTGATCATTTTATTGAACTCATATCAAACTATAAACAAAGGCTATAAGTAAAATGGCAAAACGTACAGATATTAAGAGTATTTTAATTATTGGCGCAGGTCCTATTGTAATTGGTCAGGCATGTGAATTTGATTACTCTGGCACACAAGCCTGTAAAGCACTTCGTGAAGAAGGTTATCGTATTATTTTAGTTAATTCTAATCCTGCAACAATTATGACTGATCCTGATATGGCTGATGTCACATATATAGAGCCTATTAATTGGAAAACTGTAAGTAAGATTATTGAACATGAACGACCTGATGCAATTTTACCTACCATGGGTGGACAAACTGCATTGAATTGCGCCTTAGAACTCGAAAAGAACGGCATCCTTAAACAATTTAACGTTGAAATGGTTGGTGCAACGGCGGACGCAATTGATAAAGCAGAAGATCGTAAACGCTTTGATCAAGCAATGAAGAAAATTGGTCTCGAAACGGCACGTAGTGGCATTGCTCATGATTTAAAAGAAGCCTATGAAGTACTTGATAAAGTTGGCTTCCCTTGTATTATTCGACCTTCTTTTACAATGGGTGGAACCGGTGGTGGAATTGCTTATAATCGTAATGAATTTGAAGAGATTTGCTTACGTGGTCTTGACCTTTCACCGACAAATGAACTGTTAATTGATGAATCATTGATTGGTTGGAAAGAATACGAGATGGAAGTGGTACGAGATAAACATGATAATTGTATTATCGTTTGTTCCATTGAAAATTTCGATCCTATGGGAATCCACACAGGTGATTCAATTACCGTGGCGCCAGCACAAACGCTAACTGATAAAGAGTATCAAATTATGCGTAATGCTTCGCTTGCCGTATTACGAGAGATCGGGGTAGAAACCGGAGGAGCTAATGTCCAGTTTTCTGTTGATCCTCTTAGTGGACGATTAATTGTTATTGAAATGAATCCTCGCGTTTCTCGATCATCCGCTTTAGCATCTAAAGCAACAGGTTTTCCTATTGCCAAAATCGCAGCAAAATTAGCGATTGGATATACGCTGGATGAACTGGCTAATGATATTACTGGAGGCAGAACTCCAGCATCATTTGAACCCGCAATTGATTATGTTGTGACTAAAATACCAAGATTTAATTTTGAAAAATTTGCTGGATGTAATGATCGACTAACGACACAGATGAAATCAGTGGGCGAAGTCATGGCCATTGGTCGTACGTTTCAAGAATCACTACAAAAAGCCTTACGTGGACTTGAAGTCGGTGCTACGGGATTAGATTCAAAATTTAGCAATTCAATAAATAATGAACAATTAGCCATCATTCGCCATGAATTAAATGAAGCAGGCAGTGATCGTATTTGGTACATTGCAGATGCTTTTAGAGCAGGTTTATCAATTGAAGAAGTCTTTGAATTAACACATATTGATCGTTGGTTCCTTGTACAAATTAAGGAATTAATACAAATTGAAAATAGTATTTGTTCAACCGAATTGAATCAGGTCAGTAAAGAACGATTGTTTGAGCTAAAACGTAAAGGTTTTTCTGATGCTAGACTTGCTCATCTTTTCAACGTTGAAGAAAAAGATATAAGACAAAAACGTTGGCAATTACAGATACATCCAGTTTATAAACGTGTCGATACATGTGCTGCGGAATTTGCTACACAAACAGCCTATCTTTATTCTACTTATGAAGAAGAATGTGAGGCGCTTCCACAATTTGAGCGTAAAAAGATTATGATTCTTGGCGGAGGACCAAATCGTATTGGTCAAGGTATTGAGTTTGATTATTGCTGTGTCCATGCTGCTCAAGCACTTCATCAAGATGGTTACGAAACAATTATGGTCAATTGTAATCCAGAAACAGTATCAACGGATTATGATACATCAGATCGACTGTATTTCGAACCTGTTACCCTTGAAGATGTACTTGAAATTGTTCACAAAGAACAACCTAATGGTGTCATTATTCAGTACGGTGGACAGACACCATTAAAATTAGCTAAAGCACTTGCTCAAGAAGGTGTATCTATCATTGGTACTTCGCCAGATGCCATTGATAGAGCTGAGGATAGACAACGTTTTCAACAGGTCGTAGCCAAACTTAGCCTAAAACAACCTATTAATGCTACAGTAACTGATCTAAAACAAGCTTTAAATGAAGCGGAACATATCGGATATCCATTGGTGGTAAGACCTTCTTATGTATTAGGCGGTCGTGCTATGGAAATTGTATATAATAACACAGATCTGGAACGTTATTTTGCTACTGCTGTAAGCGAATCAAATAATGCGCCTGTACTACTTGATCATTTTTTAGATGACGCTGTTGAAGTAGATATTGATGTAATTTGTGATGGTGAAAATGTAGTAATTGGTGGAATCATGGAACATATTGAACAAGCCGGTGTGCACTCGGGTGATTCAGCATGTTCATTACCTACTCATACCCTTAACGATGAAATATTATCAGGACTACGTCATCAGGCTAAACAATTAGCAATTGAGTTAAATGTTAAGGGGCTTATGAATGCACAATTTGCAATTAAAGATAATCAAATTTATTTAATTGAAGTTAATCCACGCGCAGCACGTACCGTTCCTTTTGTATCAAAAGCAACAGGGATAGCATTAGCTAAAGTCGCTGCGAGAGTTATGGTTGGGCAATCATTGCCACAACAAAAAGTAACTACCGAAATTATACCTTCTTATTATTCAGTAAAAGAGGTGGTATTGCCATTTAACAAATTTAGTGGCGTAGATCCGATTTTAGGTCCTGAAATGCGCTCAACCGGTGAAGTCATGGGAATAGGTCAAACCTTTGCCGAAGCATTTGCAAAAGCACAATTGGCTAGCTTATCAAATATGAAGAAACAAGGAAAAGCTCTGTTATCCGTTCGCGATCAAGATAAGCAACGAGTAATTGAAATTGCCAAGCGTTTAACTAAACATGGCTTTACTATTGATGCGACTGAAGGTACAGCTGAATATCTTATCCAAGCGGGTATCCACTGTCAAAAAGTCAACAAAGAAACGCAAGGTAGACCAAACGTTCATGATCATATTAAAAACGGTGAATATAGTTATATTCTAAATACTACATCTGGACGAGATGCAATAGAAGCTTCTAAAATTTTACGCCGTAGTGCAATTATGTATAAAACGCATTATGACACCACCATGAATGCTGCTTATGCTACAACCGCTGCACTTGATTATGATGCTACCGATTGTGTGATGTCTTTACAACAACTATATCAATAATAATGACAAGCAAAGAAATATTGTTAAATAAGTTTATCAATTAACTTAGGCAATATTTCTTTTGTTAGCGAAATAATTCATCAGAAACCTTACATAAATCAAATAAAATGAGTAGTGCCGCATTACCACCATAATTCTTGGGAGCCTGATGAAAACAGAGAATATCTGGATGCTGTGCTAACCACAATGGGGTTTGTTTTTTTAAGATATTTTTCCCATGACCATACATGATACAAGCACAAAAAACACGTTCCCGCAAACAAGCAGAAATTAAAGCCGAGATCTCTTTTTTTGCCTCACGCTGAGTAAGTCCATGTAAATCGAGGAATAAATCGGGTTCATAATAACCACGTTTTAATTTTTTAAGTTCATTAGGATCGCCATCTTCTCGTAAATAACGAATGGGATCATCCGCTAATAAAGGTTGAAAATCATCCGAGAAATAGAACTCATTATTCAAGGTATCTTGCTGCTGTTTCTTTTCTAAATTATGATTTTTCAACTGCTTATTTACCTTATGAACAACCTTATCTTGTTTAATTTTTTTGGTCGCACCAATAGCATTTTTAAATAAAGCAATATCTTCATCACTAAGATTAAATTGTTGAGACATAATATTTACTCTGGATAAACTTTATCTTTAAATTCACATAAATCTTCAATGACGCACGAGCCACAACGTGGTTTACGTGCAATACAGGTATAACGACCATGAAGAATAAACCAATGATGACAATTTATTTTATATTCTTTCGGTACAACCTTTAATAACTTATCTTCAACAGCTTCAACTGTTTTTCCAGGCGCGAATCCAGTTCGATTACATAACCGAAATATATGTGTATCTACAGCAATAGTTGGCCAGCCAAAAGCCGTATTCAATACGACATTAGCTGTTTTTCGTCCTACACCAGGTAAAGCTATCAATTTATCAAAATCTTCTGGTACTTCACTATTATGTTCAGTAATCAATATTTGGCAGGTTTTTATGATATTTTCTGCCTTACTATTATAAAGTCCAATTGTTCGAATAAAATCTTTTAACTTATTAATTCCCAAATTAAGTATTGCTTGTGGTGTATTAGCTATGGCAAACAAGGGTTTTGTTGCTTTATTAACACTCACATCTGTTGCTTGGGCAGATAATAAAACTGCTATTAATAATTCAAAAGGTGTGTGATATATTAATTCAGTTGTGGGATCTTTTATATGATTCTTTAAGCGTTTCAAAATTTCAACGCGAGTTTTTTGTTTCACAATTCAATATCAGTTTCTTTTTCGAAGTAACACGTTATAACATTATAACAATTATTCTTTTTTTTAGTAAGATTTAGACTATTTACTTGAGTTAAGGGTCTTCTTGTTAACTTAATTATTCTCAATTCTATTCCTTTTTTACAATAATCATATTTAAAATCAATTATTAAAGGTAATGCAAAATTAAACCGAACCATTTTACCTTCTATTTTTAATTGATCTCAAAAATCAATATCAGATTTTAAAAATCTAATATACTCAAATAAAAGTAGAATTAAACGTAAATATGATTTTTATTAAATTAATAAACCGTTTAATAATGATAAATGCCTATTTTTTTCTAGTCTATTTATTCAATTAAAAATTAACTAACGTTGCCATAATACCAATAATCATTTTTTCTTAAATTGGCTTAGCACCATAAATGAGTGATAGTTTATATAACTCTCAAGGGGTCGTTAATGAAATTGACTGGCAACAATATATTCCATTAGTTCGTCATGAAGCTTTAAAATTAACAATCAGACTACCATCAACGGTGGAGTTGGATGATTTACTTCAAGTGGGCTATATTGGCTTATTGGATGCATTAGAACGCTTTGATCCAAATCAGTGTACAGCATTTAGTACTTATGCGACACAACGAATTAAAGGCGCTATGCTAGATGAATTACGTAGTCGTGATTGGTTACCTCGTCAAGCTAGACAAAATATTAAAAAAGTAGCTAAAGCAATCACTGAACTTGAACATAAGTTAGCACGAGTACCGACTGAACTTGAAATTGCAAGATATTTAGAAATTTCAATTGAAGAATATCGCAAAATATTACTTGATTCAAACTCTTGTCATCTATGTTCATATGACGAAATGAAAAGAAAGTTAGGTGATGGTATCGATTTAATCATTAAGCAACAGGAAGATAATAATCCTGCTTCAATGATACTCATTGAGGAAATTAGAAATAAGATAATTCAACAGATTAATCATCTACCTGAAAATGAGAAAATGGTATTAATTCTTTATTATCAAGAAGATTTTAATTTAAAAGAAATTGGTAAAGTCATTAACATTAGTGAGTCACGAGTCAGTCAATTACATAGTCAAGCTATAAAAAGAATAAAAAGTAAGATTTTTGTTTAAAAAAAAGAAATAAAAGCTAAAAAACATTAAACATTGGTAAATGTTTGGTAAATTTAAATTTTTTTTTAGATTTTCTAGTTCTACCAAACTTATTCGCAGAAATATGCATTTTACGTTTTAAAATAACATAATTAAGTGTTATTCTGATGATAAATTAAATAATTTTGGATTGGTGATTAAATTGGATGATGTAATAGACAACGATACGCTTAAAAGCATACATCATTTAAATCTCTCAACGTTACTATTAAGCCAGCGTATGCTTGAAAAAGATAAATATGCTGCGATGTACCGTTTAGGGATTGATGAAGAAACTGCGGATGTATTAAGCAACCTAAATGCCCCTCAAATGTTAGTTTTATCTGAAACCAATCAATTAATTTTTCAGTTACGGTTTCAAAACGCTGATATGGTCAAAAAATTAACCGAAGAATCACGTGTCGGTGACATTAAACAAATGCATACCGGTATCTTATTATCAAGCTTGCTGTTAGATTCAATAAGTAAATAGGGGATTATTAGGATGACAGAGAAAAGCATAATAAAAAAGTATAATGACATTCAATTAGCCATGCGACTAATTTCACTCGGTGCTAGAATTCAAATGTTAGAAAGTGAAACGAATCTAAGCCGTGGAAAATTAATTAAACTGTATAAAGAGATTCAAGGTTGTCCGCCTCCCAAAGGATTACTTCCCTTTTCAACTACTTGGTTTATGACATGGGAACCCAATATCCATTCTAGTGTTTTTTACAATGCATACCAATTTTTAGTAAAAAATAGTAATAAATCTGGTGTAAAAGCAATTATAAAAGCATATCAACTTTATTTGGAACAATGTCCCCCACCAACTGAAGGTGAACCAGTATTAGGACTAACTCGAGCATGGATATTAGTCAAATTTGTTGAAAGTCGTATTATGCAACAATCATGTTGTAAAGGGTGTAAAGGTCGTTTTATTACCCATGCTTACCAACCAAGGAATAGTTTCATATGTAGTTTATGCCAACCCCCGTCAAGGGTAGATAAAAATCAGAAAACACTTAAAGAGAATCAAGCGAAATTTATACAGGTTCTTTCTTCATCTATTTCAAATAGTTTTAGTTCGGCAAGCATTAAGCAGCTTACAACTTGAACGAAAAGTAAATTGATTGTGTTAAATAGCATTAAATAGTAATTAAATTAAGATAGGGAAAATCAATGCCAATTATTATAGGCTATATTATCGTTATTGCTTCTACACTACTTGGTTATGTTCTTAGTGGCGGTTACTTAGCTGTATTATTTCAACCTCTAGAACTATTAATTATAGGTGGAGCAGCTCTGGGAGCATTTATTGTTAGTAACAATACTAAAGTGTTAATGGCAACCACTAAATCAATTGGGAAGTTATTTCAACGATCGAAATATAATAAAACACTTTATTTGGCATTAATCAGCTTATTGTATAGCATTTTAAATAAAATCCGCCAAAATGGCATGCTATCAATTGAATCAGATATTGATAATCCACAGGAAAGTGAGCTATTCAAAAGATACCCGCAAATTTTAGCAGATTCTCAAATATGTGATTTCATAACTGATTATCTTCGATTAATGATTAGCGGAAATATGAATGTTTATGAAATTGAAGCTCTCATGGATGAAGAATTATCTACATATCAGGCTGAATTAGAAAAGCCAGCTGAAGCTATTGCGAGTATTGGTGATGGTTTACCTGCTTTTGGTATCGTGGCAGCAGTAATGGGGGTTATTAATACTTTAGCTAAAGCTGATCGTCCAGCAAGCGAATTAGGTGAACTGATTGCACATGCGATGGTAGGTACTTTTTTGGGTATCTTACTCGCTTATGGATTTATATCACCTTTAGCAGCTTTATTACGACAAAAGAATATGAATGCTACTAAAGTTTTAGAATGTATTAAAGTCGTATTAATTGCTAGTATGCATGGCTATGCGCCACAAATCTGCATTGAATTCGGCCGTAAAACACTCTTTTCCAGTGAACGTCCGACATTTTTTGAATTAGAAAATCATGTTCAGCAATCAAAAGAAAGTACAAAACAATAAAGTCTAATAATTACACGATTAATTAAAGCCATTTATGAAAAAACAAAATGTAGCAAAAATCATTGTTCGTAAAAAGAAATCGCATCATAGCTCAGGTCATCACAATGGTTCATGGAAAATTGCTTATGCTGATTTTATGACGGCCATGATGGCACTTTTTTTAGTTATGTGGTTAATTGGCAAATCAACACCCAAAGAGTTACAAGGTATTGCAGAATATTTCCGAACTCCTTTAGTATTAGGATTTACAGGAGGAAATAAAACTAGTGATAGTGAGAGCCCGTTACCGGGAGGTGGTGATGATTTCACTAAAGTGGATGGTGAAGAAAAAATCGAAGATGTTTCTCCACTACAAATTGATTTAGACCAAAAACAGGCAGAATCATTAAGATTAGTTGATGCTGCAAAAAAAATATTTGATATTTTTCACCTCGATCCACGTTTAAAAGAACTAGCGCCAAATTTAATTGTTGAATTAACCGACTTAGGATTACGTATCCAAATCTTGGCATCAAATAATAAGCCAATGTTTGATATAGGCAGTGCTAAGATTCATCCCAATATGCAAAAAATTCTTCATGCTCTTGCACCAATATTAAATACATTACCGAATAAAATAACGATTTCAGGGCATACTGATGAGCGAAAATATCGCAGTGGTGACAAAGGATACAGTAACTGGGAATTATCCGCAGATCGGGCTAACGCATCAAGACGAGAATTGATATTAAGTGGACTTGATTCTCATAAAATTATGCGAATTATTGCGCTTGCCGATACAGTCAGTCTTAATAATAAAAGCTTCAATCGCGATTCAAATCGTCGAATTAGTATTCTAATACTAAATAAAACAGCGCAAGATTATATTGAAGATGAAAATACTATGACTGGCATTGATTTACTAAATCAAATAAAAGAATTAGAACAAACAAACCAATCTAAATCGTTCTTAACGAACGAAATTGATAATAGTAACAAGCAATAACACATTAGAAATCAGCTAATCAAGCATATTATTGATTAGCTTTTAATCATTCAAAATAACAGTAATAGTTTTCATTAAAGTTTCACTCAACTCTGCCGATACCTAATATAACTTATTCTTATCGAAAAAATAGAATTATTCTCTATTATCTGGAGGAGTTTTATGGCTAATTCATTAATTAATACTGGTATCAGTGGACTTAATGCAGCACAAAACATGCTTAATGTAATTAGTAATAATATCAGTAATGCACATACTACTGGCTATAATCGCCAACAAATTATTTTAAGTCAGGCAAATAGTACTCATTCCGGTAAAGGATTTACAGGGAATGGCGTTAAAGTTAATGCTGTTAATCGCGCGTATAACCAATTTATTGTTGACCAACTACGTCAAGCTCAATCTCATGCTGGCTCGGTCAACGCTTATTATGGTGAATTATCAAAAATTGATAATTTATTTTCTAATAAGGAGAGTAGCCTATCTTCACAAATTAACGACTTATTTTCGAATCTCAATAAACTTTCATCCAATGCGGCTGATCCTGCGGGTCGTCAAACTGTAATGAGTAGTTTAGAATCCTTAGTCAGTCAATTTAACAAAACTGAAATTAATCTAAAAAATCAGATTAACAATGTTAATAATGAACTCGCTAAGAATGTGGATAAAATCAACAGCTATACACAACAAATTGCTGAATTAAACCAGAAAATAGCTCGTTTACAAAATGTCAGTGGTGGTCATGAACCCAATGACTTACTAGATCAACGTGATCAGCTAGTAAGTGAATTAAATGAAATAATTGGCGTCAACGTAACCGAACAAAATGGCCAATATAATCTTTCATTAATGAATGGTTTAAATTTAGTACAAGGGTCAAATGCTAATTTACTTTCCGTTCAACCATCATCCGCTGATCCTAGTCTCTTTAGCATAATTTATACGCATAATTCAGGTGCAACACAGGAACTAACAAGTCAAAATATTAACTCTGGCAGTTTACATGGTTTGCTAACTTTTAGAGATGGTCCACTAAATGAGTCACGTAATCAACTTGGATTGATCGCATTGAATTTGGCTGATCGATTTAATGAAGTAAACTGTAGTGGTGTCGATATTCAAGGTAACCCGGGTGAAAAATTATTTGATTTTGCTAAACCAACAACTATTGCAAACAATAAAAACCAAGGTCAAGCAACAATTGATGCAGTATATAATAAAGTAACCGATGTTAAAGCTTCAGATTATGAAATAACCTTTGTTGGTGGGGAATGGGTTGTAACTCGGCTATCCGATAATCAGCAAATAACTACTGAAACGAAAGATGGTCAGCTCATATTTGATGGACTAACAATTTCGATTAATGGTACACCGGTAGAAGGTGATTCTTTTATTTTAAAACCCGTTGCTGAAATCGCAAGTTCATTAAAAATGGCGACTAAAGATCCTAACAAAATTGCTAGTGGTATAGCAGATAATGAAAATGGTGCTGGAGATAATAGAAATATCGCTAAATTATTAGATATTCAAAATGAAAAATTAGTAAACAATAACATGACCCTATCCAATGCTTATGCTTCATTAGTTAGTTATATTGGTAGTGAAACACACTCAGCAAAAACATCAGCCTCAGCTAGTAATAATATCGTCAATCAGATTAATGAGCAAAATCAATCAATATCTGGTGTAAATATTGAAGAAGAATATATCACTATGCAAGTATACATGCAATATTACCAAGCAAATGCAAAAATCATTGATGCTGCGACGACCATCTTTGATACGATTTTAGGATTAACTAAGTGATAAAAGGATAAAACAATGCGAATAAGCACTAACTCAATGTATCAGAAGAATTTACAAAATATTCTCAATACTCAAAGTAATTGGCAAAAATCTGGCTTACACTTAGCTACTGGGAAAAAGATACTCTCGCCATCAGATGATCCAATGGGTTCTTCTAAAAGTTTAATATTAAAACAAGAACAAGCTCGCAATAATCAATTCCTCGCGACTAGACAAAGTGTCGAAAAATCCCTAGCACGACAAGATACGATTCTAAAAGAAGTCACAACTGTTGTTCAGAGTATCCAAGAAACTTTAGTTTATGCTGGTAATGAAACACTTAATGATACTGATAGAGCAGATCTCGCTAATAAGTTACAAACTCTTAAAGATCAACTCCTTTCTTTAGCAAATTCACGAGATTCAAATGGTAATTATATTTTTTCTGGCACCAAGAATGATCAACCACCGTTTATCGTCAATGAGTCTGGTGAAGTTAAGTATGTTGGCGGTGAAAATCCTATTACAATTTTTATTGATGAAACTCGTGAGATTCCAATTAGTTTTACCGGAAATAAAATATTTATGACCGGGGCCAATAGTAAAGAGCCGGATGGATCTCCGTCAGATAGCAATATTTTTGCTAGTATAGATAATGCCCTCAAAGCGTTATCTATGGATTTAGATAATGGTTCTGAAAGTGATATGGCTTTATATCGCGACACCTTGGCAATCGCTAGTAGAGGAATAGACAATAGTTTTAATAATATTTCCAGTGTTCGTGCTGCAGGTGGAGCATTATTAGCTGAAACGGAAAAACTAACTACATTAGGAAAAACCCTTAATATTGATTTTGAAACACAGATTAGCGAAATTGAAGATGTAGATTGGTACGAAGCAATTTCTGAATACGTCATGTTGCAAGCAAACTTGAAAGCTGCACAACAAACTTTTGTTAACATGCAAAACATGTCACTATTCCAGCTAAAATAGTCACTCTGAAAGTAGCTCATAATATAGAGCTACTTCTTAAATAACAATTCAATAAATCACCTTACCATATGATATTTTCATAAAAAATATGTATCTTACCCCGCTCATAACATGCTTATTAAATCAAGTAAGATCCATTATATGGATTTCAAAATAGGATATTTAGAGATATTCTTGAAACAGAAAATAGAGAAAATATAGACCTTAATAATTAGAACTATTTTCAAGTTAGATACAACTAAAAGTTACTGAGGATATTAGAAATTAGTTAATGATAAAAAACACCTTAATAATAAACAAAATGATTTAATTATTAAGGTGTTATTTAATTTATTTCCGTTAAATAAACGATATAAAATATCATTTATTTATAATGATAACCATACTGATAATAGCTACCGGTTTTACGAACTACACAGTTAAGGATTGCACCTTTAACATTGATATTATTTTGCTCAAAACGTTGCAACCCTAATTCAATTTCACTAATCGTATTTTCACCATAACGCACTACCATCATCATTGTTCCGGCATATTGACCAGCAATACACGCATCGGTTACTGCTAGTACCGGTGGTGTATCAATCAATACCATATCATATTGTTGAGTCGCCCAATCCAACAACTCTTTAAATCGTGGATACATCAAAAGTTCGGATGGATTAGGTGGCACTTCTCCCCTTGGTATAAAATCTAAATGCTCATTTATTCCTGTTTTATGGATAATGTCATCAATATTTTGTCTTCGAGATAAATACTCAGATAAGCCACATTTTACTTTGACGTTCATTAATTCATGGAGATAGCCTTTACGCATATCAGCATCAATTAATAAAACTTTTTTATTTAAATCGGCAATAACTACAGCAAGATTCGTAGTAACAAATGTTTTACCAATATTCGGACTACAACCAGAAATGGCTAAAATATTGTTTTTAGCCTCCATCATTGCAAAATGTAGACTAGTTCTTAAACTTCTAAGTGCTTCAACGGAAAAATCGCTAGGTGAGCCAACAGAAACCAACTGACGTGCTCGTACATTTTTATGTTTTCTTCCGTGCTTATTACGCTTTGAAATCCGATTTTGTTTGGATTGCCATTCAGAAACAGGAATGCTCGCGTAAACGTTTAAACCGATATCTTCAAGTTGCTCAACACTATCAATCGTTTTTCTTAATATGAGAACAACAATAATTGTGCCTGAAGATAAAATCAATCCAAGTAAAAATGCAACACTTACAATTAAAAACTTTTTCGGTTGAACTGATTCTGGTTGCGTTAAAGCGTTATCAATAATTCTCACATTACCAACCGTACTCGCTTGCGAAATATTTAATTCCTGTTGTTTGTTTAAAAGCTGAATATAAATTTCATTATTTGCTTTAACATCTCGAGTCAATCTTAAGATTTCTTGCTGAGTTTGCGGTAAAAAACTGATTTTCTCACCTAGTTTTGAACGTTCATTTATTAGCGTTTGCCTTTTTTCTAACAATGCTCTATAGGCTGGATGTTCTTTAGTATAAAGTTTAGAAACTTCAGCTTCCTTGAACGTTAATTCATTCAATTGAGCCTCTAGCTGAACAGAAGTATCTAACACAGATTTAGCTTCTAAGGATAAATCAATGGAATCATTTTTTTGTCTAAACTCATTTAATTTATTTTCAGAGTCATCTAGCTCGGCACGTATTCGGGGTAATTGAGTCTTTAAAAATTGCAGGCTTTTTGCTGCCTCTTCTGATTTATGTTCAACATCTTGTGATAAATAGTTATTACAAATTTGAGCTAGGATAGATTGAATGTGGGCAGGATCTTCGCCTATTAAACTTAATTCAAGCATTCCACTATCTTTACCTTTATCAGTGATCGATAAATTATCTAAAATAGTATTAATTGTTTTTAGATAAGAGTGTTTAGTTATTTTAAATTTAGTATTAGGCTTCGCTTTAATGTCACTGACTAATAAAGAAACATATTGATTAGACGCATATTCTCCAACAGTTCCCTTTAAGAATTCTTCATTACCATTGAAAATTGCATAGTGATTATTATCAATGACTCTTAATTCAAGCGGAATATCATATAATTCTTTAGCAACATTATAACGGGTTAAGGCAATTTGATTATTACTCCCCAATATACGTGCTAGCCCTTTACCAAAAATAGGGAAAAAAACCTCTTTTATTTCCACATCTAAAGATAGATCATTAATTGTCTTACCAATTATCATTCTAGAACGTATTAGCTCAATTTCAGTAGTAGATGTTGGTTTATCTCCCGTTAATACAGAACTAAAATCTTTAAACAATGAATTACCGACTTTTTGTTCTATTTGAACAAGCGCATCTGCCTTATAGATAGGTGTGGCGAAAATAACATAAAGTATCCCCAAAAAGGTGGTTATACAAGTAATGGTAACAATAATCTTCCATTTATCAATTAATTCATAGAATAAACCCAGTAAATCAATTTCATCATAAGTACTAGTTAGTTTATCAGTATTGTTTGTCGCCATTTGATATGTTAACCTTATCTATTAATGCTTACTTTAATTTTTCTGCCCATGCTTTACTTGCTTTAGCTAATTGAATATATGTTTTTTCAAATAATTCAATATCACCACCATAAGGATCAGGGATTTCCATTTCATTAAGCCAATGCCCATATAACATAACCTTACCGCGCACTTCCGGGGCAATACGACAAACGGCTTCGATATGAGATTTTTCCATTACTAATATAAGATCTTGTTCAGCACAAATTTTTCTTGTCAATTGACGGGCTATGTGACCATCAAGAGAAAGACCATTCTGTTCTGCAACTGATTCTGATTTATAAAAAGCACTGTCCCCAACAACAGCAGCAATACCTGCTGATGAAATTTTTTTTTCGGGAAAATCTTTCTTTAATAGTCGCTCACCAATTGGTGAGCGACAAATATTCCCAACACAAACGACACAAATTGAATCAAACATGATTAACTCTTTTTAATTTGGCCAATTACGAATCCAACGTATAGTTTCGGTTAAGCTATTAGCACTTTGAATAGTTGGCAATAATTGCATGATTGTACGATTCCAACGTTCTATAGGTGCCGTTGTTACATAGACAACATCATAAGGCTCTAACTGGAAATTTGTTGCCAATGCCATAGCCGTTGCATCTTTTAAATTTAATTGATAAACATAAGCAATTTTACCATTTTTATCAGCTTCATCACCTTCTTTAGTTGCTCGAATGATAAACACACCTGAAGTATCACTAGTTTTTTGGTTGATCCCATTTGCATTTCCTAATGCTTCAGCAAGTGTCATACCTGTTTTATCCATTACAAGTGTTGATTGTTTTTCAACCTCACCCATAACAAATATTTTTAGTGTATCATTTGTTGGAATATAGAGAATATCACCAGCTGTTAATAACCTATTTTGCGTTAAATCGCCGTATTGCATGAGTGATTGTAATGAGATTCTTTCTTTGACACCTTTATGAGTCAAAATCACATTGCGCCAATCAGCTTTATTAGTTAACCCTCCGGCGTTGTTAACGGCATCTAAAATAGTTAAGGGGATATTGCTAACAGGTTGCTTACCGGATTTTATAACTTCACCAGTTACATAAACTTTCTGTGAGTTAAAGGCTGAAATGCTGATATCAACTTGAGGACTTTCAATATAAGTGGCAAGCTTTGATGAGATAGTATTACGCACTTCTTCTAATGTTTTACCAACTACTTTTAACTTACCCACATAAGGATAATATATTGTTCCATCTGCATGTACCCAGTTACCTGCTTCACTGGCACTACGATATGAACCAGCTGGTATAGTTAATTCTGGATGGTCCCATACCGTAACATTAATAATATCGCCAATGCCTATTCGATATTGGTATTTTTTAATTTCATTATCTAGTTTAGGATTGTTTTTTGCAATAACTGGTACCGTTTGTAGATTACGAATTAGTGATGGAGTGAGAGGATAGATATCGACTAATTTATTAATATCAAAATCATGATCAGATTGTTTAACAACATTTTTATGAGAAGTGCTTATATCGGATCCTGTTAATGTACATCCATTAATCAAAAAAGATATGCCCAGACCTGCTAATAATAGAATTTTACGTAAACGTAAATAATGAATCGATTTAATCATAATTATTAAACAATAGGTTATACGAAATGTCGGTTATGATAGCATATCAGGGCTATATTATGAAAGCGTAAATTATGACGATATTAGTAATTTAATTAGACTATAAATAATAGGATAGATTATAAAATACTTTATGGCGCACCCGAAGGGATTCGAACCCCTGACCGCTCGGTTCGAAGCCGAGTGCTCTATCCAGCTGAGCTACGGATGCTAGGAGGAACTATAAGAAAATGGTGCATCCGAAGGGATTCGAACCCCTGACCGCCCGGTTCGTAGCCGGGTACTCTATCCAGCTGAGCTACGGATGCAAGTATAAAAGTAAAAATGGTGCATCCGAAGGGATTCGAACCCCTGACCGCCCGGTTCGTAGCCGGGTACTCTATCCAGCTGAGCTACGGATGCATAATTTGCAAAAATGGCGGTGAGAGAGGGATTCGAACCCTCGATAGAGCTTTTGACCCTATACTCCCTTAGCAGGGGAGCGCCTTCAGCCTCTCGGCCATCTCACCGTTGTTTTAACAAATCCCTTTTCATAAAATCGGCGACTTTATAAAAAGTATGTGGCGCACATATTACGGTTTACAGAAAATAAGTCAAATGGTTTTTACTAAAATCTGTATTAATTGCATATTTAGCATTCAATTATAACAAAAACACACAACTCTTATCATTTTTCATTATCGAGTTCTGGTTTTTGATATTGATGAATGCGATTATAAATCTCTTCACGATGGATTGATACATCTTTAGGAGCATTAATCCCTATTCTAACTTGATTGCCTTTCACACCTAATACTGTGATCACAACATCATCACCTATTATTAGTGTTTCTCCTACTCTCCTGGTTAAAATTAACATCAAACCTCCTATTCATAATTATCCAGATTATATCGTTTTTAGCTTCTCACCTATTTCGTTTCTAATCAAAGATAATGCTTCAGGTAATACAGATATATCTGAACCACCAGCTTGAGCGAAATCAGGTCTTCCACCGCCTTTACCACCAACTTTAGCAGCTAGTTGGGAAACTAATATGCCCGCCTTAATCTGCTCAGTTAAATCTTTAGTTACACCTATGGCTAAACTAATTTTATCGGTATTAACTGCCGCTAAAACGATGACACCAGACTTTAACTGATTTTTTAAACCATCAATCATTTCACGTAAAACTTTCGGTTCAGTGTTATCAATTCTAGCTACCAGTAACTTTTTATTATTAATTGTTTCTACATTATTTAATAATTGTGCGCTTTCCTGGACAGCCTGTTGTGATTTTAATTGTTCAATTGATTTTTCTAATAATTTAACTTGTTCCACAAGTAAGGATAAGCGTGGTACCACACCATTTTTATCAACTTTCAGTAATGACATAATATTATTCAACTGGTTACTATCGTCATGAACTAAATCTATAGCAATTTGTCCCGTTGTTGCTTCAATACGTCTTACCCCTGATGCGATACTTGATTCAGATATGATTTTGAAAAAGCCTATATCACCCGTTCTTTTAACGTGTGTGCCGCCACATAACTCAATCGAAAAATCTCCCATAGTCAATACACGGACAATATCTTCATATTTTTCACCAAATAGTGCCATTGCCCCTTTATTTTTTGCTTCATCTATTGGCATCAATTCAACTAGGACTGGATAATTACGACGAATCTGTTGATTGACTAAATTTTCTATTTCTTGAATTTGCGCCAATGCAATAGGTTGTGTATGAGAGAAATCAAAACGAAGATAGTTATCATTAACTAATGAACCTTTTTGTTGTACATGACTACCTAAAATACGTTGCAATGCAGCTTGTAGTAAATGTGTCGCAGAATGGTTTCTTCTAATACGGGCTCTTAATTCATCATTTATAATAGCAGCTATTTTATCACCGACTTGTAACTGACCTTGTAACAAATGCCCAATGTGACCAATATTTTTTCCATACTTCTGGCTATCTACAACTTCGAAATTTATATTTGTAGCAGTAAGTATACCCTTGTCACCTACTTGACCACCCGATTCACCATAAAATGGGGTTTTATCTAATATAATAACCGCTTCATCACCTTGATCTATGCGATTAACCGACTTCCCTTGTTGGAAAATTGCAACTACAGTTGCTGTTAATTCATTAACTTCATAACCTAAAAACTGAGTTTCACCGTCAAACTTGATAGTATTACTATAGTCAATGCTAAAATTATCCGCTTCACGTGATCGATTGCGTTGCGCTTCCATACATTGATTGAAACCAGCTTCATCGACCGTAATATCTTTCTCGCGACAAACATCCGCCGTCAAATCAAATGGGAAACCATAGGTATCATAAAGTTTAAAAGCAACTTCCCCAGATAATTGATTACTCTGAATTTTAGTTAGTTCTTGATTAAGTAAGAATAAACCTCTTTCAAGTGTTTTCAAAAACTGTTCTTCTTCAGATTTTAATGTATCCTCGACAAGTTTTTGTTTTTTGGCTAATTGATCACCAGCACTTGCCATTACATTAATTAAAGATTGTACTAATTTATAAAAGAATACATTTTTTGCACCAAGCATATGACCATGTCTAACTGCACGACGAATAATTCTTCTTAGTACATAACCTCGCCCTTCATTAGAAGGTAAAACACCATCAGCAATTAAAAATGCACATGAACGAATATGATCTGCAATCACACGCAATGATTTATTATGTAAATCCGTCAAACCTATTACTTTAGCGGTATCTTGGATAAGTACTTTAAATAAATCAATTTCATAATTAGAATTAACATGTTGTAACACAGCTGAAATTCGTTCTAATCCCATACCGGTATCAACTGATGGTTTTGGTAATGGCTCCATTGTTCCATCGGCATGACGATTAAATTGCATAAAGACAATATTCCAGATCTCAATGAAACGGTCACCATCCTCTTCTGGACTCCCTGGAGGTCCACCCCAAATATGATCACCATGATCATAGAAAATTTCACTACAAGGACCACAAGGACCAGTATCACCCATCTGCCAGAAATTATCAGAAGCATAAGGTGCTCCTTTATTATCACCTATACGGATAATCTTTTCCTGAGGTATACCAATTTCGTTTGCCCAAATGTTAAATGCTTCGTCATCTGTTTCATAAACAGTCACTAGTAATCGTTCTTTAGGGAGATTAAACCACCCCTCGCCCGTTAATAATTCCCACGCAAAATGGATGGCATCACGTTTAAAGTAATCACCAAAACTAAAATTACCTAACATTTCAAAAAAAGTATGATGTCGAGCTGTATAACCGACATTATCTAAATCATTATGTTTACCACCTGCACGCACGCAACGCTGTGCTGTCGTTGCTCTCGAATACGCTCTGTTATCGACACCGAGAAAAACATCTTTAAATTGATTCATGCCTGCATTAGTAAATAGAAGGCTTGGGTCATTATGTGGCACTAAAGAACTACTTTCGACAATTTCATGACCTTTACTATGGAAAAAATCCAAGAACATTTGGCGAATTTCTGCGGTACTTTTCATTTATAAATCCGATTATTATTAAAATTAAATTTGCTTAATATACTTATATACTCACTCTACTTCAAGAAGTACTTTTAAATTGTATTTTAAGCAACTCTAAGTAATATCAATACATACAGCCCAAATTTTTACTCAGTAAATTATGTGAGCTTAATAACTAAATTAATTAATTAAAGACACCTAAAAAGGATATTATAAAACTTTCAATTACATAGATAGTACTCAACTTATTTGCTTAAGTATACTTATTTACAATAAATTATAAATAGTTATTTGAAAATAATTATCGAAATAGTGTAAATACATCGCAAATATCACCATGACTAAATCCACGATAAAGTAAAAATTGTCTAATTTTTACTTTTTGTTGAGCATCTGCGTTTTTAAATGAATTACATTTTTTCTTTACTTGGCGATATGCCAATTGAACCCAATCAATCTCTTTTTGATGAATTAATGACGAAATTAAAGAGCTATCTAGCCCTTTTTGTTTTAGCTCCATTACTATTCGATGTTTTCCGTAACCTTTACGGGCTCGTATAGCAATATATTGATTGATGTAGTCTTGATCGTCTAACCAATGATGGGATAAGCAATGATTAATCACGGCTTCTATATGCTTTGAAAGGGAATCTAAATTATCATATTTTTTTGATGCATAAATTACTAATTTTTGTTTTAACTCAACGGTAGAATGACTACGCTGTGCAAGTAATTGCACAGCTTTATAATATAAGGTTTTTTCAACACCACTAAATGTCATCTTCTGTAGCCGGATTGTCTTCATCTGAAGAACTAAAACTTGCTGGATTAGTTAGTAATAATTCTCGTATTTTTGTTTCTAGCTCATTAGAAATAGCATCGTGTTCTTGTAAAAACTTAATTGAATTGGCCTTTCCTTGACCGATTTTTTCACCGTTATAGCTATACCATGCACCCGCTTTATCAACTAATTTATGTTTAACACCTAAATCAATCAATTCACCATATTTAGATATTCCACAGCCATATAAAATTTGAAACTCCGCTTGCCTAAATGGTGCTGCAACTTTATTTTTAACAACTTTGACACGTGTGTCGCTTCCGATCACGTCTTCGCCTTCTTTCACCGCACCAATACGACGAATATCTAAACGCACAGAAGCATAGAATTTCAATGCATTACCACCTGTAGTGGTTTCTGGATTACCGAACATCACGCCTATCTTCATACGGATCTGGTTAATAAAAATAACTAAGCAATTTGCATTTTTAATATTTGCAGTTAATTTTCTTAATGCTTGAGACATTAAGCGAGCTTGTAAGCCCATGTGAGAATCACCCATTTCACCTTCAATTTCAGCTCGAGGTGTTAATGCTGCTACTGAGTCAACAATCACAACATCAACAGCACCTGAACGCACTAAAGCGTCACATATTTCAAGTGCTTGCTCACCTGTATCAGGTTGTGAGACTAGTAGATCATCAACTTGAACACCTAACTTCGCTGCATAAATAGGATCAAGTGCATGCTCGGCATCAATAAAAGCACAAGTTTTACCTTCTTTCTGAGCCTGAGCTATAACTGATAAAGTTAACGTGGTTTTCCCAGATGATTCAGGACCAAAAATTTCAATAATTCGCCCCATAGGTAAACCACCGATGCCTAATGCAATATCAAGCCCTAATGAACCTGTAGAAATTGCATCAACATCTAGGGTTTGAGTATCGCCCAAACGCATAATAGAGCCTTTACCAAATTGTTTTTCAATTTGACTTAATGCTGCGGTAAGCGCACGTTGTTTATTTTCGTTCATAAATTAGGTTCCAATATTAATAGTTCGCATCTATACAATGAATAATAATTATACTGTATAATAATACAGTATCAAGCTATTTTTATATAATATTTAATAATTCGATTTTGTAAAATAATTTGTTAAATATTCGCGATCTTTATAGTAAATCTAGCGTAATACTATAAATAGTATTTATAAATAAAAAATTATAAAGGATTTAAATGCTAAAGGAAATGTATACGGTGGTTGCTTAGTGGAAATTTGGCTCCTCCAACTGGACTCGAACCAGTGACATACGGATTAACAGTCCGCCGTTCTACCGACTGAACTATGGAGGAACCGAAAAGTCAGGGCGAATATTATAGTGTTATGTACACCCTGTCAAGAATAAAATGACATTTAATCCATTTATTTAGACTAAAAATGGATTATTGATGCGTTCTTGACCAAATGTGGATGTTGGACCATGTCCTGGAATAAACATGATATCATCACCTAAAACAAATAATTTATTTTTTATTGATGATATAAGATCTGTGTAATTTCCTCTTGGAAAATCTGTCCGACCAATACTGTTATTGAAGAGCACATCACCCACTAATGCTACTTTTTGCTGATGATGAATAAATACTATATGCCCAGGTGTATGACCAGGACAATGTAGTACAGATAATTGCTCATCACCAATTTGTACTATATCCCCTTCCTGTAGCCAAATATCAGGCTCAAATGCTTCACAAAATGGAAAACCCAATTGAACACTTTGCTGAGGCAAATTATCTAATAAGAATTTATCTTCTTGCTGTGGCCCATAAATTTTTACATGATAGTGATTAGCTAACGCCTTTGCTGCTCCGACATGATCAAGGTGGCCATGTGTTAACAAGATCTTAGTGATATTAATATTTAATTTTTCAACTGCTTTAACTAAAAGCTCAAATTCACCACCGGGATCAACAATAGTGCCCGCCATTGTTTTTTCACACCAAATAATTGAACAATTTTCTTGAAAAGCAGTTACTGGAATAATTTGAAATTGCATCATCTGTTCCTTTTCTTTTGATGAATGATTACTTAATTAATAAGGTTCTGACCATCCTGAGAATTTAGTCGTCTGAAAATCAATCCAGAAAGACATGTTAATATTCCTAAAATCAAGAAAGTAAATTTAAATGCTAGCGCATCATTGTGATGAATAATCTCGTTTTGATCACGTAATATTTTAACCAATACCGCTCCACATGCAATACCAAAACTAATAGCTAATTGTTGATTAACTGCCATTAAGCTATTACCACTACTAGTAAGCTCTTTCGGTAAATCAGCCAATGTTATACTATTCATAGCCGTAAATTGTAACGAATTGGTCGCGCCTAAAAGGAATAGTAATAAAGCAAAGAATATCAGTGGTGAATCCTGATTTAATAAAGCCATTGTCATTATTATAAGTCCTATAAATGTTGTATTAAAAAGTAACACATGACGATAACCAAATTTACGTAAAATAGGTCGTACTAAGGATTTACCTAAAAAAGATGCAATAGCCATTGGCATCAACATTAATCCAGCATATATAGCAGAATATCCAAAAACAACTTGTAATAATAAAGGAACTAAAAAGGGGGCTGCCGATATCCCTAATCGACTAATCAAATTACCAATTATCCCAATTTTAAAAGTATGAATATTAAAAAGAACTAATGGAAAAATAGGCGAATAAGTCTTTTTGGCATGTTTAATATAAAACAGTAAGGAAAATAAGCCTATAATAAACAATGCTATCGAAAACTGAATTTTAATATTTTGGTTAATGAATTCAATTCCTAATGTCACACTAATTACACCTAAAGCAATGAATGTGACACCCGATGTATCAAAAATAGTTCGGGAACTTTTAATATTCGGCAAATATTTCCAGCCAGTTATCATCCCAATCACTCCAATCGGAATATTAATTAAAAATATCCAATGCCAAGTAAGTGATTCAACAAAATACCCACCAAGCAATGGACCAACGACCGGTCCAATCAATCCTGGTATAGTAGAAGTATTTAATGCAGCAAGAAATTCGCTGCGTCGGTAAGACTTGATTAAAACCAGTCGGGCTACTGGTACCATCATTGCCCCACCAATCCCTTGAATTACACGTGAAATATCTAGCATTAAAAGAGACGATGATAATGCACATAGCAGTGAGCCACATGAAAAGAGTAGTACAGAAAAAACGAATATATTACGTGAACCAAATTTATCAGAAAGGAAGCCACTTATTGGAATAAATAGTGCAAGGGCCAATGCATAACAAATGACGGCCGATTGCATATTTAACGGGGATTCATGTAAATCTTGAGCAATTGCAGGTAATGCCGTATTTAAAATTGAGCTATCAAGCATTTGCATAAAAAATGCCATTGCTGCAATCCATGGCATCATTTTATACATAATCGGTGAAATCGTAGAATTATCAGTCATTTTGTTAACACTTTATGGATAATGGTTAATTCAACATTAATTAGTTTTTAGTTTCTTTTTTTAATTGGTTTTCCTTGCCAGTAACTTGCTAATAATGAACCGGAAATATTATGCCAAACAGAGAAAATCGCTGCTGGTAGCGCGGACAATGCCGAAAAGTAAGTCGTGCCTAATGTTGCAGCTAGTGCTGAATTCTGCATTCCAACCTCTAAAGACATTGTTCTACATGTTGCTTCGTCAAATCCTAATAATCGACCTCCCCAATAGCCTCCCAATAAACCTAATCCATTATGTAGTATCACTGCACAAATCACAGTAATACCGACTTGTGCAATTTGGTCATGGCTACCCGCAACGACAATACATAAAATAATTAAAATACAACACATTGACATTACTGGGAAAAAACGTTCAAAGATTCTAATTTTTTTTGTAAACAAATGGTGAATACATAAACCTGCTACAATCGGAATAAAGACAATTTTTATAATGGAAAGAAGCATATTTAAGAAAGGAACTTCAACACTTTTACCAACAAGTAATAATGTTAATAGCGGTGTAACAACTACACCAATTAATGTGGAAACTGATGAAATTGTTACCGATAAAGCAACATCACCTTTAGATAAATAAATCATCACATTTGAAGCCGTTCCACTTGCAACACTACCAACTAAAATAATACCTATTAACAAATCGACTTGCATAGCAAATATTTTTGCTAAAATTAAAGCCGTTAAGGGCATAACAATATAATGTAAAAGAGTACACACAATAACTGCTTTAGGACGAAGTAGAATACGCTTAAAATCATTAATACTAAGAGTGACTCCCATTGTGAACATAACAAACATTAATAACTCTGGGGTATAGGATTTTATCGGCAAAAAAATGTCAGGAGATAAATAGGCAACAATCGCACATAATACTGCCCATATAGAAAAGAATTTAGTTGATGCCAATAGTGGTTTTAATAGTAACTGATTGAGGCGATTGGACATAATAGTATTCTCTATTAATATTAGTAATAATGAAAACCATTCAATAGCATCTCAAATATACCCTTTATATGCTATTTTATGATATTAATGTTGAGTGAGTGATTTATATGATTTTTGATATTTTTAGATCAAATACAAATCGGAAAATTTTATGTTGTAAGATTAGTTATCCTTCATTTTATTGATTCTCGGAAACAGCGTCAAGGTATTCATAATAATGCTATTTTTGATTTTTTCCGCAGGTTCTGAACGAAGTGATACTAATATGTCAAAAACACGCACGATATTTTCTGGTCGATTGGGCTGTCCTTGAAGACCACTCAATGGCATATCTGGCGCATCTGTTTCAAGTACAATAAATTCTAAAGGAATTTTACTGATTGCATGGCGAGTTTTCTTGGCACGTTCATAACTAATTACGCCACCTACACCAATATAAAATCCCAAGCGAATAAATTGCATAGCTTGCTCATAGCTACCCGAAAAACCATGGATTACACCACCATTAATTAACCTATTTTGTTTTAATAACATCAAAATTTGTGCATGTGTTCTACGTGAATGTAATATGATAGGTAATTGATGGTGATTTGCTAATTCAAACTGTTGTAATAAATAAGACTGTTGTTCTTTTAGATTCGCTGATTCAATAAAATTATCTAACCCTGTTTCTCCAATAGCAACTAGTTTGTCTGGTCGATTTTTTAACATTTCATCTAATATAATTAAATCAGCCGGATTATGTTTAAAAATTGGATGCAAACCTAAAGCATAATATATTGGAGCATATTGCTGAGATAATGATTTTACAATAGAAAAATTTTGATTACCCACTGCAGGTACAATAATTTTTTCTACTTGATACTGTTTAAATCTAGCAATTGTATCATCTTCATGTTTAATAAAAGGTGGAGCGTCAAAATGGCAATGAGTATCAATGAACATAGTTAATTTTCCTTATGACGATATTGTATAATCGGTAACAAATAACGTTTTAATGCATTTATCGCACAATCAATAAGTTCATCATTCAATTCGGGATATAATCGATAATAATAATCATCACATTCAGCGTTAGAACCAATGCTATTTTGCCATTGTTCTCTAAAAGAAGCTTTAGCTTTTGATAAAATTACAACATCATCGCTAATAGTTTGTTTTTCATTATCAAAAGCGACATCTAACCATTTCCATGCACTTTGTAATGGCATAAATAGTGGCTGATTAAGACCTTCTAAATAACCTTCCATTAATACTGATAATAATTTTAAGGCCTCATCAGCAGACACATTTTCAAAAGACCATTTTGATTCATCGCGACCATATAAGCGATTTAGGAATTTATCCTTGTAGGGTTGTAATGCACAAATAATTAAATGATCAATCCATAATGATAGTCCATTTTTGATCGTTAACTTGGAGCTACACCATTGTAAAATACCATCAGATTGCAAATTTGTTATTCTGCCAATTAAGTTTATAGATTGAATAGGTAAGTTAATATCTAAAGTACGATACTCTCCCACTCTTTCTTGGTAAATACGATCCATTAATGTCTGCATCAAGGATTTTTGTTCAGAATATAACAATTGACCAAATGCACCATATGGTAATTGATTGCTATGTAACATCTTATTGTACAATTTATCATCTAAGTCATGATATTTATCCTTTTCCAACATAAATTGATTTAAAATTTGGTTATTAATATAAAACCTCTGTAGATTATTTAAATTGAAATTTTCTGCATCAGGTAATTGCTCAGCATCGATATTAATGAAATAACCTAATCTTTTTTTGGTTAAGAATTTGATTGGATGGAGATAAAACTGTTTTAATTCTGTTAAAGTAATCATTGTCACAGCTTGGTTATGTAACGGTTGATTAAATACATCTATTTTCCCACAGCGTTTTGCCGCCAATAACCATTCATCCGCATAACTAAGCGGTCTTAATACACTACCTGTAATTTTTTGATAATTTTGAATATCAAAAGGCATTCGGGTATGTTGTCTTATCAAATGTTGAGTTAGATTCTTTACTCTTAATTCCATTGAAATCTCATTATCATCATCTAATTGATAACTCTGTTGTATATAATTCAATAGTTCATCAACTAAAATAGACGGATAACGTGGTTCATTAGTTTGCATATCTCGACCAATATAACTGATATACAGTTTTTGCTCAGCCGATAACAACGCTTCTAAGAAAAGGTATCGATCATCATTACGACGGCTTCTATCACCAAGTCGACCATGTCGATTTATAAGATCAAATCCCAATGGTGAAGTAGTGCGTGGATAAACACCATCATTCATACCTAATAAACATACAATTTTGAAGGGAACCGAACGCATCGGCATAAGTGTACAAAAATTGATTTTACCAATTAAAAAACGGTGTGATAAATAGTTATTATTAAATTTTGTCTGAATAAAATTCTTCAAAATAATAGTATCAATTTCACCATTATAATTCGCATTTTTAGCTTGAAGAATAATATCTTGCCATTGGTTCTCAATCATTAATAGCAAGGGTTCACTTTCAGCATTTTTAAAGAAAAAATCAGTTAATAAGTTTAAACATAAATGCTGCCAATCACTAATTGAATGGGATTGAGTTAATGTATCACGCCATTTAGCTACCATCATGATAAATTCAGATAAAAAACCAATTAATTCCGCATTTAATCCTGTTACTTCATCATAAGGTACTATATTTTGCCAACTATCTAACTTACTTTCCATGGTATAACCAAGTAGCATTCGATGAAGTCCCATGATCCAGCTATGTGGTTTATCTATTTCCGATTCAAGACCCCAGCGAATACCCGAATCAACAATCCAATTTCGTAATTGAATTAAATTCGCCTCATTAAATGAAAAACGTTTTGCTATAGCAGGTATTTCAAGCAAATCAAATATATATTCTATTTCTAAACGGCTGTGTGGCAGATCAAGCAATAAAAAGAATCCCTGTACGATAGGATCAATATATTTTAATTTTTGATCAGCAATAGTATAGGGTAAATAACGATGTTTTGGCGCATTATCAAATACCGCCTGTATATAAGGGGCATAATGATCAATATCGGCAACCATAACAACGCAATCATTCAAGTCAATATCAGGATGATTATCAAAAATTGCCAATAAATTATCGTAAAGCACTTCAACTTCTCGTTGCTCACTATGACAAGAATGAAATTCTATAGAGTAATCATCCATAGCTATACTTAATGTTGAAGCATCTGGTTCATGATCTTTCAAAAGAAATGACTGGTTGTTCATTTCTAAAATAGATTGTTGCACCATAGATAATAGAGTTCGATTATCGTAATCAACAAATGCTTCTATATCATTTTTATCTGTATAGTGTTGTAAAAGAGCTAAGTGATCACGCCCTAGTTTTCCCCAAGATGCTAATAATGGATTAGTTGTTTGAATTACATTATCAAGTGTTTCATCAGTATGAGCATATTTCGTCAGAAAAGAATGGTCAATAATATCTCCCCAATATTGTCGACAAGGATTCATAAACATAAAATGGACATCAATATATTTACTCAAACTATAAAAAAGCTCCAAATACATAGGGGGGAGAGAAACAATACCAAAGACAAATATACGTTTTGGTAATTGCTCAATAACTGATAGGCTAAGTTTATTATTTAATGCCTTGATAACATTCATATGTATCTCAGAACGATGAGCATAAGCTGGAGTTAATTTTTTAGAAGCGAAAACTAACTCTCTCCACAATGCAGCTTGCCAAAGTTGCGTTTGATCTATCCCCTCAATTATTTGATTATTTTCCCATGCTTTCAACCAGTCAGGGCGGTAAACTAAATACTGATCAAATAATTGAGCCATCATACTGGCAAGTTGATAATATTTCTGTTTATCATCTATAAAATCAAAGTAATTCTGTAATGCCGTGAATTGAGGTTGTTTAATCAAATCGGGTAATATATCTAATAAAATCCACGTCATAAAGTCGATATCAAAAATATTACTTTTTGGTAAATCGGGATAAAATATTCTATAAATATCCCAAACAAACTGGGTAGGGAAAGGATAATGAATATTCGCTGCTACATCTAATTTTTCAGCTAACTGAATTTGCAACCACTGCCCCATTCCATGACTCTGCACTAAAATAATCTCCGGCGAAAATACACTATTCAAAGGCTGAATTGTCATGACCTGAGATGTTAATTCTTTTAATAGATCGAGTTGATTTGAATGATATACAGTAAACATAGTTGGCAAATAATATAATAATTATAAGAAATTATAGAACATTAATAATAAAAAACCTATAAGGTTCAAATTACACCAAATATTAAAGAGAAATCATTAGGTAGGAAATATAGTTCCGAAAGCGATAAAGACTAGATCAAACTTAAAATGAATAAGGAGGGGATGGCATGATCCCCTCCTAAAATTATCCTATATATTTTACATAAGCGGTCATACTAAAAACTAATTTCAGTACCAACCCAATAGCGACGTCCATCTAAAGTCTTACCGAAATCTTCATTCATCACATCTTTATCAAATAAATTATAAATTCCAGCCATAATTTTTGTTTGATTATTAACCTGATAGACTGCGCCTAAATCCCAAAATGTATAACCCGGATATTCTACTTTTTTACCATTTCGACTAGATGAGCTTTCAACACCATAATATGCCATTTTTGCCCATAAATCCCATTCTGTCGAGATATTCCAATCTAATTGCGTATTAAATTTTTGTTTTGGTGTTCGGTTTAAAGGTCGTCCCTTATATTTACCACTCTTTTGTTCTGTCTTGGTCCAAGTATAATTTGATGTCACAGAAATATTGGCAAATAAAGGCGTTTTTAACGTAAATTCAAGACCTTTTAAATCGGCTTTATCAACATTTTCTCGTTTTTGTACGAAATCAAATGACCCTTGACCATTTACAGTACATGTGCCAGAACCTGCACCGTGATTACATAAATAATAAGACTGAATTTTATCTTTATATTTTGTATAAAATCCTGTAACAGAAGTACTTAACCCAAAATCATTGTCATAACTAAGAGAAATTTCGTAACTATTCGTTTTTTCTGGTTTTAGATCTGGATTACCAATAATTACACCATGGTTACCCGTACCCGATCCTCCGGTGACTTGCCCCCAATCTGAAACCACATATCGTAATTGTGGTGCAGCATAACCTGTTGAATAACCACCTTTTAAAGTAAAGTTATCATTGATATTCCACACACTGTAAACTCTTGGATTCCAGTTATTACCATAATTCTCATTTTTATTAAAACGTAAACCTAATGTAAGGCTCCAATTTTCCAATAGTTGCAATTCATCTTCAGTAAATATCGCATAATTCCAACGATCGATTTCGTTAAGTGTTGTCTTAAGTTCATTACCATTATCATGCAATTCTTGATAATTATATGCTGCACCGATTGATAAGGTATTAATACTAAATGGAATAACAGCTCTAGTGTCAACATCTGTATTTCTAATCTTCATATTTCTTTTCGGATTATTATTCTCTTCATGCGATACAAATGATGTTGTCGTAAAATTATCAAACACACCGTTATGTGTTAATGCAAATGAATTTCTTCTATTATCACGTTTGAAATCACCTCTTCTTGGGTTTCGGGTTTTCCCTCCGGTTGCTTCACTAGTTTGTAGGGAACGTCCAAAATCAAGATCAAACCGCTGATTTTCAGTTAAATTTAATGAAAGTTTGCCGTTAATACTCTGTAACTTTTGTGCAGCATGCCCATTTAAAAATTTATCTTCATCACGATCGGAATATTGACCATACAATTGAATACCAAGAATATCGTTTATAATAGGACCCATAACGGAAAAATTGCCATTATAATAATTCTTTGCTTTGGAATTATCCTGTATTGTCGATTCTAACCGAATACCACCTTGCCAGTTATCAGCTACCTTCTTTGTGATGATATTAATAACCCCACCCATAGCATCTGAACCATACAAAGAAGACATCGGACCTCTTACTACTTCAATTCGATCAATTGCTGCTAAAGGTGGTAACCAGCCTTGCTCAAATCCAGAACCATCGCTATTTGGACGTGTTTCTCGTGTATTCACTTTTTTGCCATCAATAAGAATTAGTGTATATTTTGCATCCATTCCTCGAATACTAATATCGGTGCTATCACCTCCACCTGAGACATTGATCCCTGGAATATCTTTCAATGCATCTGTGATATCTCGATAAGGTTTATTACTAATTTCCTTAGACGTTATTACCGAAATACTTGCTGGAGCCTCTTTTATTTGTTGTTCAAATCCTGAGGCAGTAACGACCATTGTATCCATATCCGAATTTGTCGCTGCCAATGCAGTAGCTGAAAGTGTAGATAAGAGAAGGCTAGATTTTATTGTATATGTGAGTAGATTGAATTTTATTTTAGAACTCATACTTATTAACCTTATAATTAATAATGATAATTATTTTCATAAAAGTATGATGAACGTTACACCAGATGAGAATAATTATCAATACCTTTATAAAATTATTTATATCTAGACAATGCATTATAATTAAATGATAATGATTATTATTTGAATTATAAAATTATTGGAGAGATATATGTTCAAGAATAAAAAACTCATTTTAAGTGGTATTGCTGCAATAATGCTAAGTATAACAGGATGTCAGACTTCAAACCTCATTACGGTAGAATCAAATAACCAATCGGTAGTCGTTCCAAAATCACCTAAGAAAATTGTTGTAATGAATTATGGCTCACTTGATACATTAGATGCGTTAGGAAAAGGTTCGCTTGTCGTTGGAACTTCACTTCCGGTTATTCCAACCTATTTACAACAATATAAGAATACTAATGTAGCCGATACTGGTAGTATGAAAGCGCCTAATCTTGAAACAATTAAACAATTAAAACCCGATTTAATTATTATTGATGGTCGTCAGGCAAGTAAATACGAAGAATTAACTAAAATAGCACCTGTACTTAATTTAAGCATAGATGCCAAAAACTATCTCCAATCAACGCAAGAGCATATCAATTTACTTGGTGAATTAACTAATACTCAGGAAACTGCTAATGTTTTAATTCAATCACTGGAAAACAAAATTAGTCAAGCTCAAACCGAAGCTCAAAAAAGTAATAAAAAAGCCATTGTTGCTATTCATAACGATGGTAAAGTAATACTAATTAATAATAGTTCAAGTGCAACATTAATTCATGATGTTTTAAATATATCGCGAGCGGTGCCTTTAACTCAAGTGATAATGAATAGCAAAGAAAAACCAAAACCAACATTTATTGATAATCAATATATTGCAACAGTTAAACCTGACATTGTTTATATCGTTGATCGCAGCAAAGCAATCGGTAATCAAGCGATGACAAATGATTACTTTGATGCCAAAGTTCTTAAGAAATCTAAAACTAAAATTGTGAATTTATCTGCTGATATTTGGTATTTATCTGGTGGCGGTTTAGAAAGTCTTGATCGTCAAATTGATGAAGTTGTTGATTCATTAAAATAATGAAGTTGATTATTATTTCTTAGATTTTATTTCCCTCAAGCTCATATGAAAAAGCCCTATAAATATAGGGCTTTTTATTTAGTATAAATTAGTTATTCTCTAGCTGTTTTTCATATAATCTTAATCAGGATAAAATAACACAACTATGGAAACGGAAATAAACAAAGCAGGAAATTAGAATTCAAATTCTTAGGATATGGGAAGGTATAAAAAAACCACGTATAAACGTGGTTTTTATCTAATAAGATTATTTAAATCTTCTTGAATAAAACAGAACCATTGGTTCCACCGAATCCAAAAGAGTTACATAACGCATATTCCAAACCTTTCACCTGACGTGCGGTATGTGGAACATAATCTAGATCACAACCTTCATCTGGGTTATCTAGATTGATAGTTGGTGGAATTGCCTGATCTTGTAATGCGAGAACAGTGAAAATAGACTCAACTGCACCTGCCGCGCCAAGTAAATGACCAATCATAGACTTGGTGGAACTTACCATAACTTTCTTGCTATTTTCTTTAAATACAGATTTAACAGCTTGGGTCTCTGCTTTGTCTCCAGCTGGAGTTGAAGTACCATGAGCATTAATATAACCAACTTGCTCAGCCGTAATCCCAGCATCACGTAAAGCACATTCCATTGCTAGTGCCGCACCACTTCCATCTTCTGGTGGAGAGGTCATGTGATAAGCATCGCTACTCATTCCAAATCCAACTAATTCAGCATAGATTTTAGCACCGCGTTTTTTGGCATGTTCGTATTCTTCTAAGAATAAAATACCCGCACCGTCCCCTAATACAAAACCATCTCGATCTTTATCCCACGGGCGACTTGCGGCTTGAGGGTTATCATTATTAGTTGATAATGCACGCGCTGCACCGAAACCACCAATACCTAATGCAGTACTTGCCTTTTCACCGCCACCGGCAAGCATACCGTCAGCATCACCATAAGCAATCATACGAGCAGCATGACCAATATTATGCACACCTGATGAGCAAGCAGTAGCTATAGTAATACTTGGACCTTTTAATCCAAAAATAATTGATAAATGCCCAGCAATCATATTAACGATTGTCGAAGGTACGAAAAATGGGCTAATTTTACGAGGACCGCCATGAATTAGTGCACTATGGTTTTCTTCAATTAAACCTAATCCACCAATACCAGAGCCAATGGCACATCCTATACGCTTAGCATTTTCTTCGGTTATTTCAATTCCAGCATCTTTAATAGCTTGCACTCCGGCAGCGATACCATATTGGATAAAATAATCCATTTTACGGGCATCTTTACGAGTAATGTTATAGTCTTCGCCGTTGAAATCTTTGACCATAGCGGCAAAACGTGTTGCGAAAGGGGTTGTATCAAAATGCTCAATAAGTCCTACTCCACTTTGACCTGCTAGCAATGATTGCCATGCTGATTCAACGGTATTACCTACTGGAGATATTAGCCCCATTCCAGTCACAACAACTCTGCGTTTAGACATGTTGTTTCTCCTGAAAAGGATTAAAATATGAACTGCGCTTATTCATAATAAGGCAATAAGTGAATTTAATATTAAGTGATATTATACGAAAATAAACTGGCGATCAAAAGCATGATCGCACAGTTTCAAGCTCAAACAAACCTTATTGATTTGCAGTAATATAATCAATTGCTGATTGAACAGTTGTGATTTTTTCTGCTTCTTCATCAGGAATTTCAGTATCAAATTCTTCTTCCAAAGCCATAACTAATTCAACTGTATCAAGAGAGTCAGCACCAAGATCTTCAACGAAAGAAGATTCATTTTTCACTTCATCTTCTTTAACACCTAGTTGCTCAACAATAATTTTCTTAACGCGCTCTTCAATAGTGCTCATATTCTTTTCTTTCCTATAAAAATCGCCAATACCGGCGGAGACTGTAAGTTTATAAAATGTTGAAAAAATTGCAAACAAATTTTTCAACCTGATAAAGTTAATTATTACTGTTTTATTAAAATTGCGACTTATTCTACACTAATTTTCCAGATTAAACCATATACATTCCGCCATTGATATGCAAAGTTTCACCTGTTATATATGCCGCATCATCCGACACAAGGAAAGCTACAGCATTAGCAATTTCTTCTGGTTCACCTAGACGATTAGCAGGAACTTGGGACAGTATAGCTGTACGCTGTTCATCAGATAGTGCTCTAGTCATATCAGTTTCAATAAAACCTGGTGCAACAACATTTACTGTAATCCCGCGTGAAGCAACTTCACGTGCCAGTGATTTACTAAAACCAATTAATCCAGCCTTGGCTGCTGAATAGTTTGCCTGACCAGCATTTCCCATTGTTCCAACTACTGAGCCAATTGTTACAATTCGCCCATAACGTTTTTTCATCATTGTACGTAATAAAGCTTTCGATACGCGAAATACTGAAGTTAAATTTGTATCTAGGATATCTTGCCACTCATTTTCTTTCATACGCATCAAAAGGTTATCACGAGTAATTCCTGCATTATTGACTAAAATATCAATATCGCCAAATTGTGATTTAACAGCATCAATGACTGAATCTATGGATTTTTCATCAGTAACATTAAGTAAGAAACCTTTACCATTTGCACCAAGATATTGGCTAATAGCTTCAGCGCCTTTTTCTGTTGTTGCGGTACCAATAACAGTAGCACCATTTTTAACTAATTTTTCAGCGATTGCGCGACCAATTCCGCGACTAGCGCCCGTTACTAGAGCTATTTTTCCTGCTAACTTCATATAAAATCCTCTTATTTAATTTATTTTACACTCTCTAATGCAACATCTAATGAAGTAGGATCATTGACAGAACAACCTGATAGAGTTTTAATAATACGTTTAGTTAAACCAGTTAAAACTTTTCCAGGTCCCATTTCTACAAGTAATGTTGTACCTTGATTAGCCATAAACTCTACGATTTCTGTCCAACGGACAGGACTATATAACTGAGCAATTAATGCATCCTTAATAGCTTGTGCACTTGTTTCTATTTTAACATCTACATTGTTAATAACAGAATATTGAGGTTCTTGGAATGAAATAGTTTTTAATTTTTCAGCCAGTTTATCTGCTGCTGGTTTCATAAGTTCACAATGGGATGGAACGCTTACAGCTAACGGTAATGCTCGTTTTGCTCCAGCTTCTTTACATAATATAGCAGCGCGTTCTACCGCTTCTTTGTTACCGGCAATAACAACCTGACCTGGCGAATTAAAATTCACTGGTGAAACAACTTGACCTTGTGCAGCTTCTTTACAAGCTTTTACAACTACATCATTATCTAAACCGATTATAGCATACATCGCACCCGTACCAACCGGTACAGCTTCCTGCATTAATTTACCGCGCAATTCGACTAATTTAATTGCATCACGGAATTCTATTACACCTGCACAAACTAATGCAGAATACTCACCTAAGCTGTGTCCAGCCATAAAATCAGGTTTCGCACCTTCTTTTTGTTGCCATACTTTGAAAATTGCTACAGATGCTGCCAATAAAGCAGGTTGTGTAATCCAAGTTTGTCCTAATTTTTCAGCAGAACCCTCTTGCACAAGGTTCCAGAGATCATAACCGAGAACGGAAGATGCTTCAGAAAATATTTCTTGAACAATTGGATACACTTCACTTAATTCTTTTAGCATACCAATTTCTTGTGACCCTTGGCCGGGAAATACCATTGCAAATTTAGTCATAAACTTACCTTAAATTATAATTATCAACTGATAACATTTGATTCATTAGTTTAGAATCGGGCTAAAATTGATCCCCAAACAAACCCTCCGCCAAAAGCTTCTAATAATAGCAATTGACCACGTTTAATTCGTCCATCTCTAACACCAATATCAAGCGCACAAGGCACTGATGCGGCTGAGGTATTACCTTGTTTATCTAGAGTGACAATAACCTTTGACATGTCCATATCCAATCTTTTAGCTGTCGCTGAGATTATACGTAAATTTGCTTGGTGAGGTACTAACCAGTCTAGCTCTGATTTATCAATATTATTTTCTGTTAAAATTTCATCAACTAAATTTGATAATTCTCTTACCGCGACTTTAAATACTTCATTTCCATGCATAACCATGTATGCAGGATCATCCAATTTACGACGATCAACATTTGGATATTTAAGCAAATCGCCATATTTACCATCAGCATGCAGACGAGAAGCAATAATTCCAGGTTCCTCTGAAGCACCAATTACCACAGCTCCAGCTCCATCACCAAAAATAATAATTGTTCCTCGATCTTTTGGATCTACGCCACGAGTTAACATATCAGCACCAACAACAAGTGCATACTTTACTACGCCGGTTTTAACATATTTATCGGCAATGTCTAAAGCATAGATAAATCCTGAGCATGCAGCGGAAACATCAAATGCAATTAAATCAGATAAATCTAATTTTGCTTGTAACTCGGTGGCAGTACTAGGAAAAGCATTAACAGAAGTTGCTGTTGCAACAATAATTAAACCAATATCATTTTTTTCAATCTGCGCCATTTCTATTGCACGGCAAGCAGCTTCATATGCCATTGAAGTTACAGTTTCATCAGAAGCGGCGATGCGTCTTTCTTTAATACCAGTTCTAGTGGTTATCCATTCATCACTAGTATCAACCATTTTTTCAAGATCACCGTTGGTTCTGATTTGCGTAGGAAGATAACTCCCTGTGCCTAAAATTTTAGTAAACATTAATTCTTTTCACTCTTAGGTAGTATAGAAGAAAGGCTTGACGCTATTCTTTCCGGTAGATTATTTTCAATCGCTAATATGGCATGTTCAATTGCAGCAAGAAACGAACTTTGGCTTGCGGCACCATGACTTTTTATTACAATACTTTGCAAACCAAGCAAACAGGCACCATTATAATGATTTGGATCCAAATGACCAAAATAATTCATCATCTTTTTTTGCATCCAATACCGAGTTAATCTAGCAAAAATAGATTTGTTTTTAGTCATTAACTGATTTGATGATAAAAAGATTTTTATCAAACCCTCAACAGTTTTTAGTGTAACATTTCCTGTAAAACCATCACACACTAAAACATCAGTTTTACCACTTAACAGTTCATCTCCTTCTAAATAGCCAACAAAATTAAAATAGTGATTAGTTTTTAATTTGTTTGCTGCAACACGAATTCTCTCTAATCCTTTAATATCTTCTTTACCTATATTTAATAAAGCTACTCTAGGATTAACAATATTTAGGACAGTATTAGCTAAAATAGATCCCATAATAGCAAATTGAACCAACATCTCACTATCACTTTCTATATTAGCCCCTAGATCTAAAATAACTGTATTACCATCCTTGATGGTAGGTAAAGTTGCAACCAGCGCAGGACGTTTAATTCCTGAAATAGAATGAAGTAATAATTTTGATAATCCCATTAAAGCACCTGTATTACCCGCACTTACACATGCCTGTGCTTCTTTTGAATTAACTAACTCTAAAGCCATGCGCATGGAACTTCCTTGACTACGTCTGATGGCTAAAGATGGTTTCATATCATTAGGTATAACGGATGATGATTTAATAACGGTTAAGCGAGGGTGTTTATTGGGCAAAAAAATGTTAATTTCAGCTGAACTACCAACTAAAATTAAATGTAAATTCCGATGAAGATCAAGTGCTTGAAGAGCGGCAGGAACAATGACACGAGGACCAAAGTCCCCGCTCATAGCATCTAACGCAATGGTTAGATTATCCAAAATATTACCTTGATTAAAGGAACTATTTATTTACAACCTTACGACCACGATAATAACCGTCAGCGGTGACGTGATGACGTAAATGAGTTTTTCCTGATTCATCAACTGAAATATTAGCGACAGTTAATGCATCATGTGCACGACGCATACCACGTTTTGCACGAGTTTTACGATTCTGTTGAACGGCCATGGACTTACTCCTCTCTTTAGGGCTTATTTTTCAAACTGGCTAAAATTGCAAACGGATTTGGTTTATCTTCTTTAGTAGGAATTTCACCAAATACTAAATCTGCTTCTGACACTTCGCAGTGTTTACTATCATGTACCGGCGCTATAGGTAAACTAAGAATGATTTCATCTTCTACCAAGGCTAATATATCAACTTCACCAAACTCATTAAGCATGGCAGGTTCATAATATTCCGGTAATGCCTCTGCCTGAGAATCACTTCTGACAGGGCTAAATTTATTTTCAATGTGAATAGGAATTATAAAAGGTTGCTGACATCTCTGGCAAATCAAGGTGACCTCAACCTCTGCAGTAATTGTAATCACACAAAGCTTTTGAGCATCATATCCAAATGATAACGAACAACTAATATCACTGTTCACATGTTCAACTGACTCAGCTAAGCGACAAGCATTTTTAGCTAGATATACACCCGTATAATCTAATCTTTTTTGAGCCGCTTTAATCGGGTCAATGGTTAAAGGCAATCTATTTTGCATAAGGCGCGCATATTACCGTTAATTCCCATTTTCGTCAATGGGGTAGCGTTAATTTATTGTGATATTTAAATTTAATATCCATATTTTAATAAAAAAAATGATTTTTGAAATATATTTTTCAATTTCTCTTAAGAATTTTCATGATTATAAATCAACTGTAAAAATATCTTTTAACCAAATTAAATTGTAACTTCCTGACTCATTGTATTTTTTCATTAATTTCCATCATGACACAATGGCTCATTACTTGTTATCCAAATAGGCATAAATGCTATTCCATTCCCCTTACATAGCCGTTTCCCCTCTTTATCAATAGCTATCATTTTAATGTTTGTTATTTCATCTTGATATAAAGATCGTGGCAAATGAAAACGCAAATATTCCTGATAAATTTTTAATGCGCCAGAAGCACCCGTTAATTGCATAGATTTATGATCATCAAGTCCTATCCAGATTACAGTAACATTTTGACCATCAACACCAACAAACCAACTATCACGTAGATCATTTGTTGTTCCGGTTTTACCCGCTAAATGCAATGAGGAATAGTTAATATGAAGTCTTTTCGCGGTGCCTGATTCAACCACTTTCTGCATTGCATAAGTCGTTAAATAAGCCGCCTGTGCAGGAACAACTTGAGTAGCACTAGAGTGATTTTGGTATATCATTTCCCCTTTATCTGATAAAACAGCAACTAATGTAGATAAAGGAACTTTTCTACCAGAATTACTAATAACCTGATACATTTGAGCAGTTTCAAGCGGGGTTAGTTCCAATGCACCTAAAAAACGCGAGGGTACCGCTTTTATTTCGGCAACGGGTACACCAAGAGCAATTAACGTTTTTTTCGTTTTATTTAATCCGACAGACATTCCTAAATTGACAGAAGGAATATTTAACGATTTAGCTAATGCATCAATGAGCATCACTTTATTTCTAAATTGTTTATCAAAATTATTGGGTCGCCAAACAGTATGGTTATCAATTTTTACGCTTAAAGGTTTATCATCTAGTAAAGTATTAAGTTGATAACGGTTTGGTTCACTCAAAGCCGTTAAATAAGTAGGTGGCTTAGCTAGTGAGCCAATTGGTCTTCTAGCAAATAATGCTCGATTATATCCTGCATATTGTGGATCATTACCGCCAATTAAAGATCTAACTTCACCTGTTTGACGATCAACAATGACCATAGCAACTTGTAGATCTGGTTTATTTGTTACTTTTTGTAAACTTGAAATTTCTTTAGTCATTGCAAGTTCGGCAGCTTGCTGGGTTATGGGATCAAAAGTAGTGAAAATTTTCATCCCAGATAGATTATTAGCATATTTACCCAATTGTTCACGTAATGCTTTTTTTACTAATTGTATAAAAGCTGGTTGCGGAGAAATAATACCGCCTTTTGGTAATACAGCTATAGAACGTTGACTAAGTAATTGATATAATTCTTCATCAATAATATTCTGTTCTTCAATTAATTTTAAAACAATATTACGACGTTCTATCACCCTTTCTGGTTTTGTCCATGGATTATAGTAAGAAGCACCTTTAACCATACCAACTAATAATGCTTGTTGATCTAAGGTTAATTCATTAACAGGACGGCCAAAATAATAAATACTTGCTAGCGGAAAACCATGGATCTCTTGATCGGCATCTTGTCCTAAATAAACCTCATTAAGATATAGTTCTAAAATGCGTTCCTTACTATATCGAGAATCCAGAATTAATGCCATGTAAGCCTCACGGATTTTACGCATATAAGAACGTTCATTAGTTAAAAATAGATTTTTAACTAACTGTTGAGTTAAAGTACTTCCTCCCTGGATAGTTTTTCCTGAAACAATATTGGCATATAATGCACGCAAGGTAGAATAAAAACTTATACCATCATGTTGATAAAAGCGTTTGTCTTCTGTAGCAATTAATATTTGAATTAACGATTCAGGAAAATCTTTTAGTGGCACGAATAGCCGTTGTTCATTATTTGGTGAATGCAAAAAAGTAATCAACTTAGGATCAATTCTTAACATAGCAATTGGCATTCCATTATCGCTGTTGATGATGTTTGTAATGCGATCCTGATTAAAAATAATTTTAACTCGAAAAGCTGATTCTTCAATATCTGGGAAAGAAAAAGGTCTGCGATAGATTTCAATATAATTTCGATTTACAACAAATTCACCTGGTTTAGTTGTCATACGAACTTGTCGATATTGTGAACTAACTAATAATGTAATAATTTCATTTTGATTATAGCAATCATTCGGTTCTAATTTAATAATTTTCCCGTATACAGCTGCTGGTAATTGCCAAACATTTCCATCTATTTTTTCTTTAATTTGTTGATCCAAATAAATACCATATACAGCAATAATTACTGCGAATATAAGTATAATTTTCAACAAAAACAATACAAAACTTCTTTTTTTATTTTGAGGCTTTTTTTTATTTATTTTAGAATTTTGTTTCGTTTTGCGTATGGTTTTAGTTCTTTTAGCCAAACATCACCTATTTTATTATAAATTACTTATCAACCATCTTTACGTTAGAAATTTAAGATATCTTGTAGGACTTTGAATTAATCATAAATTTATAAAATATATATAACCTTAAGTTAGACAAAGTATAATAGCATAATTTCGAATAACTAACTTAGGTAGTCTGTGTATTTTCCAACCCATTTACAATCTGCAATATTAATAAAACGATATAAACGTTTCTTAGCTGATGTAAAACTTGATAATGGTGAAATTATAACTATTCATTGTGCAAATACAGGGGCAATGACAGGTTGTGCAAATGAGGGAGATATTGTCTGGTTTTCTATATCCAACAACACAAAACGCAAATATCCTTTGAGCTGGGAATTAACACAGACTCACCAAAATGATTGGATTTGTGTTAACACAATTAGAGCAAATCAAATTGTAAAGGAAGCTATCGTAAATAATGAATTAGAGGAATTCTTATACTACAATGATATTAAAAGTGAAGTAAAATATGGATTAGAAAACAGTCGAATTGACCTTCTATTAACAAATCTAGACCAAAATGCGTGTTATATTGAAGTAAAATCAGTAACTTTTTGTAACCCGATTAATAAATTTGGTTATTTCCCAGATGCAATAACTAATCGAGGTCAAAAACATCTTCGTGAATTAATTAATATTGTCAATCAAGGAAAACAAGCTGTCGTTTTTTTCCTAGTCTTACATACTGGGATAGATTATTTTTCTCCTGCAAATAATATTGATCCTATTTATAGCAGTCTTCTTAAACAAGCTCATCAATGTGGCGTTAAGTTATTGTGCTATAAAACAGATATATCAACAAAAGGAATTAGAATTACTGAAAAAATTCCTATTATATTTAATGATTAATAATCTTATTAATTCACAAATATTTTACTGGATAAAAATCTAGCAATATCGTTATCAATGATTAGATTTTAAATAAGAATTAAGGGTCAAAAATTATTTAAGACCCTTAATTTTTTGATTGATATTGATCAATTTGATGGGGTTAAAGATTCAAAGCTAAGCTTAGGCTCAATCTTTTTAAATTGCTCTAAGAAGGTTTTTTTCGATTTACCTGTTAAACCTTCTGAAACAGGTAAATTCGCAGTTATAGGATTAACAGGTTTGCCATCAATATACAATTCAAAATGTAAATGAGGTCCTGTAGAACGACCTGTATTTCCTGATAACCCTATCTTATCGCCTTTCTTAATTTTTTGACCAGCTTTTACTAAAATTTTATCAAGATGCATGTACTTAGTAGTATATTGCCGCCCATGACGAATCGCTATGAAATTTCCTGCTGAACCACTATATTTGGCGATCATAACTTCTCCTTCACCTACAGATAAAACAGGAGTACCACGAGAGACAGCAAAATCCACGCCATTATGTGGTGTTACTTTTTTAGTGACGGGGTTTAATCGTCTAGGATTAAATCCTGATGAAATCCTAGCTTGCTTAGCCAAAGGATAGCGCAAGAAATTTTGTGATAAACTTCCACCATTCTTATCATAGTAATGACCATCTTCCGCTAGAATGGCATAGTAATCTTTATTTCCGTTTTGAATTCTAACAGCTAATAATTGACTATTTTCGTGATTATCACCAAACATTTCTCTTGATATTAATACTGAAAATTTATCACCTTTTTTTAGGCGCCTAAAATCTAATTGCCATTGCAAAGCCTTAGTAATTGTGGCAATTTCACTACTTGTTAAGCCTTGTTTTTTCGCATCAACAACGAAATTTGAATCAATTAAGCCTTGTGCATTAAAAGGTTTCCAAATGCCTTCTCGAGTTTCAATTCGCTCAACGAAGTTATCATTCACTTTTTCATAGATACGGATATTATTATTGGAAATAATCCAGTTAAAACTTTTTAAATTATGCTCAGTATCCACTGTCCAGCTAATTTGCTGTCCAATTCTAAGATTAGTTAACTGTTTAAATTGTTTAGTTAGCAAATAAACATCGTTTCGATTAACACCATATTGCGTTAAAATGCCAGATAATGTATCACCGCGATTAACCGTATATTGTACAGAATTATCATCTTGATCAATAACCTCATCAATTTCATCTTTAATGACATCATCCTCTGGTTTAGGTTGGTCTAAAGATTCTTCAGGTTCTTGTTCTTGTGATACACGATCATCTAATCTGACAATAGTTGCATTCCCAACAGCTGAAGGTAATTGATGATTCTCAATTACAGTAGTTTGAACTTGAGGCGTTAACGGAATGTAAATCGTACGTTCCGGATTAAGCGGACGCCATAATAAGTAAAACGATATGATAATAATAAAAACAACTGATATTGTGATAAAGGGAAATTTAAGATCTTTTTTTTCAATATCAGATGAGTCAATCTGCTGCACTCAAATAACCTTAATAATTGATTATAATTTTAGCTCATTCTAAACAATTTAAGAACTGCTGTGTTATTTTTAATAAAAATTTACAGTAAGCATTCTTAGATATAACAATATCTATACCTAAAGGGTCAAGTTCTCCGACTTTGACATGGGTTCCATCGACTAATTTGTTAACAATTGCTGGACTAAATTGAGGTTCTCTAAAGATACAAACTGCATTTTTATTTTTTAATTCATTCTGAATTTCGTAAATCTTTTTTAATCCAGGTTGAATTGAGGGATTAATAGTAAAACTACCTAAATTATTTAAATTGAATTTAGTTTCAAAATAACCATAAGAGTCATGAAAAACAAAATAGCCTTTATTTTGTACGTTATTTAATTTTTTTGCAATAACTTGTTCAGTTTGTTTCAATTCTAGTAAAAAATTTTCTAAATTTTGGTCAATAATTGATGATTTATCTGGATAAATCTTAACTAATTTATCATGAATAAGTCTAGCCGTAATTTCAGCAATTTGAGGAGAAAGCCATATATGATTATCAAATTCGCCATGATGATGATCATGAGAAATTTCCTCATGATGTGAATGAGAAGTTAATAAAAGGTTTTCAATTTGATCATTTTCTGTTAACTCCAATATTTTGTGACTATCAATTCCCTGCAATACACTAGGTATAAAAGTCTCCATATCTTCTCCTACCCATATAAATAAATCTGCTGACCTAAGTTTTAGTAAGTCAGAAGGTTTTAAAGAATACGTATGAGGAGAAGCACCATCAGGTAATAAAACTTCTGTATCAATTACACCAGAAGCTATCGCTTCGGTTATAAAAGCAACTGGTTTAATGGAAGTTACAATTTTGGCTTGCACAACCAATGGTGAAAATATAAGTAAAAATGGTAATAAAATATGAGGTATTTTTATTAATCTATTTATAAGCATATCTAAAAGTGTAATGATAATATTTTTACGTTATGTTATATTATAACAATATCTTTCACAAGTGATTTATAGATAAAATGAAACCAATTGTTTCTATTAAAAATGTTTCTGTTAATTTAAATAATCAGAATATCTTGCACAATATTTCCTTTGATATTGAAATTGGAAAAATTATTACAATACTAGGCCCAAATGGTGCTGGAAAATCTACACTAGTAAAATTAATTTTAGACTTTTTTAAACCTACCACAGGTAAAATATCACGTAAAAAAAATCTCTCTATTGGTTATGTTCCACAAACTTTACAAGTTGATAAAACATTACCTTTGACCGTAAAACGATTTATGAAATTGAATAAAAAATTTGATGATAATGAAATTGTTAAGATGCTACAAAAAGTTAATGCCATTAGTTTAATGAACAAAACTATGCATCAATTGTCTGGAGGAGAAATGCAACGCGTTTTATTAGCTCAAGCATTAATCAAAAAACCAGAATTACTAATTTTAGATGAACCAACACAAGGTGTTGATGTAAATGGTCAAATTACTCTATATAATTTAATTAGCAATGCAAAGAATGAATTTAATTGTGCAGTTGTCATGATTTCACATGATTTACATTTAGTTATGGCTAAGACAGATGAAGTTATTTGCTTAAATAAACATATATGTTGTTCTGGAACACCCGCATTAGTATCAAATGATCCAGAATTCATTGCCTTATTTGGACGTAATGCTGCTAATCAACTAGCGATCTATAAACATCACCATTTTCATCAGAAGCGTTTTCAAGGAAGGATTCACTTACCAAATTTCGGAGCTAAATAAGAATGTTTGAATTAATATTTCCTCCTCTAATTGCAGGAATTATTTTATCTTTTATAACTGGTCCTTTAGGTACGTTTGTTGTTTGGCGAAAAATGTCTTATTTTGGTGATACACTATCTCATTCAGCTTTATTAGGTATCGCACTTGGCTTTTTACTAAATATCAATCCTTTTTTTGCTGTTATTTTCGTTACTATTTTACTTGCATTAGGACTTGTTATTCTTAGCATACAGCAAAAACTTGCTATCGATACTTTATTAGGAATTTTGGCACACAGTTCCTTGTCATTAGGAGTCATTGTTATTAGTTTATTACATAATATCCGTGTTGATCTCATGGGTTATTTATTTGGCGATTTACTTTCTATAACAATGAATGACATTTATTTAATTATTGTCGGTGCGATTATTGTAGGTATTATTTTATTTTTTAACTGGAACAACTTTTTATTTATAACTGTTAATGAAGAGCTTGCACTTAGTAATGGTATTAATATTATAAAAACGAAATTGATATTAACATTAGTATTAGCATTAACTATTGGACTTGCCATGAAATTCGTAGGTGCCTTAATAATTACTTCTTTACTTATTATCCCTGCTGCTACAGCGAGGTTTTATGCTAAATCTCCCGAAAAAATGGCTATTTTTGCCATTATTGTAGGAGTATTATCAATTAGTGGTGGATTAATGATATCTGCGTTCTATGATACACCAACTGGTCCATCTATTGTAATTACAAACGCAATGTTATTTAGTTTATCTTTAGTGGTTTCATCAGTTTTTAGAGTCAGAAGTGCATAATACATCATATTAAAAATCAAAATATTAACTATTTATTAGATTGATTTGAAAATTAGTATTTACCATTGGAATGATTGTTGCGTATTTTCGTAATCAATCACAAATCTTCAAACATAATAAAATTACAAAATTATATAGTGATAAATTTGTTCTTTAATATAAATTAGGATTAATTATGTCACTTTTCACAATATCTACCCGAGCATGTATTGGCATACAAGCACCCAAAATTGACGTTGAAGTTCATATTAGTAATGGTATGCCAAGTTTCACTTTAGTTGGACTTCCAGAAGCTACCGTAAAAGAATCTAAAGACCGTGTTAGAAGTGCTATAATCAATAGTGGTTTTACATTCCCAAGTAAAAAAATAACTATAAATTTATCACCTGCTGATTTACCAAAAGAAGGAAGTCGTTTTGATTTACCAATAGCAATTGCAATTTTAGCCGCTACTCTACAGATAAAAACAGAAAATTTACATAAATATGAATTTTTAGGTGAATTAGCCTTATCAGGTGAAATAAGGGCAATAAAAGGCGCCATTCCTGCAGCAATTGCAGTACAGGAGCAAGGAAAAATGCTAATTCTATCAGCAGAAAATTCAGCAGAAATAGCACTAATAAATAATAATAATGCCTTTGTATGTGAAAATTTAACTAAATTATGTCAGCACTTTTCAGGCGAGATAGAACTGACTAAAGTCAGATACAATATTCCATTAAATTCAGATGACTATCAAAATGATTTACAGGATATTATCGGCCAAGAACATGCTAAACGTGTACTAGAAATTGCTGCCGCAGGTGGACACAATCTATTACTAATTGGTCCTCCAGGTACTGGCAAAACTATGCTAGCAACAAGATTAAATGATTTGCTTCCACCACTCAATGATCTTGAATCATTACAAACAGCAACAATAAACAGCTTAGTTAATCAAGTAGATTCGAAACATAATTGGCGCATCAGACCCTTCCGAGCCCCTCATCATAGTACCTCTATAGCTGCACTCGTTGGTGGTGGTTCTATTCCAAAACCTGGAGAAATATCGCTTGCCCATAACGGTATTCTATTCTTAGATGAGTTACCTGAATTTAGCCGAAAAGTCTTGGATGCTTTAAGAGAACCTCTTGAATCTGGAGAGATTGTTATATCTAGAGCCAATGCTAAAATTACTTTTCCTGCCTGTGTACAACTTATTGCAGCAATGAATCCTAGTCCTACAGGACATTATCAAGGTACTCATAATCGTACCACCCCTCAACAAATCATACGTTATTTAAATCGATTATCAGGTCCATTTTTAGATCGCTTTGATTTATCAATTGAAGTACCACTATTGCCTAAAGGTTCTTTGAGTAGAAATCATAAACAAGGAGAATCTACAGCAGAAGTAAAAAAACGTGTCGAGCTAGCAAGAGAAAGGCAAATTAAAAGAAGTAATAAAATAAATAGTAAATTAAATAATCAAGAAATCGCTCTTTATTGCAATTTATCAAAAGATGATAGTGAATTTTTAGAACAAGCTTTAACAAAACTAGGTCTCTCTGCCAGAGCATGGCATAGAATATTAAAAGTATCAAGGACTATAGCAGATCTAGAAGGAAATATAAATATAGAACGAAAACATTTAGCTGAAGCGCTTTGTTATCGTTCTATGGACAAATTACTAATACAGTTACATAAAAATATAGGCTAAATTAATCATCATTGTCAATAAAGTCGTCAGTAATATCAACTTGAGGTTTTCCGCCTGATAAAGTATGGAATTTTTTTGCTTTATTAATACAATGTAAATATTTTAACCAGACTTTTTCAAAATCGTTGGAGGGTTCTTTTTCACCTTTACAAGCTAAAACAAAAGATTTTTCTTCCGCAGTAATAGGCTTACGCAATTCGCTATTTAAATCTTTAAAGGCACAGCCATATTTTTCTAAAAGCTGTGATTCTTTAATAGTAAAATCGCCGTGACGTGAAAATCCCCTAGGATAATTTTTATTATCAAAAAAACGTTGCTGTGAAAGAAAACTCTCTGCCATTTTCAACCCTTAATAATTTAGATTCAATAATATTGTTTTGCGGATTATAATTGAGAACAAATATCTGTAAATAAAAATTTTCAATTAATTATAAATCAACGATTTAACCGATTAATTATTAGGCGATGTTTCTTTATTTGGCAGGGGCGGAGAGGCTCGAACTCCCAACACCCGGTTTTGGAGACCGGTGCTCTACCAATTGAACTACGCCCCTAAAATAGGAATTGGCGGAACGGACGGGGCTCGAACCCGCGACCCCCTGCGTGACAGGCAGGTATTCTAACCAACTGAACTACCGCTCCACCGAATAAGATATGACACTTCTAGTGCTGTCTATAATATCTAAACATATATTATAGAACTTAAAATTTTATAGTCTGGCGGTGACCTACTCTCACATGGGGTAACCCCCACACTACCATCGGCTCCACGGCGTTTCACTTCTGAGTTCGGCATGGGTCAGGTGGGACCACCGCAACATCGCCGCCAGACATATCCTGTCTAACTTCTCTAACTCTTCAGAACAAGCTCTTCTTTCCAAAAACAACTCCGAGTTGTAAGGTTAAGACTCTCGGCTCATTAGTATCAGTTAGCTCAATGTATCACTACACTTACACACCTGACCTATCATCGTCCTAGTCTCGAACGGACCTTACTGAATCTCTTCAGGGAAAACTCATCTCAAGGCTAGTTTCGTGCTTAGATGCTTTCAGCACTTATCTATTCCGCACGTAGCTACCGGGCAATGCAATCGGCATCACAACCCGAACACCAGCGGTGCGTTCACTTCGGTCCTCTCGTACTAGAAGCAAACCCTCTCAATTTTCCTACGCCCATGGCAGATAGGGACCGAACTGTCTCACGACGTTCTAAACCCAGCTCGCGTACCACTTTAAACGGCGAACAGCCGTACCCTTGGGACCTACTTCAGCCCCAGGATGTGATGAGCCGACATCGAGGTGCCAAACACCGCCGTCGATATGAACTCTTGGGCGGTATCAGCCTGTTATCCCCGGAGTACCTTTTATCCGTTGAGCGATGGCCCTTCCATTCAGAACCACCGGATCACTATGACCTACTTTCGTACCTGCTCGAGCCGTCACTCTCGCAGTCAAGCTAGCTTTTGCCATTGCACTAACCTCCTGATGTCCGACCAGGATTAGCTAACCTTCGTGCTCCTCCGTTACTCTTTGGGAGGAGACCGCCCCAGTCAAACTACCCACCAGACAGTGTCCCTTGCCTCGATTCAGAAGCATAGGTTAGAACATCAAACATTAAAGGGTGGTATTTCAAGGTCGACTCCATGCATACTGGCGTACACATTTCTCAGTCTCCCACCTATCCTACACATTAAGGCTCAATGTTCACTGTCAAGCTATAGTAAAGGTTCACGGGGTCTTTCCGTCTTGCCACGGGTACACCGCATCTTCACGGCAATTTCAATTTCACTGAGTCTCGGGTGGAGACAGCCTGGCCATCATTACGCCATTCGTGCAGGTCGGAACTTACCCGACAAGGAATTTCGCTACCTTAGGACCGTTATAGTTACGGCCGCCGTTTACTGGGGCTTCGATCAAGAGCTTCTGCTTGCGCATAACCCCATCAATTAACCTTCCAGCACCGGGCAGGCGTCACACCGTATACGTCCACTTTCGTGTTTGCACAGTGCTGTGTTTTTATTAAACAGTTGCAGCCAGCTGGTATCTTCGACTGATTTCACCTACATCCGCATGGGATTTCAATTACCATCAGCGTGCCTTCTCCCGAAGTTACGGCACCATTTTGCCTAGTTCCTTCACCCGAGTTCTCTCAAGCGCCTTAGTATTCTCTACCTGACCACCTGTGTCGGTTTCGGGTACGATTACATATAACCTGATGCTTAGAGGTTTTTCCTGGAAGCATGGCATCAATTACTCCGCCACCTTAGTGACTCGTCATCACGCCTCAGGGTTTCAGTGACCGGATTTGCCTAATCACACCCCTACACGCTTAACCCATTATCCAATATATGGTAAACCTAGCCTTCTCCGTCACCCCATCGCAGTTATATCTAGTACGGGAATATTAACCCGTTTCCCATCAGCTACGCATCTCTGCCTCGCCTTAGGGGTCGACTCACCCTGCCCCGATTAACGTTGGACAGGAACCCTTGGTCTTCCGGCGAGCGGGCTTTTCACCCGCTTTATCGTTACTTATGTCAGCATTCGCACTTCTGATACCTCCAGCACCCCTCTCAGGATACCTTCACAGGCTTACAGAACGCTCCCCTACCCAATATGCTTTCGCATACTGCCGCAGCTTCGGTGCATAGTTTTAGCCCCGTTACATCTTCCGCGCAGGCCGACTCGACTAGTGAGCTATTACGCTTTCTTTAAATGGTGGCTGCTTCTAAGCCAACATCCTAGCTGTCTAAGCCTTCCCACTTCGTTTCCCACTTAACTATGACTTGGGGACCTTAGCTGGCGGTCTGGGTTGTTTCCCTCTTCACGACGAACGTTAGCACCCGCCGTGTGTCTCCCATGCTCAAACTTGTCAGTATTCGGAGTTTGCATCGGGTTGGTAAGCCGGGATGGCCCCCTAGCCGAAACAGTGCTCTACCCCCAACAGTTATACATGAGGCGCTACCTAAATAGCTTTCGGGGAGAACCAGCTATCTCCCGGTTTGATTGGCCTTTCACCCCCAGCCACAGGTCATCCGCTAATTTTTCAACATTAGTCGGTTCGGTCCTCCAGTTAGTGTTAACCAACCTTCAACCTGCCCATGGCTAGATCACCGGGTTTCGGGTCTATACCCTGCAACTTAACGCACAGTTAATACTCGGTTTCCCTTCGGCTCCCCTATTCGGTTAACCTCGCTACAGAATATAAGTCGCTGACCCATTATACAAAAGGTACGCAGTCACTATTACCCAATGGTAACAGCTCCCACTGATTGTACGTACACGGTTTCAGGTTCTATTTCACTCCCCTCGCCGGGGTTCTTTTCGCCTTTCCCTCACGGTACTGGTTCACTATCGGTCAATCAGGAGTATTTAGCCTTGGAGGATGGTCCCCCCATCTTCAGACAGGATATCACGTGTCCCGCCCTACTCTTCAAGCTTTCACATATCTAGTCTTCGTGTACGGGACTATCACCCTCTATCGTCTAACTTTCCAGATAATTCCACTAACTCTATATGCTTCCCACTTTGGGCTCCTCCCGGTTCGCTCGCCGCTACTTCGGGAATCTCGGTTGATTTCTTTTCCTCGGGGTACTTAGATGTTTCAGTTCTCCCGGTTCGCCTCATATGACTATGTATTCATCATATGATAATGCAGTTACCTGCATTGGGTTTCCCCATTCGGACATCGACGGCTATTACGCTCTTTATCAGCTTACCGTCGCTTTTCGCAGATTAACACGTCCTTCATCGCCTCTGATTGCCTAGGCATCCACCGTGTACGCTTAATTTCTTAACCTTACAACTCACAGTTGTCTCTGGTTTTCTTTTACGCTTTCTTCTCTTATCATATCTTCACCACATAAATTCATTCATGCAATTCCAACATCATTCGAGAACTCGTTTCTTTCAGCTTGTTCCTACTTGTTAAAGAGCTTTATCTCTCTATTCACTTATCAGTAAATACAAAGATAATTTATCGTATAAAGTTGACCGTCTTTAATGGCGTCCCCTAGGGGATTCGAACCCCTGTTACCGCCGTGAAAGGGCGATGTCCTAGGCCTCTAGACGAAGGGGACGTATAACAACTTTATACTTCATAACAAACAATCTGTGTGAACACTGCCAGGCGCTTCGTAAGGAGGTGATCCAACCGCAGGTTCCCCTACGGTTACCTTGTTACGACTTCACCCCAGTCATGAATCACACCGTGGTAAACGCCCCCCTTGCGGTTAAGCTATCTACTTCTGGTGCAACCCACTCCCATGGTGTGACGGGCGGTGTGTACAAGGCCCGGGAACGTATTCACCGTGACATTCTGATTCACGATTACTAGCGATTCCGACTTCATGGAGTCGAGTTGCAGACTCCAATCCGGACTTAGACGTACTTTAGGAGGTCCGCTCCAGCTCGCACCTTCGCTTCCCTTTGTATACGCCATTGTAGCACGTGTGTAGCCCTGGTCGTAAGGGCCATGATGACTTGACGTCGTCCCCACCTTCCTCCGTTTTATCAACGGCAGTCTCCTTTGAGTTCCCGACCTAATCGCTGGCAACAAAGGATAAGGGTTGCGCTCGTTGCGGGACTTAACCCAACATTTCACAACACGAGCTGACGACAGCCATGCAGCACCTGTCTCACAGTTCCCGAAGGCACTCCCTCATCTCTGAAAGATTCTGTGGATGTCAAGACCAGGTAAGGTTCTTCGCGTTGCATCGAATTAAACCACATGCTCCACCGCTTGTGCGGGCCCCCGTCAATTCATTTGAGTTTTAACCTTGCGGCCGTACTCCCCAGGCGGTCGATTTATCGCGTTAGCTTCGGAGCCCATCACTCTAGGCAACAAACTCCAAATCGACATCGTTTACAGCGTGGACTACCAGGGTATCTAATCCTGTTTGCTCCCCACGCTTTCGCATCTCAGCGTCAGTATCTGTCCAGAAGGCCGCCTTCGCCACCGGTATTCCTCCACATCTCTACGCATTTCACCGCTACACGTGGAATTCTACCTCCCTCTACAGTACTCCAGATCACCAGTTTTAAATGCTATTCTCAGGTTGAGCCCGAGGCTTTCACACCTAACTTAATCATCCGCCTACATGCCCTTTACGCCCAGTCATTCCGATTAACGCTCGCACCCTCCGTATTACCGCGGCTGCTGGCACGGAGTTAGCCGGTGCTTCTTCTGTAACTAACGTCAATTATATGTGCTTATCCCACACATAACTTCCTCATCACCGAAAGTACTTTACAACCCTAAGGCCTTCTTCATACACGCGGCATGGCTGCATCAGGGTTTCCCCCATTGTGCAATATTCCCCACTGCTGCCTCCCGTAGGAGTCTGGACCGTGTCTCAGTTCCAGTGTGGCTGGTCATCCTCTCAGACCAGCTAGAGATCGTCGCCTTGGTGAGCCTTTACCCCACCAACTAGCTAATCTCATATGGGTTCATCAAATGGCAAGTGCCCGGAAGCACCCTTTGGTCTCGCGACATTATTCGGTATTAGCAGTCGTTTCCAACTGTTGTCCCAATCCATTCGGCAGATCCCCATACATTACTCACCCGTCCGCCACTCGTCATCAAGTGCAAGCACTCATGTTACCGTTCGACTTGCATGTGTTAAGCCTGCCGCCAGCGTTCAATCTGAGCCATGATCAAACTCTTCAATTTAAAGTTTGATGCTCAATAACTGTCTCTGACATATTCAAATGAATCTTCAGTGTCACTTATTAAGACTTGATTTCTTTTAAGTCCGTAGACTTTAATTCTTTGTCCTAACAGTGCCCACACAGATTGTCTGTTATTTACTTTTTAAAGAGCTGACAGTTTTTTCCGTTTCGGCTTACTGTCTCAAGGGTTGCGTATACTACGCTACCTCTTATTTCCTGTCAAGAAGTTTTTTAACTTTTTTTTAAAAACTTTCTTCACTTCACTTTGCAACCTAGACTTTCTTTTCGTTCGTCTCAATCACTCAGTGGTTGCGCATTATAGACATCTTATTTTTTAGATCAACTCTATTTTGAGCTTTTTCTTTCGTTTGGTTATTGTTTGCGCGATATTGGTTAATTATGTTTAAAATATCTGCTTTTTACGAAATTAGAATAATAAAATTGCTAATAATTAATCTTAATTTATCGAATAATTTTTTCAATTCACATATTTTAATTATTTATAAATGATCATTCAAACTTATTAAACATATCCTTAAATTGTTGGGCAAATAGATCAACATTATTCCAATTCGTATATTCGATCATTGGTTTACTGACATCAGTATCACCTTTGCCTAACCACATAATAAAGCGAATCATATTGCGATCAAACCAATTGTACCGTGGATAATAAAGCGCACCAGCAAATACCGCTTTTAATTTCGGAATCCATTTTATCTTGGATAGAAACTTACGAGTATATAAATTGGTTTCAGGCGTATTTTTATTTGCCTTTCTAGCTATAAGATTAACACCAAAAAATGCACTTGGCATTTGATTTAATTGTTGATAATTATTGTTAATAAATTGTTTGATTAACTTACTATAAAATCCATAACGAATCGAAGTTCCAATGATAATAGCCTTGTATCTTGATAGTTCTATTTGGTTTAAGTCTTTCAATTCCACCAAATCACATTCAAATGGAGAACTTAATTGCTCATGAATTCTTTGCATGATTTTTTCAGTTTGATGTTCATTAGTAGTATATAATAATAGTGTTTTCATCTTTGCTCTTAGAAAATAGTTTTTATAACCAGTTACATATAACTATAAATATAATTATTTGAAACCCCGAATAAATACTAAAATAATATTTATTTTTGAGATTTATGACTAAGATTTCCAAAATGCCGGCGTGAAAATAATAAGTAAAGTGAAAATTTCTAATCGCCCAAATAACATATCAATAATCATTATCCATTGCACTATCTCACCAACATGGTTAAAAGTATCACTTGCAGCATCAATACCAATACCTAAATTATTTAAAGAAGAAGCAACGATATAAAAAGCATCCATGGCTGTTAAACCATTAGCCATAACAAGAAAGAAACTAACAAGAAATACTAACGCATAAGCAGAAAAAAATCCCCACACAGATTCGATAATTCTCTCTGGCAAAACTCGGCGATTTAATTTTAATGTATAGATTGCATTTGGATGTATTAATCGTTTCAATTCACGGGATCCTTGCATGAATAAAAGCAATACTCTTACAACTTTCATTCCTCCTCCAATTGAACCAGCACATCCTCCAATAAAGGATGCACACAATAATAAGATAGATAATAAAGCCGGCCATTGGTAAGCACTATCAACTGAGAATCCTGTTGTTGTTGCAGTAGAAACAACTTGAAGAATAATTTTATCAAGTGTGATTGGGAAATTGACTTTTTCTTTAATATAAATTGTTATGACGCTTATGATAACTAAAGTAACTAAAATAAAGATAAAAGTTCTGAATTCTTGATCCTTGAAATAAGTCTTTATTGAAAATTGATTAAAAGCATTAAAATGTAAAGCAAAATTACATCCGGATAATATGATAAAAAATGAAATCGTATAATTAATAATTGGATTGTTAAAGTAGGCTAGACTCGCATCATGAGTCGAAAATCCTCCCATTGAAATGGTCGAAAAACTATGGGTTATAGCATCAAAGCCATTCATCCCAGCTAACCATAGACAAACAGCACAAATTACTGTCAGAAATATATAAATAGACCATAAGGTTTTAGCTGTCTGCGCAATACGTGGTTGAACTTTACTATCTTTTTGTGGACCTGGAATTTCTGCACGATATAGCTGCATACCACCTACACCGAGTAAAGGAAGAATCGCCACGGCTAAAACAATAATCCCCATTCCACCTAACCATTGTAACAATTGACGATAAAATAGAAGTGCTTTGGGTAAAGTATCAAGATGAATAATACTGGTTGCACCCGTTGTTGTTAATCCAGAAAAGGATTCAAAAAATGCAGATGTTAAATTTAAATTTAAGTGTTTATCAAAAATAAAAGGGAATGCACCGATAGTTCCTAAAACAACCCAGAATAAAACAACAATAATAAAACCTTCTCGAATATTCAATTCTTGCTTATTCTTACGATTAGGCATCCATAAAATAATTCCCAGTGTAAAGGCAACCAAAAAAGATTGCACAAAAATGGTTCCACCACCATCTCGATAAATTACCGCAATTAATGCTGGGATTAACATAAATACCGACAAAAGTGAGATTAGTAATCCCACGATGCGAATGATTGAACGCCAATGCATCATAAACGCTTTCTCTTAAATTAACTGTCTATTTAAAGCCTCGTTTGGCTTTAATTAAATCATATGCTAGTTGAATCTCTTGGGCTCGTTTTTTTGCCGCTTCTAACATCTCTTTAGGTAATCCTTTAGAGACTAATTTATCTGGATGATGCTCATTCATTAATTTTCGATAAGCACGTTTAATTGTCGCAATATCATCAGAAGCATTAACTCCAAGTATTTTATATGCATTGTTTAGCTCATTAATTGATTCTGTATGTTGATAATATCTTTGATGATAATGATTCTGTTGTGATTGTTGATTTCTATATGAATATTGTTGGCGCTGGAATTGATAACTTGCCATAATCATTTGAATATACAACGCCATTTGTGTTTTAGAAATATGGAACTCTTCTGCGACTATATCTAAAATTATTTTCTCTTTATCATCTAAATAACCATCATTTAGTGCAGCTTGGATCAATTGCTCACAAAAAACCATTAATACTTTTTTTCGATATCGATATTGAATATAAAGTTCTCTCAATCTTTCGCGTAAAGGATATCCATGGGATTTACCTCGATTAAAAGAGTCTTGCGCTAATTTACGTTTCTCATTATCTAATTGAAGTTGATCCATATAATGACTAGCTAGATTGATATCACTTTGAGTTACTTGACCTTTCGCTTTACTAAGGTGACCAAGTACCTCAAAAGCAACAGTTAAAAATAACGTTGGACTTGGTGAGCTATGCCTTATCGGAGCAATATTATTAAACGCACGATACAACATCGGTCCTAAAAAAAGACCGATAAAGAACATAATACTACTCTTAAAAATCTTAGATAAAATAATACCTGTGACAATTGCCCAAATAAAGGACATACATATAACTCCTAAAACGATTAATCATATTGATTAAAATAATTTACTCATCAATTTCAATTCTATCTACCCGTTGTAATCCTCTAGGCAATAGTGTACCTTTTTTACCTCGTTCAGCCATAAACTTCTGTAAATCAGCTGCTTTTAAAGTTAATTTACGTTTTCCGGCATATAATGTAATGGAGGATTTATCAGAAATTAGTGCTAAATTTATGAGATAATCTTCTCTTTTCTGCGCTTGAGCACTGGAAATGGCTATAATCTTATTGCCTTTTCCTTTTGACAATGATGGTAAAGTTTCAACTGGAAAAACTAACATTCGCCCCAAGTTAGTAAGTGCTAACAATAACGGTGTACTATCATTAAGTTCAATTATTGGCATGACCTTAGCATTTTCAGGTAAATTAATGACCGCCTTACCATTACGATTACGAGCAATTAAATCTGAATATGTACAAATGAAACCATAACCCGCATCGGAAGCCATAAGGATTCTTTTATCTTCTTGCGAACTCATCACCATTTGTTCAACTTGCGCCCCAATAGGCAATGATAATTTACCACTTAAAGGTTCGCCTTGTCCTCTAGCTGATGGTAAAGTATTAGGTTCAATCGCATAACTTCTACCGGTTGAGTCAATAAAAATAACAGGTTGATTGCTCTTACCTTTTACACTTGTTTTATAACCGTCACCAGCTTTATAGTTTAATGAAATAGGATCAATATCATGACCCTTTGCACTACGTACCCATCCCATTTCAGAAAGAATAATAGTTACGGGTTCTGACGGAATCAACTCTTGCTCTGTTATTGCTTTTGCTTCAGCGCGTTCGACAAGTGGTGAACGTCGTTTATCGCCATATTTTTCAGCATCAGTAATTATTTCTTTCCTAATTAAGGTATTTAATCTACGATTTGAAGATAACAATGTTTGTAACTGATCGCGTTCTTTAGCCAACTCATCTTGTTCGGCTTTAATCTTTATTTCTTCTAATTTTGCTAATTGACGTAATTTTAATTCTAAAATCGCTTCAGCTTGTGTTTCGCTAATTGAAAAACGTTGAATTAGTTCAAGTTTAGGTTCATCATGATGACGAATAATATCAATTACTTCATCTATATTTAAAAATGCAACCAGTAATCCATCTAAAATATGTAATCGTTTAAGTACTTTATCTAAACGATAATTTAGCCGTCTTATAATTGTAGATCTACGATACTCAAGCCATTCAGTTAAAATTGTTAATAAACTCTTAACAGATGGTTTTTGGTCTAATCCAATCATATTTAGATTAACACGATAACTTTTTTCTAAATCTGTCGTAGCGAACAAATGATTCATGACCTGCTCAAGATCGACACGATTAGAACGAGGTACTAAGACTAAACGTGTCAAATTTTCATGATCCGATTCATCACGTAGATCCTCAATTAATGGTAATTTTTTATTACGCATTTGTGTGGCTATTTGTTCCAGAACTTTTGCTCCCGAAACTTGATGAGGTAAATCGGTTATCACAATATCGCCATCTTCTTTGTTCCATACTGCGCGCATTCTAATTGAACCACGCCCTGTCTCATAAATTTTGGCTATATCAGTAGGAGATGTGATAATTTCTGCTGAAGTGGGATAATCAGGTCCTTGAATATGGGTCATAACATCAGCAAGTGTAGCATTCGGATTATCTAGTAACATAATAGCGGCATTTGCAACTTCCCGTATATTATGCGGAGGAATATCAGTCGCCATACCAACAGCGATACCGGTCGTACCATTTAATAATATATTAGGTAAACGTGCAGGTAACATTTTAGGCTCTTGTATTGTTCCATCAAAATTAGGAACATAATCGACCGTGCCTTGACCTAATTCAGATAATAGTAGCTCTGCATATTTTGATAATCTTGATTCTGTATATCGCATTGCGGCAAAAGACTTAGGATCATCTGGCGCACCCCAGTTGCCTTGCCCATCCACCAATGGATAACGATATGAAAAAGGCTGAGCCATTAATACCATCGCTTCATAACATGCACTGTCACCATGAGGATGATACTTACCCAATACATCACCGACCGTTCTTGCTGACTTTTTATATTTAGCTTGTGCATTAAGTCCAAGTTCTGACATCGCATAAACAATCCGCCTTTGAACAGGTTTTAAACCATCACCAATAAATGGTAATGCCCGATCCATAATGACGTACATAGAGTAGTTTAAATATGCATTTTCAGTAAATTTTTGTAGAGATTGTACTTCTACACCATCATGAGTAATTTCACTCATCAGAATTCCTTCGATTTTAAATAACTAGCAAATATATAATATAAAGAAACTAAATCTAATAAACTTATATGATATCGTGTAACATCATGGTTAAATTACACCTCTAACTCGACCTGATCACCTTTTTCTTGCAACCAGTCTCGTCGATCATCTGCTCGTTTTTTTGCCAATAACATATCAAGTAAGGCTATTGTTTGTTCTGTATCATCAAGCGTTAGTTTGACTAATCGACGGGTATTGGGATCCATTGTAGTTTCTCGTAATTGTAAAGGATTCATCTCACCTAATCCTTTAAATCGCTGTACATTAGGTTTTCCTTTTTTACGTTGTAAGTGTTCTAAAATACCCTCTTTTTCTTCTTCATCTAGGGCATAGTAAACATCTTTACCTAAATCAATACGATAAAGTGGAGGCATCGCAACATAGATATGCCCATTTTCAACTAATGATTTAAAATGTCGCAAAAAGAGAGCGCAAAGTAACGTTGCTATATGTAACCCATCTGAATCTGCATCAGCCAAAATACAGATTTTGCCATAACGTAATTGACTTAGGTCATCACTATCAGGATCCATACCAATAGCAACTGAAATATCATGGATTTCTTGAGATCCTAATACTTCATCCGATGACACCTCCCAAGTATTAAGAATCTTACCTTTTAAAGGCATAATTGCTTGTGTTTCGCGATCTCTGGCCTGTTTTGCTGAACCACCAGCAGAATCACCTTCGACTAGGAATAATTCAGTTCGCGAAAGATCTTGTGATGAGCAGTCAGCTAATTTACCAGGCAACGCAGGTCCACTGGTGAGTTTTTTACGAATAACTTTTTTAGATGCACGTAGTCGTTTTTGTGCGCTAGATATGACCATTTCAGCCAACAATTCAGCTTGCTGAACATGTTGATTTAACCATAAACTAAAGGCATCTTTAACGATGGCCGATACAAAAGCAGCGCATTGTCTTGAAGACAAACGTTCTTTAGTCTGCCCTGCAAATTGTGGTTCTTGCATCTTAACCGATAAGACATAAGCACAGCGTTCCCAAATATCATCAGCGGTTAATTTTAAACCTCTCGGTAATAAATTGCGAAACTCACAAAACTCACGCATAGCCTCTAGAAGCCCTTGTCTAAGACCATTTACATGAGTACCACCTTGTATGGTTGGAATTAAATTAACGTAACTTTCAGTTAATAACTCGCCACCTTCAGGTAACCAAAGGAGTGCCCATTCCACAGCTTCCGTGGAACCTGTATGTTCACCAATAAAAGGAGATTCTGGTAAAAGTACATAATCACTTACAGATTCCATTAAATAATCCGTAAGCCCAGCCTGATAATACCAACGTTGTTCTTTATTATTGACTTTATCTTTAAATATTATTTCCAAACCTGGACAGAGCACTGCTTTAGCTTTTAGAAGATGCTCAAGTTTGGAAACAGAGAATTTGGCTGAATCAAAATATTTTTCTTCTGGCCAGAAATGTACTTTTGTTCCTGTATTACGGCGCGCACAGGTTCCAACTACATGAAGATCTTCAACCTTTATACCTTGTTCGAAAGCAATTTCATAAATTTGTCCATCACGATTAACCGTTACATTAACTCGTTTAGATAATGCATTAACAACCGAAATGCCTACACCATGCAGCCCACCTGAAAATTGATAATTTTTATTTGAAAATTTACCACCTGCATGAAGACGACAAAGGAGCAATTCAATTGCCGGCACCCCTTCTTCGGGATGAATATCCACCGGCATACCTCGCCCATCATCAATAACTTCAAGTGATTGATCTTCATGTAAAATAACTTGTATATGTTTGGCATGACCCGCTATAGCTTCATCGACACTATTATCGATAACTTCTTGACCAAGATGATTTGGTCGTGTGGTATCAGTATACATACCTGGGCGATGTCTAACCGGATCTAATCCTTTTAAGATTTCAATATCAACTGCATTATAACTTGATTGTGCCATAGCTCTTTATTTGATGAGAAAATTGGAGATATTATACTAAAATAGCCATAAAATAGCGAACATCGATAACTGTTCGAATTAATAGGCTAAGTAAATGAATAACTAGATTTTATTGTCTAAATTTTTGAGCATTTCAATGATAGAACGATTAGCATCTGGGAAATCGTCAGCGTTCAGATCTTCCTCATCAACCCACCGACTTGGCTGACCTTCTGCTGCAAATGGTTCACCATCCCACTCTTCAATTAAATAAGTATGAATAGTAATAAAACAATCACTATATTGATATTCTATTGTTTTTAAAAAATGAGCGTTATGAATACGAATATCAACTTCTTCAGCGATTTCACGTTGTAATGTTTGAAAAGGAGTTTCATTTTGTTCAACTTTACCGCCTGGAAACTCCCAGAAGCCAGCTAAATGTGAACTTTCACCACGTTGAGTTATGAATATTTTTCCATCATGCGAACGAATAATTCCAACTGCAATTTCAACATTTTTCATAGTGTTGTTGATTTATCCTATATTAAATAAGATGTTGTAGTAATCAATACTACAACATCATTCAAGTGCAAAAAATCACCTATATAAAATAATACTAGACTTTGTTGCTATTGAACAGCCCCATGGCAGTGTTTATATTTTTTGCCAGAACCACACGGACAAGGATCATTACGACCAACTTTTGCCTGTGCACGAACAAGAGGTTGAGAAGATTGAGGTTTATCTTGGTGCAATTCATCAATTTCTTCATGGCTAAGACGCTGTTTTTCGGCTAGTTTATTAAGCTCTTCTAATCTACGTCGTTCAGCTTCTTCAATCTCTTCTTGGGACTGGATACGTACACGGCTTAAAATACCAATCACATCATATTTAAGCTCATCAAGCATAGCAGCAAACATGTTAAAAGATTCACGCTTATATTCTTGCTTAGGATCCTTTTGCGCATAACCGCGTAAGTGTATTCCTTGACGTAAATAATCCATTGCAGCTAAATGTTCTTTCCATAATGTATCCAATGTCTGTAGCATGACATTTTTTTCAAAATTGCGGAATGCCTCACTGCCAACAGTAGCCTCTTTGTCCTGATAAATTTGTTGTGCTTTTTGTAAGATGCGCTCACGCAAAGTTTCCTCATGCAGATTCATCTCTTCATCAAGCCATTTAGAAATAGGTAGATCAAGATCAAAGTCCTTTTTTAAAGCAGCTTCAAGTCCAGATACATCCCACATTTCTTCAATTGATTGTGGTGGGATATATTGATCAATCAGATTATTAAATACATCTACTCTGATTGAATCAATTACATCTTTGATGTCATTATTGTCTAATAAATTATTACGTTGGTCATAAATAACTCGACGTTGATCATTGGCAACATCATCATATTCAAGCAATTGCTTACGGATATCAAAGTTACGATTTTCGACTTTCTTTTGCGCATTAGCGATCGCTTTCGTTACCCAAGGGTGTTCAATCGCTTCACCATTTTTCATTCCTAATTTACGCATCATGCCACTTACACGATCTGAAGCAAAAATACGCATAAGTGGATCTTCTAAGGAAAGATAAAAGCGGGACATACCGGGATCACCTTGACGACCAGAACGACCACGTAACTGATTATCAATTCGACGTGATTCATGCCGTTCTGTACCCAAAATGTATAACCCACCTAACTGAATAATCTCTTCGTGTCTAATTTGCCATTCTTGTTTAATTGTATCAATTTGTTCTGGTGTTGGTGATTCTAATTTAGCAACTTCCATTTGCCAGTTACCACCTAGCATAATATCCGTACCACGACCCGCCATATTAGTTGCAATAGTTACAGCACCTTTACGACCAGCATCAGCAATAATTTCTGCTTCTTGAGCATGAAATTTTGCATTAAGTACATTATGCTTAATTTTGGCTTTATTTAAGTAATGCGATACTAGTTCGGATTTTTCAATTGATGCTGTACCAACCAATACGGGTTGCCCTTTAGTAACACATTCTTTAACATCAGCAACAATAGCTTCTATTTTTTCTTTTTCCGTCATATAAACCAAATCTGGAAAATCTTTTCGCTGCATCGGTTTATTAGTTGGAATAACAATCGTGTCAAGACCATAAATCTGATTAAATTCGAATGCTTCTGTATCCGCGGTACCGGTCATTCCTGCTAATTTAGCATATAATCGGAAATAATTTTGGAATGTAATTGAAGCTAGGGTCTGATTTTCATTTTGTATTTTTGCACCCTCTTTCGCTTCTACAGCCTGATGTAAACCATCTGACCAACGGCGCCCTTCCATCGTTCTACCGGTATGTTCATCAACAATGATAACTTCACCGTTTTTGACAATATAGTCAACATCTCGATGGAATAAATGATGAGCTCGAAGGGCCGCATTAACATGGTGCATTAATACAATATTATTTGGTGCATATAATGATTCATCACCTTTAATCATCCCTTCACGAACTAATAATTCTTCAACTTTTAATAATCCTCGTTCAGTTAAATTCACTTGGCGAGATTTTTCATCAATTGAAAAATCACCATCGCCTTGATATTCTTCGCTGTCTTCTTTTTCTTGACGCGTTAGATAAGGAATAATCTTATTAACTTTTACATAACGCTCTGAACTATCTTCCGCAGGACCTGAAATGATTAATGGTGTTCTTGCTTCATCAATTAAAATTGAATCAACTTCATCCACTAAAGCGTAATTCAATGGACGTTGAACACGTGCATCTTTACTAAAAACCATATTATCGCGCAAATAATCAAATCCGTACTCATTATTAGTACCATAAGTAATATCTGCATTGTATGCTTCTCGTTTTGCTGCTGTTGGCATATTTGGTAAATTAATACCAATAGTTAAGCCAAGAAATTCAAAGAGTGGACGATTATTTTCTGCATCTCGTTGGGCTAGGTAATCATTGACGGTAACAACATGTACACCTTTACCTGTTAATGCATTAAGATAAGCAGGTAAAGTTGCTGTTAATGTTTTACCTTCACCTGTTCGCATTTCTGCAATGCATCTTTCATTTAAAACCATACCACCAATTAATTGCACATCAAAATGACGCATACCAAAAACACGTTTACTCGCTTCTCGAACAACAGCAAATGCCTCTTCTAAAATAGAATCTAAACTTTCACCATTAGCAATGCGTTGTTTAAATTCGGTAGTTTTTGCTTTTAATTCATTATCAGATAATTTTTCCATTGCTGATTCTAATGAATTAATCTTATCTACACGTTTACGCATCATTTTTAGAATACGTTCATTACGACTACCAAATATTTTCGTTAATAAATTTAATAACATATAAATTCTCTTTTTTATAAACTGATTAGAACTACAAGACCAATAACCAACGTATTGTTATTGCAAGATTTCAAATTTTCATTTAACTCCGTAATAGAATATATTTTATTCTATCAAGTCAAAATAAACCGGGTCCGGCTCGAATACCATTACTTGGTGTTAAACGAATCACTTTAACTGTATGTTTATCTTGCGTAAAAGAAGGGAGTTTAAAGTTGAGTCTATTTAAATAATATTTAATACTTATTGGAAAAGCAGTATCAACTTGGTTGGCTGAACGATACTGTTGGAAATTCACTATGACAGCAGCAATTGTACTTATATTTGTTTCTGGAACACTTCCAATATAAGTCGTTTGATCAAATAGGCTAAACGTGGTTGCCAATAACCCTAATAATAAATGTGGCAACGCTACCTTAATAGCGAAACGTTTAGTCATATTTTGCCAATAGCAGATACTGATCATATAATAAGATTACAAGATATACTGAATTTTTAGTTATAGTGTTAAATTTAGACTAATCATGACTAGCCTATAAATACGATAGTGTATCATATTAGCCTATTTTTTACTTTTTGACATGCTTTCTTTTTCATAAACTATAACCGTAAAATAATAACTAATTAATTGTAAATTAATAATTGATATCAAGACGAACCGTTATAAATATAGTAAATTAAAACTAAAAGTCATTTTAAGTGAGATAAATAAATGCGAAACAGTGAACCTCAATCATTAAATAATTTATTTAATGGTTTTACGTTAGCCAATATTCAAACGCGAAGTATTGAATTATCTCGTTTAAATAAAATGATTTATTGTTATTTACCTAGCCATTTACACCATTGTTGTCGTGTAGCAAATTATCGTCAAAGTATTTTAATTATAGAGGTCTGTTCAGCAGGTTGGTTAACACGATTACGTTATGAACAAGAAAAGTTACTTTTAGCATTACGCCAAAATGGTCTTAGTGGTCTAGCATCAATACAATACAAAATTAATCCTATATTGAACCAATCACAATCTTTTATAAACGATAAAGTGACAATAGTAGGCAAAAGAAAAATCACACCTCAAAGTGCCTCACTTTTATTAGCGCTAGCGCAAGATGCAACTCCAAAACTAAAAACAAACTTGATTAAACTAGCCAATCATGTATTAAAATAAAGAGAAAAGAATCTAAACATCTAGCAATGTTCATAAATTAATTAATTGCAATTTTTATCAAGGAGATAAAAAATGAATTCTGAAATAATGATTTATCTTATTATTGGCTTAATTCTGGGTATTATAATAGGTATTATATTAACGAATGTTTTCAGTCCAAAAGCACGAAAATTCAACAAATTACAGGTCGAGTGTGATGAATCAAAACAACAATTAATCGCACAAAAACAGATCATCGTTAAACATTTTGCTCACAGCGCTGAAATATTAGATAATATGGCTAATGATTTCCGACGCCTCTATCAGCATATGGCGGAAAATTCAAGCAACTTAATTTCTCAAGCTGATATCAACGCATTAAATATGGCTCCAATTAAACCTATTGATGAAAAGATTCAACCTACGAAGAGCTTTATGAACTCACAACCAAAAGATTATGCGAGTAGCCACTCTGGTTTAATGAATAATTCAGAACAAAAATAATGATTGTTTATTCCATACTATGAATCTCACTAAGAAACAAATGGTTTGATATTGATATTAGCATTATTACGATTGTGATAATGCTAATATGATCCTGATCTAAGACCCTATTCTTACCATTAGTTTTTAAAGTCTAATTGGTTAATGGAATTTATTATCATATAACTTATGCATATTGAGCAAAACTTACTAGGTGATGACGAAATAAACCAAGAATAATCTATTTTAAGCATAATATATTATCATTAATATCATAAGAAATGAGAGTGACTATCATCATGAAACATAAAGCTAATAATCATAAAAAATATCTTTCTCTATTGGCTCTAAGTTTGAGCTTAACTTTTGGTTCATTTGCTCAGGCAAATATTCCATTACCATCTTTTGTTACTTCTCCTAATGGTAATAAACAAGAATTACCTAGCTTAGCACCAATGTTAGAAAATGTTTTACCTTCTGTTGTCAGTATTAAAATTGAAGGTATCGCACAAGTCCAAGATAATATACCTGAAGAGTTTAGATTTTTTTTCGGTTACCCTGAGAATAAATCCCGTACATTTACTGGACAAGGTTCCGGCGTGATTATCAATGCCGAAAAAGGGTATGTTGTTACTAATAATCATGTAATTGATAATGCTGATAAAATTACTATTTTAGTAAAAGATGGTCGTGAGTTTTCTGCAAAATTAATTGGTCGAGACCCACAAAGTGATATTGCATTACTCAAAATCGAACAAGCGAGCGGTCTTACTGCAATTAAATTAGCCGATTCAGACAAATTACGCGTTGGTGATTTTGCTGTAGCTATCGGTAATCCTTTTGGTATTGGTCAAACCGTTACTTCTGGTATTGTTTCTGCACTTGGACGAAGTGGTTTAAATATGAATGGTTTTGAAAACTTCATACAAACAGACGCATCTATTAACAGAGGGAATTCTGGAGGAGCTTTAATAAATCTCAATGGTGAACTGATTGGTATTAATACCGCAATTATTGCACCAGGGGGAGGCAATGTTGGAATAGGTTTTGCGATCCCTAGTAATATGGTAAAAAGTCTTACCGATCAATTAACGGAATATGGTCAAGTAAAAAGAGGTGTTTTGGGTATTAAGGGCAATGAATTAACCTCGGATATTGCCAAAGCCTTTGATCTTAATATTCAAAAAGGTGCATTTGTAAGTGAGGTATTAGCTGATTCTGCTGCTGCTGAAGCAGGAATTAAAGCGGGAGATGTCATTATTTCAATGAATAATAAACCTATTGAAAGTTTCGCAGAGTTACGTGCGAAAATTGCGACTGAAGGCGCTGGACATGAAGTTAAATTGGGTATCATCAGAGACAATAAAGAAATAAAATTTAAAGTTAAATTAAAAAATAGTGATGAGTTAATTACGGAAGCAAAAAATATACATCCAAGCTTCGAAGGTGCTAATCTCATAAATGGTGAAATTAATGGTCAAGAAGGCGTTTTAATTGATAACATTGCAAAACGTTCACCAGCCTCATTATTAGGTTTACAAGAAGGTGACTTAATTATTGGTGTAAACAAAATGCACGTTTCAAATATTGCCGATCTCCGTAAAGCGATAGATGACAAACCTTCTGTTATTGCATTACAGATTATCCGAGGAAAGAGTCGTGTTTATCTTATTATAAGATAATTAATTGACTACTCATCATTGATATAAGGATGATGATAATTGTTTCATCATCCTTAATTACCAATCATAGTAGATAGTATAACGTTTCAAATAACCTTTATAATTTATGACCTTAGTATTTATGATTTTATTCAGTATTTATTAATCTAATTAAACTATCCTTACATAAGATTTATTAGATTTTTGGGTTTATGTGTTATTATTTAATTATAGTTGAAATCTAAGGTATTAATGACGCATGCTAAAAAAAATACTATGGCCTATTCTAATTGGTGCTGTTTTAGCAGCGGTACTTTTAATCATTTTCCCTTCTTTACGAGATAAAAGCCAAACATTTTTACCTCGTGCAATCTTTAACAATGAACCATTAAGTTATAATTATGCTGTAAAATCAGCTGCCCCAGCCGTTGTGAATATATATAGTCGTTCTCTCGCAACACTTCCCAAAAAAAGTAGTAGTGTTATTACACCGTTAGGTTCTGGTGTAATTATCCGTAAAGATGGCTATATCATTACTAATTATCATGTGATAGAAAATGCAGAACAAATCATTGTTGCCCTTCAAGATGGACGAATATTCGAAGCATCATCAATTGGATCAGATAAATTAGTCGATATCGCCGTTTTAAAAATCCAAGCGAGCAATATTCCCGTCATTCCAATTAACCCTAAGCATACTCCCAAAATAGGTGATGTAGTCTTAGCTATAGGAAATCCTTACAATATAGGTCAAACAATAACGCAAGGCATCATAAGTGCTACTGGACGCGACGGACTGAGTCCTTTTCGTCGGCAGAACTTTATTCAAACAGATGCATCAATTAATCATGGTAATTCAGGGGGCGCTTTAGTCAATACCAATGGCGAACTGGTTGGAATAAATACTTTATCATTTACTAAAAATTTTGGTAATGATGTTCCCGAAGGGATAGGTTTCGCGATCCCAACAACTTTAGTAACCAAAATCATGGAAAAGTTAATAAAGGATGGCAAGATTATTCGTGGTTATATTGGTGTGGACGGTTTAGAATTTGCACCAACTCAAAATCCTAGCGATCATCCAATAGTTTTAGGTATTCTTGTCACGAATATTGATGGCCCTGCTGAAAAAGCAGGTATCAAACGTAATGATATTTTAATTTCTGTAAATAATAAACCAGTTAAATCTATTATTAACACGATGGATCAAATTGCGGAACTAAAACCTGGAACTACGATTCCGGTTATTGTGTTACGTGAAGGTGAAAAAATAACGCTAAATGTTCAAATTGAACAACTGCCAATATAACTTAGATATAAGATAATAATTTAATTTTTGATGAAATAGCATATTGTAAATACTCTATAACTTCTTCTTAGGATCGCTTGTTTTTTTACAAATATAGTAAATCTAGCCTAGGGGAGCTGCTATTGACCAGAAAAAAAAATAGCTGTATAATCCGTGCCCTTATTCATGTTATTTAACATTTGTATGGTGTATAAATTCCGTTGTATAACAACCATTTATATAGCGATACAAACATAAAAGAGGCAAAAAATGAAAAAAGATATCCATCCAGAATATAAAGAAATCGTTGCAACTTGTTCTTGTGGCAATACTATCAAAACTCGTTCTACTATAGGTCATGATATCCACTTAGATGTTTGTGGTGAATGCCATCCATTTTATACTGGTAAACAACGCGACGTAGCTACTGGTGGACGTGTTGATAAATTCAAACAACGTTTCGGAATGGTTAGCGGTAAGAAATAATTAGTGTTAACCGGTTCAATAAGTCTGGATGATGAATAATCCAGACTTATTTATATTGTCAGTCTTTCAAATTAATATCAAATACTTCAATATTACTTTTACCACCATAAATGTCATACCAAGGTCTTGCATATTTTTTCAATATGTTATTAAGGTGTTCAACGTTATCCCTGCCAATAGTATCTAACCATTTTCTTAAACCGTCTTTTCCACCTTTCGCATAAGCTGCAATTCCTTCAAACCAAGTTGCTCTTCCACCTAAAATACCGGAATATTTAGCTCCTGATTCACCGGCAAAAATTAATTCTTGATGAAATACGTCTGTAGGCACACCTGCGCTTAAGTAAATGAATGGTCGAGTTGCTGCCTCACTGGCAATTTTAAAGTAATTAGCGGCATCTTTTTGCTTATATACTACAGGATTTGTGTTATTAAAACCTTCAACATATTTGAATAATACAGGTACTTCAACTTTCAATACATCAATGTGATAACAATCTTTAGTGAATTCTCGAATAGTATCAATAACTTTTTTAGGTTTTATCTTAGCAAACTCTGGACTTTTATCATCTAGAATATCATTATCATATACAATAGGTTCAACCAAAACTGGTAAATCCGCTGCTCGAGCCTCATCACCCAAACGTTCTAAAAAAGCATGTTTTTTATCAAGAATTTCTTGAGGATCATCGGGATTATAATAGACTAATACCTTAGCAGCATCAGCACCTTTTTTTATCAATCGTTGAATGGATTCTTCCGGTAATAATTCCGGTAGGCGACCGGGTGTGTTAACATCATAACCTGTTTTTTCATAAGATAGAATTAAACCAGAATTAGAATTCTTGGCTTTGATACCTTTGAAACCATATTCTTCATCCAGTAAAATCGCACTAACATATTTAGTGAGTTCTTCGGAAACGAGTTCTTTGAACTCATAAACCATATCAATGTGATAGCGTTCCTTACCCACTGCCGTCTCCATCATTTTTACCATAGAACCGCGTTGATCAATGGCTAATGCGGCAATAACACCATCACTATTAGATAATTGTTCCATACAATTAAATTTTCTTCTGGAAATCAACTTTCTAGTCATTACTATCTCCTCATCATTTTGTACACTTTTCATTCTAAACCTATTCTTTAAGAGTTCAATAAAGTCAACAGTGAAATAATGCTAATCAATCAAGCAGGAGATTGATTTACTTTTTTGGAGAAAGCAACCTATTGATTTGGTTGCAAAAATGAATTTATACGTGCAGAAATAAAAACTGTTATGATTAAAAAATTTAGTTTTTTTAATCATATCTATAGTTAATTTTAGTTTAATATATTCATTAACTAATGAAGCTTATTAACATAACATGTAGAAATTTCGTAACCTGAACGCGATCAATTAATACACGTTTTACTCTCTTTCTAATGCATATATAGGATCAAGTCTAGCCGCCCTTCTTGCCGGAAAATAACCAAAAACAATCCCAACAAAACTTGAACATAAAAATGCAGCAATAATTGCAGTTAAAGAAAATACCATAGGGAATATACTAACAAAATAAGAGAAGATTACACCAATAAATAAAGATAACGTAATGCCCAATAATCCACCAATTAAGCAAACTAGAATAGCTTCAATTAAAAATTGCTGCAGTATGTCATTAGACCTTGCCCCAACAGCCATTCGAACACCTATTTCGCGTGTTCGTTCTGTCACTGAAACTAACATAATATTCATTACACCAATTCCGCCAACAACTAATGAGATAAAGGCAATAGCTGCTATTAATGCGGATGTTGTGGCCTTAGTAGATTCCATCATTTGACGTACACTATCAGAATTAAAGATAAAGAAATCCTTTGAACCATGCCGTTGTACCATAATTTTTTCAATAGCATGCTCAGCGACAGACAAATCAACATCATCCTTAATACGCACTGTAATACTCTTTAAAGATGTTTGCCCAATCATTCGATTAATGACTGTAGTGTAAGGTAACCATACATTTAGATTTTCATTGCTACCGAATCCCTGGTTATTTCTAACAGCTACACCAATAACCGTAACAGGCAATTGCCCAACGTAGAATACTTGTCCAATCGGGTTTTGATTTGGGAATAGGCGTTTAACCGTATTTTCATCAATTACCACACTTTGTGATGATTGATTAACCTGATTATTATCAAAAGCCTTGCCTCTAGTGATGACATAGCCTCGCACTGCAAAGAATTGTTCTCCCACCCCATTAACAACGCCTGAAAGCGCTTGATTTGCTTTTCGGAAATAAACACTTGTTGAAACATTAGGTGTTGCACTATGAATATAACTTTGCTGTGCTAAAACATCAGCATCTGAAGATCGTAATGTATTAATTTTGCTTGCATTACGATCACCAAAACCTGATCCGGGTATAATTTCTAAAGTGCTCGTTCCCATTGAACTAAGATCGGATAAGAGTTGCTGTTTTGAACCTTCACCTAAAGCGACGGCGCATACCACCGCAGCAATACCAAAGATGATACCTAACATTGTTAGAAAAGTTCTCAATCGATGGGATAGCATTGATAAGATTGCCATTTTAAAGGCATCTTTAAAACGAGCGTATTTCGCAGCGAAATTATCAGAAACGTTAACAGTTTCTATTAGTTTGACTTGATGTTTATTTAATTCATTATCAGGAAAGTTGAGGTTTTGAGTATCTGAGATAATACTACCATCACTAATTTCAATAATCCTTTGAGCACTTTGCGCAATTTTCGCATCATGAGTCACAATTATAATTGTATGACCTTGCTGATGCAGTTCCCGTAGAATGCTCATTACTTCATGACCACTTTTCTGATCAAGCGCACCTGTAGGCTCATCAGCTAGTATAATATTGCCACCATTAATCAGAGCTCGACCAATGCTTACACGTTGTTGTTGTCCACCAGATAATTGATTAGGCTTATTGTTAATTTTGTCTGCTAAACCTAAACGAGATAGGATTTCAAATGATCGTTGCTGACGTTTTTCTTTATTTACACCTGCATAGATTGCTGGTACTTCAACATTACCTTGAGCAGTTAAAGCATTGAGTAAATGATAGCGTTGAAAAATAAAGCCAAAATGTTCACGTCTTAATTCAGCTAATTCATCCGTTGACAATTGGCCTGTTATTCGATCGCCAACTTTATAGATACCACTTGTGGGTTTATCCAGACACCCCAGAATATTCATCAAAGTTGATTTCCCTGAACCAGATGCACCGACAATAGCAACCATTTCACCGGCTGAAATTTTTAAATTTATTCCTTTTAAGACTTGAATAGTTGAATCGCCAGCTGGAAATTCTCTAACAATATTCTCTAATTGAATCAATGCTAAACTTTCCATAAATTAAAATTTGCCTCGTGGCATTCTTTGATTACTAATAGTCGAACCATCAAAAGTGCTTACGACAATTGTATCATTTTCTTTTAATCCGCCTTTCACTTCAACATTAACATGGTTATCTAAACCATACTGAATTTCTTTTTCAATAAGTTTCTGATTATCATCTAATACAAAAACAATTGCTAAGTTATTATTTAGCTTTCGTTGAATAGCATTCGACGGAATATATAAAACATCTTTAGCTTGATCTAAGATGATATAAACTTGAGCACTCATTGAAATACGTAATATGTGTTTAGGATTATCAACATCAAATAGACCATTATAATAAATGGCTGAATTGGTTGAACTTGATGAGCTCGTAGTCTCATTATTAATAGAAGTAGGTGCTGGCTCAATAGCTCTTAATGTTAAACCTTCAAATCGTTGTTCAGGAAGACCTAAGATAGTAAAATAAATCGGCATTCCAGTAGTAACATTAATAACATCAGCCTCTGATATTTGTGCTTCAACAGTCATTTTATCTAACTGTGCAACTTTTACGATTGTAGGAGCACTTTGTACTGAATTAACAGTTTGTCCTTCTTCAACTGGTGTGGCAACGACTACGCCATCAATTGGTGAAGTAATTTTAGTATAACCTAAGTTCACTTGTGCGGTATCAACAGCTATTCTAGCTCGAATAATATCAGCATCAAGAGAAGCAATATCCGCTTTAATTGCATCTAATTGGGCTTCGGCAGCATCCAAATCGGATTGAACACCAACTCCTTTTTTTACAAGTTTTAATTGACGATCATATGTTAATTGATAATTTTTTAAATTAGCTTCCTTGGCCTTTCGTTGTGCTTCTAAACTAGTTAATGATGCTTCAGATTGTTTCAAATCATTTTTTTGTTTTAAATCGTCAATTTCGGCAATCATTTGACCGACTTTAACTTCATCACCGAGCTTAACATACAATTTTTTTATTTGTCCCGAAACCTGAGCACCTACATTAACTAACTTGAATGCACTGATTTTACCATCGGCAAGCACTGTTTTTTCTAGATTACCTCGTGCCACCTGAGTTGTAATATATCTGGTCGTTGGTGTCGAAGGAAAAAAAACCGAAACAAAAATAAAAAGAACTAAAAGTATAATAGCAATTAAGGCTAAAAACTTTATTGTTATTTTCTTTGGAAACGTCATAAAAATATCCACTCCAAATAAACGATCGGACATAATAGTTATTTTACTTTTGTTTACTAAATTATAACTATAAGTAATACTAGTCGTTAATTTGCATTTTGTAAAAAAATAGTATTGTTAAATATATATCATAAAACCCACAATTTTACAGTCTGAATGAGAATGAGTACAGTACTATTTCTCATTTGCATTTATTACTAAATTAACGCCAATATAGTAAAATATTATCTAAATTAAAAACGCTAAAAGCGTATATATGACGATTCATATTAATAACAGTATCTGATACTACATCAGCCATATAATTAATTGTTTTTATTTATAAAGGGAATATTATGCCAACTATTCAACATTCAAATACACATAGCTGTATTGTTATGCATATCGTCGGTAGAGTTCAAGGCGTAGGGTTTCGCTTTTTTACTTACCAAAAGGCAAAAAGTCTTAATTTATCTGGCTATGTTAAAAATTTGGATAATGGTGATGTCGAAATTGTAGCTTGTGGCAAAATTAATCAAGTTGAAGCGTTAATTGAATGGATTAAACAAGGTGGTCCAGCCTCAGCTAATATAACACACTATAGTGTTAAACAGATTCAGCTTCATGAGCATTATACTTCTTTCAATGTTAAGTATTAATTTAATCAAAAGTAACGTAAAATAGATAATATAAAATCTATATAAACTAATTAATTTAAAATTATGTTTTTACTTTAATTATGGATAAATGAATTGTCTCTTAATTGGTAAAATTAAAAAAGGTAAATAATACGTTCATGATGACTAAAAAAAATTTAATCTATATTTTACTAATAACTTTGGTTATTAGTGTGTATTTTTACCAAAATGATAAGTCTACAAACACTCTAATTCCTACGATTGATTTGACAAATCAACCGTTGTATCAAAGTGATAAAATGGTCACGATGATATATGATCCTCTTGGCAATCTAAATTATAAAATGAGTGCAGCTAAAGTAAAATATTTTGAGCAATCTGAACATACCTTATTTGAAGCTCCTGATATCATTTCCTATAATCGTGAAAGTAGTGCCACTTGGCATATAAAAGCTAATCATGCAACATTAGTTGGTAATAAGATATTGTATTTAAGTGATAATGTTCTTTTAGTTAATCAACTTCCAAATTCACAACTAAGAAAGATCTTTACCGATAATGTCAAAATTGATTTGAAAACTCAAATTGTTACTTCCGAAGATCCTGTAACCATTGAAGGTCCTACCTTTACTTCAAAAGGTAATAAATTGCTGGGTAACTTACGAAATAAAACTGCAGATATATTAGAAAATGTTAAAACCTATTATAATGCGACCAATAATCTTCACAATAATACAACAAATTAAGGTATTTTAGAGATGAAACTACTTAATCCATTACATTTTAACTATTTAAAAGCTATTGTGGTTAGTTGTATTATAGTTATGTTACCAAGTATATCTATTGCACAAACGTTATCAGAACCTAACCTCAATAATATGCCAATTTCTATTGATGCAGATAATCAGCAAATTGACATACAAAAAAATACCATGACCTTTTCTGGAAATGTTGTCATTATTCAAGATAAAATATCAATTAAAGCCAATAAAGTTGTGATAACAGAAATTCAATCCAAAAATAATCAAGTCATCACAGCTTACGGTAAACCTGTTTTTTTTGAACAAACCATTGAAAAAGATGGAACACACTATACTATCACTGGTCGAGCAGATAGATTGGTTTATGAAGTGAAAAATAATAATGTCGTAATGAACGGTAACGCCGAAATAATACAAAGAGATAATCGAATCACCAGTGACTTAATAACTTATAATGTTGAGCAGCGTAAAATTCAAGCTCAGTCAAATGAAGGTCATCGTGTTAAAACAACCATTCACCCAAATCAAATAAGGGAGATTGAGCGATAAATGACAGTTTTGAGAGCAATAAATTTAGCTAAAGTATATAAACAACGTCGCGTTGTTGAAGATGTCAGTTTAACCGTTCATACTGGCGAAATAGTTGGTCTTCTTGGACCTAATGGGGCAGGGAAAACAACCACCTTTTATATGGTTGTTGGAATTGTTCCTCTAAACTCAGGAAGCATTTATCTAGATGATAAAGATATAAGTTTGTTACCATTACACGAACGTTCTCAAATCGGCATCGGTTATCTGCCACAAGAGGCCTCTATTTTTCTCCGTTTATCAGTTTTTGATAACATTATGGCAATTCTTGAAACACGTAAATCGTTGAGTAAACAAGAACGAATTGAAAAAGCTGAACAACTGCTTGAAGAGTTTCATATTACTCACATAAAAGATAGTATGGGTCAATCTTTATCCGGCGGAGAAAGACGCCGTGTTGAAATTGCAAGAGCTTTAGCTGCAGATCCTAAGTTCATTTTATTAGATGAACCTTTTGCTGGCGTTGATCCAATATCAGTTATTGACATAAAAAATATCATCCGTGATTTACGTAATCGGGGCTTAGGTGTATTAATTACGGATCATAATGTCCGTGAAACGTTAGATGTGTGTGAACGCGCATACATTGTAAGTAAAGGACATCTAATTGCTGAAGGCAGTCCAAATACTATTTTAAATGATGAGCATGTTAAGCGGGTTTATCTGGGCGAAGAATTTAGATTATGATAAAAAACAGTCTGCAATTAAAATTATCACAACAGCTGACTATGACACCACAATTGCAGCAGGCAATTCGACTTCTTCAATTATCGACTGTTGAACTTTGCCAAGAAATACAAAATGCACTTGAAAATAACCCTCTTCTTGAAGTTGACGATCATTATGCTGAGATTTCAGTAGTTCAATCACCGGAATCAGAACAAATTGATACAAGCATAATGATGGAAAATAAAAATATTCCTGATGACATCCCTCTAGATGCTTCTTTAGATGATATATATACCGCTGGCACCCCGTCAGGTACACATTCAGATTACTACAACGAAGAACTGCCAGTATATCAAGGTGAAACTCATCAAACTCTGTATGAATATCTTATGTGGCAGCTAAATTTAACGCCTTTTACCGAACAAGATAGAGCTATTGCAATTTCCATTATTCAATCTATTGATGAAAGTGGTTATTTAACTACTACAATAGAAGATATTCTCGAAGATCAGAATAATCCAGATATTGAACTAGCCGAAGTTGAAGCAGTACTTAAACGAATACAACATTTTGATCCAGTTGGTGTTGGTGCGCGAAATTTACAAGAGTGTATGTTGTTACAAATTAACCAACTCATGCCTATCAATGATGATCTACAAATATGTAAAACACTTATTACACATCATCTTGATTTATTAGGTCAAAAAGACTATAAATCATTGATAAAAAAACTAAACATCACGCAAGAACAATTAAAAAATGCCATTTTACTAATCCAAGAGTTACAGCCTTATCCTGGTCAGTCTATTAATACTGAACCGCCAGATTATGTCATTCCGGATATTTTAGTAAAAAAAGTTGGTAAAAAGTGGCAAATTATCATTAATAATGATGCGCTTCCTAACCTAAGAATTAATCAATCTTATGCAGCAATGGAGAAAAAAGCAAGTGAGAGTGATAGCCAATATATTCGTCAAGCATTGCAAGAGGCTAATTGGCTGATAAGAAGTATTGAAAATCGTAATGATACGTTAACGAAAGTGAGTCAGTTCATCGTTGAACATCAGCAAAATTTCTTTGAATTAGGCGAAGAATATATGAAACCGATGATTTTAGCTGATATTGCTCAAGCAATTAATATGCATGAATCAACTATTTCTCGTGTTACTACTCAGAAATATCTCCAATGCCCTCGTGGTGTTTTTGAATTGAAATATTTCTTTTCAAATAAGATGAATGCTGAATCCGGTGAAGAAACTTCAGCAATAGCAATTAAAGCATTAATTAAGAAACTTATCATTAACGAAGATAGTAAAAAACCCCTTAGCGATAGTAAAATAGCTTCATTACTTGAGGAAAAAGGGATGTTAGTAGCAAGACGTACTGTTGCAAAATATCGGGAATCATTATTGATTCCACCATCAAACCAACGCAAAGAGCTTAAATAACTGATTATAAAAAAGTACTTCAATTACATAAAATTATTGTTTGCCAATAATAGATAATGAATAAAGTTGTTTCACTATTATAATCTTAACTCGTTGGTTAAAATGCTTACACTTTAATACAACTTAACCTTGATATAGGATTTTATAATATGCTTTTAATGATAGTCAGTGGTCGTTCAGGTTCAGGCAAATCAATCGCATTAAGAGCACTTGAAGACATGGGATTTTATTGTGTTGATAATATTCCTATAACCCTATTCCCCGAACTCGCTAAAACACTCGAAAATAGCAATACACCTGTTGCTGTTAGTATTGATATTCGTAATATACCAGCTAGTTTTAACCAACTAGATGAAATATTGCAACAACTACCACCATCAATTACTGCACATTTTATATTTTTAGAAAGTAGCCGTAACACATTAATTCGACGCTACAGTGAAACGCGGAGAACTCATCCATTATCTTTGCCTAGTCGTTCCCTTGAGCAAGCTATTGAATTAGAAGATAGCTATTTGGAGCCACTAAAAGATAATGCTGACTTAATTATTAATACTGATAATTTATCTGTCCATGAATTATCTGACATATTACGTCAGAGAATACTAGGAAAGAAAGAACGGGAACTTACCATTATATTTGAATCATTCGGATTTAAATATGGTCTACCCATTGAATCAGATTTTGTCTTTGATGTTCGTTTTTTACCTAATCCACATTGGGAGCTTAATTTACGTCAGTTAACTGGGCTTGACCAACCTGTGCAAAATTACTTAACGAAGCACACACAAGTAAACGATTTCATTCAACAAACAGCTACTTATTTACAACAATGGTTACCACATATAAAAAAGAATAACCGAAGCTATCTTACTATTTCTATTGGTTGTACTGGAGGACAACATCGTTCGGTTTTTATTGCTGAGAAACTAGCAGAACTATTCATTCTACAGGGAGAGCAAGTACAAACCCGCCATAGAAGTTTGGAAAAAAAACTGCATAAAAATTAATTTATAAGTACTTTTATTGATTATAGTTTAACTGGATTCTTTTTTAGAAATGTTTGATAATAACAAAAATATAAAAAAATAAATTGGAGAATAGTTTAACAATGGAATATTTGAAGAGCTTTTAGATGATTTAGTGGATCAATATTAATAAGATCCACCCAACTTCCTATAAATCAACTATCTGATTCTATTATATTTATTATCGAAGTTTTCATCTGAGCTACAGAAATATACAATTGCTTCAACAAAGGCAATTACACCGATTATCAATGTTGGTATAAAGAGGAAGAATATACCAAAAAAATAAAGACAAAGATATAAAATGCCTAATCCTGTTTGACCTAAATAAAACTTATGCACCCCCAATCCGCCAAAGAAAAGAGCTAAAACACCCGCAACAATTTTGCTTTTGTTTCCTTTTACTACATTACTTTTATTTACAGCACCACAAGAAGGACAAGCTACAGCTGTTTCGTGCATTTCATTACCACATCCCGAACAATAAATCATACTTATTACCTTTAATCCTGTAATTTTATAACTTCTGAACGTTATCGTGGCAGACATTATACTCTGTTAAAAAAGAATGTTAAATATATAAAATAAATTTAACATTCTTTCTTATAATAAAAGGCAATTTTTAATATAAATTCAATCTGTGGAGTTCTTTAATAATGAACTTAGTTTAACGACTTCAATATCATCTGGTAGTTGTGATAACTTACGTTTAAGGACATTATAAGTTGAATGATAGGGATGACCAATTACGATTGCTTGGTCGTGCTTTCTTGCTAATTCAATGGCTAGATTAAACTGAATAGCAATGGATTTTTCATCTTGTAAATCATCTAGAAAAATATCGCGTTTAACAGCTGGAATATTATATTCTTGAGCTATTGCCATAGCTTTGCTTTTCGCAATTGTTCGACTATCTAAAAAAAATAATGGGTAATTTATTAAACTCTCCATTACTTTCCGCATACCTTCAGCATTTGCTGTCATCTTACTACCCATATGATTATTAAGACCAATTGCATAAGGAACCTTTAAAACAGCTTCAGAAATAATACGTTGTATTTCTTGTAAACTCATATCTGGCGTTAAAGTATCTTTTTCAAGATATTGTTTACTTATTGGCGCCATAGGCAAATGTATCATAATATCGTTGCCATGCTGGTGAGCATATAACGCCATTTTTTCAGCATGAGGTGAATTGGGAAGAATAGAAACTGTAATATTGGTTGATAACAAAATGAATTGTTCTTCAATATTTTTTCGATAGCCAAAGTCATCAATAACAATTGCTAATTTTCCAGCTTGTACAGTGTTTGGAAAAAATTGCAATAAAAAGCAGCAAATTGTAAAAAAATAGGAAATTAAGAAAGGTATTTTAATCATTTTATTTCTTTAGCCATACACTGGGATCAAGTGCCCTACCATCTCGACGAATTTCAAAATATAATGCTGCGACTCCTTGCCCACCGCTTGTACCAACCAGCGCAATTTGTTGTCCGGCTTCAATCTTATCGCCAACATTAACTAATACTCTTTGATTATATCCATATAAAGTCATATCGCCTTTACCATGCTCTAAAGCAACTATAAAACCATAACCTTGCAACCAACTTGCTAAAATTACTCGTCCACCTGCTATTGCTCTAACTTTACTACCTTCCTTAGCCTTGATCACTAATCCTTTCCATTTAAGTTCACCTTGAAGAGGTTCACCAAAACGATGTAATACAGTTCCCGACACCGGCCAACTAAAGGTATTAGTCGGTTTGCCAATACCACTAACACGTGCCATTAAGGATTTTTCATCTTTTGTTGGATTATAATTATAATTTTGTTGTCTAGCTCGAATTTGCTCTGCTTGTTTTGCTTCAGCTTCTGCTATTCTTTTATTATTAGCTTCGGCTTCTTCTATTTGTGCTTGTAGTTTAATTTCATTTTCCTTAAGCACATCTAATTTTTGTTGATTTAGTTGCATAGACTTATCTAATTCAACAATTGTCTCTTGTCTTTCTTTTTGATTAACTATTAGATTATCACGCTTAACTTTCTGTTTATCTTGTAAGCTTTTTTGTTGCTTGCGCTTTTCTTCCAATGAAGCTTTCTTCTGATCCATTTCAGCATGGATCTGTTTAAGCTCATTTATCCGATCTTGTCGTTCTTGATTGATATAACGATAATAGGTAATAATTCGTTCATTACGCTGGCTTTCATTAGCCGAAAAAATTAGCTCCATATTGCTCGTTTTTCCCAATTTAAAAGCATTCTCAAGCTGTTTCGCTAATATTTCTTGTTGTTCAGCTTGTTTTTGCTTTAATTTATCAATATCTAGATTAAGTTTGGTGATTTCATCAGCCAATGCCCCTAAAACTTTTTCACTTTTTTCTAATGAATCCAATAAATTAGCAATTGAAGTTTCTTGTTTTTCAAGGATGGATATTAGCTTAATTCGTTGTTTACTTTGTTGTGCGAGTTTTTTTTCTTGTTCTTGTATCGATTGGCGAATGTTTTGTAAATCCTGTTTATTATCGGCATAGCTTATATTAGAAGTAAAAAAGCTTCCAAACATAATGACTAACAAGCATAAAACATTATATTGCATCATGAACCATTTCGAATATCTGCTAATTAAAAACAAATAATATCACTGTAATTCAACGTAAAAATACTCACCATAATACATTATATATATCTAATTGAAAGTCTATATTCTATACTTGACAACTCATAGACATTTTCAATTTAAGGTTGAATAATAAAATGACATTATTTCTTTATTATAAAATATAAAATGGGTCAAGCAGACCCATTTCCATTTTAAAAACATTAATATCATAACATGATTACATGAAATATGTCATTTCAATTATTGGTCGATAAAAAGCGGTTTACCAGTCATTTCATCTGGAATTGGCATATCAATTAACGTTAATATTGAAGGTGCTAAATCTGATAATTTACCACCAGAAATAGCTTTAACTTTTTTCGAACCAACGTAAATCAATGGTACAGGTAAATTAGTATGTGCAGTATGCGCCTGTCCAGTCTCTTCATCACGCATTTTCTCAGCATTTCCATGATCTGCTGTAATAAGTAATTGACCGGACACCTTATTAACAGATTCAACTACTCGACCAATACACTCATCTAACGCTTCAACAGCTTTCACTGCCGCTTCAAATATGCCAGTATGTCCTACCATATCTCCATTTGGATAATTACAAATAATTACATCATATTTTTGACTTTCAATTGCCGCGGTTAATTTATCTGTTAATTCAGCCGAACTCATTTCAGGTTGAAGGTCATAAGTTGCAACTTGTGGTGAATTGATCAATATACGGTCTTCATTTTCAAAAGGTTGCTCTACACCACCGTTAAAAAAGAATGTGACATGGGCATATTTTTCAGTTTCAGAAATACGTAATTGTGTTTTGTTGTTTTTAGCTAACCATTCCCCTAAAGTATTTGTTAGTTCTTCAGGAGCATAAGCTACCTCAGATTTAATATCGGTTGCATATTCTGTTAAAGAAACAAAATGGGAAAAATTAATAACTCGATGGCGTTGGAAACCATCAAAATCTTTATTGATAAAAGCACGAGAGATTTCACGGGCACGATCAGCACGGAAATTCATAAAGATTAAACTATCACCATCTTCCATTTTAGCTGGAGCTTCGCCCTGTTCGCAAATGACTGTTGGTTTAACAAACTCATCATTCTCATCTCGTGCATATGCTGCTTGTAACCCTTCTACTGCCGTTGCATATGTGAAAGCGCCATCCGCCTCAGTTAATAAATTATAAGCTTGCTCAACTCGATCCCAACGATTATCTCTATCCATCGCATAATAACGCCCTATTAAAGATGCAATACGACCTTTTCCAAGTGCTTTGAATTTATCTTCAAACACTTGAAGGCTACGTTCTGCACTTCTTGGTGGAGTATCTCGTCCATCTAAAAAGGCATGTAAATAGATCTTTTCAGCTCCTCGTGTTGCTGCCAGCTCTACCATAGCCATGATATGTTCTTCATGGCTATGTACACCGCCCTCGGAAAGTAAACCCATAATATGTACCGCTTTCCCTTGAGCTATCGTGTCATCAATAGCTTGAGTAAGCACCAAATTTTTGGCAAACTCACCCTCCATGATATCTTTTGAGACTCTTGTTAAGTCTTGATAGACAATACGACCTGCACCAATATTAGTATGTCCTACTTCAGAATTACCCATCTGACCAAAAGGTAACCCAACTTCCATACTAGAGGCATCGATTAAAGTATTAGGACATGTTTTTATTAAGTTATCCATATTGGGTTTATTTGCTAATGCAATAGCATTATCTTGTTGATCTTCGCGATAACCGTATCCATCAAGAATAACAAGAACGATTGGTTTTTTTATTGTATTACTCACATATACTCCTAAATTATCATTATTAATTCTTTTTACATATGAGCTATTTTACTATATAGCCACAAAAATTTGGTTAACTAATTATGATAGTTGAGGAATAAATAAAGATAATTAAAAGTATTTTTAATAGAATTATTATAATAAATACGGAAAGGGATACAACTTCATTCAAGTATGCGTTACTTTTTAAAGTGTCAATTTTCAAGTAATAAAAAACCTAGCACAAGCTAGGTTTTTAGAATTTAATGCAAATTATTTAATTTTAGCTTCTTTATAAACAACATGCTGACGAACAACGGGATCATATTTTTTGATCTCCATTTTTTCAGGCATAGTTCTTTTATTTTTGCTAGTAGTATAAAAATGACCTGTACCAGCTGAAGAAACTAATCTGATTTTTTCACGTACACCTTTAGCCATGATAATTTTCCTTTATATAGTTTCTTAGTATGATTCACCACGGGCACGAATTTCAGCTAATACTGCTTCAATACCCTTCTTATCGATAGTGCGCATACCTTTAGCTGATACGCGTAACTTTACAAAACGTTTTTCACTCTCAACCCAAAAACGATGAGTTTGAAGGTTTGGCAGAAAACGACGCTTAGTAGCATTCATCGCATGTGAACGATTGTTCCCTACTAATGGTTTTTTGCCTGTAACTTGGCATACTCGTGACATGTCAATAATTCTCCGAAATTTCTATACTATTTAGTATACTAGGCCTTAGATATAATGTGTTTAATGGAACATTTACCTCGTCAGGCTTTAGCTACTCTATTAGGCGATTGAGATGAGTCTCGTTACCAAATAGACTAACTTCTCACATTACACCTACAATAATCAAGGTAGCGAAGTATACGCTGTTATGCAAAGATTCTCAAGTGTTATTATATTGTTAATAGTAAAAAATTAACACTCTTCTACAAAACAAAGTTAAAATAACTATAAATAAAATAATAATAAAAACAACAAATTAATTTAATAATTACCGAATTAATTATTAAATTAATTCGTTGCTTACAAAAAATAAAGTAATAAATTATATCTTAATATGTACTTAAATGATGATATTTTACATCTTCTCTTACCTCATTAAAGTAACTGTCCTCTAAGAGGATTTGGAAGATGATTAGATGCTTTTTATACTGTTTTTTGTTATCATATAACATATTATTATTGTTATTTTTTTGAGTAAAATAAATCATGTTACAGTGGATAACAACTTGGTGGAATAAGCTGTCTTTTGCATTTATTCGCCTTCCTGTTAAATTTTTTGTGAAAAGTCAGTCAATACCAACTGATCCTATAAAGGATTTAAACATTAACAGATTAGCACCTGTTTTATATGTATTACCTTATAACTCAAAAATTGACTTAATGGTTGTTCAATCTTTAAGCCGGAAATACCAACTTCCCGATCCCTTGGATGGTATTAAAACAAATAATGGTATATTACCTGCTTACATCTATATTGATAAAGGACCTGGAATCTTTGCTTCCAAACAGCAAAAGAAAAAGTCCATTGAGATCTTACGTCAATATATAATGGCTCATCAACAAAACCCACAACTTGACGTCCAAATGTTGCCTGTTTCGGTTATGTTTAGTCGCGCACCAGATAAAGAAGGACGAAAGAAACTCTCTTTACAAGTCTTAGGTGGAACACGTAAATTTTTGAAAATGTGTTTCTCTGGACGTGACTGCTATACTCGCTTTTCTCATACTGTTTCATTGAAAAATTTCGCTTTATCGATTGAAAACGAGAAAATACCTGAGTTAGCTCATAAATTGTCTAGAGTTGCACGTATTCATTTTTCTAAACAAAGAATGGCATCTGTCGGTCCAACTTTACCTATCAGGCAACAGATGTTAAAAATGCTATTAAATAGCCAAGAAATAAGTGATGCAATTCAAGAAGAGGCTAAAAGTAAAAATATCTCAATTGAAAAAGCTAGAAAAAATGCATTATCGATGTTGAATGAAATTGCAGCAAATTTTACTTATCGTGCATTAAAAATAACTGATTATATACTAACTTGGGCATGGAACCGTTTATACCAAGGGTTAAAAGTCACTCATGCAGATCCAATAAGAGAGTTAGCACAAAATGGTCATGAAATCGTTTATGCGCCTTGTCATCGTAGTCACATGGATTATTTACTTTTATCATATGTACTTTATCGACAAGGCTTAGTACCACCACATATTGCTGCAGGAATTAATCTAAACTTTTGGCCCGCCGGTCCTATTTTCCGTCGTTTAGGCGCTTTCTTTATTCGTCGTTCATTCAGAGGTAACAAACTTTATACTTCCGTTTTCCGGAAATATCTAGCTGAATTATTTATCCGTGGATACTCTGTTGAATATTTTATTGAAGGAGGAAGATCGCGTACAGGTCGTTTACTGGATCCCAAAACAGGAATGTTAATGATGACCATTCAGACATTATTACGTGGTGACCCAAGACCAATATCCATTGTTCCAGTATACATTGGATACGAACATGTTTTAGAAGTTGCAACCTATGCTAAGGAATTAAGAGGTGCCGCGAAACAAAAAGAAAATTTATGGCAAACATTAAAAGCATTTTTTAAATTAAAGAAATTAGGGTTAGGTTATGTCAATTTTGGCGATCCTATCCCTTTAAATCAATTTCTTACTCAAAATGTACCGAATTGGCGGGAAGCTATTGAACCGTCTGGTACATTAAGACCGAATTGGTTAACTCCAACCACTAATTTACTAGCTAAGGGTATTATGGAAAGTATCAATTCGTCGGCAGCTGTCAATGCCATGAATTTATGTAGTACATTTTTACTCGCTTCTCAACAAAATGCACTCACAAAACAACAATTAATTGAACATATTAATTATGCTCTTATTCTATTAAAAAGTGTTCCTTACTCAAATTTAGTAACTGTTCCGGAACAGAGTGCGGAACAATTATTTGAACATGCTAAACAAATGGGTAAATTTGTTATTACAACTGATCAAGCCGGTGAGATTGTAAGTTTAACGCAAGAACAAGCCATTTTAATGACCTATTACCGAAATAATATTCAGCATCTTTTAATAATACCTGCAATCATTGCACGGATTATTCTTAAACAAAATCGTATTTCAAAAGATGAGTTAATAGAACAAGTTAAACTTATATTCCCTCTTATAAAAGCAGAACTTTTTATCTATTATGAAGAAGAACAACTATTAGATTATATCTCAAAATTATTACAATGCTTGGATGATATTAATCTTATTAACTTCACGCCTGAACGGATAACGGTAAATTACTTAAAATTAACATCTTTACAACTATTAGCATCTATATCAAAAGATACCTTACAACGTTATGTGATCACATTTTCTTTATTACAAAAAGATCCAACAATTAGCCGTGCGAACCTAGAAAAAGAGAGTCGACTGATAGCTGAAAGATTGTCAGTTTTACATGGAATTAATGCTCCGGAATTTTTCGATAAAGGTGTTTTTTCAACATTAGTATCCACATTAAAAGATTTAGGTTATCTTGATGCTCAAGAAACGGGTAATTCAGAAAAAATTACACAAATGAGTAATACCCTTAAGCCATTAATCACAAATAGAATAATGCAAACAATTGAAGAGTTCCATTAAACAAAACGAAATAAAATTCCTATAAATATAATTACACCAACATATTGATTATTTAAGAATGCTTTAAAACAGCATTCTTTTTTTCTTTCTACGATGATTTTTTGTTGATAAATAAATAATAATAAGACAATAGCTACACTTAGAAAATAAACGATTGTTAAATGATTTAATAGACCAATTATAATTAAGAGCAATGTGGTAATTAATTGTAAAAAAGCTATAATCAGTCTGTCGTATCGTCCAAATAAAACAGCGGTAGATTTAATACCAATTTTTAGATCATCATCACGATCAACCATTGCATATTCAGTATCATAAGCAATTGTCCAACAAATATTTGTTAAACTTAACAACCAACAACTTAATGGGAAAGAACCAATAGTCGCAGCATAAACCATGGGAATAGACCAACTAAAAGCAATACCTAATATCACTTGCGGAAGATGTGTAAATCGCTTCATAAAAGGGTAGATTAAGGTTGTTAAAAATGCCATTACAGCAATTAACCAAGTCAAAGGTGGTAAGGTCAATAATAAACATAGTGATATTACGATCAAAACAATAAAAATGACAATTGCTTCTTTGACGTTTAACTTTCCATTAGCTAGAGGTCTATTTTTAGTTCGTTCAACATGTCCATCAAAATTTCGATCCGCAATATCATTAATTACACATCCAGCAGAGCGCATTACAAAAACACCTAAAGCAAAAACAATGACAAGATGAAATGTCGGAATAGCGGTCAAATATAAAGCCCATAGTGTTGGCCATAATAATAACATTGAGCCAATAGGTTTATCTAATCGTATTAAATGGCAATAAGATTGAAATTTTGAAAACATAAATTCAAATCACATTATTATTAAATTAATACGATTATAAATGAATAAAATAGTATTGTTAAATGAGTCATATTAAGTTGGGATAATCAAGGATTGCATAAATATTAAAAAAGGTTAATTCTATTAACTTTTTTATTAAACAAAAAAGGATACATTAATAAGTTTTTCATATAAAATCTTGGCATCTTTTCTCGCTAAGAATTGGAGATCAAATGAAAATAGCAAAAGATACAGTGGTAAGTTTAGCGTACCAAGTTCGAACCAAAGATGGTGTATTAGTTGATGAGACAACAGTTGTTGCTCCGTTAGAGTATTTACATGGCGCGGGCAATTTAATTAAAGGATTAGAGGATGCTTTAGAAGGTCGTGAAAAAGGTGATAAATTTGATGTTGAAATAAACTCAGAAAATGCCTACGGTGACTATAATGATAATCTTGTCCAAACTGTACCCCGTGATGTTTTTGTCGGTGTTGATGAACTTGAAGTAGGTATGCGTTTTCTAGCAGATACTGATCATGGACCAGTACCCGTAGAAATTACTGCTATTGATGGAGATAATGTAACCATTGATGGTAACCATATGTTAGCAGGTCAGGATTTAAAATTTAATGTAGAAGTTGTTGATGTGAGAGAAGCTACTCAAGAAGAGCTTTCTCATGGGCATGTACATGGAGCACATGGACATCATCATGAACATGGTGGATGTGGCTGTGGTGGCCATAGTCATGAAGATGAAGACGATGGTTGTTGTGGTGGACATGGTGGTTGTGGCTGTAGCCATTAACACTATAATTAATTCATTAATTGAAAGTGCCTCCTTGGCACTTTTTATTAAATTGAATTGCTTTTAATTATCTGAAAATACAATTCAAAAACTGTGACCTAACTAGAAATAACTTATTAGATTACAATTATTAACCCATTTTTCATTTATAGTTTACTTTAAGTCAATATAAATTTTTATGGGAATATGATAATGATGCCAAGAGAAAAGTTATTGAAATTTGGAGCACAATCCTTATCAGATTATGAGTTACTAGCCATCTTTTTACGCACAGGAATTAAGGGAACACCTGTATTAAATTTATCACAAGAGCTATTGTGTGAATTTGGCTCCCTTTATCAAATGATGAATGCTTCACATATGACATTCTGTAAGAAAAAAGGGTTAGGCACTACCAAATACACTCAACTACAAGCCGTATTAGAACTATCAAAACGCTATTTAAAATTTAAAATGACCGAAAGTAGTATATTAACATCGCCTAATCTCACCCACCATTATCTTGCTAGTCAATTTGTTAATAAAGATCGAGAAGTCTTTTTAGTTATCTTTCTTAATAATCAAAACCAAGTGATATGCAATGAAGAAATGTTCTTAGGAACTTATAATTGTGTTGAAGTTCACCCTCGTGAAATTGTACGCAAAGCATTAAGTTGTAATGCATCTGCTATAATTCTTGCCCATAACCACCCATCGGGATTCTCAGAACCTAGTCAGGCAGATCGTGACGTAACTGAACAAATTGAAGCAGCCTGCAATCTGGTTGATATTAGAATTCTTGATCATTTTGTAATAGGTAAAGGTGAATATGTATCTTTTGCTGAGAGAGGGTGGTTATAATTCAATATTTGATAGTTAATAAATTTTACACTAACCATATATTAATTTGATAAATTATGAAATTCAGGATTTCTAAAATGGATATTTAATTTAAATAAGTAATGAAGTTATTAAATTTAAATTAAAAAGATATTAATTAAGTTAATGATATCTTTTCGGAAAATCAATAGAAAGGTATCTTAATATTCTTTATAATGCTTAAATCATTTTATTTAGTTTAATAGATTATGAATAAGCGAATAGAACAGTTAGAAACAAAGATTTGCTTTCAAGATATAACAATCGAAGAATTGAACCAAACAGTTATCATACTTCAAAATGAAATAACTAAGTTGAAAGAACAGTTAATATTATTATCTAAAAAGTTACAATCTGTTCAAACATCTAATATTGCAACGATGTCAGAAGAAACTCCACCACCACATTATTAATTCAATGATGGACTGATTATTGAGTAATAATAAATAAAATATGACCTAAGAATATAGCTATTGATCTTAACGAGTCCAATTTTACTATGAATTAAACTGTATAGCTATAAAGTGGTATTTAGAATATTATTTTATAAACTGTAATAAAAAAAGCCGATAAAAAACTTATCGGCTTTTCTTTTCGAATCTATCAATTACTCAGCGGCAGTTGCAACAACTTCGCTTGTAGCTGGGCGATCTACTAATTCAATATAGGCCATAGGCGCATTATCACCAGCACGGAAACCACATTTCATAATGCGAATATAACCACCAGGGCGATTTGCAAAACGTGGACCAAGATCTGAGAATAATTTTTTCACTGCATCCGCATTACGGATACGAGCAAAAGCCAAACGACGATTAGCTACACTATCAGTCTTAGCTAATGTAATTAAAGGTTCAACTACACGACGCAGCTCTTTAGCCTTAGGTAAAGTTGTCTTGATAATTTCGTGTTCAACAAGTGAACTTGTCATATTACGAAACATCGCTTGACGATGGCTGCTATTACGATTAAGCTGACGACCACTTTTACGATGGCGCATAACTTTATCCTTCTTATGTAAACTTTAAATTAGTCTTCAACAATACTTGCTGGTGGCCAGTTCTCTAAGCGCATACCAAGAGATAAACCACGTGAAGCGAGTACATCCTTAATTTCAGTAAGAGATTTCTTACCTAAATTAGGTGTTTTCAATAACTCAACTTCAGTACGTTGGACTAAATCACCAATGTAATGAACTGCTTCTGCTTTTAGACAGTTAGCAGATCGAACAGTTAATTCCAAATCATCTACTGGACGTAGAAGAATTGGATCAAATTCAGGTTTGTCTTCTTTCACTTCTGGTTGACGTACATCACGTAAATCAACAAAAGCTTCAAGTTGCTCAGCCAAAATTGTAGATGCTCGTCTAATTGATTCTTCTGGATCAATAGTTCCATTAGTTTCCATATCGATAACTAATTTATCTAAATCCGTACGTTGTTCAACTCGAGCTGCTTCTACTGAATACGCAATTCTATCAATTGGACTGAAGCATGCATCAACTAATAAATGTCCAATTGGACGTTCTTCATCTTCTGATCGAACACGAGCAGAAGCAGGAACGTATCCGCGTCCTCTTTGAACACGAATACGCATACTAATTGAAGCATTTGCGTCTGTAAGATGACAAATCACAAGATCTGGATTAACAATTTCAACATCACCATCATGAATAATGTCGTTAGCTGTAACAACACCAGCTCCAGATTTGTTTAATGTAAGCATTACATCATCTTTGCTGTGAACTTTAACTGCTAATTTTTTCAAATTAAGCAGAATATCAAGCACATCTTCCTGGACGCCTTCTTTAGTACTGTATTCATGCAATACACCATCGATCTCAACTTCCGTTACAGCACATCCCGGCATTGATGATAATAAAATACGGCGCAGTGCATTACCTAGTGTATGACCAAATCCACGCTCAAGTGGTTCTAAAATCACTTTAGCATGCGTTTGATTGTATTGAACAACTTCAACTAGGTGAGGTTTTAAAAACTCTGTTACAGAACCCTGCATTGTGTCCTCTCTTAAGTACTAAACTTTACTTAGAATAAAGTTCGACGATCAAATGTTCATTGATGTCAGCTGATAAATCAGAACGTTCAGGAATGCGTTTAAACACACCTTCCATTTTGCCGGCATCAACTTCTAACCAAGTTGGTTTTTCACGTTGTTCCGCAAGCTCTAAAGCTGCTTTAACACGTGCTTGTTTCTTTGCCTTTTCACGAACACTGATTACATCTTCAGGTGAAACCTGATAAGAAGCAATGTTCACAACACGACCATTAACTAATACTGCTTTATGGCTAACTAACTGACGAGCTTCAGCGCGAGTCGCACCAAATCCCATACGATAAACGACGTTATCTAAACGACGTTCTAAAAGGTTTAATAGGTTTTCACCAGTATTGCCTTTAATTCTAGCAGCTTCTTTATAATAATTACGGAATTGTCTTTCTAAGATTCCATAAATACGACGAACTTTTTGTTTTTCACGTAACTGAACGCCATAATCAGATAAACGTGGCTTACGCGCACCATGCTGACCAGGAGCTTGTTCTAATTTACATTTACTATCAATTGCGCGAACGCCTGATTTTAGGAATAAATCAGTACCTTCACGACGACTTAATTTGAGCTTTGGTCCCAAATATCTTGCCATTTTCTTTCTCCAATAAACCTAAAACGTCTAACGGTTTAATTCAAATATTAAACACGACGTTTCTTTGGTGGACGACAACCGTTATGAGGAATCGGAGTAACATCAGTAATATTAGTGATGCGATAACCCGCGGCATTTAATGCACGAATTGTAGACTCACGACCAGGACCAGGTCCCTTAACCATAACTTCCAGATTCTTAATTCCGTATTCTTTAACGGCTTCAGCACAACGTTCTGCTGCTACCTGAGCTGCAAACGGAGTTGATTTACGAGATCCACGGAATCCAGAACCACCAGCAGTCGCCCAACCTAATGCATTACCTTGACGATCGGTAATTGTAACGATTGTATTGTTAAAAGATGCATGAATATGAGCTATACCATCAGAAACTTGTTTTTTTACACGCTTACGAGCGCGCACAGGTGTCTTTGCCATTCTTAATTACCCCGATTATTTCTTGATAGGCTTACGCGGCCCTTTACGGGTACGAGCGTTAGTCTTAGTACGTTGACCACGAACTGGAAGTCCACGGCGATGACGTATTCCACGATAACAACCAAGGTCTAATAAACGCTTGATACTCATAGTCACTTCACGACGCAAATCACCTTCAACAGTGAATTTTGCAACTTGTTCACGTAACTTTTCGATCTGATCTTCAGATAGTTCTCTGATCTTAACACTTTCAGGAATACCCGCTTCAGCACAAATTGTCTTCGCACGAGTATTACCAATACCATAAATTGCTTGTAAAGCAATTACAGCATGTTGTTGATCAGGAATGTTAATGCCTGCGATACGGGCCACTATGCACTCCTATTTGTTAATAAAAAATAACTGATTTCCTTTATGCTGAAAAGCCCGTTTTCAGGATACTCAAATAAAGGAAACTCAAATAAATTATAGGCTGGCTATTCTAGCCAGCTTTACTATACTTTGGCAAGCAAAATATGCAAAAGATATACAACTTAAAGGAAAATAATTAACCTTGACGTTGTTTATGTTTACCTTCAACGCAAATAACACGAACAATGCCATTACGTTTAATGATTTTACAATTTCTGCATAATTTCTTGACTGAAGCACGAACTTTCATTTTCTTCTCCGTAACTTCTAGCTAACTTATCGACCATAGCCTTTAAGATTAGCTTTCTTTAAAACTGACTCATAACGATTTGGCATCATTAAAGTCTGTACTTGTGCCATAAAATCCATGATTACAACTACAACAATTAAAAGAGATGTTCCACCAAATTGAACTGGAACTTTTAATGATGAAGTAATAAACATTGGAACTAAACAAACTAAAGTAATATATAGAGATCCGACAAGTGTTAAACGAGTCATGATTTTATCAATATATTTTGATGTTTGTTCGCCAGGACGAACCCCCGGAATAAAAGCACCCGATTTCTTTAGTTGATCTGCCGTCTCTCGTGGATTAAATACCAAGGCCGTATAAAAGAAACAAAAGAATATGATCGCTACTGCATATAAAATCATATAAAGTGGCTGACCATGAGATAGATACTGCCCCATTAACATAAAAATATAACGCCAACCTTGCCCATCACCTTGTAACCATGAAGCTCCCATAGCAGGTAACATGATTATTGTTGAAGCAAATATAGCCGGTATTACACCTGACATGTTAATTTTTAATGGTAAATGAGTACTTTGTGCGGCATAAACTCGACGCCCTTGTTGACGTTGTGCATAGTTAACAACAATTCGTCGTTGACCACGCTCTACAAACACAACAAAATAAGTTATACCTATCACTAGCGCAGCAACAATCAATAATACTAACGGGTGTAGTAATTCACCAGAACGAGCTTGCTCAACTACCTCACTTATTGCAGGCGGAAGAGCTGCCACAATACCAGCAAAGATAATAATAGAAATACCATTACCAACTCCGCGTTCTGTGATCTGCTCCCCTAACCACATAAGAAACATAGTACCTGTTACTAAACCCACTGAGGCTATAAAATAGAAGGAAAAACCAGGATTAATTACAGCACCTTGAAATTCTGACATTCTTGGTAAAGCTGTAGCAACACCGATAGCCTGAATAATTGCAAGTACTAACGTACCATAACGCGTATACTGACTAATCTTCTTACGACCAGATTCACCTTCTTTCTTTAACTCAGCGAGCTTTGGGCTAATTGCCGTTAATAACTGCACTATAATTGATGCAGAAATATACGGCATAATACCTAAAGTAAAAATTGAAGCTCGGCTTAAGGCTCCCCCCGAGAACATATTAAACATTCCAACGAGGCCATTTTCACCTACAAGTTTCGAAAGTGATTTTGCTAATACCTCAGTATTAATACCAGGAATGGGAATATAAGAACCGATACGAAAAACAATAAGCGCTAAAAGGACAAATATTAATCGCCTTCTAAGCTCACCACTACCGCCTCTTGTGCTTTGAAAATCTAATCCTGGTTGCTTTGCCATCTTTCTAATTATTCCTCGATTTTTCCGCCAGCAGCTTCAATTGCAGCTTTTGCACCTTTAGTAACATTAATTCCACGAACTGTAACAGGTTTGCTAATTTCACCTGATAACATAATTTTCGCAAATTCAATTTGGCTACCAATAACATTTGCGGCTTTAAGAGAATTTAGATCAACAACATCACCTTCTACTTTCATTAGATCAGAAAGACGAACTTCAGTTGTTACTAAAGACTTACGAGAAGTAAAGCCAAATTTTGGTAAACGACGATATAATGGCATTTGACCACCCTCAAATCCACGGCGAACACCACCACCAGAACGAGAGTTTTGTCCTTTAATACCACGACCACCTGTTTTACCTAAACCTGAACCGATTCCTCGCCCCAAACGTTTAGATGTGTGCTTTGAACCTTCAGCAGGAGATAAAGTATTTAAACGCATTACTTATTACTCCTCTACTTTAACCATGTAATAAACTTGGTTAACCATACCGCGCATAGCTGGAGTATCCTCTCGCTCTACAGTATGACCGATACCACGCAATCCAAGTCCGCGTAACGTAGCTTTATGCTTCGGTAAACGTCCAATAGAACTACGAGTTTGTGTGATTTTAATCGTTTTTGCCATGGTTAATTACCCCAAAATTTCTTCGACGGTTTTACCACGTTTCGCTGCCACCATTTCTGGTGATTTCATATTTGCTAAACCATCAATTGTTGCACGAACCACATTAATAGGGTTAGTTGAACCATATGCTTTAGCTAAAACGTTACGAACTCCGGCAACTTCCAGAACGGCACGCATTGCACCGCCAGCGATAATACCTGTACCTTCAGATGCAGGTTGCATATAAACACGAGAACCTGTGTGAGCACCTTTAACTGGATGCTGTAGGGTTTCATTATTTAATGCTACATTAATCATATTACGTCGTGCTTTTTCCATCGCTTTTTGAATAGCCGCTGGAACTTCACGCGCTTTACCATATCCAAAACCGACACGACCATTACCGTCACCAACCACTGTTAGTGCAGAAAAACTAAAAATACGGCCACCTTTTACGGTTTTTGACACGCGGTTAACTGCGATTAGTTTTTCCTGCAGTTCACCAGCTTGTTTTTCGATGTTTGACATCTTTAACTCCTACCTTAGAACTGTAGGCCAGCTTCGCGAGCAGCTTCTGCTAGCGCCTGAACTCGACCATGATATTGGAAACCAGAACGGTCAAAAGCAACATCTTTAATGTCTTTTGCCAACGCACGCTCAGCAATAGCTTTACCTACAGCTGCTGCAGCTTCTTTGTTTCCGGTATATTTTAAATTTTCACTGATAGCTTTTTCTAGAGTAGAAGCTGCTGCCAGTACTTCTGAACCGTTTGGTGCAATGATTTGCGCATAAATATGACGCGGAGTACGGTGAACAACAAGACGTGTTGCCAATAACTCACGCATCTTACTACGAGCTTTTGTCGCACGACGGATACGAGATGATTTCTTATCCATAGTGTTACCTTACTTCTTCTTAGCTTCTTTAGTACGCACGACTTCGTCTGCGTAACGAACACCTTTACCTTTATAAGGTTCAGGACGACGATAAGCACGGATATCTGCTGCTACTTGACCAATTAACTGTTTATCAGCACTTTTTAGGATGATTTCAGTTTGAGATGGACATTCAGCGGTTACACCTGCAGGTAATGCATGTTCAATTGGATGTGAATATCCAAGTGATAAACCGATTACATTACCTTTTAGTTGAGCACGATAACCAACACCAACTAGCTGAAGTTTTTTGGTAAAACCTTCAGTAACACCAATTACCATTGCATTAATCAACGCTCTTGCTGTTCCAGCTTGCGCCCAAGCATTAGCAAAACCATCACGAGGTGCAAATTTAATTTGACCTTCTTCTTGATTGATAACAACAGCATTATTAATAGAACGAGTTAACTCGCCATTTTTACCTTTGATCGTAATTTCCTGACCATTGAGTTTTACCTCTACGCCAGCAGGAACAACGACAGGTGCTTTTGCAACACGAGACATTCTTTTCTCCCTTACGCTACGTAGCAGATAATTTCACCACCAAGACCTGCTTGGCGTGCTGCTCGATCAGTCATAACACCTTTAGATGTAGAAACAACTGCGATTCCTAATCCTGCCATTACTTTTGGCAGTTCATCCTTACGTTTATAAATACGTAAGCCAGGACGACTAACACGTTGAATATTTTCTACAACCGCCTTACCTTGGAAATATTTTAAAGTAATTTCCAATTCAGGTTTAGTGTCACCTATAATTTTGTAGCCTTCTACATAACCTTCTTCTTTTAGCACGTTGGCAATTGCCACTTTTAACTTAGAGGAAGGCATGGTGACCGCAACTTTGTTCGCAGCTTGACCATTACGAATTCGGGTCAACATATCTGCGATAGGATCTTGCATGCTCATCTATAACACTCCTCTGATTACCAACTTGCCTTTTTAAGACCCGGGATTTCGCCACGCATAGCGGCTTCACGAACCTTAATTCGGCTTAAACCAAACTTACGAAGGACGCCATGAGGACGACCAGTTTGACGACAACGATTTCGTTGACGTGATGGACTTGAATCTCGAGGAAGCGTTTGCAATTTAAGCACCGCATTCCAACGATCTTCATCTGTTGCATTAACATCAGAGATGATCGCTTTTAATTCTTGACGCTTTGCAAAGTATCTATTTGCTAGCTTTACGCGTTTTTTATCGCGTTCAATCATTGATTGTTTAGCCATTAGTTTACCCTACCTTTACTTACGAAATGGAAAGTTAAAGGCTGACAATAATGCACGGCCTTCTTCATCTGATTGTGCGGTAGTAGTAATAGTAATATCTAAACCACGAACACGATCAACTTTATCGTAATCGATTTCAGGGAAAACGATTTGCTCACGTATACCCATACTGTAATTACCACGACCATCAAAAGATTTTGCGCTTAAGCCACGAAAATCGCGAGTACGCGGTAAAGCAATATAAACTAAACGTTCGAAAAATTCCCACATACGTTCACCACGTAGTGTGACTTTACAGCCAATAGGATACCCTTGACGGATTTTAAAACCAGCAACTGATTTGCGTGCTTTTGTGACTAGTGGTTTTTGACCACTGATTGCAGCTAAATCTGCAACCGCATTATCTAATAATTTCTTATCAGTAATTGCTTCACCCACACCCATATTCAAGGTGATCTTTTCGATCCGAGGGACTTGCATGACAGATTTGTAGCCAAACTGTTCTTGCAGTTTATTTACTACCTGTGCATTGTAGTAATCATGCAGTTTCGCCATCGTACACTCCAAATTACTTAATTATTTCATTAGTAGACTTATAAAAACGGACTTTTTTACCGTTTTCAAAACGAAAGCCTACGCGATCTGCTTTGCCTGTAGCGCTATTGTAAATTGCTACGTTAGAAACATTAATAGCTGCTTCTTTCTCAACAATTCCACCATCTTGATTTAATGCAGGTACTGGTTTTTGGTGTTTTTTTACCAAGTTAATACCTTCAACAATCACTTTGCCTGTAGACAAAACACTTTTAACTTTACCGCGCTTACCTTTATCTTTACCGGTTAACACGATAACTTCATCTTCTCGACGGATTTTCGCTGCCATTACCCGCTCCTTACAGTACTTCTGGTGCTAATGAAATGATCTTCATAAACTTCTCAGAACGAAGTTCACGAGTGACCGGTCCAAAAATACGCGTACCAATCGGTTGCTCACTGTTATTATTTAAAATAACGCAAGCGTTGCGATCGAAACGAATGACAGATCCATCAGGACGACGAACACCTTTCTTAGTACGTACTACTACAGCTTTAAGGACATCACCTTTTTTTACTTTACCACGTGGAATTGCTTCTTTAATAGTAACTTTGATGATATCACCCACTGCAGCATAACGACGGTGTGATCCACCGAGAACCTTGATACACATTACGCTACGTGCGCCAGAGTTATCAGCAACATCGAGCCTAGTCTGTTCTTGGATCATTTTAATGCTCCGTATAATAAATTATTGTCTAATCTACCTTCATCCACCTCAACTACCATGGATAAGAATAGACAACCAAGAAATCCCACCTATGTGAGGGCGCTTAGTATAACACCACTCAAATAAAATGGGTAGTATAAAATAGACGGCTAATGCTAGCCGTCTATTAAATTATGTACAATTTTTAATCAATTAGATTAAATAACTGCCTTCTCTACAACTCGAACTAGAGTCCAAGACTTAGTCTTAGAAAGTGGACGGCATTCCTTGATTTCTACAGTATCACCGATACCACACTCATTATTCTCATCATGTACATGCAATTTAGTCGTACGTTTAATGAACTTACCATATAATGGATGTTTCACTTTACGTTCAATAGCAACAACAATAGATTTATCCATTTTGTCGCTAATAACACGACCTTGCTGAGTACGAACATTAGTAGTCATTACGCACCCGCCTTTTCAGTTATTAGTGTTTTAACTAATGCGATATTACGACGCACTTGTTTAACTAAATGAGTTTGTTGTAACTGACCGCTTGCTAATTGCATACGTAAATTAAATTGTTCACGTAATAAATTTAGAAGTTCAGTATTTAACTCTTCAACGCTTTTTTCACGTAGCTCTTTTGCTTTCATTTACATCACCGTCTTAATTACAAAGGTGGTTTTAATCGGCAGTTTTGCTGCTGCCAACGCAAATGCTTCACGAGCAACTTCTTCCGGTACACCATCCATTTCATAAAGGACTTTACCTGGTTGAATTAGTGCAACCCAGTACTCAACGTTACCCTTACCTTTACCCATACGCACTTCAAGTGGTTTTTCAGTAATTGGTTTATCAGGGAAAACTCGAATCCAGATTTTACCTTGACGTTTAACTGCACGAGTCATAGCACGACGTGCTGCTTCGATCTGGCGCGCAGTCAAACGACCACGACCAACAGCCTTAAGACCGAAAGTACCGAAACTAATATCGGCACCTGCAGCTAGACCGCGATTGCGACCCTTATGCATTTTACGGAATTTTGTACGCTTTGGTTGTAACATCAGCGACGCTCCTTATTGTTTTCGGCCTTTACGCTGCTTTTTCGGTTGAGCAGCAGGTTTTTCTACTTGTTCAACGGCAGCCATACCACCAAGGATCTCACCTTTGAAGATCCACACTTTAACACCAATAATACCATAGGTAGTTAGTGCTTCTGAAAGTCCATAGTCAATGTCAGCACGAAGTGTATGTAATGGCACACGACCTTCACGATACCATTCGCTACGAGCGATTTCTGCACCGCCTAAACGACCACTAACTTCAACTTTAATACCTTTCGCACCTGCTTTCATAGCATTTTGTACTGCACGCTTCATCGCACGACGGAACATTACACGACGTTCTAATTGTGAAGTGATGCTGTCAGCAACTAATTTTGCATCAAGTTCAGGTTTACGAACTTCTGCAATATTAATTTGTGCTGGTACACCAGCAATACTCGCTACGGTATTACGCAATTTTTCTACGTCTTCACCTTTCTTACCGATTACGATACCAGGACGAGCTGTGTGAATAGTAACACGAATACTCTTAGCTGGACGTTCAATAACGATTTTCGAGATTGACGCTTGCGCTAATTCTTTATTTAAGAACTGACGTACTTTAAAGTCGCCATCTAAATTATCAGCGAATTCTTTTGTATCCGCATACCAGGTAGATGTCCAAGGTTTGACAATACCTAATCGGATACCATTTGGATTTACTTTTTGACCCATTGCTATTCTCCAGATCTAGCGATCAGACACGATCACAGTAATGTGACTCGTACGCTTCAAAATTCGATCTGCACGACCTTTTGCACGAGGCATAATACGCTTCATGGTTGGGCCTTCATCTACGAATATTTTCGCAACTTTCAGATCATCAATATCAGCACCGTCGTTATGCTCTGCATTAGCAATAGCAGACTCTAATACTTTTTTAACTAACACTGCAGCTTTTTTATTAGTGAAAGTTAAAATATCAAGTGCCTGTGACACACTCTTACCGCGCACTAAATCAGCAACTAAGCGAACTTTCTGTGCAGAAGAACGAGCGTGGCGATATTTTGCAATTGTTTCCATCTCTTTCTCCTACTTATTTCTTCTTAGCTTTCTTATCTGCTGCATGACCGCGATAAGTACGAGTCGGCGCAAATTCACCCAATTTATGACCAACCATTTCATCGGTTACATAAACTGGTACGTGCTGACGACCATTATGGACAGCGATGGTCAATCCGATCATATTAGGAAAGATCGTTGAACGACGGGACCAAGTACGTAATGGTTTCTTGTCCCCGCTTTCCACCGCTTTCTCTACCTTCTTCAGCAAGTGTAGGTCAATAAATGGACCCTTCTTGAGAGAACGTGGCATAGCTAATCCTCTAATTTAATTATTTCTTATTGCGATGACGAACAATGTACTTATCAGTACGTTTGTTGCTACGCGTTTTCAATCCTTTGGCTTTTTGACCCCATGGAGACACAGGATGTTTACCAAAGTTACGACCTTCACCACCACCATGTGGGTGATCTACTGGGTTCATCGCCGTACCGCGAACAGTAGGACGAACACCACGCCAACGTGTTGCACCAGCTTTACCCAATACGCGAAGCATATGCTCTGAATTACCTACTTCACCAATAGTAGCACGGCAATCAGATAATACTTTACGCATTTCGCCAGAACGAAGACGAAGAGTTACATATGAACCTTCACGTGCAATGATTTGAACATAGCTACCAGCAGAACGAGCAAGCTGTCCGCCTTTACCAGGTTTCATTTCGATATTATGCACGGTAGAACCAACAGGGATATTACGCATTGGTAAACAGTTACCTGTTTTAATCGCTGCATCAACACCAGATTGGATCTGATCTCCGGCTTTTAAGCCTTTTGGAGCTAGAATATAACGACGTTCACCGTCTTTATATAAAACTAATGCAATATTCGCGCTACGGTTTGGATCATATTCCAAACGTTCAACAGTAGCAGGAATACCATCTTTATTACGTTTAAAGTCAACAATACGATAATGTTGTTTATGACCACCGCCGATATGACGAGTAGTAATACGTCCATTATTATTGCGACCACCAGTTTTGCTCTTTGTATCAAGCAAAGGTGCATAAGGTTTACCTTTATGCAACTCTGGGTTAACCACTTTAACAACGTGGCGACGACCCGGAGATGTAGGTTTACACTTAACAACTGCCATTGTTCTTACTCCTCCGAATTATTCAGTGACGCCCGCAAGGTCTAAGTTTTGACCTTCCGCTAAAGTGACGTAAGCTTTTTTCCAGTCGCTACGGCGACCGATTTGTTGACCACGACGTTTAACTTTACCTTTTACGATTAAAGTATTTACATCGTTTACTTTAACTTCAAATAGTTTTTCAACTGCGGCTTTAATCTCTTTCTTAGTAGCATCTTTTGCAACTTTTAACACTAGTGTGTTACTTTTCTCCATTGAAAGAGATGCTTTTTCAGAAACATGTGGTGCACGCAGGACTTTAAGCAGACGCTCTTCTAGAATCATGCTACTTTCTCCTCTGCTAACATTGCCTCAACTTGTTTCACTGCATCAACAGTCATGAGAACTTTTTCAAATGCAATTAAGCTAACTGGATCAATACCAGCAACATCACGTACATCAACTTTGTAGATATTACGTGAAGCTAAGAAAAGATTTTCATCAACTTCAGAAGTGATAATCAATACATCATTAAGATCCATTGCTTTTAATTTCTGAGTTAATAACTTAGTCTTAGGAGCTTCTACAGTGAACTTCTCAACTACCACTAAACGATCTTGACGCACTAATTCAGAGAAAATGCTCTTTAATGCACCACGATACATTTTACGGTTAACTTTTTGGCTATGATCTTGTGGTTTAGCTGCAAATGTTACACCACCACTACGCCAGATTGGGCTCTTTACTGAACCTGAACGAGCGCGACCAGTACCTTTTTGACGCCATGGTTTTTTGCCAGAACCAGCTACTTCTGCACGAGTTTTTTGACCACGAGTTCCTTGACGAGCTCCTGATGCATAAGCAACAACAACTTGATGAACTAATGCTTCATTAAAATCACGTCCGAAGGTAGTTTCTGAAACAGAAAGCGCTTGCGCGTCTTTAACTACTAATTCCATTTCTATCTCCTCGACGTTAAGCTTTAATCGCTGGTTTAACAATTACGTCACTATTGATTGCGCCTGGCACTGCACCTTTAATTAATAAAAGGTTACGTTCTGCATCAACACGTACAATATCTAAGTTCTGAACAGTTACACGTTCATTACCTAAGTGACCTGCCATTTTACGACCTTTGAACACTTTACCTGGAGTTTGGTTTTGACCAATAGAGCCATGACCACGGTGTGCCAAAGAGTTACCATGTGTAACATCCTGAGTACGGAAATTCCAACGTTTTGTAACGCCAGCAAAACCTTTACCTTTAGATGTACCAGTAACATCAACTTTTTTAACGTCAGTAAAAATATCGACATTAATGCTTTGACCTACAGTGAATTCGCCTTCTTCGAAACGGAATTCCCACAGACCTCGACCAGCTTCAACGCCAGCCTTAGCAAAATGACCTGCTTCAGGTTTGTTTACACGATTAGCTTTTTTGCTACCTGTAGTTACCTGAATAGCTTGATAACCATCGTTCTCAAGGCTTTTTACTTGAGTTACGCGGTTAGCTTCAACTTCAATTACGGTTACAGGAACTGAAACACCATCTTCAGTGAAGATTCGTGTCATTCCTACTTTTCGACCGACTAAACCAATCATTGTTTCGACCTCTTAATCCTTTTCAGCCCAGAATTAACCTAAACTGATCTGCACGTCAACACCGGCAGCAAGATCTAGACGCATCAAAGCATCAACTGTTTTTTCAGTTGGTTCAACGATATCGACTAGACGTTTATGAGTACGAATCTCGTATTGATCACGAGCGTCTTTATTAACGTGTGGTGAAATCAATACAGTGAAACGCTCTTTGCGCGTCGGTAATGGAATAGGACCACGAACTTGCGCACCAGTACGCTTCGCAGTTTCAACGATTTCCGCAGTAGATTGATCAATCAAACGATGATCGAATGCTTTTAGACGGATTCGGATTCTTTGGTTCTGCATGAGACCAGAGCTCCACTATAAAAAAGTTATAACAAAAGACTACTACTCATTTCCTGTTACGATTGACAGGAGAGTGTAATCCGTTCTTTACATAACCCCCAAATCGGGAGTATTGTGTGGATGTTAAATATACTGACATCCAATAAGCTTTGCCTTTATTGGCGAAGTCTGGCTATTATACTGAAAAAGAAAACCAATGCAACTGTTTAATCGTTCAAATTTAGTTCTATTTTGTAAAAGGATAAATCTTAAAAAAACGATTTATTCATAACTTCGTGATTAATAAACTGAATATTATAATTATTTTACCCTATTGGTATAAACGCTTATTACAAAACAGTGGTGATACCTTAATTTTAATAAGACTAAAATTTATTATTTGATTATTGAAATAAAGTTTTAATTCTGCACAAAAAACACGCAAAAATTAAACACGAAATAACCAACTTAATATTCAAACCATTATTGTTTGACTTGCCCAAGATTATTTACTTACGGTATGATATGGCAAAAATCAAATTATAAAATAATCTAATTTTGAAATTATCATCTATCGGTCAAGAATTACTTGTTCTTTTACCTCCTGCCCTAGTGGAGCAATATCAATTACTCATTGTGTGTGGTTTGTTATTTATTACTATCATACTCTTTTCCTTTACCAAATTACGTATGGATATAATCGCAATTCTTGCGATAACAGCAATTATGGTTACGGGTATTTTGACACCGACCGAAGCATTATCTGGCTTTAGTGATCCCAATATTGTTTTGATAGCCTTGTTATTTATTATTGGAGAAAGTCTTGTTAGAACTGGTATTTCTTATCAAATGAGTGAGTATATTCTTAAAGTAGCTGGTAAAAATGATATCCAAATCATTATATTAATTATGTTGAGTGTTGCTTTATTAGGCTCTGTAATGAGTTCCACTGGTGTCGTTGCTATTTTTATTCCTGTAGTGATCAGTATTGCCTCTCATTCAGGCATACATGTTAAGAAATTAATGATGCCATTATGCATTGCAGCTTTAATTAGTGGCATGATGACATTAGTTGCCACAGCACCAAACTTAGTGGTTAATAGTGAATTGGAACGTGTTGAACTTGAAGGATTCAAATTCTTTTCAATCACGCCTATTGGTATTGGGGTATTAATTGTCGGATTGCTTTATTGTGTTATTAGCCGTAACTGGCTTGTGTCTAAAAAACAAATAGATGAATCACAAAAATCACCAACACGTAGGCAAATCACCGATTTAATTCGAGAATATAAATTATCTGGTCGTGCGCATCGCGCCCAAATATTACCTGGCTCACCTTTCATTGGTAAAACAATTGATAATCTACATCTTAGGAGCCAACAAGGGGTTAACGTAATTGGAATTGAACGATGGCGGAAATTTAGAAAAGTGCTCATCCCCGTAAATAGGATGACTGAATTTTACCAAGGAGATGTTCTTTTATTAGATTATTGTAATTCTGATGACGATTATCGAAATTTTTTAAATACCTACATGTTAGAGCCTAAAATCCTACGAGGCGAATACTTTTCTGATCAAGTAAAAGAAGTGGGTATGGCTGAGGTAGCATTGCTACCAGAATCGTCATTATATGGTAAAACGTTAAATGAAATTGATTTTCGTAGTAAATACTATCTCACGGTAATTGGTATTCGTCGCAATCATGCACCTATTGAAGCTAACAATTTATTTGAAGAAAAGTTACAAATTAGTGATACCTTATTAGTTTGCGGTGATTGGGGCTCAATCCGAAAATTACAAACCCGTACGAATGATTTTGTCGTACTTGATTTCCCTGCCGATATTGATGACGTAGCGCCAGCCAGTTCTCAAGCTATTGCTGCACTGATTAATCTTGCTATTATGATTATCTTAATGGTTAGTGGTATAGTTCCGAATGTAGTTGCCGCGTTGATTGCCTGTTTATTAATGGGACTTACACGTTGCATTGATATGGCAAGTGCTTATAAATCAATTCATTGGCCAAGTTTAATTCTTATTATTGGTATGATGCCTTTCGCTATTGCATTAAATAAAACAGGCGGGATTAATTTATTTTCTGATTTACTAAAAGCACACCTAAGTGGTTATGGACCTTATGTAGCAATAACGTTTATTTTTCTACTCTGTTCACTGGTAGGCTTATTTATTAGTAATACTGCGACGGCAATATTAATTGCCCCTATTGCCATTAACATTGCTCTTAGCTTCGGCTATTCACCTTATCCATTTGCCATGACTGTCGCCATTGCTACGTCTGCTTCTTTTATCACACCAGTGTCGTCACCAGTAAAATCGATGATTGTTGCACCCGGAGGATTTAGCTTTAGCGACTTTGTTAAAGTAGGCGTACCATTAACCTGTTTAGTACTTATCGTGGATGTAATATTAGTGCCATTATTCTTCCCATTTTAGACACACGTTGTTTCAATTGAATATATCAAAAAGGTAATGATATTAATAACAATCTTAATTTGAGCCAGAACCAACTCACTCACATTGAAAACAATCATTTGCTATAATATAAGTATATACAACAAATCTCATAATATATTGAGTATATGATGATGTATCCCGATAGGATTAACAGGTAAAAAGTATGACAGAAAACAAAGCTAATAAATCACTTAAAATTATATTTGCTGGTACGCCCGATTTTGCGGCTAAACACTTGCAGGCATTACTAAATTCACCTCATCAAGTCATTGGCGTTTTTACCCAACCAGATAAACCAGCCGGTCGCGGTAATAAACTCACAGCCAGCCCCGTTAAACAACTTGCTTTGCAAAATAACCTTCCGGTATATCAACCCATAAGCTTAAAAGATTCAGCTAATCAACAAATTATTGCTGACCTGAATGCTGATATTATGATTGTTGTAGCATATGGATTAATTTTTCCACAGACCGTTTTAGATATGCCTAAATATGGCTGTCTAAATGTTCACGGTTCGTTACTTCCAAGATGGCGTGGTGCTGCACCTATCCAACGTGCTTGTTGGGCTGGTGATACTGAAACAGGTATAACGATCATGCAAATGGATGTAGGCTTAGATACCGGAGATATGCTATATAAAGAAAAATGTCATATAGAAGACGATGATACCAGTGCAACTTTATATAATAAATTAGCACAAATCGGTCCAGATGCTTTACTAAAGACTTTAATGCTTATTATAGAAGGGAAAGCAAAACCCGAAAAGCAGAACGAATCACAAGTAACCTATGCGACTAAGTTATCTAAGCAAGAAGCCAAATTAGATTGGAATTTGACGGCAACTCAACTTGAAAGATGCATACGAGCATTTAACCCTTGGCCCGTTAGTTATTTTGAAATAAATGGTGAACTAATTAAAGTATGGCAAGCAAATGTTATATCTGAAACAACAGATAAGACGCCGGGAACCATTCTACGAGCTGATAAATCAGGTATCCAAATAGCAACTCAAAATGGTGTCATAAATATGACGCTATTACAGCCAGCTGGCAAAAAACCGATGTCTGCCCAAGATTTTTTAAATTCACGCAAAGCATGGTTTATTGTGGGTAATATTATTTAAATAAATTAGTAATTAACCAACATTAAAGACGATAAATCTTACAACACTAATTGTAAAACCAGATGCCTTAAATATTATAAGGCATCTGATGATTTAATTAATGATCTTCTTTAGCATGATTCAGACTATAACGAGGGATTTCCACCGTCAGATCTTCATCTTCAACTATAGCCTGACAACTTAGTCGGCTTTGTGGTTCAACTCCCCAAGCTTTATCTAGCATATCATCTTCTTGCTCATCACTTGGTTCTAAAGAATCAAAACCTTTACGCACGATACAATGGCATGTCGAACAAGCACACGACATTTCACAAGCATGATCAATTTCAATATCATTGCGCAAAGCAGCATCTAGAATTGACTCACCTTTTTCGGCCTCAATGGTTATACCTTCTGGACAAAGATCGGCATTAGGTAAAAAAGTAATCTTTGGCATAATTATTCTCTCATTAAATACAAAGCTTATATATCATCAACACGATGGCCAGTTAGCGCATCTTTAATTGATCGATCCATTCTTTTTGCCGCAAAATCTTGGGTTAATAGATCTAATGCCTTTATCTGTTTTTCGATCTCTGCACTATTCTCGCCAGTCATCTTATCCTCTAAATTTTGTTTCTGGGCTAATATTGCATTAAGCTCGGATTGTGATAATAAATCGACATCCTTTTCAAGTGCGGCATTTAGACTTTCTAATACTCGTGCGGCTTCTACTTTTTGTTCTGCTAACTGACGAATTTGTTTATCCAATTCGGCATAACTTAATGAATCTTGGATCATAGATGCAATTTCTTTATCGGTTAGTCCGTAAGAAGGTTTGACTTGAATTGTCGCATTTATACCAGTAGACTTCTCCATGGCAGTGACGCTTAATAACCCATCTGCATCTACTTGGAAAGTAACACGTATATGAGCACCGCCAGCAGGCATTGGCGGTATTCCATGCAAAGTGAAGTGAGCTAAAGAACGACAATCCGCAACTGTTTCACGTTCACCTTGTAGAACATGGATCATCATAGCGGTTTGACCATCTTTAAATGTTGTAAATTCCTGAGCCCTAGCACAAGGGATAGTTGTGTTACGTGGAATTATTTTTTCTACTAAATCCCCCATGGTTTCAATACCTAATGATAATGGAATTACATCAAGTAATAACATATCTGCATCGGGTTTATTACCTACTAAGATATCGGCTTGAATAGCAGCACCAATCGCCACAACACGATCAGGATCAATAGACGTTAAAGGAGTACGACCAAAGAACTGTCCAACTTTATCACGTATATAAGGGATCCGAGTTGAACCTCCCACCATAACAACTTCAACGACTTCTTCTTGAGTGACATTGGCATCTTTTAATGCACGACGACAAGCGAACAACGTTTTCTTAACTAAAGGTTCAATTAACTGATTGAATTCACTACGACTAATTTTGCCATTCCAACCGTAAAATTCAATTCCAACTTCTTCATTGATTGATAGCTGCTGTTTAATTTGGTTAGCCAAATCAAGTAATTGACGTTGGATAAAGGGATCATCAGGTTTCTCAATCTTAGCATGTTCAACAATCCATGTTACTAATTGCTGATCAAAATCGTCGCCACCTAATTTTGAATCTCCCCCAGTGGCTAGCACCTCAAACACGCCTTTACTTAAACGAAGGATAGATATATCAAAAGTACCTCCACCTAAGTCATATACAGCAATTACACCTTCCTGTGCAGAATCTAATCCATAAGCAATTGCAGCTGCTGTAGGTTCGTTTAACAAACGTAAAACATGCAAACCGGCTAAATTAGCAGCATCTTTTGTTGCCTGTCTCTGCGCATCATCAAAATAAGCAGGTAATGTAATGACAACACCATCAGGCTCTTGACCTAATGACTGTTTTGCCCGTTCTATTAATGCTCTTAGAATATCAGCAGAAACTTGAATCGGGTTGACTGATTTATTTGGTAAATTTAAAATCGGCACACCATTTTCACTGGCAGTTATCTTATAGGGCAAATGATGAAAATCAATATCATCGACATGACGCCCCATCATTCTTTTTACTGAACTCACCGTATTAATTGGGTCCAGTGCTGCTCCATTTTTTGCCTTCTCACCGACAGTGGTGATACTATTACCATCATGATCAAAACCATAATGAACAACAGAAGGTAATAAATGATGACCTTCTAAATCAGGTAAAGTTTCGGCTTGCCCACTACGCACAGTTGCCACAAGCGAATTGGTTGTTCCCAGATCAATACCAACTGCTATACGTCGTTCATGTGGAGGGGGAGTTTGCCCTGGCTCGCTGATTTGTAATAAAACCATGAAATGTTCTCTTTAGAATAAATGATTTATAGATTAGTACTATAAATCAAAGTGTTTTTCTTGTTGCAATTCTATTTGTTCAATCAACTTTACGAAATAGCGAAGTTGATATAATGGTTGCTTGGTAGCTAACCAGTTAGATTGATTAATGTAAGCTAATAATTGTAAATAAACTTGGTTTTTACGTTTGAGAATCTCATCGTAAAATAACTCTAACCTTTCAAAATCATGAACTTGATCAATTTCATCAAGCTGTTCACGTAACATAAACTGCTCTTGCAGAAATTCGCTATCGTGAATGGTTTGCTGTTCTTCATTGATATTAATTCCCTCTAAAGCTACTCGATATTCGGCAGCTTTAATCGGATCTTTTAAAGTTAGATAAGCAGCATTTATTGTAGCTGATTTTTGAACAACCGCCATTTTCTCACTTTCTGAAGCCGTTGCATAATTATCTGGATGATACTGCTTCTGTAACTGTTGATAATTCAAACTCAGTTGGGACAAATTGATCGGTAATATCATTGGTAACGCTAATAAATCAAAATAGTTATTTTTCATATTTGTCCCCTTTTCAAAGGTTTTAGCTACTAGACGTTAAAACTTTCGCCGCAGCCACATTCATTTTTGACATTTGGATTATTGAACTTAAATCCTTCATTTAATCCTTCTTTGACAAAATCTAACTCGGTTCCATCAAGATAAACAAGGCTTTTTGTATCAACAATAATTTTGATTGATTTGTCTTCAAATATTGTATCATCATCATTTATTTCATCAGCAAATTCAAGAACATAAGCCATTCCTGAACAACCGGAGGTTTTTACACCAAGTCTAAGACCAACACCTTTACCTCGATTAGTGAGAAAAGACTGTACACGTACCGCTGCACTTTCAGTTAAAGTAACTGACATATCTGCTTCCTCTATTAAATATTGCCATAATGCTATAAACGTCATTGCTAGAAACGAAGCATTATGTATAACAACTACAAAAAATTAGCTAATACCTAATTTTGAAAGGTAACTTGTTCCAGAATATATGCTCAAAAACATACCTACCTGAAAGCTAGCTTATTTATTTTTCTTGTTTTTATAATCTTCGATTGCTGCTTTAATAGCATCCTCAGCAAGAATGGAGCAGTGTATTTTTACTGGCGGTAAAGCTAATTCTTGTGCAATATCAACATTCTTAATTGCACTAGCCTCATCTAAAGACTTACCTTTAATCCATTCAGTTACCAGTGAGCTTGATGCTATCGCACTACCACAACCGTAAGTTTTAAATTTTGCATCTTCAATAATACCTTCATCATTGACCTTGATTTGTAGACGCATCACATCACCACATGCCGGTGCGCCTACCATACCACTGCCTACATTTGGGTCATTCTTATCAAATGAACCAACATTACGAGGATTTTCGTAATGATCAATTACTTTATCACTATATGCCATAAAATTTTCCTCGTTTAATTGTGATTAATGAGCCGACCATTTAATTTGGGACAGATCGATTCCATCCTTAAACATTTCCCATAATGGCGATAACTCTCTTAATTTACCAATTGAATCGTGTAATAACTTAATCACATAATCAATTTCTTCTTCAGTACTAAAACGGCCTAAAGAAAAACGGATTGAGCTATGGGCTAACTCATCATTAAGACCTAATGCGCGTAACACATAAGATGGTTCTAAACTGGCAGAAGTACAAGCAGAACCTGATGACACAGCCAAATCTTTTAATGCCATCATTAATGACTCACCCTCAACATATGCAAAACTAACATTAAGGATATTCGCTACACTGTTTTCCATCGATCCATTAAGATAAACTTCGTCTATATCTTTCAAACCGTTCCATAACCGTTCTTTTAATGCTTGTAAACGTGGCATTTCGCTAGTCATTTCTTCTTTAGCAATACGATAAGCTTCACCCATACCGACAATTTGGTGTACAGGTAAAGTACCAGAACGCATACCTCGTTCATGACCACCACCATGCATTTGTGCTTCAATCCGGATACGAGGTTTTCGTCTTACATATAAACCACCAATTCCTTTAGGTCCATACAGTTTATGACTTGAAAATGACATTAAATCTACTTTTAATTTTGTTAAATCAATCGGTAATTTACCAACGCTCTGCGTCGCATCAACATGAAAAACAATACCACGGCTTCGGCATAGCTCACCAATTTTTTCAATATCTTGGATAACACCGAGCTCATTATTTACATGCATAATAGAGACAACGACTGTATCGTCCCGCATGGCTTGTTCAAGTTTATTAAGATCTATCAGACCATTGGATTCTGGCGCTAAATAAGTAACTTCATAACCTTCTCTTTCAAGCTGACGACAAGTATCTAATACCGCCTTATGCTCGGTTTTACAAGTTATAATATGCTTACCTTTTGATTGATAAAAATGTGCAGCCCCCTTTATTGCTAAATTGTCTGCCTCGGTAGCACCTGATGTAAAAACAATTTCACGCGAATCAGCGCCAATCAAATCTGCAATTTGGTTACGAGCGATATCAACGGCTTCCTCTGCTTGCCAACCATAGCGATGCGAACGGGAGGCTGGATTACCAAAAACGCCATCTAACGTTAAATATTGCATCATTTTTTCTGCTACACGTGGATCGACCGGCGTTGTTGCAGCATAGTCCATATAAATTGGAAGTTTCATTTTTGCTCCAATAATCAATTCTCTATAATCAGTTAAGATGGTTGACACGAATGACATGACTTTGTCGTTCAGCAATAGCTTGAACCTCTTTACTTTTGACCAATTCGCTTAATGTAATACCTGTCAAAAAGCTATCTATTCGTTCACTTAACTCGTTCCATAAAGAGTGCGTTAGGCATTTAACGCCCCCTTGGCACCCTTCTTCACCATGACATTTTGTCGCAGTAACTGTTTCATCAACAGCCTTTACAATAGAACTGATGGCGATTTCATTCATACCACGTCCTAAAATATAGCCTCCGCCTGGTCCTCTGACACTGGCAACTAAACCATTTTTCCTAAGACGTGAAAATAATTGCTCAAGATAAGACAACGAAATTTCCTGCCTTTCTGATATCTCAGCTAATGATACAGGACCTTTATTAGAATGAAGTGCAACATCAAGCATAGCTGTTACTGCGTAGCGACCTTTTGATGTTAATTTCATAAATATTTCCTTGTTAATATTATTCGCGTATTGTATATATCCGTTTTTTTTAGTCAAGTATTTAGTTGAGTATTTTAGTAGGATATTAGAAATAGACGTTATCTATTATAAGATCAACGGCGCCAAAGGCGCCGTTGTTAATTTCATAACATTATATTATTATTTAATAAGCTTAAATACGATTACAAATAATTAATTTAGTAACAAGTGTACAAATTAAATAAAAAATCATAAAAACCACTAATGCATAGTTCACAGAATTAAATAACAGTAATGATACACTAAATATTTGTGGAATAAAAAAGCCACCAATCGCACCAATTGCTGATATAAAGCCTAATGCAGCTGCTGTTTCGATTATAGCATTCTTATTTGCTATTGTTTGATTTACTCCTTTCTTAATCAAAGAATTTTTCACATGTTGCCGATATAATGTAGCGATAATTTGAAATGTTGAACCACTGCCAAAACCTGCAATAAAAAACATTGCCAAAAAAGTAATATAAAAACTAATAAAAGAACCTTTATTCGTTACAACACCAGGTAAAGAAGATAAGACTAAACCAACTAATAAAATCATTAATAGATAAATTATCATAGTTATGCGCGTACCATTAAATTTATCTGAAATAATACCGCCTAAAGGTTGTGCTAAAACAGCAATCAACGGACCCCAAAAAGCATAGATAGTAATATCAATTTCTGGAAATTGAATTTTACTTAACATTGCAAAACCTGCAGAAAAACCAATGAAAGAACCAAACGTGCCTAAATAAAGTAGACTTAGTACCCACATCTTAATGTCTTTTACTACAATTAATTGTTGTTTAAATGAAGCTCTTACAACAGGTAAATCGTTCATTTTCCATAGCGCTATCGCTGAAGAAATAATAAGCAATGGAACCCAAATTAAGGCCGCATTTTGTAGCCATATTTTCCGCCCATTAACCAATAATACCCATTTCTCATCAAACATAGGAAAGAAAATAATTAGTGAAGCGACGAGTTGAATTACACTAACACCCAAACTACCTAAGCCACCATTTAAACCTAATGCTGTACCTAAACGTGATTTAGGAAAGAAAAAACTGATATTTGCCATACTTGATGCATAGTTCGCGCCTCCTAAACCACACAATAAAGCGATTATAACGAATTCTATATATGAAGTATTAGTATTTTCAATGGCATAACCTAACCATAAACAGGGAATAATTAAAATAAAGGTACTAAATGCAGTCCAACATCTTCCACCGAAAATTGGAATAACAAATGAATAAGGAACTCGCAAAATTGCACCAGAAATTGATGGAATGGCTGTTAATAAAAATAACTGAGTAGCAGAAAAGTTAAATCCAATAGAATTGAGATGAATTGTTACAATACTGAAAAGCATCCATACACAGAAACTTAGTAATAAGCAAACTATTGATATTTTCAAATTACGCTTTGCTATTTTTTTACCTATCCTTTCCCAAAACCAATTATCTTCCGGATGCCATTGCTGTATTGTATGTAACATATTACTCATACCCTATCCTTTTATCAATTCACTAAACATTTACTAGAAACACCCTATTGGAATTAAGAATAGTATAGTGCATTTGCAATAAAAGTAAATTATATCAATAAGTTACAATTAGGCTTAACTTATTTTAGACTTATAAAAATAATCAAAATTTCGAATAAGTGGTTAGAATGATTATGGCTTGATGAAAAAATAGGGGATTTTGATAAATCCCCGTTTTTTGAAAGTTGACGTTATAAATCAGTGCCAAATTTTATCGTGAGAAAGAAAACGTAATAAATATATGATTTATTTAGCGCTATGATTTTTTTTCGGTTTAACGGTATAGTTATAAATGACTAATAAGGCAAAGATACCAACAATGATTGCCATAATAATGTCTTTATTAAACCAATTAGCCATATAACCCAAGATTATGCCAATACCACAGAAATCAACATCAGAGAATGTTGTATTGGACAACCCCATTGAACCTAACACTGGTAATAACATAACAGGTAAGAAAGTAACCAATAGTCCATTAGCAAATGCACCTAACATTGCACCGCGACGTCCTCCCATCGCATTACCAAATACACCCGCTGTTGCTCCACAGAAGAAATGAGGGACTACACCTGGTAAAATTAAGACTAAGTCTAGTTTCCCTAAAACAAATAATCCGATTAATCCACCAATAAAACTGAATAGAAAACCGATCAAAACTGCATTAGGTGCATAAGGGAAAACCACAGGACAATCCAACGCTGGTTTTGCATTAGGAACTAATTTTTCAGAGAATCCTGTGAAAGCAGGAACAATTTCTGCCAAAATTAGACGCACACCTTGAAGAATGATAAATACACCAGCAGCAAAAGTAATCGCTTGAATAATTGCATAAACCAAATAGTTATCGCCTTTACTAAAATTAGACTCTACATATTCTGGACCTGCGCATACTGCTAAAATTAAGTAGATAATCATCATGGTTAACGAAATTGAGATTGAACTATCCCGTAAAAAACTTAGGTTTTTAGGTAAATTCATCTCTTCTGTTGAACGTGAACCTCTCCCAAATAATTGTCCCATCCAACCTGCTAACACATAACCTAAGGTTCCGAAATGACCAAAAGCAACATCATCATTACCGGTAATTTTTCGCATTTGTGGATGAGCTAAAGCTGGGAAGAAAGCCATGATCATACCGAGCACTAATGCTCCAGTAAATACTAATTGCCATCCTGTAAACCCTGCAACAGTTAAAATGATACTAATCATACATGCCATATAAAAAGTATGATGACCCGTTAAAAAGATAAATTTTAGGCGAGTAAATCGAGCCACAATGATATTAGCTACCATACCAAAAGCCATAATAAGAGCTGTTGCCGCACCATAATCATTTAATGCCATAGAAACAATTGCTTCATTATTCGGTATGATACCTTGCAATTTAAACGCTTCTTCAAACATATTTCCTAATGGCGTTATAGAACTGACGACTACCCCTGCTCCACCACTTAAAACCAAAAAACCTAGTATAGTCTTAATTGTGCCTTTTATTGTATCAGCAAGTGATTTACGCTGTGCAATTAGTCCAACCATTGCAATAATACCAACTAATACCGCGGGTACCTTTAAAATATCAACAATAAATTTAATGACTTCCTGAATCATAGCAACACCTCATTTATTGATTAGTGTTTAGCAAAATATTCAACGAGTTTAGCTTCCAAATCGTTGATATCAATGATGTTATTTAAAATAACTAATTTATCATTAGGAATACCCGAACTTGCTGCTAAATCTTTGGTCATGACAAATAAATCAGCCTGATCTGGAGTTGCCGACGCAAGATCAGCATGCGTAACTTCTGCATTAATATCCAGTTTTTTCAGTACTTTTTTTATATTCATTTCAACCATAAAACTGCTTCCAAGACCTGAACCACAAACCGCCATAATTTTCATTTTATTTATCCTTTTTAAAGTACAACAGATGATTAATATTTGTTAAGCACAGCTAAGATGTCTTCGCTTTGCTGTGCCTTGAATATCGTTTGTATATCGTTAGTTTCGCCAAATAATGTTGCTAATTGCGTTAACATCTCAATGTGACTAGTACTATCATTGGCAGCCAATAAGGTAATTAGATAAACCGGGTCATTATCTTCAGAATTAAATTTCACGCCTTGTTTAACTAAAAGCATAGATAATCCAAGTTGATTAACTCCCTGTTCCGGCCTAGCATGAGGCATTGCAATACCTGGCGCTAAAACATAGTAGGGTCCTATTGATTCATGTAGCTTAAAAATTGCTTGAATATAATCTGCAGTAATTGTGTTATTTTCTAGTAATGGCTGCGCACATAATTGTATTGCCTGTTTCCAATCGTCCACCGAATCAACAATATTAACTGTTTGGGGTGTTAACCATTTTGCTAACATTTTTCCTCCGTTAAAAACCAATATTTTTTGATACTTTATTAAAAATTATCACACTGGATAATTATGAAAATTGAAGAATATAAGAAATGTGATAGCGCTATCAAAATTGAGCAGAATATTGTTTATTCTGTGATGAAAGTAACATATTAAATAAAATATGCAGAAAACAGCGATATTTAGCAATAATATGCCTTTATGACACGCTAATCTTTGGATTAATTTTATCTAACTACATAATGAATAAGTCATTATTAGCTGATTTGCTGTTCTCTGATATTGAGGTAAATTAAAAAACAAATTGGAATAATCAATGCAAGATACAAAAAGAAGGCGAACTACAGGACAAATTACACTATTTGATGTTGCTAAATATGCTGGCGTAGGTACGATGACAGTTTCTAGAGCCTTACGTACACCAGAATGTGTTTCTGAGAAATTACGGAAAAAAATTCAGTTAGCAATTGATGCCTTAGGATATAAACCAAATATTGCTGCAAGTTTGTTGGCTTCTGCCTCTACCAATCGATTCATTGCGATTGTAACAACTAAGATTTGTGACCATTCTGCCAAACTATTTCTTGATACCCTTCAAGCAAGTTTAACTCAAGAAAATTATATTCTTTTAGTCATTGAATCTTATCATTATAATCAATGTGAACAACAATTATTAGATGCGCTTTTTAGCCATAATCTCGCGGCTATTATATTATTTTACATTGAAAATGATAATTTGATTAAACAAATCATTAGTCACAAAACTATACCCATTATGAATATTGGCAAACACACCGATTCGTTAAATAACTTAGATATTGCCATGAATGATACTCAAGCCATGTATTTATTAACGGAACATGTAATTAAGAAAGGTTATGAGCAGATTGGTTTATTATGTGCTAATCAGGAATATCAATTTTTCCAACAGCGTTTACATGGTTGGCATAAAGCAATGCTTACTCATCATTTACCAAATCACCGAATTATCAATGCTGCCAAACCGGCTAATTTTACAACTGGAAGTGAAATGCTAGCGGATATGATTTTAAATTGGCCTGAACTTGAAGTAATAATGTGCACAACGGATGAGTTAGCTTGTGGAGTACTTTATGAATGCCAACGGCGTCATATTAAGGTTCCTTATCAATTAGCTGTTTGCGGATTTGGCGATAATGAATTTAGCCAAGTCAGCTTTCCACCACTTACGACTATTTCTTTACCATCCAAACAACTTGGCAAGCAAACAGCACAAATGTTACTAAGTCAATTAACTGATAACACGCTTTATAGCGAACCAGATTTAAACACAATCATACCTATAATTAAATCAAGGGCTAGCTTAATATGAATTATCAAAGTGCTACGTACGATTATCATTTGCTAGTTTTAATAATGATTGACTTTCTTTAATGAATCGCTGCGCATAATCACCAAACCATTGTGTGACTTGATTAAAATAATTAATAAACTGTTCTTTATCGCCTTGTTCAATTAATTTAACCATATCGCCAAAACGATGGTAATAGTGCTTAATCAATTCAATATTTTGCTTAGATGACATAATAATATCAGCATAAAGTTGCGGATCCTGAGCAAACAGTCTTCCAACCATCATTAACTCTAAACGATAAATAGGTGAAGATAAAGCAATTAGCTGTTCAAGATTCGCGTGCTCTTGCTGTAAATTTACGCCATAAGTAAAAGAAGTAAAATGACGTAAAGCTTGAATAAATGACATACATTTATCATGTTCACTAGCAGAAATAGGATAAAGCGTCGCTCCCCAAATTTTCATTTGTTCAATCAACCATTGATATTTTTCAGCTTGTCTTCCATCACAATAAACAATGATTTGTTTTGCCAGATTTGGAACATCTGGTCCAAACATTGGATGCAATCCTACCACAGGACCAGGATGTTTTTTGAGCATGGTTTGTAAAGGGATTTGCTTAATAGAGGTAAAATCAGTAAGGATACAATCATTTGGTAACTCAGGTAACTGATTAATAATGTCAACCGTTTTATTAATAGGAACAGTGATAATTACCGCAGCCGCATTAGCAACTATTTCCTTAGCTTGGTGCATATTCTTGGAACCTAGGATCTTTACATCATAACCTGATAAAATAAATAAACGGTTAAAAAGCCTGCCCATTTGTCCGTTACCTCCTACGATAACGATGGATCCCTGACCATTATAGATTTTCTTAAATCCCTTACCATTTTCATTTGCATAGGATTCACGCATTAAACGACGGAAAATATCTTCAATTAAATTAGGCGAAATCCCTGCTTGTTCAGCATCTAGACGCCGTTTAGCCAACAAACTAGATTCTCGTTTAGGATCATAAATTGGTACGCCATGAAGGCTTTTCACTTCACCTACTTGTGCAACTAATTCCAGCCGTTTGGTAATTAAAGATAAGATTGATTGATCGATTTCATCAATTTTATCGCGTAAATCATTTAATTCTACCGACATAAAACCTCAAATAAATATAATAAGTTATTTTTCTAAAATATGCTGAAATACCATTACTATGCATTATACTGGTTGTTAGTATTTTGCGATCATAAGCGACTAACATTACTTTGATATTATCAAAAATTGGCAATTAATCATAACAATGCAGAACCTATCCTACTGTTTAATCGTATCATTGTTATCTTGAATAAAATACTGTACTAGAATTAATCAATTTAGAATAATTCACAACTAAAAAATGAGTTAATAAATCTATTCCATTACTAATCATAATTGTTTGTTTTTACATTATTAACAAGTTATGCCTTAATATTTTTATTATTGATAAAGTAGTACAAAGATTTCATTATCAATATATTATGATATTAACCTCAATCCTCTTAGTTGTTTTCAATATACTTAACAGTATAACGGATTTTTGATAGCATAATGAAAAACTTTAGCCTGACAATTTTTAATTTATGAAATTCATTTCTTTTAACATAAACAGCCTTAGAGCAAGAATACATCAACTTGAAGCTATAATTGATAAGCATCAACCGGATGTGATTGGTTTACAAGAAACAAAAGTCCACAATGATCAATTTCCTGTTACAGAACTTGCTCATTTGGGATATCATCTAAATTATCACGGTCAAAAAGGTCACTATGGTGTTGCTTTACTCACTAAACAAGCGCCTTTGTCAGTAAGTTGTGGTTTCCCATGGGATACTGATGATGCACAATGTCGATTAATTGAAGCTAAAATACCTAGTCAACATGGTGAAATAACTATTATTAACGGTTATTTTCCTCAGGGAGATAATAGATCTCACGCCACTAAATTTCCAGCTAAAGAGAAATTCTATCAGGATTTATTTAACTATTTGAAAGACAATACTCTTAATCAACAATTAACGGTTGTAATGGGTGATATGAATATTAGCCCAACCGACTTAGATATCGGGTTATCTCAAGATAGCCAAAAACGTTGGTTAAGAACGGGTAAATGTTCTTTTTTACCAGAAGAACGCCAATGGATGGAACAAATATTAGCTTTAGGTTTTGTTGACACTTTCCGTTCAGCTAATCCTTCAAGTAAACAATATTCATGGTTTGATTACCGTTCTCGTGGTTTTGATACCAATACAGGATTAAGAATTGATTTGATATTAGCGAGTCAATCATTAATGTCCCATTGTATCAATACAGGCATTGATCTTGAAATTCGTGCGATGGAAAAACCATCTGATCATGCCCCAATTTGGGCGGAGTTTAACTGCTAACTGTATTAAGACAAATATTATTAAATAGAGTTTTAACAATTTGATTTACAAGCATTAAATTGTAATAGTATATAATGATGGAAATCAATTCCCAGATAATAAATCAGATTCAATAAAAGACATGTTAATATTTTTTGAATCTAAAGAATGGTTAAATCCGTAATCTATTTAATTGATTATTCCAATCTGTACAAAAAGGTAAATATGATAGGTAATAGCGCGATTTTGTCTGTTAAAGACCTCAATCAAATGGTTAAAGATTTACTTACTGATAGTATTGGTAAAATTTGGTTGATAGGGGAAATATCGAATTTTTCAAAACCAGCATCCGGGCATTGGTATTTCAAATTAAAAGATGATTCAGCACAAATCCAATGCGCAATGTTTCGCAATAGCAATTTAAGAACTGGATTCATCCCTCAAAATGGACAACAAGTTCTAGTTAGTGCATCTGTAACAATTTATGAAGCAAGAGGTGAATATCAACTTGTTGTCGACAAATTACAATTAGCAGGTGCTGGATTATTGCAACAACGCTTTGAGCAACTTAAGCAAAAATTGCAACAAGAAGGTTTGTTTGATGTAATTCACAAGCAACCAATACCCAAAAATATTCAACGTGTTGGTATAGTAACATCTTCTACAGGCGCTGCCTTACATGATATTTGTCAAATTCTTAAACGTCGCGATCCAAATTTAGCTATTATTATCTACCCATCATTAGTTCAAGGTGACGGTGCTGCATCTCAAATTGCTAAAATGATAGAATTAGCTAATTTACGTCAAGAGTGTGATGTATTGATAGTTGGAAGAGGCGGTGGATCATTAGAAGACTTATGGCCTTTCAACGAAGAAATTGTTGCCCGAGCGATTTTTGCAAGTCAGTTACCAATAATTAGTGCTGTTGGTCATGAGATCGATTTTACAATTGCTGACTTTGTTGCCGACTTGCGAGCAGCCACACCTTCAGCCGCGGCAGAACTGATTAGTCGGGATAGACAAGATCAAATCAAAGATTTAAAAGTACTTGAACAACATTTAGCAATGGCTATTGATCATGTTCTACTAAAAAAAAATCAATGCTTACAAAATCTGCGCCACCATTTACAAACGCAGCATCCACAAGTAAAGCTAGTAAAACAGCAAGCCAATTTATTAACATTACATCGTTCTGTATATACCGCGATTAGACATGCTATACTCGAAAAAAGCCAAAACTTGCAAAAGTTGCGTCATCATTTACAAATGCAGCATCCGCAAGTAAAGTTAGTAAAACAACAAACTCATTTACAGGCATTATCTCGATCTTTACACACAACGGCTGAGCAAATAGTAATAAATAATCGCCAACGACTTAATAATCTTATCAATGCTCATGAACGTTTATCCCCTGAACATCAAATCAATCTTTACCAGCACAATTTACAACAAAAACAACAACAATTAATTACAGGTTTAAGGTTACAATTACAAAAAGCAAAAAACGATTTTGCCATTCAAGCATCACAGCTTAATACAGTTAGTCCTCTGGCGACCCTTGAACGCGGATATTCCATTACTTCAGATCAACATGGCAAGGCGATTAATTCTATTGATAACCTTAATATTGGTGATACGATTACAACAAATTTGATATCAGGTAAAATAATTAGTACGATTAACACAATTGAAAAACCTTAATAATTAATTCGTTAAATCTCATAGTCACTTATTTAATTTTGCGAGTTGAATGGCGTATAATCAATTCACTATCAATCAATTTAGCTTGTCGAATTGAGTGATCGCCATTAACTATTGCAAACAATAATTGAAAAGCCTCTTCCCCCATTGTAAATAATGGTTTATACATTGCGCATATATGATTTAATGGGTAATAAAGCTTATAATTTTTATCAGGCATAAATTGTAATAATGATAGATTCTCTGGGATATCTATATTCATTGTGCGACATTGATCGATGACTCCACATATTGTGCTCTGTGCATTTATAAAACAACTATGTTGATCTTTTGGCATATCTTTTTCATAATCGAAATGATTTAATCCAAATTGATCGGTACAAATAATCGCTGTTGGTGGTTTAGTACTATTGAGCATCGCCTTTACTGCTTCTTTACTTCTCAAATAGCTAACAGATTGGTAAGCAATTAAAGCATGATTTATCGCAATATTCGCTCTAGCTAGTGCTTGTTTATAGCCACTATAAAGTTGATAAACATCACTCTCATCTTTATTAGCTAGTAAAATCGCAATTTGTTTATGACCTAAGCCTATTAGATATTGAGTAGCCTGATAACCGATAGATAAATGATCAAAATACACACAAGGAAATTTGAGGGAAAATTGATTAATTAAAACTATCGGAGGTAAGGCATGTTGCATCTGCAAAAGGTTGTTCAAATGAGGCGAATTATTAATAATTAAAATGCCATCTAGCTGAAAATTAATTGTGTAATTAATAATTTGTTGTATTTCAGATTCTGTAAAATAGATAAAACGTAAATAAAGAATTTTGTATCCTTTAATTTTAGCTTGGTTTTCAATGCCTTGATTTATTAAACTATTAGTTATCATCTGGTTATCAAGAATCAAAATAATTTGGCTTTTCGCATTAGTCTGATAACGTTTTAATAGGTTTTTAGCATCAAAATCTAGTTCTGTGATAGCTTGATTAACACGATTTTGAGTTTCCCTTTGTGTTAAGTGAGGCGTGTGGATAACCCTAGATACAGAGGCTATTGATAGCCCAGCCTGCTCGGCGATCGCTTTCAAAGTTATTTTTCTTTTAGACATATTCTGGATCAGATAATATAATTATTCATTCACTATATTTAAAAAAAATAAATTAGCGATTTAACTGCTATCTTTTTGCGATTAAAATCGCATTGTTTTGTTATAATAAAAGAATAGAATTTTGCATCAATTGATCCTCACTCGCAATGCTAAAGAAAACTAGCAAATTCAACAACAATAATAAGCTTTATGTTGCTTTATATGATTGATGTTATACTGATGGCAACTTGACCGTTTTTAGCAAGAATTAAAAGAAGTTAATCTCAATAAAATTATTGTAACTTGTTTTTTATATTGAAGATTATATTATTTTATATATTCACAAAGGTTGAGATGTTATAGCATAATAATGTAGTTAAATATTTTGGATGTATATTTATGGAACTTTTATGTCCTGCGGGATCTTTACCGGCTTTAAAAACGGCAATAGATAACGGTGCCGATGCAGTTTATATCGGTTTAAAAGATGATACCAATGCTCGTCATTTTGCTGGGCTAAATTTTAATGAAAAACGCTTATTTGAAGCCTCTGATTACGTTCATCGGAAAGGTAAAAAATTACACATTGCTATCAATACCTTTGCTCACCCCGATAATTTCTATCGTTGGCAAAATGCAGTAGATATGGCTGCAACGATTGGAGCTGATGCTCTGATTTTAGCTGACCTAGCGATTCTTGATTATGCGGCAGAAAAATACCCACATATTGAGAGACATGTTTCGGTACAAGCTTCGTCAACCAATATTGAATCTATTAAATTTTACCATAGCAATTTTAATCCTCATCGAATAGTATTACCGCGTGTACTTTCTATTCATCAAGTCAAACAATTAGCTCAAGTTTCGCCAATTCCACTTGAGGTATTTGCCTTTGGTAGTCTGTGTATCATGGCTGAAGGACGTTGCTATCTATCTTCTTATTTAACAGGTGAGTCACCTAATACGGTGGGTGCTTGTTCACCAGCAAAATTTGTCCGTTGGGAAGAAACAGAGCGTGGATTAGAATCACGATTAAATAACGTATTAATTGACTGCCACAAAAAAGGAGAAAATGCAGGTTATCCAACTTTATGTAAAGGGCGTTATTTTGTGGAAAATACGCTTTATCATCCAATTGAAGAACCAACCAGTTTAAATACCATTGAATTATTACCTGAATTATTTGCAGCTAATATTGCTTCAGTAAAAATTGAAGGTCGTCAACGTAGTCCCGCTTATGTCGAACAAGTAACTAAAGTCTGGCGTCAAGCTATCGATCGTTATATGGCTAATCCGCAATCCTATCATGCTGAAAAGCAATGGATGGACACGCTAGGTTCAGTATCGGAAGGTAGTCAAACAACGTTAGGTGCTTATCATCGTAAATGGCAATAAAATAAAATTATAAATATGTGAGCAATTAATCGCTTTAATATTAAGGGAAGCTTTATGAAATACTCCTTAGGCCCTGTTTTATATTATTGGCCTAAAATAGAAACGGAAAAATTCTATCAAGCGGCAATGCAAAGTGATGCCGATATCATATATATGGGAGAAACCGTTTGTACTAAACGTCGAGAAATGAAAGTCGCTAATTGGATTTCTTTAGCCAAAGAAGTTTCAAACTCTGGTAAACAAGTCGTATTATCGACTCTCGCATTATTAGAAGCTGCATCAGAAATTAATGAAATGCGCCAACTTATAAACAATGGTGACTTTTTGATTGAAGCTAACGATTTGGCGGCGATTAATTTAGCAAATGAATATCATCTACCATTTGTGGCCGGACCTGCAATTAACTGTTATAACGCTTTCACACTCAAGTTGTTACAAAAGCAAGGTATGATTCGTTGGTGTATGCCAGTAGAGCTATCCCGTGATTGGTTACATAATATACTGGTACAATTTGAATCTTTAAATGTTCCACGTCAATTTGAAGTTGAAGTCTTTAGTTATGGTTATTTACCATTAGCCTATTCCGCTCGTTGTTTTACTGCTCGTTCAGAAGATAGACCAAAAGATAAATGTGAAACTTGTTGTATAAAATATCCAGTAGGTCGTGAGGTATATTCACAGGAACAGCAAAAAGTATTTGTACTTAACGGTATACAAACTCAAAGCGGCTATTGTTATAATCTTGGTAATAATCTTAAAGATATGCAAGGTTTAGTTGACGTTGTTCGTTTATCACCTTTAGGTTTAGAAACTCTTGAAGTAGTTAAGCAATTCAAAGCTAATGAAAAGGGTCAAGCACCGCTTAACATTAAATCAAAACATGATTGTAACGGCTATTGGAACGGTATTGCAGGGCTTGAGTTATCATAATGGCATTTAATTCTATACATTTTAGATCACAGTTTCCTTCTTTACAGTGTGAAGGGGTCTACCTTGATTCCGCAGCAACAGCTCTTAAACCACTAGTGATGATTGAAGCTACTAAGGATTATTATCAGAATGTAGCCACAGTTTTGAGAAGCAAACATACTAAGGCATTAGCGTTAGATGCACAGTATGAGTTAGCTCGTTCTCTCACGGCTGATTTGATTAATGCACAATATAGCCATGAGATAGTATGGACTAAAGGTGCAACAGAATCTATCAATCTTGTCGCGCAGGGTTATGCACGAAAAAATTTGAACATTGGTGATGAAATTATCGTCAGTGAGTTAGAGCATCATAGTAATTTAATCCCTTGGATACAAGTTGCTCAGCAAACAGGGGCAAAGGTAATAAAATGGCCAATAGAAATTGATGGCACGCTATCAGTCGATTGTTTACAAACACTTATCACCCCTAAAACACGTATCATAGCTGTTACGCAAATGTCAAATGTCACAGGTTTTCAACCTGACATTTACGAAATTAGTAGAATTGCTCATCAACATAATGCCATTATCGTAGTGGATGGTGCACAAGGTATTGTTCATCATCCTATTGATATGCAACAATATCAAATTGATTTTTATGCCTTTTCTGCTCACAAATTATATGCTCCAACAGGTTTAGGCGTATTATATGGAAAAGCAGACTTGCTAGAAAAAATGGACTGTTGGCAAAGTGGTGGAAAAATGCTGAAATCCGTTTCTTTCACAGATTTTGAACCTGCTAATATCCCCTATAAATTCGAAGCTGGAACCCCAAATATTGCCGCGGTAGTCGGATTTTATGCAGTATTAGATTGGTTAAAATCTATTGATAATTTTGCAGCTACGCACTACACCATTAATCTTGTTAAAGATGCACTAATTAAACTTAAAACCCTTCCTGATATCAACATTCATAGTGTTGCCAATAGTTCTTTAATAACATTTTCTATCAAAGATATTCATCATGATGACATAGCTATTTTGCTTGCCGAACAAGATATTGCCATCCGTAGCGGTGAATTGTGTGCTCAACCGCTAATGCAGGCTTTAAATTGCAAAGGTGTAATTCGGGCATCATTTATGCCATATAATTCATCAATGGATGTTGATAAATTTATTTTGGCGATTGAAAACGCCATATCCATTTTAAAATAGATCATACTTATCGTGTAGTGAATAGAAGATATTTACTTAAATACAATTTATTAAAATGTACTGCTATTGAAATGTTAGATTTAGTGTTTCCTTTCTTAACTATGCTACAATTATGAAACGAGTTTAATTATTACTTAATTATTATGACGTTACTCTCCATAGAACAATTATTTACATTATTTTCATCACTCAATACTTGGCAAGATCGTTATCGGCAAATAATTCAATTGGCAAAAACAATGCCTACATATCCTGAACATGCTCGTATTACCGAGAACCAAATACAAGGTTGTGAGAATTCGGTCTGGTTGACTTTTGATAAAAATCCCCAAGATCAGTTTTATTTTTATGGCGATAGTGAGGGGCGCATAGTTAAAGGATTAATGGCTATAATACTCATATTAGCAAATGGTAAATCAGCCTCAGAAATAGCAGAAACCGATTTTCTAGCTGTACTAAAAGACTTAAAAATTATTAATGAATTGAGTGAATCCCGACAGTCAGGTGTAAAGAATATTATTGATAAAATCAAGGAATTGGTCTTACATAATTAATTATGATGCTATCACTTCTTTTTGGATTAAACGATATTAAGTAATTAAAAAAACAACTCAATAAATCAGGGCGCTCGATGCGCCCAATTAGCATTTAACTTGAACTGGGGAAATAACGTTATATTAATCAAGATAAGTGAAAATTTTGGTTACAAGTTTAACACCCGACACTCTACTTGCTATATCACCAGCGGTATATCCTTCATCGCGAGTAACAATACCTAATAAAAACACTTCTCCATTTTCGGTAATGACCTTAATATCTCGAGCTTTAGTATTCTTATTGGCGATTAACTTAGTCTTGATATTCGTTGTTATCCATGCATCATTAGTCATAGTACCTGCACTAATAATATTACCAATTCGGATTTGATTATAGATTTTTTCTACACTGTCAACACCATTCGCTAATTCTACTACTCGATCAATAACAGATTGAGAGCTAGCTTGACCAATAAGTAATACATTACCATTATAGGATGAGACTACAATACGCGATCCTTTAAAATAATCGCTCTCATTTTTTATCTTTAAACTAATTTTTGAATCAATCGCCGTATCATCAACTTGCTTTCCTGCCGTCCTAGGATCTGAAGCAATTTTTGCAACACCTGCACCAGCACCAATCACGGCAGCAACACACCCTTGTAACATTAATATACCAGTCACTACTAAAACGCATAATGTTATTCTTTTCACAAGCTAATCCTCAAATCGTCATTTATAAAGGTGATTGTAATACAGTTTAATATAAAAACAATTAAAGCGTTAAATACAATTATTCTTTATATTAATATTGCCTTTAATGAACCTTTTTAACGAAGAAAAAGGGTATTTTCAATTAATTGGCATAAGCAATTCAATACCAATAATTGCATTTCACAAATCGTTCTTTCTTTATGAGAAGGTATCCTTATCTCAATATCATTTTGTCCTAATAATCCCACTATAGTACCGCCATCACATCCAGTTATCGCGATTACAGGTAAATCTTTTATAACGGCTTCCTGAACAGCATGAATGATCGATTTATCGTTACCATCAGTTGATAAAACAATTAAAACATCATTTTCTACTGCTAATGCCTGAATTTGCTTAGCATAAATATCGTTTAGTTGCTGATAATGATTGGCTATAGTGCTAATTAAAATATTATCGCTTACTAGCGCTAGGGCGGGAATACTTGGTCTCTCAACATCAATACCACTTACCAGTTGAGCTGTAAAATTTTGTACATTAGCTGCTGATATACTATTTCCACAACTCAGTACCTTATTGCCATTTAATAAGGCATTTATAATAATATTTGCTGCTTGTTCAATTGGTTGACTTAAAGCTTCAGTCATGACTATCTGAGTCTGAATACTTTCAGTAAAGTAATTTTTGATCATGCTTAACATTTTATCTTTCTCATTAAGTGACTAACAAATTAAATTGACTTATCTTTTAGATCGAGAAGGCATTTTTTATCCATTGTGTTTCTCTACCCGTAAATGCAAAGATATCAAAACGAAATTCGTACGACTCACTATTGATATGCTGCAAAGACATCCAGTCATAAGCAGCACGAATAATCTTATTCTGTTTCGCTTTTGTTATTGTTGATACAGCATTACCAAATAAATCGTTTTTGCGATAACGTACTTCAACAAATACTAAGCAACTTTGATCTTGCATAATTAAATCGATCTCACCTAATCGAGATTGACTATTTTTAGCTATTAATGTTAGTCCTTTAGAACATAAAGAACGGCATGCTAGCTCTTCATAATATTGTCCTAGTTGACGTTTATTTAGCATTAATTAATTGCCACTTCATTACCATTTTTATAACGTATCCATGATAATGTGCGCGTTATATCACATTGCTCTGTTACTGATAGTCTACCTGTTTCACCATTAATGATGCCTGTTTGATACGGGATCAAAGTATCAAAATGATTTGATAATGTCCAAGCATCAAAACCCATTGCATATAAACGAACCAAAGAGAAATCATTTTTTATATAATCTGGTAATTGTGAATAACGCTCTTTTTGCTTAACAATAAGAGGTATATCACTTAATTGTAGTTTATCCATATCATAACGGAAATCCGTTGTCGTATTAGCGATATTACTTCTTGAACTAGCATAAAGCATAGGGATAACTTTAATTTCTGATTGTTTATTCTCGTTTTTATTATTATTACCATCAGCATTTGCTATAACTTTATTTGATTTCATTTCAAGCATTGATTTGATTAAAGTAAGCTCTTCATGAGAAGCATAAATATAGATTGCATCAAATTTTGGCTGTTCAACAGAATTATTTTGTATAGTTGATTCGGTGTTTGAATGAGTTAGAGGGATTCCTTCTAACTCAATACCAATACCTGAATTCATTTTTTTACTTAGTTCCTGCGCAGAATTAAAATATTGTACATAAATTCCTTTAGAGTTTGGATTAGTAATATCCCATTGCTGACTAAAACTTTTTGCCACGCGATCACCCAGATTATTATGTGGGATGATTAACAAAGGTTGTTTCTTATTTTCACTGTAAATATGTTTAGCTGCATCTTTTGCTTCATCTTCAGGTGATAAAGCAAAAAAGCAGATTTTATTAGCATGGCTTGGTAATGAATTGATATCTTCAATCTTATTCAAAGCTAATACTGGTAAATCGGGGGAAGATTGTAATAGTGTTTGCACATTTTGTTTTAGTAGAGGACCAACTATGAGCTGTGCTCCTTGTTGCTTAGCACGAATAACTAAATTATCAATAGAATCACTATTGGTATCAAAATATATGACATCCTGTTGCTGATTTTCTGATGATACTTTTGCGGCATCTTGGTAACCTAAACGAATTGTTTCACCAAATATCTTTGATTGACCACTCAATGGCAGCAATAGTGCAACTTTTTTATATTCGCTCGGATCAGATAGACGGTGTTTACTGCCATAAATATCCCTTGGTAGATAATTTGCCGCTGGGTGGCTTGAATATTGAATTTGCCATTCACTAATTGCATTCTTAAGTGCTTTATATTTATCTTCTTCTAATCTAGCTATAGTATCAGCATCATCTTGCTCATTAATGGCATATGTCTTTAAATTACTGTTATAAAGATAACTTAAATCAATCCAACCTTGCAAAACATATTCATTTGCATAAACTAAAATTTTATTAATTTGTTTTTCGGAAAGGTTAGACAGGAATTGCCATGTTAGATTAATCGCATCATGACGTTGCTCAACTGATCCATATTTTTCAAGTTCGATGAGGTCATGAATTTTGGCATTATTATCTTGTTTTTGTCCATCTAACTCAATTTTAATCTTATAGTACCGAATTTTTTGATCTTCATTTAAATTAGCCAAAGAAAGAGAACTGATATCAAATTTCTGCTTAGATTTTACTGCTACCTCACCTTGCAACAAAATCTTCTCTTTTTCTTGTTCATTATTTAAACTTTTAGGTATTTGATCAAGTAATTGTTTGGCTTGAGTAAGATTGCCTTCATTTAATAGCGCTCGAATAGCAAATAATTGCCAATTTATCTTTTCACTACCCGAAGAATTTTCTGATTGAGCTAAATAATAACGTGAATTTTTAGTTTCATCAAAATTAGCTTGATGTGGTATATAATTTGGACATCCTGTTAATACACTTATCAGTAATGCAAACAGACTAAATTTAAGAAAACCTGACAATATATGCGACTTAACCATTATATAATCTCTTTCGTTTATTAAAATGTATAAGCAATAATGCATAGTTGATCAAATAAAATAAATTTACTTAGACCAATTAGCGGTACTATTTTAGATATAATTCTATATTATAATCAATGAGATCTGATTAATTGATGTTTTTTATTATTTTGATTAACCCCAAATACGCTGAACATGAATCGTAATTTCTTCACGATCATGATAAAGCTGTTTTGCTTGAATTTGAGCATTAACACGATGTTCTTTTAATTGCTCTTGCAGAAAAAACATATTTTGTTTAACTTCTTCATAACGTTTTTTCATAGGCAATTTCAAATTAAATATAGCCTCTCGACATAAACCACTAACTAACCAATCAATCATTAAAGCTGTAACTTTTGCCGGTTTTTCTACCATATCACAAACAAGCCAATAGATACTATTTTTTTTAGGTCGGAATTTAAAACCATCTTCCTGAAAATGTTTAACTTGCCCCGTTTCCATTAACGATTTATTTATGGGACCATTATCAACCGCACTGACCATCATACTGCGCTTTACCAATTGGTAAGTCCAACCACCAGGACTTGCACCTAAATCAACCGCATTTAATCCCCCTTTTAAACGCTCATCCCACTCTTCATATGGAATAAACACATGAAAAGCTTCTTCTAATTTAAGCGTGGATCGACTAGGTGCATCAACAGGAAATTTCAACCGTGGAATACCCATATAAAAGGGAGAATTATTATTACTATACGAGTAACCAATAAAACAACGGGTACTATCTATAAATAATAAATGAATAACCGGTTTTAGGGAATTTTCAACTTTCAGTAAAATCTGATTAGCACGTAATGCTTGCCTTAGCGGTACTGTAAATTTACGACAAAAATTTGCTAGTTCTTTTGCTTCATTCGTATCTGGTATTTCAACACGTAACGATCCTGCACGAGAAATATTACCTTTAATTGCATTAACAATTGGAGTGATGCGATCTTGGTTTGATAAATTTGTTAGCTCTGGGCCTGCCACAAACATTTGTCTGGCAAAAATCAATGTTTTGAAATTAATTTCTTTAACTAATTTTTCAGCTTCACCATCTTGATAACACTCAAATTCAACGTATGCGCTCATGGGATTTAATTTAACAAATCCATAAATACCTAGTTCATTAGCTTTATCAGTGATTTCTGCCGCACACTCTTTTTCAAATCCAGAACGACAATATAAAATAATACGATTCAGTTTTTGCATTACAATTTATAAAAACCCAATATAATTTGCCGTAGTGTATCATATAGTGGGATTGATTACACAATAATACCGGAGTACTATTAAACGTTTAAAATTATTACATAAAGATAACTAAAATAGTCGATACTATATAATATGGAGTAATCCACATTATATAGTTCAGATTTATACGGCTACTGGTGCTTTAATGGCTGGGTGAGGATCATAACCCTCTATTTCAAAATCTTCAAATTCATAATCAAAAATAGTAGGTGGTTTTCTTTTAATTACTAATTTAGGTAGTTGTTTTGGTTGTCGACTTAATTGCAAATGAGCCTGTTCCAAATGATTTGAATAAAGATGAGTATCACCACCAGTCCAAATAAAATCACCTACTTGTAAATTACATTGTTGAGCTATCATGTGCACCAATAACGAATAACTCGCAATATTAAATGGTAAACCTAAGAAAACATCACAAGAACGTTGATAAAGCTGACAAGATAATTTTCCATTAGCTACATAAAATTGGAAAAAGGCATGACATGGCGCTAGTGCCATTTTATCTAGCTCACCCACATTCCATGCCGAAACAATAATTCGTCGAGAGTCTGGGTCTTTTTTGATTTGCTCTATAACTTGACTAATTTGATCAATTTGCCGTCCATCTGCTGCATCCCATGAACGCCATTGCTTACCATAAACAGGGCCTAAATTACCATTTTCATCAGCCCATTCATCCCAAATTGTAACTTTATTATCTTTTAAATATTGAATATTTGTATCGCCTTTCAAAAACCAAAGTAATTCATGGATAATTGAACGCAAATGGCACTTTTTAGTCGTTACCAAAGGGAAACCTTCTTGTAAATTAAAACGCATTTGATAACCAAAAATTGACAATGTTCCAGTACCTGTGCGATCTGCTTTTGACGTACCTTCATCTAGAATTTTCTGCATAAGCGTTAAATATTGTTTCATTTTTAATCCTATAAATACATTTTAAAACGGGTAATACAATTTAAAGTTTAATATTTTAAACCATCTGTGGACTTATACGCAAAATAGAGAAATATCGCACCCAAAATAATCATTGGTAAACATAAAATTTGCCCCATACTTATTGCATTAAAAAATAAGCCAAGTTGTTCATCTGGTTGTCTGAAAAACTCTATAATAAAACGGAAGATACCGTATAACAGTAAGAATAATCCTGACACGCTACCGATTGGTCGCGTTTTACGAATAAATAAATTCAATAAAATAAATAATACAATACCTTCAAAAACCATTTCATAAAGTTGAGAAGGATGGCGAGGTAATAAATAGTCGCACTTTACGAAGAGCTCATACCATTGTGGGTGAGTGTTTACATAAGCAAGGTCAGCGGAACTGGAAGTTGGAAACAACATACCAATATGAGATGTCGTCACGCGTCCCCACAGTTCACCGTTAATAAAATTACCTAAACGACCAAACATTAAACCTATTGGAATAAGGGGAGCAACAAAATCTGAAACTTCAAAAAAGCGTTTATGATTTTTATAAGCAAAAATACCTATCACAACTAAAGCACCAATTAATCCTCCATGAAATGACATTCCACCTTCCCATACACGGAAAAGAACTGAAGGATCTGCGATAAACATTTTAAAATTATAAAAAAGTATATAACCTAGACGACCACCTATAAACAAGCCTAAAAAGCCCCAAAATAATAAATTTTCTACTTGTTGCTTGGTCCAACCGCTGTTGGGTTGTTTTATTCTCTTATTTGCTAGCAGCCATGCACCTAGAACACCAAACAAATACATCGCTCCATACCAATGCAACGACAATGGACCAATTGAGAATATAATCGGATCAAAATTAGGAAAGGATAAGTAATGTGTCATTTTTTTGTGAACTTCTTGTTTTTACGTTTATGAGCAAAAAAACTAAAGCGTTTCTTACGCCCTGATTGATTAAGTTTAGGTGTTTCATTTCTGTTTTCAGAAAGTAACTCCTGTTCATTTTGTATTGAGAACACCGTTGAAGAAAACTCCTTCATTGCTTTACGATAAACATCACGTTTAAAAGCGATAACTTGCCGTACAGGATACCAATAACTGACCCAACGCCAATCATCAAATTCCGGTGTTAATGTCAATTCAAGATTAATTGAAGAAATATCAGATACTAATTCCAACAAAAACCATTTTTGTTTTTGACCTATACAAATAGGTTCATTTTCCCAACGTATCATACGTTTTGGTAATTTATATCTTAACCATCCACTTGTTACTGCTAAAATTTTCACATCATTAGAAGATAAACCTACTTCTTCTTTCAATTCCCTAAACATAGCTTGTTCAGGTGTTTCATTATTATTAATTCCGCCCTGAGGAAACTGCCAAGAATTTTGCCCAAAACGACGCGCCCACAATACCTGACCATGTCGATTGCAAATAATAATTCCTACATTTGGACGGTAGCCATCATGATCAATCACCGACTACCTCAAGATATACTTTTACTTAGATAAGATTGTTACATATTACACAATTAAGGTAAACCTTAGATACAGAAAAAATAGAATATTGAAAGACATAGTAGGCAATTTGCTATAAAAAAGAGCAAAATGATTACGTAGTTATGAAAGGAGATATATTAAATTGATAGTCTGGCGGTGACCTACTCTCACATGGGGTAACCCCCACACTACCATCGGCTTCACAGCGTTTCACTTCTGAGTTCGGCATGGTTCAGGTGGGACCACTGCAACATCGCCGCCAGACATAATTCGGTAAATGGTATTTAGCTTAATTTATAAGACTAAAATTAAGATTCTGATTGCTGATTAGTTCATCACAGCCATTAGCCCCTGCAACTAATAACTTCATCATCACTAATCATTCTCTCTACAAACAATAACAATAATAATAGTAATAACAGCAATATGACAGCAGTATAACAGCAATAAAAAAACCCCATCCTTGCGGACGAGGTCTGTATTTTATAGTCTGGCGGTGACCTACTCTCACATGGGGTAACCCCCACACTACCATCGGCTCCACGGCGTTTCACTTCTGAGTTCGGCATGGGTCAGGTGGGACCACCGCAACATCGCCGCCAGACATATCCTGTCTAACTTCTCTAACTCTTCAGAACAAGCTCTTCTTTCCAAAAACAACTCCGAGTTGTAAGGTTAAGACTCTCGGCTCATTAGTATCAGTTAGCTCAATGTATCACTACACTTACACACCTGACCTATCATCGTCCTAGTCTCGAACGGACCTTACTGAATCTCTTCAGGGAAAACTCATCTCAAGGCTAGTTTCGTGCTTAGATGCTTTCAGCACTTATCTATTCCGCACGTAGCTACCGGGCAATGCAATCGGCATCACAACCCGAACACCAGCGGTGCGTTCACTTCGGTCCTCTCGTACTAGAAGCAAACCCTCTCAATTTTCCTACGCCCATGGCAGATAGGGACCGAACTGTCTCACGACGTTCTAAACCCAGCTCGCGTACCACTTTAAACGGCGAACAGCCGTACCCTTGGGACCTACTTCAGCCCCAGGATGTGATGAGCCGACATCGAGGTGCCAAACACCGCCGTCGATATGAACTCTTGGGCGGTATCAGCCTGTTATCCCCGGAGTACCTTTTATCCGTTGAGCGATGGCCCTTCCATTCAGAACCACCGGATCACTATGACCTACTTTCGTACCTGCTCGAGCCGTCACTCTCGCAGTCAAGCTAGCTTTTGCCATTGCACTAACCTCCTGATGTCCGACCAGGATTAGCTAACCTTCGTGCTCCTCCGTTACTCTTTGGGAGGAGACCGCCCCAGTCAAACTACCCACCAGACAGTGTCCCTTGCCTCGATTCAGAAGCATAGGTTAGAACATCAAACATTAAAGGGTGGTATTTCAAGGTCGACTCCATGCATACTGGCGTACACATTTCTCAGTCTCCCACCTATCCTACACATTAAGGCTCAATGTTCACTGTCAAGCTATAGTAAAGGTTCACGGGGTCTTTCCGTCTTGCCACGGGTACACCGCATCTTCACGGCAATTTCAATTTCACTGAGTCTCGGGTGGAGACAGCCTGGCCATCATTACGCCATTCGTGCAGGTCGGAACTTACCCGACAAGGAATTTCGCTACCTTAGGACCGTTATAGTTACGGCCGCCGTTTACTGGGGCTTCGATCAAGAGCTTCTGCTTGCGCATAACCCCATCAATTAACCTTCCAGCACCGGGCAGGCGTCACACCGTATACGTCCACTTTCGTGTTTGCACAGTGCTGTGTTTTTATTAAACAGTTGCAGCCAGCTGGTATCTTCGACTGATTTCACCTACATCCGCATGGGATTTCAATTACCATCAGCGTGCCTTCTCCCGAAGTTACGGCACCATTTTGCCTAGTTCCTTCACCCGAGTTCTCTCAAGCGCCTTAGTATTCTCTACCTGACCACCTGTGTCGGTTTCGGGTACGATTACATATAACCTGATGCTTAGAGGTTTTTCCTGGAAGCATGGCATCAATTACTCCGCCACCTTAGTGACTCGTCATCACGCCTCAGGGTTTCAGTGACCGGATTTGCCTAATCACACCCCTACACGCTTAACCCATTATCCAATATATGGTAAACCTAGCCTTCTCCGTCACCCCATCGCAGTTATATCTAGTACGGGAATATTAACCCGTTTCCCATCAGCTACGCATCTCTGCCTCGCCTTAGGGGTCGACTCACCCTGCCCCGATTAACGTTGGACAGGAACCCTTGGTCTTCCGGCGAGCGGGCTTTTCACCCGCTTTATCGTTACTTATGTCAGCATTCGCACTTCTGATACCTCCAGCACCCCTCTCAGGATACCTTCACAGGCTTACAGAACGCTCCCCTACCCAATATGCTTTCGCATACTGCCGCAGCTTCGGTGCATAGTTTTAGCCCCGTTACATCTTCCGCGCAGGCCGACTCGACTAGTGAGCTATTACGCTTTCTTTAAATGGTGGCTGCTTCTAAGCCAACATCCTAGCTGTCTAAGCCTTCCCACTTCGTTTCCCACTTAACTATGACTTGGGGACCTTAGCTGGCGGTCTGGGTTGTTTCCCTCTTCACGACGAACGTTAGCACCCGCCGTGTGTCTCCCATGCTCAAACTTGTCAGTATTCGGAGTTTGCATCGGGTTGGTAAGCCGGGATGGCCCCCTAGCCGAAACAGTGCTCTACCCCCAACAGTTATACATGAGGCGCTACCTAAATAGCTTTCGGGGAGAACCAGCTATCTCCCGGTTTGATTGGCCTTTCACCCCCAGCCACAGGTCATCCGCTAATTTTTCAACATTAGTCGGTTCGGTCCTCCAGTTAGTGTTAACCAACCTTCAACCTGCCCATGGCTAGATCACCGGGTTTCGGGTCTATACCCTGCAACTTAACGCACAGTTAATACTCGGTTTCCCTTCGGCTCCCCTATTCGGTTAACCTCGCTACAGAATATAAGTCGCTGACCCATTATACAAAAGGTACGCAGTCACTATTACCCAATGGTAACAGCTCCCACTGATTGTACGTACACGGTTTCAGGTTCTATTTCACTCCCCTCGCCGGGGTTCTTTTCGCCTTTCCCTCACGGTACTGGTTCACTATCGGTCAATCAGGAGTATTTAGCCTTGGAGGATGGTCCCCCCATCTTCAGACAGGATATCACGTGTCCCGCCCTACTCTTCAAGCTTTCACATATCTAGTCTTCGTGTACGGGACTATCACCCTCTATCGTCTAACTTTCCAGATAATTCCACTAACTCTATATGCTTCCCACTTTGGGCTCCTCCCGGTTCGCTCGCCGCTACTTCGGGAATCTCGGTTGATTTCTTTTCCTCGGGGTACTTAGATGTTTCAGTTCTCCCGGTTCGCCTCATATGACTATGTATTCATCATATGATAATGCAGTTACCTGCATTGGGTTTCCCCATTCGGACATCGACGGCTATTACGCTCTTTATCAGCTTACCGTCGCTTTTCGCAGATTAACACGTCCTTCATCGCCTCTGATTGCCTAGGCATCCACCGTGTACGCTTAATTTCTTAACCTTACAACTCACAGTTGTCTCTGGTTTTCTTTTACGCTTTCTTCTCTTATCATATCTTCACCACATAAATTCATTCATGCAATTTCAATATCATTCGAGAACTCGTTTCTTTCAGCTTGTTCCTACTTGTTAAAGAGCATTATTAGTTAGCACACACAATATGTACTCACCAATAAACAGTAAGTAAGTTATTTCTTTATTAACTCAACATCTTACTACTTAATCACCTCGTTGTCGAAGTGGGCGCTATATTAGTACACTTTATTTAATAACACAACACTAAATTTAAAAAAAATTCAAAATAATGTGCGTTTGTTTTTATTTTATTCTATATCTGAATATAACAGCTACAAAAATAGAAAAAACACTATTATTTTGTTTCCCTGAAGCTTGGAAGCTGACTTATGGTATACAAATAATAGTGTATTTTAATCTATAAAATTAAATTAAATTTTGCTCTCGCAGTTGTGTAAGTATTTTTGTGGTATATAGCATTTCACCTGGAGTTCCTAATGATATACGACACCATCGTTCTGCAGGAGGAAATGCTCGCCCTACTAATATATAGTTATCTTTTAATAGTTGTTGATATTTAGTTAAATCAGTAGGAATCTTATGAAAAATAAAATTCGTCTGTGAAGATAAATAATCAAAGCCTAGTTCCTTCAATGTTTTTTGCATTATTTGACGAGATGTATCATTTACTTTTTTAGAATAATTCAAATAAGCTTTATCTTCCATTGAAGCCAGAGCAGCACATACGCCACAATAATTTAATTTTTCGCCCGCTACATATTGTGCAATATGGGTTATATTTTTAGGATGAGCAAGAACATAACCTACTCGTAACCCTGCCATAGCATGAATTTTCGAAAAGGTTTTAAGTAAAATGACATTTTCATAGCCTTGTTCAATAAAACTATCGACAGATTGATATGTCGGTTCATTGACAAATTCAGCATATGCTTCATCAATAATAAACATTGTGTTTTTAGGTTTACTACGAATCCAAGCAAACATTTTTTTTGTATCGGTTATAGTTGAAGTTGGATTATTTGGATTAACAAGATAAACAATTGAATTTCCATTATATTTTTCAACTTGTTTTTTTAGTCCATCAATATCAATTGTCCAATCTTTCAAAGATGGTACTTTCTTAACTGATAATTTCGCAATCTTAGCAAAATATTCGCCATCACCATATGTAAGATCGCTAATTACAAATTGTGTATTTTCTTTTGCAAATGCCATTATTGAACTACGTATACCCTCTGATGAACCAGCTGTTAATAAAACATATTGTGTTGATAAACCATGTGATGTAGCTATGGATTGACTTAACAATGGCATTTCATGTTTTGCATAACGATTAGCTTTACTTACAGCAGAAATAGCAGCTTGTTTTGCATTGGGTGACATACCTAATGCATTTTCATTAAAATTCAATCGAACAGGATTTTCTAAACTTGGTGTTATTGTTTCATCTATTGCAGGTAAAGCATCAATAGATGGCGAAACAAGTTGCTTAGCATAGCTTTTAGTCAAAACAGAACTTAGCGAGATTCCACCAATTGCAATACCTGAATAAGTTAGAAAATTTCGACGAGATAATATAACTTTATCATTAGATTCAGACATCATTTTAAGATCCTTTGTTTAATAGTAATATAAAAATGGCTTAAAACAATTTTTACTGTTGCAAAAAGGATACCAACCATAACAAAGGAAACTAAAAAAATAATGGAAATTTAGTAATATACTAGCTGTTACTTTTTTTATAAAAATTCTAATGATAATATTCTTATATTAGATCAGTGCGAAATTGCACTAAAAACAAACAATAATGAACTAAATTATAGCATTATAATAACGATGTGAGATTATGATGTAGTAATTTTGCATTGGATTTTTTAGGGAGGATAAATAAAAAGTAAACAGAAAGAATAAATAATGGTGGAGCTAAGCGGGATCGAACCGCTGGCCTCCTGCGTGCAAGGCAGGCGCTCTCCCAGCTGAGCTATAGCCCCATCTATCTTCACTTCATCACTTCTACCAATTCGATTCGACACCAACTTCGCAGGAATACAAACCTCTTCTCAGCAGAGCTTTTCTCAAATTGGTGGGTCTGAGTGGACTTGAACCACCGACCTCACCCTTATCAGGGGTGCGCTCTAACCACCTGAGCTACAGACCCAATAAAGTGCTTCTCTCTTCATAACAAACAATCTGTGTGAACACTGCTAGGCGCTTCGTAAGGAGGTGATCCAACCGCAGGTTCCCCTACGGTTACCTTGTTACGACTTCACCCCAGTCATGAATCACACCGTGGTAAACGCCCCCCTTGCGGTTAAGCTATCTACTTCTGGTGCAACCCACTCCCATGGTGTGACGGGCGGTGTGTACAAGGCCCGGGAACGTATTCACCGTGACATTCTGATTCACGATTACTAGCGATTCCGACTTCATGGAGTCGAGTTGCAGACTCCAATCCGGACTTAGACGTACTTTAGGAGGTCCGCTCCAGCTCGCACCTTCGCTTCCCTTTGTATACGCCATTGTAGCACGTGTGTAGCCCTGGTCGTAAGGGCCATGATGACTTGACGTCGTCCCCACCTTCCTCCGTTTTATCAACGGCAGTCTCCTTTGAGTTCCCGACCTAATCGCTGGCAACAAAGGATAAGGGTTGCGCTCGTTGCGGGACTTAACCCAACATTTCACAACACGAGCTGACGACAGCCATGCAGCACCTGTCTCACAGTTCCCGAAGGCACTCCCTCATCTCTGAAAGATTCTGTGGATGTCAAGACCAGGTAAGGTTCTTCGCGTTGCATCGAATTAAACCACATGCTCCACCGCTTGTGCGGGCCCCCGTCAATTCATTTGAGTTTTAACCTTGCGGCCGTACTCCCCAGGCGGTCGATTTATCGCGTTAGCTTCGGAGCCCATCACTCTAGGCAACAAACTCCAAATCGACATCGTTTACAGCGTGGACTACCAGGGTATCTAATCCTGTTTGCTCCCCACGCTTTCGCATCTCAGCGTCAGTATCTGTCCAGAAGGCCGCCTTCGCCACCGGTATTCCTCCACATCTCTACGCATTTCACCGCTACACGTGGAATTCTACCTCCCTCTACAGTACTCCAGATCACCAGTTTTAAATGCTATTCTCAGGTTGAGCCCGAGGCTTTCACACCTAACTTAATCATCCGCCTACATGCCCTTTACGCCCAGTCATTCCGATTAACGCTCGCACCCTCCGTATTACCGCGGCTGCTGGCACGGAGTTAGCCGGTGCTTCTTCTGTAACTAACGTCAATTATATGTGCTTATCCCACACATAACTTCCTCATCACCGAAAGTACTTTACAACCCTAAGGCCTTCTTCATACACGCGGCATGGCTGCATCAGGGTTTCCCCCATTGTGCAATATTCCCCACTGCTGCCTCCCGTAGGAGTCTGGACCGTGTCTCAGTTCCAGTGTGGCTGGTCATCCTCTCAGACCAGCTAGAGATCGTCGCCTTGGTGAGCCTTTACCCCACCAACTAGCTAATCTCATATGGGTTCATCAAATGGCAAGTGCCCGAAAGCACCCTTTGGTCTCGCGACATTATTCGGTATTAGCAGTCGTTTCCAACTGTTGTCCCAATCCATTCGGCAGATCCCCATACATTACTCACCCGTCCGCCACTCGTCATCAAGTGCAAGCACTCATGTTACCGTTCGACTTGCATGTGTTAAGCCTGCCGCCAGCGTTCAATCTGAGCCATGATCAAACTCTTCAATTTAAAGTTTGATGCTCAATAACTGTCTCTGACATATTCAAATGAATCTTCAGTGTCACTTATTAAGACTTGATTTCTTTTAAGTCCGTAGACTTTAATTCTTTGTCCTAACAGTGCCCACACAGATTGTCTGTTATTTACTTTTTAAAGAGCTGACAGTTTTTTCCGTTTCGGCTTACTGTCTCAAGGGTTGCGTATGTTACGCTTACCTAACTTTATTGTCAAGTCACTTTTGACTTTATTTTTAACTTTATTCTAAGTTAAAAACTTCTTTAATTTTTAAATCAACCTAAGATAATAAATTCATTTTAGATGTATTATCGTTGGTTAGTGAGTCGAGATTATAAGAGTAAAAATAAATCGCGCAAGTAAATATTGCTAAATATATCGCTGTTCGTTCTTTTTTTATCCAAAGTGAACTAAATTTTAGCAAATTAATATCCCACTTTAAAAATCATCATTGTATTTACTTATCTTTATTGCCATTTTTTAATCTGACTTTTACTAACTTTTTATCATCAATTAAGATTCATTACGAATCTTTTGTGGTAAATCAGCTAAACTATCAATAATCCAATCAGCTTGTGCTTCCGCTTCTGGTGTAATTTTATCACCGGTTCTAACTAATACCGTCTTTTTCACCCCTGCATTTTTACCTGATAATAAATCAGATACTCTATCACCGACCATATATGAATTAGCAAGATCTATATTTAGATCTTTTTGCGCAGTTAAGATCATACCTGGTTTTGGTTTTCGGCAATCGCAATGAGTATTTAAAGGATCATGTGGACAATAATACACACCATCAATTTCAACACCACGGTCAATCAAACACCAGTCCATCCATTGCGTAAGTGTATCAAATTGTTCTTGAGAGAAAATTTTTCTAGCTATGCCAGATTGATTCGTCGTTATAACCAGCAAAAAACCCATTTTTTTTAATTCGACTAAAGCATCAATAACTCCATCTATAAAATGGAAATTATCAATTTGATGTACGTAATTATAGTCGATATTGATTGTACCATCACGATCCAGAAAAATAGCAGGCTTCATTCAGCATTACTCATTGTAGAAAATTACTTTAAATAAGTGCGCTAGCATAATAGTTATTGACTTAGATGTCTAGACGTCTTAACATTTTGTAATAAATTTTAATTATTTAGAATCCTTTTATGATCAAACTTGAAAATATTTCTAAGACGTTTATGCATAATAAACAGCCAATATATGCATTAAAAGATATTAATTTGCATGTACCTGCTGGACAAATATTTGGCGTCATCGGAAAGTCTGGTGCAGGAAAAAGTACCTTAATTCGGTGTGTTAACTTATTAGAAAAGCCAACTAGTGGAAAGGTTATTATTGATAATCAATATATAACGGAGTTATCAAATAGCCAGCTTATTCATATACGCAGAAAAATAGGTATGATTTTTCAGCATTTTAATTTATTGTCATCTAGAACAGTATTCGAAAATATTGCCTTACCCTTAGAATTTGATAACGTTCAAAAGAAGACAATTAAAAGTAAAGTTAATGAACTGCTTAAACTGGTAGGATTAGAAGATAAAGCCAATGTTTACCCATCCAATCTTTCAGGTGGGCAAAAGCAACGTGTAGCCATAGCTCGCGCATTAGCTAATGATCCAAAAGTTTTGTTATGTGATGAAGCAACCAGTGCTTTAGATCCAGAAACAACACGTTCTATTTTAGAATTACTCAAAAATATCAATAAAAAGTTAGGATTAACGATTTTATTGATAACTCATGAAATGGATGTAGTAAAACAAATATGTGATCAGGTAGCGGTAATTAGCCAAGGTGAACTAGTTGAACAATCAACTGTTGGTGAAATGTTTTCTCATCCTAAGAGTGATGTTGCAAAACAGTTTATACAATCAACCCTTCATTTACATATCCCAGAAGATTATTTACAAAAATTATCAACCACTTATCAAGACAATTTACATCCATTATTGCGCCTTGAATTTACTGGTTTATCTGTCGATGCACCTTTTTTATCACAAGCGGCTAAAGAATTTAACATTGACAACAATATTATCAGCGCACAAATGGATTATGCAGGAGGAATTAAATTCGGCATTATGCTTACAGAAATAATTGGTAATCCAGTAGATACAAAAAATGCTATCAAATTCTTACAAGATAATAATATTACTGTAGAGGTGCTTGGTTATGTTTGATTTTATACCCTCATTTAAACCATTTGAAACATTAATGCGCCATCTTTCAGGTTACGATTTCTGGGCAAGCTTTGTTAACTTTTGTTCACAATTTAATGGTTTTAACCAAAATATGATTTTTAAAATAGCCCAAGAAACCGACAATACTATTTATATGACTGTATTATCTGGATTATGGGGAACCATAATTGGTTTACCACTTGGTATTTTATTATATACCACGCGTAAAAATCAGATTTTAGATTGTTCTATCGCTTCAGGATTATTGTCTTTTTTTACTAATTTATTACGTTCAATTCCGTTTATTATATTATTGTTCTGGATTATCCCTTTCACGACCTTTGTTATGTTAATTATGACTGGACAAGGTATATTTTTAGGTCGACAAGCTGCATTAGTCCCATTAAGTATTGGTGTCGCGCCATTGATTGCTCGGATGATAGAAAATGCTTTATTAGAGGTACCTAAAGGATTAGTTGAAGCAGCAAGATCTATGGGAGCAACACCACTACAAATAATTCGTAAAGTGCTACTTCCAGAAGCAATGCCTGTGATCGTCAATAGCTTAACCATCACTTTAATAACGTTGAATGGTTATGTTGCTATGGTAGGAGCCATTGGTTCTGGTGGATTAGGTGAATTAGCTCGATACTATGGTCTATATAGTTATAAACCTGCTGTTATGAACACTGTACTCATCATATTGATTCTAATTGTTTTTACAATACAATTTATAGGCAATGCTATCGTTAAACGTGTCACACACCACTAATATTTAAAAGGAATAGATTATGATTTTAAAAAAACTTGCTATTTTTGCAACATTTGCTAGTAGCATATTTTTGACTGCATGTGATAACAACAAAGCTCCCCAAGAAGCTACAAAACCTGAGGTATTGAAAGTTGGAGTTGTTTCTGGTCCCGATCAAGAAGTTGCTGAAGCGGCGAAAGAACAAGCAAAGAAATTATATAATTTAGATGTAGAACTGGTTATTTTTAACGATTATGTAATCCCTAATCAAGCATTAGATAGTGGGCAAATTGATATTAATGACTTTCAACATAAACCTTTCTTAGATCAACAAATTGAAGAAAGAGGCTATAAACTTGTTTCAGTTGGTAAAACTTTTGTTCACCCGATTGCAGCTTATACACATAAACTAAAACCAATAACCGATTCGACAAGTAATGAAGAAGGTAAAATTGTGACTTCACCACGTGGTGAATCCTATTTAATCAAACCTAATTCAACAGTTGCTATACCTAATGATCCAACTAATTTAGGTCGTGCTTTATTACTACTGCAAAAACAAGGATTAATTACCGTTAATCCTGAAAAAGGGTTATTTCCAACTGTAATTGATATTACTGATAATCCTTATCATCTGAATATTCTTGAAATAGAAGCGCCTATGCTACCGCGTTCGTTGGATGATGCTCAAGTAGACTTTGCCATCATCAATAATGCATTTGCAGGTCAAATAAATCTGACCGCTAATAAAGACGGTATCTTTGTTGAAGACAAAGATTCACCATATGTGAATATTATCGTTGCTCGCGAAGACAACAAAAACGATCCAAATATCCAAAAATATATTGATGCACGTCATAGTGATGCTGCAGTACAAAAGGCGAATGAAGTATTTAAAGGTAGTGCCGTTAAAGGTTGGTAATAATTACCAACTTATTTAAGATGTATGGAATTTAAAAGGATTAGATAACCTCTAATCCTATATTTGTTGCATAATTTTAATCATATTATATTTCTCTAAATAACCATCTATGATCTCGCTTAAAACAATTGGTATTTTACATTCACCATATAAAGAAAAATTTGGTGTCCCAAGACAACCTAATCTCGTTCCTTTGGCAAAAGGTGAACTTCATTTAAATCCCCCTTTTAATCACCCCAATTGTATCAGGGGATTAGAGAAATTCTCCCATTTATGGTTACTTTTCATCTTTTCTGGTACCGCGAAACAAGGATGGCATAACACTGTCAGACCCCCAAGATTGGGAGGAAACGAAAGAGTGGGCGTTTTTGCTAGTCGCTCTACTTTTCGACCTAATCCAATAGGGCTCTCGGCGGTTGAACTCCATGATATTGTGATCAGTAAGGAACAGATTATTCTAAAATTAGGTAGTGTCGATCTGATAGATCAAACTCCCATCATCGATATTAAACCCTATATTCCATATAGTGATAGTTATCCTAATGCTCAAGCCAGTTATGCACTGAATAAACCTGATAGCTCACTGTATGTGGATTTTGCCCCACAAGTTGAACAATTTCTCTTTGACAAACCTGAATTACGAGAACTGATAATTCAAATTATAAGTCAAGATCCAAGACCTGCATATAAAAAGGGGAAATCCGAACCCCAGACGTTTGGTATCAAGTTATATCACTATAATATCCGTTGGCAAGTTATCAATCTTCAAGCCATAGTTATAGATATACAAGAATAATGAAGATATAGAATTAATTAATCATTGTTAAAAAAACATAAACAAGATAAGTTGTTGAAATAATTATGATATATTACCTATGATAATTTATCATAGGATTTTATATGAAGTTATTAATCGCACCTATACTACTTACACCTATACTACTTATAAGTACATTACTTAATTATAATATTGCTTATGGCAACATTTCCGGATCAAAGTCAAGCTACCAATATGACCCGCAGCAAAAACTTACACCAACACCGCAAAATTATCATCCATTTTATATTTATTATATTGGCAGACATGGTTCACGATATATTAGCAAAGCTAAACCAGAAACTATTACATCTCAAATATTAGAAAAAGCTCATCAACAAAATCAATTAACACCCTTAGGAAAAAATTTACGAGAGCAGCTAAATAAAATTATAAAACTAAATCAAAACAAATATGGTCAGCTCACTGATTTAGGGAAAGACGATATTCAACATATTGCTCAACGTATGTTGAAACAATACCCTACTATTTTTCAACAAAAAGAAATTGCTATTATATCGACCACATCCCAACGGACAATTGATAGTGCTGAAGCATTTTTAAAACCTTTTCGGGCAATTTATCCTAATGCGAAAATCATACAGCAGCCAGAAAATGAACAGGTATTACTCCGTTTTTTTGACTATTCGCCTGCTTATAAAAAATATAAAACAAGCCAACCTATCAAAAATGCTATTCAAACTTTACAGGAAGCACCTTTAACAAAGAAAACCGTTCAACATGTTATTGAAAGACTATTTAATTCATCATTTATCAATCAATTAAATAATGAAACGAATCTTAAATCAGTTGATCAAGTTACTGCAACAGAATTTGTAATAGCTTTATTCAAAATATACCAAGAAACATTATCTTTTAGTAACGAAAAGCTAGAGCAAAATCAGATTAATTTAGGGGATTTGTTTACATTTACCGAAAAACGCTGGTTATCGACAGTTATTACCGCTAAAAATTATTTACAAATAGGTCCTGCTTTTGATGAAAATGGTATCCAGATCAGAATAGCAGCACCATTACTTAGAGATATAATTTTATCCTCCGATAACGATATTTATCACAATCAAATTGATGCTAATCTGCATTTTGCCCATGCTGAAACTATTTCACCATTAGCAACCTTAATGGAAATAAAAGGAACAAATAAAACAACCGACTTTATTGAAAATTATCATAAATACTGGCAGGCCGAACGAATAATTCCTATGGCTGCCAATATCCAACTTATTTTCTATCGTAACAGAGATAATTCCAAACCAATTCTCGTAAAATTATTATTAAATGAGAGGGAGATAAAATTACCGATTCAAACTAACCATTATCCCTACTATGATTGGTCTTTATTCAAGAAATTTTACTTAACTAAACTTGATAATTTAGGTTTAACCCCGAAAAAAAATGCAAAAGATTGGTTAATACATCTCAATTAAATCAAACAAACCATTATGCATATCAATATAATCATACCATGTATAATAATGACATCTGGTAAAAAGTTTTTTAATCCTTCTAGAGGTTAAAACCATGTAATAAATTTTAGGAGGAAATAATTTAACTAATTGTTATATTTAAATAACTTTGCAAAAATGTACATTTATTGCTTAATTTGTAATTAATATGTCATATTAAAGTAATTTGAAAAAGAATATGATGTCATAGCTACAAATGTATAATAATAAATATATAAACAAGGGTCACTTTGGATGGGATTGTCTCGTGATTTAATAATAAGTTATATCTTCTTGAGAATAAGATAGATTATAAATTTGAAAAATCACAGACGACATAACTCATTCTATTATTGTAAAGATAGCAAAGGATGGTATTTCGAAAATTAAATTTGAAATAACGTCTTAGCCATAATTTTCACACAAAATCATTGAGTAATTTGATTTGAATCATAAAAAATAAAACATAAACTAATCGTTTAGTTATGTACTGCGGCATCTAAAAATATAACAATAAAGAAGCTAACTAATATCTATGAATATTCTTATTATTAGTAATTCAGACAAAGTCGATAAGTTAATCAACCTGTTAATGCAAACAGGCTATACTAATGTTGATTCCGTTTATAATGGATTAGATGGTATAGATCGTGTTCTTACTAAAAATTACGATATTGTAGTTCTTGATATTTTTTTACCTAAAATTAGTGGTTGGGATGTTTTACAAACGATTAGTTCAACGCGACAACAAGTTCCTATTTTATTATTATCAGATAAAGATCAAGTCGAATGGCGAATTAGAGGTTTAGAATTAGGTGCTGATGATTATCTTGCTAAGCCATTTTCTTTCCAAGAATTTCTAGCGAGAATGAAGGCTTTAGTAAGACGTAGTCAACAACATAGAATAGAAGAAGAAGAATTATACATTATTGATGATTTGCAACTAAATTGGAAACGTCATTATGTAATGCGTGGAAATAAATCAATCCAACTTACCTCAAAAGAATTTTCCTTACTTGCCTTATTAATGCAACACGCTGGCAAACCCCTTTCAAGAACGTTCATTATTTCTCATGTCTGGGATATTAATTTTGATAATCAAACCAATGTAGTAGATGTAGCAATTAAAAGATTAAGGAACAAAATTGATCAAGGCTTTCAAACTAAGCTAATTCATTCTGTACGGGGTACAGGATATGTATTAGAGAAGCGAACCTGATAACTAGCTTTCATCAAAAATTAATTAGTTAGTTAACAATTTCTTTATGGACTTAACTTTTAAAACCCTATTTTTATAATTTTGCGGTGTGAAAAATTGGTTTGGTGTTCGGTCTCAAAAAATAATTTTAAAATTTTACCTTCCCTTCATATTCCAATATGAATTATTCAAAATAAAGTTAGCAGTGATGACTGCTTAGCTACTTATTTTTTTGTTGATTTCCCCTAAAATATAAAGGTTTTGTTATAAGTTATTTACGATGTTCACTAACATTCAGCTTAATAATAACTAATCATATATCTAAAAATATGGGTTGCAAGTGTATCTTAATGGAACTTATGGCGTATCTAAATAGAGTTTAAATCCTGTTAAGATTGGGGTCTATGTATTTAAATGGAGGTTAAAGAATTTTGTAGAATAGTGAATTGGTGGAGCCAAGGGGGATCGAACCCCTGACCTCAACGCTGCCAGCGTTGCGCTCTCCCAGCTGAGCTATGGCCCCTTCAATATGACTTACGCAATAATATGCAAGAGCGACCTTGATGTCAAGATAACAGATTAACAATTGTTACGTATTTTCTAATATACCTATTTATGCTGTTATAAAAGCAACATAAATAGGTCTTTTTATCAACGATTATCGTAGGATGGGTGCTTGATCGGCACCTTCTACTTCAACTTTCTGTTGAATAAAATGTTCACGTTTTATACCCATTTTTAATGACATATATGCAGCAACATATATTGATGAGATAGTACCAAGAATGATACCTACCCCAAGTGTTTCTGAAAAGCCGCGTAACATACTACCACCAAAAATATATAAGATTACAACTACTGCTAGCGTCGTTCCTGATGTCATTAAAGTTCGACTCAAAGTCTGAGTTAAGGAAATATTAATAACATCATAGGATGTTGCTCGACGAATTTTTCTAAAATTCTCTCTTATACGGTCAAAAACCACAATTGTATCATTGAGTGAATATCCTATAATCGATAACATTGCTGCTATAATAGTTAAATCTAATTCACGCTGAAATAATGATAAGTAACCTGCTGTAATAATAACATCATGAGCTAACGCAACGACAGCTCCTGTACCAAATCGCCATTCAAAACGAATAGCAATATATATCAAAATTGAAATTAAAGCCGCCAAGATAGCTAAAATACCGTCTTGTGCCAATTCAGAACCTACTGATGGTCCAACGTATGCTACACGTTTAATTTTCGCATCACTATCAATATACTTATGCATTAGATCAGCAATTTTTGCACCTAAAGCACTATTAAGTTCCTGCGTTTTTTGATCCTCAGTCATATTCGAGTTTTGCTGATTAGACTCATCATCTTTTAAAATTGGCAAACGAATAATGATATCTTGACTTGAACCATAATTTTGGACTACCGGTTCACCATACCCTGCTTGTTTCAAACTAGCTCGAATATCATCAATTTCAACCGCTTTACTCAACGTAATTTCAATTGTTGTACCGCCTGTAAAATCTTGACCTAAGTTAAATCCTTTTACAAATATAACAACAATTGAGCCAACGACTAATAACATAGAAATCGCGAAGGCTATAAAACCAAAACGAAGAAAATCAATAACACGGCGTCCGTGATTCAGCGATTCGACATCATATGATGCGTTTTCTGCCTTATTTTTCATTAATTTTAAATTAGCCACCTTTGACTCCTAAATTGATAGCTTATTAACACGGCGTCCACCGTAAATTAAATTAGCTAAGGCCCTCGTTCCTACAATTGAAGTAAACATTGATGTTAAAATACCGACACCTAACGTAATGGCAAAACCTTTTATTGAGCCTGTTCCTACAGCATACAAGATAATAGCCGTGATTAATGTCGTAATGTTAGCATCAAAAATACTACTCCATGCCCCTGCATAACCTTCATTAATCGCATGCTGTACACCCCGACCATTGCGTAATTCTTCTTTTATACGTTCATTAATCAATACATTAGCATCAACAGCCATCCCGACAGTAAGAACAATACCTGCTATACCAGGCATACTTAATGTCGCACCGGGTAATAAAGACATGACCCCAACAATCAAGATAAGGTTAGCGACTAATGCTAAACTCGCAAACACACCAAATAAACGGTAGACCAGCAACATAAATATAACTGAGATTAATAATCCCCATAAGCAAGATTCCAAGCCCTGCGTGATATTTTCTTGTCCCATTGATGGTCCAATTGTTAACTCTTCAACAATTTGTATTGGAGCAATCAATGCACCGGCTCTTAATAATAATGATAATTGTTTTGCTTCATCATAATTATCAATACCAGTCACTTGGAAACGATCGCTAAAGGCACTCCTAATTGTTGCTACATTAATAATCTGTTCTTGTTTCTCTAAAATTGGTTTACCTTCACTATCAACTTTTCCCGAATCTTTATATTCAACAAATAAAGTTGCCATTGGTTTTTCGATGTTTTTCTGAGTGAAAGCTAACATTTTTTTACCACCTTCACTATCCAAATTTATAGATACTTGAGGCTCACCTTTATAAATTTGATATGAAGAATCGATAATATGATCACCAGTTAGAACAACGTTTTTATACAATAATAATGGGCGCCCATCTGCAGTAAACTTCACTTCTGAGCCATAAGGAACTCTCGCTTTACCAGTAAGAATATCTTGCAAGTTGTAAGAATTAGAGGTGTTTACTTGCCTAAATTCTAAAGTTGCCGTTGCACCTATGATTTTCTTTGCTAGCGCAGTATCTTGAATACCAGGTAATTCGACCACTATACGATCAGAGCCCTGTCGTTGTACGATCGGTTCAGATACGCCTAATTGGTTTACACGATTACGTAAGATAGTTGTATTTTGAGCTACAGCTTCTGTTTTTGCTTTTTGTAAACGTGCTTCACTAATGCCAATAACTAATTCTTTATCACTTTGTGAAATAATCTGATAATCGGCTAACCCATTGATTCTAGCTATTGCGGCATTACGATCATTAACACTATTGAATGATACTATAATTTGTTGTTGATCATTTTTAGTTAACGACGAAAATTCAATATTACTATTACCAAAGTCATTACGTAAGGAGTCGGTGGCAACATCAAGTAATTTATCCAATGCCGTTGCCATATCAACTTCCATTAGAAAATGAACACCACCACGGAGATCTAAACCTAATTTCATCGGTTCAGCCCCAATAAAACTTAGCCATAAAGGCGTTGCTGGAGCCAAGTTTAAAGCAACAACATAGTTATTACCTAACTCATTTGCAATGATATCTTTTGCTTTTAGTTGAATATCATTAGTTGCCACTCTAACTAGAACGGTATTATTTTCAAAAATGATGGATTTAAAAGGGATTTTTTTCTCATTAAAGATCTTTTCAATTTTCTCAGAAGTTTTGACGGTGATTTTAGCATTTCTACTACCAGAAATCTGAATAGCAGGATCTTCACCGTAAATATTAGGAAGTGCATAAAGCAAACCGACGAGAATAACGCCGACTAGCATAATATACTTCCACAAAGGATAGCGATTTAACACGACGTTTTCTCTTGTGGTTTATCTAATTAACATTCTCATACAATGAATTATAGTGATTTCATTGTTCCTTTAGGTAAAACTGAAGTTACAAAATCACGTTTAATAACAACTTCAGTTGTATCATTAAGTTGTATTGATAAATAGCCATTTTCACTTACTTTGGCAACACGACCAATCAAACCGCCATTGGTTAATACTTCATCACCTTTAGATATTGATGACATTAATTCTCGGTGAGCTTTGGCTCTTTTTTGTTGTGGGCGAAAAATAATAAAATAGAAAAATAATAAAAATACTCCTAGCATAATGAAAGTGGTAAGATTGTTATCTAAAGCAAGAGTATCTCCAGTATTTGCATAAGCGTTACTGATAAAAAAGTTCATACTTTCCTCATAAGTAAATGGTTGAAATTAAAATTCGTGCTTAATAATACACGAAAATAAAATTATAACATATTTATTCAAAATTTAATGAGGTTTGGAGCGTTATACCGCTTAACCTTAGTATCAATACATAAATAACGCAATCATTGCGGCATTAAGTATTGGGCAATGCTCACTAAATTAAATAACCATTTTGGATATATACCACAAAGAATAATCAATAAAGCTGAACTAATGATAAAGATTTCATTGATACTAATTTGTCGGATTTTCGAGATCGTTAGTGTTTTAGGAACCTCATTTCTTAGGATATGATCGGGTTTAATATAAAGATTAATGGCTAATCTTAAATAAAAATACAAACTAAATGCACTAACAATTACCACTGTCCCAACAAACCACCATAATTCAGCTGTCACACTAAGTAAAATCAAAGAAAAACGCCCAATGAAACCAACTGTTAACGGTATACCGGCAAGAGATAATAACCCAATGCCCATAGCGAGTGCTATAATCGGACGACGCCAAAATAAGCCTGTTAGATCTACATCATTATCATGATCTAAATTAGCACTTGAGCTTGACTCCAAACTAATTACACCTAACACACAAACATTAGCTAACATATAGCCAATTAGATATATCCCTATTGTTTCTAATGCTAATACTTGATATTGAACAGCAATTAATGCCACTAATAAATAACTTAGATGAGCAATTGATGAGTAAGCTAATAAACGTTTTATATTATGTTGTTTAATTGAAAAAATATTACCCCAAATAATTGAGCAAAATGCCATAATAATCATCATAGCCCGAATGGTTTCATTATTTACAATCGGCGCTAATAAAAACAATCGCGCTATAGCACAAAAAATAGCAACTTTACCGATAGTCGTTAGTAATAAACAAACACAGGCCGGTGCACCTTGATAAACATCAGGTAACCATAACTGGAAAGGTACATAAGATAGTTTAAATCCAATACCTACAAGCATAAGGCAAACACCGAGTAATAATAAGATACTTGGTGCTGATAATGTCGATAATTTAAAACTTAACGCAATAAATGTTAATTCACCAGTAGCAGCATAATAAAACGCAATACCCATTAACAAAAAAATAGTTGAAATAGCCGATAGCACCATATACTTTATGGTTGCTTCTAAGGAATATTTTTGAGTGTATTGGTAACCAACTAATCCAACAATGGTTAATGATAGTAATTCAATGCCAATAAAAAATGAAACTAAATGGCTTGAATAAATTAATATGGTTGCCCCCAAAGCTGAAAAAAGGACTAATAAATAAAATGAGCCACGAGGTGTTCGTTCATCCTTAAACCATGTTAAGGCTAATGTTGAAATAATGATTGATAAAAATAGTATCAGGCTAGTATAAAGCGCACCATAGCCATCACTTGTAAACAAAGCAGTACTATGACTATGTGGTTTTACTAATTCCTCTTGAACACTAAGATCATCGTTTATAGTGGGCGATGCTAATGCGACAGTATTAATTTCTTGCAATTGTTGATCAGCAGATGCCGCTTCATTAATATCATCATTTATCTCCGTCGGATTATTGATGACTTTATCAATGTTTTGCGTCAAATTATTAGCAACAAGTATTTTATCATCGGACTGTGAGATAAACTTATAACCTATATAAGAAGATGATGCTAGCGATAAGACCAAACAAAAAATTGTAAACCATGCAGAAAGTTTAGTATTGATTCTACATAACGAAAGTAACAATAATAAAATAATTATAGCACTGCCCAATATCAGGATAGGTAATAAATAAATAAATTCATAACTTGTTATCACCACCATAATACTTATACATCCCCTTTAATCAGATTAATTTGCGCATTAACAAATATCTGTTGAATTTTACTTATCGTTGGAGAAAAGAGATCTAATAACCATTGAGGATATAACCCAATAGCAAACAGCATTACCAAAATTAAAATTAATAATGATAAATCTCTAAATGAGATGTTCTTTTTATCCATCACCTGTTTGTCGGTTGTACCATAAAAAATAGGTTGAATTCGAATAATTAACGATATTGAAAGTAAACTTAACCCAATTATTAATAATATACCTAAATAGGTTGACGATTCATAACTTCCCAAAAACATCATAAAATTAGCTACAAAATTTGCTGTACCAGGCACACCTAAAACGGCTAAAATAAAAAATAGCGTGAGCGTGGATAGGTATTTAACATGTTGTTTTAAAGCAATAAAATGGTTGATATTACGTGTTGAATAGCGTTCAACTAATAAACCACTAATTATAAATAAACCAACAATAACAAGACTAATTGCAACGATATCTATTATCATTCCTTGATATGCTTTTAATGATCCACTATACAATACCGAAGTCATTAAACTCATTAAACCAATATGGATATAAGCGATTAAACGTTTAATATCATTTTGATTGAAACATAATATTGCAGCATAAAATAAAGTGATAATGGCAAGTGCAAGCATTATCGGCGTAATCATCAATGAGGCATTAGGAAATAATGGAATAACTAAACGTAGCAGACCATAAATTGCGGTATTAACAATTAATCCACTAATCATGATCGAAGTGGTAGTTGAAGATTCGATATGGGCTTGAATAAACCAACTATGAAAAGGTAAAAGCGGAATTCTAACTAAAAAGGCAAATAAAAAACCTAGCATAATTAAAAATTCAACACGACTAGAAATAGGTGTATTCATTAATGTTGAACTATCGAAAGTCCAAGTATTCGTAAGTTTCCAATTGACTAATGCTAATGACACTATTGCAATTAGCATAATTAAACTACTCACCTGAGTATAAATTAAAAACTTGCTGGCACCATTAAATCTCAATTGTGCATTAGAATCTCGTCTACCCCACAGGGCAATTAAGAAATATACTGGAATTGACGTTGCTTCCCAGAGTAATAAAAATAAGAATAGATCAGCTACAACAAAGAGCATTATTACAGCTGACAACATCAATAATAGTGAAAAATAGAAAAATCCTGAACTACTCGGGCGCTCTTTAAAAGAATAAATGATAGCGATAATAGTAACAATTAAGCTAATCAAAATCATTAATAGCGCTAAACCATCTAGGACTAAATGGAATTGAATACCTAACAAGGGTATCCAGTCGAATTCAACAACTTTACACCAATTTTGTGATTGATCATCTTGCTTAAATACTTCCAAAATGAATGTACAAGTAATTACTAACGAACTGAAAGCAAAAATCAAAGCAACCCAACCTGCTGCAAATGAAGAAAATTTATCGCATAATTTATGCATTAAACCAATATGATTAACACTACCTTCATCGCAACGCCTTATTTGAGTAAAAGATCGTTGTAAATAAGCATCAAATAACCAGCTAACAAATCCACCTAATAAAGGTAAAAAAACGAGCCAAACTAACACACAAAATCCTTCTTAAAACGATGAATCTATCAAATTAAAATAAGTAGGAATAGCATGACAATACTTCCTGTCACAATCGACATGATATACCAGCGTAGTTGTCCACTTTCTAATGAAACTATTTGAAAATTGACTTTCTTTATTCCCCAGTTTACAAAATACATCCATTTCGATACAGGATCTTTTTTCATCAGAAGAGCAATATAATGATATGGTTTAACAAATAATCGATGTATTAATTTACTGAAATACCATTCATTACGCCATAATTTAATTAGCATTTTGCTAATTGGTGTATTAACAACTTCCTTAATTTCCGGGTTTGGATGATAAAATAATATATAAGCAATAATAAAACCTAGAATAGTTATCGCCACTAATAATAGCTGCAAAATAAATTGGTTTTCGGCATTAATATCTTTAATAGGGATAATACCTTGAATAGGTAATGGTAAATAAAGAAGCATATTAGTCGACATAAAAGCCAAAATAATTAACGGAAGATAAGATAGAAACCCAATCTTTGTCGAACGTTTAACCTTTTGTCTATGATGAAATACAATGAAAATAAGTCGTAAAATACTTATTGTAGACAATAAACTACCAATAAGAGCAATAATGCCTAATCCCATCTTATTCGCTTTTATCAGTTCCCAAATAATATCGCTTTTAGCATAAAACGATAACATAACCCAAGGTAATGATGAGATTGAAGCCGCAGACATTATGAAACAACTATATAAGATTGGATATTGTCGCCATAAACCACCAAATCGATTAACATTACGCTCCCCATTACCAATTTTTATAAGTATTGATGTTGAGAATAGTAATAGCAGACTCGTTATACAGTAGCTAATAATGAAATTAAGTGATAATACCCAATTTTGGGTTACAAAAGCTAAAAGGAGATAGCTAGCCTGACATAGATTAATATAAATAACTAAGCGTTTAATATCGTTTTGTACAAGAGATATACAGCTTGCAAAAATAATTGTAATACCCGCTATCACTCCCATAAAAATAAAAACATCACTCGACATCGTAAACAATAAACTTAGTCTTAATACAAGATAACTGCCTGATAATATAATTGTGAAAGATTGTAAAAGTGCTATTGCTGGCATAGGAGCCATGACAAATTGAGCAATACCTAAATGGAAAGGAAATAACCCTAATCTTCCGATAACGGCCACAAATAAAACCAATGTTATCCAAAAGATAATTTCTGAGTCAGAAGCTAAATCATTACTGGCAATATTAAGAATGTCAGCAATATTTAATGTATTTAATCCTGTATAAATCAGAAAAATACCAATGAGTAAAAAAGCATCAATTATATGTATTATTGCAAACCATTTTACGGCAGAATAACTAACCTTCTTAGTCCGATAATAAAAACCAATTAATAAATAACAACTGATACTAACACCTACCCATCCGACAAAAAGAACAAATAAATCACCGGCTAAAATTAATAAAAATAAACTAGCGATTAGCAGATTTCCATAGGCATAAAAAGTGTAAATATCTTTTAGAGATGTAAAATATCCAGCTGCAAAAAAATAAATAATTAAACTAAAGAAAGCTATCATCGTTAAAAAAACTAATGATAAACCATCTAAATAGAGTGAAACCGGTACAGTAATATTGTTGATGGTAAACCAGTTCCACAAATAACGTGTATAAATTAATGAAGTTTCAGGTACCGAATTAACATGATAATCAATATTAACAAACCCCATTAAAAGACATAATAATCCTATCGTACTAAGACCAATAACCGTAATATTTTCTCTTCGAATATGATGCCCGATACAAATTAATAATAAAAAAGAGAGCACGGGAATAACTATTGTTAAATAAAGTAAATTCATCCTTTCATTTCACTCAATAAGTCAATATTGACGGTTTTACGTCGATAAAACAGTTTAATCAATAAAGCTAAACCAACTATACTTTCGGCTAATGCTGCACTAATAGCTATAATTGATATGATTTGATCATTGGGTTGCTGCCAATAGGTATCTGCCGCAACTAATGCAATTACAGCACCATTGAACATAACCATTAGACTCAATAGTAAAAAAAAGAAATTCCTTCGAATCATTGCGCCCAATAATCCTATGGTAAATAAAGATGCAGCCAAAATAAAACTATGCATTAACGGAATCATGTTTATCCTTAAGATCAGATTTACTATTATCTTGTGATTTTGTACATTTAATCATATAAATACGATATACAAAATGATAAGCAATGACTAACGCCCCGATTAATAATAAAGCAGCTAGCTCAATGATTAAAATATAATCTTCCATAAGCAACCCCATAGTTGTTGCGATATCATCCGTGTGATTATCGAATAATGTCTCATAATCAGTGCTAGCTATGCCATAAATTAATGTTACAAATAAAATGAAAGCTAAAATTAAAGGACCTAACCATATTTTTGGATTGATACCATACTTGCCTTGTTCTACAACATCTTTACGCAACTTAAGTATAGATATAACTAAAAGGAAAATTAATGAGACTATACAGATAAAAACTATGAGGACTAAGAAAACCGACAGATAGGCATCCATTGCAATAAAAATAACAGATGTTGCTAATAATGAAATAACAAAATAAAGTAATGCCCCTACCGCATTTCGACTAGTAATGATTTTCATACTTGTCAAAATAACAATAATAGCTGCTATGTAAAAAACCCAGACCATTTTATTATCCATATCCACACCATTATCTAATCCAATAGTAACAAACAAAACAAACCTTAATGGAACGAAATTATTTTATTATATTCTTATTCCACTAATATTTTATTGATAAATAAGGATGGAAATATATAAATTAACTTTTGATATTATTGGTTTATTTTTATGCTTATTTTGTAAAAAGTCTAGTTAATTTGCATAAATAAACACATTTTACCGTCAACATTACGACAGTTAAGTTAAAAATTAATCAAAATTAATGTTAGATAATAATTGGAAGGAACATATACAAGTACATAAAAAAGCCAGCTTAATTAATGGTTAAGCTGGCAAACATTGGAAGCAATGTGAGCAATGTCATACTCCTTAGAAGCATTCGCCACTAATCAAGTACATTTTAATGATAATAATTATCATTTTCAAAAGCAAGTTTTATTTATCTTTTTACAATGACATTATAAAATTAATTATTAGCAATTGAACTATAACTATTTTTTATAAATTATCTTTACACCTTCTTCATCACTCTCATCCCAATCCTCAAAGTCTTCATCAAAGACTTCGTCCAGAACCTGTTGATGGTAATCATCCCACATAAATTCCACTTTCTCGTTTTTCACTTCTTGTTGTTCTTGTTCTCTAGGATGTTCATTAATATAGGTCATTAAGTCCCAACAAAGAGATTTAACTCCTTCGTGGTTAACTGCTGAAATTAAATAATAATTATCTTCCCAACCTAATTGTTCAGCAATCTGTTTTGCCTTTAGTTCAGCTTCTTCCTGACCTATTACGTCAATCTTATTAAACACTAACCAACGTGGTTTTTTCGCTAACTCTTCACTATATTGATGTAATTCCTGAATAATGACACGTGCATTTTCTGCCGGATCAGAACCATCAATTGGTGCTATATCAACCAAATGCACCAATACCCGACAACGTTCTAAATGTTTAAGAAAACGAATACCTAATCCTGCGCCGTCTGAAGCGCCCTCAATCAAACCAGGTATATCTGCTACCACGAAACTTTGCTCATTATCCATTCTAACCACCCCTAAACTCGGGACTAACGTGGTAAATGGGTAATCTGCTACTTTGGGTTTAGCTGCCGAAACACTGCGAATAAATGTTGATTTACCAGCATTTGGTAACCCTAGCATCCCTACATCAGCAAGTAATAATAATTCTAGTAAAACATCACGTTTTTCCCCAGGTGTACCATTAGTCTTTTGTCTTGGTGCCCGATTAACGGAGGATTTAAAACGTGCATTACCTAAGCCATGAAATCCGCCTTTAGCCACCATGATTTTTTGACCATGATGAGTTAAATCGCCAATAACTTCATTGGTATATTTATCAGTGATTCGTGTCCCAACCGGTACCCTGACGGTAATATCATCCCCGCGTTTACCTGTACAATCAGATCCTTGACCATTTTGTCCTCTACCTGCGCGGTAAGCCTTTTCAAAGCGAAAATCAATAAGAGTGTTTAAATTTTCATCAGCAATGAAGTAAACATCACCGCCATCACCGCCATCACCACCATCAGGTCCACCTTTTGGTATATATTTTTCTCGGCGGAAACCAACACAACCATTACCACCATCACCTGCTTCGACACGAATTGAAGCTTCATCAACAAATTTCATTCTTTTTCTCCTGTTTTCTGCTTAAACAGAAAACCTTTTCCTGGCAACCATATTTGATGTCCAATTGTTGCAAACATAGCGCCACATATTACTGCCAATGCCCCAATGTAACCCCAAACATTAAGATATTGTATCGCAAACTTAGTCGGCCACAACAAGGCAAATAAATCTGAAAAAACTAATGCAAATAAAGGTGCTAACGTTGTTACCGCACTCACTTGCGCTGCTTGCCATCGTTCCATTGCCGCAACTAATGCTCCATATGAAAAGATGGTATTTAATCCACAAAAAATTAACGCAAAAAGTTGCCCCGCATCGGCATTAAATATTTTTTCAGGAGAAGATATCGGTAATATAACGATAGCACATATCATATATACCAACCAAAGTAACTGCTCGGCTCTTAATTTACTTAATAATACCTTTTGTGCTAATGCATATATCGTCCAAGCGATAGAAGCAAGTACGACTAACCAAACACCCTTACCATATTCAGATAGGTTAGTGAATAGCATAATAAGGCTTTTATTGAAGAAAAGTGCTAACCCAATGAGTAGTATAGCTATACCAATTAACTGCGAAGGTCTTAAATGTTCTTTAAATACAATCGCACTTGAAATCATAAAAATCACAATACCTAATTGGGCAACCACTTGAGAAGTAGTTGGCGTCAAGTACTTTACACCCGAAGCAAACAGTACAAAATTAGTAATTAAAGCAAATCCTGTAATCATCAACATGATAAAACGGCGTCGTTTTTTAAAAACGCGAAAATTAGGAAATTGTTTTTTATAAGCTAGCCAACCAGTTATTACTATTGCAGAAATCACAAATCGATACCATACCACCGTATAAGGATCAATTGAAACCATAGCATATTTCATAGCAATAGGTACCGCACCCCATAAAATAGCGGTTAACATAGCAAGTAAAAAACCAACTTTAACGTTTTGTTGCTTCATCATAATTACGCGGGTAAATAATAATTATATAATAGTTTACATCATATTTCTGATATCAGATTGATTTAATACTAAAAATACAAAAAAGCCCCACAATAATGTGAGGCTTTCTTTTAATCAGATTCGCTTTAATTAGCTATTTGCAATTACGCTAACATAACGGCGATTTTTAGGACCTTTAACTTCGAACTTCACTTGTCCATCAATAAGTGCAAATAAAGTATGATCACGTCCACAACCAACATTTGTACCTGGGTGGAATTGGGTACCACGTTGACGAACTAAAATATTACCCGCTAAAACTTCCTGACTACCGTAACGCTTAACACCTAAACGTTTACTCTGGGAATCACGTCCGTTACGTGATGAACCACCAGCCTTCTTATGAGCCATTATTAATTACTCCTATTAAGCTATTGCAGTGATCTTAACATCAGTAAACCACTGACGATGACCTTGTTGTTTACGGTAATGCTTACGGCGACGGAATTTAACAATCTTAATCTTGTCACCACGACCGTGTTCAACAATTTCTGCTTTAATTGTTGCACCTTCAACAAACGGAGCACCAACTTTGATGTCTTCACCATTTGCTACCATTAAAACTTTGTCAAAAACGACTTCTGAACCGGTTTCGACTTCTAATTTTTCCAAGCGAATAACTTGCCCTTCGCTGACTCGGTGTTGTTTACCACCACTTTGGAAAACTGCGTACATATCTAACTCCGCAATAAAAAGCAGACAACATCATTTAAATTATTTACGGTCTGCATAGATTAATCTTATAGGGCGTGAATTTTACGCAAATTTTATTTTGTATGCAAGTAGTGTTTTCTAAAAGATCACAAAAAGTGACAAAAAAAGATCGGTAGTTTCATTTTTAACGTTATAATATTATTAAAAATAAATAACCAATAATTATAAAATAACAATAAAACTGTCATGTTAAAAAGGAAAATCAAATTTAGTGTATCGATTATCAATCGTTTAACATTATTGGTATTTTTTTTAGCCTCAATCGCATTGGTCGCTTTATTATTATCTAGCCGTTTTGCCAATGATACCAAAGGTAGTGCCTATATGATTAATCAATTAGGTTTATTAAGAATGAAAAGCTACCAATTATTATCTATGATTCCATTTAAACAACAAGAGTATCACCAATTAAATCTATTTCACCATTTTCCTACTTCCCAAGAATATGTTGATATTCTTGACCGTTACCAATTAACTGAAGAATTTGATCAGCTGAAAAACGACTGGTTTACCCATATACTTCCTAAATTAAAACAAGCAAAAGAAATTGAGCCCATTCGTAAAGATATTGAACTTTATGTTAATCAAATCGATCTGGTCGTTAGTAAACTTAACAATAAGACCGAAAAACAATTGAGCTATATAACCCAATTACAAATGCTATTTATAGTTATTATTCTTATTGTTTTGATAAGCCAAATTTATTATTTACGCCGTTATTTGCTAGCGCCATGGAATAAATTAATGATCATGGCCGATGCTATTTCACGGCATGATTTTAGTCAACGTTTTAAAATCAGGCATAAAACAAATGAATTTGATCTGTTAGGGTTGGCATTAAATAATATGTCTGAACAAATTGAATCTCAGTATGCTTTACTTGAAGAAAAGGTAACAGAAAAAACGGCAGAATTACAACAGAAAAATCGCGTCGTTTTCTTTCAATATCAAGCGATAAAACATTTACATACGTCATCCCCGTTATGCGAACGGTTTCTGATTATTTTACATGACCTTGAAAAATTAGTCCCATTGCATCAATTTCAGATACGTTTTTATGAGTCAGATGATCCCGATCATTATCAACAAATTAAGCCTGATAATCGACAAAAACTACCTAATTGTCAGGATCCTCAATGTAGTGCATGTTTAATGCCTTCTAAATCTAATGAATCTAAAGGTATCCAAAGGTACTGGTACTTGCAAGATAGTCAACAAAAATACGGTATGATTTTTGCCATGCAGCCTGCCAATGTTTCATTAACAGAAGAGCAAGAACAACTGATTTCTGGCTTGATGGAACAAATGACCATGGCAATTATGCTAGACCGGCAAATAGAACAACAAAAACACTATTTATTAATGAAAGAGAGAACGGCTATGGCAAGAGAATTACATGATTCCATTGCGCAATCTCTTTCGTGTATAAAGATACATCTTAGCTGTTTACAAATGCAATCTGATTTAACTTCTTCAGAAAGTATTAATTTACTTAATACCATGCGTAAAGAAATCAATATGACCTATTCACAATTAAGGGAATTAATTACATCATTCCAATTACGTCTAAATCAAACAGGGTTTTATGCTAATCTTACTGAACTAGTGGATGAATTTAATAAAAAATTACAAATCAACATTGCATTTAACTATCAGCTACCATTAAATGTAATTAATAGCAAATATGCTATTAATTTATTACAGATTATCCGTGAAGCGTTAAATAATATTTATAAACATGCAAAAGCCAGTTATGTTTCACTTGATGTCAATCTTATGCATGATCAGATTATTAGAATTACTATTCATGATAATGGTATAGGTTTACCTTCTACAATTAATCAAGATAATCACTATGGGCTTATTATTATGAAAGATCGCGTTGACTTGTTAAATGGAAATTTTAAAATCGACAGCAAGCCAAATAAAGGAACAACCATTTTAATCACCTTTAAAATAACAAATCCTATTCCTATTAAAACAATTGAAGTGCCATAAATGGAACAAATAAAAAATACAATTTTACTTATCGACGATCATCCTATGCTACGTAATGGTGTAAAGCAACTCATTGGCACTGATAGTCATTTTCTAGTAATTGCGGAAACTGGCTCGGGAACGGAAGGTATCCAACTTGCTGTAACGTTAGAACCCGATATTATCTTGCTTGATATCAATATGAATGATATGAATGGATTAGAGATATTACGTTATTTACGTAGAAATAACGTTTCTAGTCGCATTATTATTTTTACTGTATCTAATACTAAAGAAGATATTATTACTGCACTAAAGAATGGTGCTGACGGTTATTTACTCAAAGATATGGAACCTGAAAATCTACTCAAAGCATTACATAGCATTGCCGAGGGTAAAATCATAATGGATGAGAGCATCACATACATTATGTTGGATTATATGCGCTACGGTGATGAATCAACAATAAAACAATCCCATGATGTTAACTTACTCACACCAAGAGAACATGAAATATTTAACTTACTGGTTCAAGGATTATCAAATAAACTCATCGCTAAAGAGCTAGATATTGTTGAAAGTACTGTTAAAGTCCATGTAAAAAGTATCTTCAAAAAACTCAACTTCAAATCACGCATGGAAATGACGGTATGGTACTTACAAAATAAACTGTAAGGCTAAAAATAAGGCTAAAATAAATAATAATAGCCTTAAGATCGTTTATTGACTTAATGACCAGAAAACCAATTTAGTTTATCACGTAAAGCTACAACCGGACCAACAATAATTAGACTAGGACTACAAGCCTGCAAAGCAATTTCCGATAGGTTATCTAATAAACCAGTTATTACTTTTTGTTTCGTCATCGTACCTTCTTCAACAATTGCAACAGGTGTACAAGCATTCATACCATACCGAATCAATTGTTTTTGAATATTTTCAGCTTGTGATAACCCCATATAAAAAACTAAAGTCTGTTTTTCCGCTGCTAAACTTTGCCAATCAAGATGTGTCCCATCTTTCAAATGTGCGGTAATTAACCGTACACTGTGTGCATAATCTCGATGTGTTAAAGGAATACCACTATAAGCGGAACAACCCGAAGCAGCCGTAATTCCTGGTACAACAGAAAAAGGAATATCTGCATTAAATAAGGTTTCCAACTCCTCTCCACCTCGCCCAAAAATAAATGGATCACCGCCTTTAAGACGTACTACTCGCAATCCTTTTTTAGCTTGCTCTAATAGGATCTGATTAATTTGCTCCTGTGGTACACAGTGAAATCCGGCGCGTTTACCAACAAAAACGCGTTGCGCATCACGTCGCGTTAAATTCATGATTTCATCAGAAACTAAACGATCATAAACAATAATATCGGCTTGCTGAATCTGCTGTAATCCTTTTAAAGTTAATAAACTTGGATCGCCGGGACCTGCCCCAACTAAAACAACTTCACCACGATGTTCCAATGAATTATCAAAAAGTTCACTTGTTAATAAATCAACTTGTTCAGAATCATTATTAGCTAAAGCTTGAGCCAAACGATCATGAGTAAACAGTTTTTCCCAGAAACGACGACGTTCAATTAATGTTTGATATTTCTGCTTCACTTTATTACGTAAATAACCAGCATAATTAGCCAATTTACCTAAGTGTTGCGGTAGAATTGCCTCTAACTTTTCACGCAATAAACGAGCTAAAACCGGCGCATGCCCTTCGGAAGAAACCGCTACCATAATTGGTGAACGATCAATAATGGAAGGCATAATAAAACTGGCATCTTTTGGTGAATCCACCACGTTACAAAAAATACGACGTTTTTCAGCTTCAGAACTGACTTGTTGATTGGTTTGTTGACAGTCTGTCGCTGCAATGACTAACCATTTTTCATCGAGCAATTGTGCATTAAACGTACTTTGTTCTAAGATTAATTGATTTTGTTTAGCCCAACAAATAAATTGCTCATTAAATACTGGTGCATTCACTGTTATTTTTGCACCTGCTTCAAGTAATAACCTCGCTTTGCGCTCTGCTATCTCACCACCACCAACTAACAAACAGTCACGATTTTCTAATTTACAAAATAATGGGAAATAATCCATAATATCTCTAATTTATTTTAATATAATATAATGTGTTATCAGATTTTACAGATAGTATAATCGGTTAATTGTTTAAATTAACCGTATCAAATAAAATTATTTAATGGTTCAAAAATCCATCTGGTTTTGAGAAATTAAGCGCGTTCTGCTTTAGGCGTTGAGTACCAATACCCTAACCCCATAAATAACGCTCCTGAAATTAAATTACCCAAAGACACCCATAATAGATTATGACCAATCCCTCCTAAGGTATAAGCCTCACTGTGATTACCGAACCATGAAAGAGAAAATAGCGTCATATTGGCAACGCTATGCTCATAACCACAAGCAATAAAAGCTAATAAACACCACCATATGGCAATAAATTTAGCTGAACCTTCAACACGATTAGCCATCCAAATTGCTAAGCAAACTAGCCAGTTACATAAAACTCCACGAAAAAACAATGCCGTTGCTGGAGTTGAAGTTTTTGCTAATGCAGCGGTATGTACAAGGCTACTGTCAGTTGATAAAAGAGGAAAAGATGCCCAATAGAATAATGCTGCAACAAAAATTGAGCCTAATAAGTTGCCTAACCATGTTTGCGGTAGTACACACCACATTTGAGCATGTGTAATCTTTTTAGCTTGAACACCAAATGTTAAAAACATTGTGTGTCCTGTAAACAGTTCTGAGCCAGCTATAACAACCAAAGTTAAGGCGATTCCAAATGTCGCCCCCATAACTAAAGGTCTAATTGATGGTTCAAGCAAATTACCTAATGTGAAAATCAAAATAATTCCCAACCCTACATAAGCACCAGCCATAGCCGAACTAAGCCAAAACCCAAAAGGGTTATTTTTGGCTAAAGACACAATACGCGCTGCATTTGCAGCACATTTATTAATGGTTTCCCTATACATTATCTTTTTCCTTTTTATTTAATTAGGTGATTTTACTTGAACAAATCCGTCTTCTGTCACTTTGACATCATAATGCTTAACTGAATAATGCTCATCTTCTAAGCAATAACCATCTCTTAATCGAAAACGCTGTTTTTTAAGTGGACTTGCCACCCATAAATCATTTTCATGTTCAGCAATAATGCCACGTGATAGCACACTAGCATGAGCAAAAGGGTCAATATTACTTATGGCAAAAAGCTCTTGATTGTCATAAGGACGGAAAATAGCAACATGTTCTTGACCAACTAAAGCACATACACCTGTTTCTGGTAAAATATCATCTAGTTTACAAATTGTGATCCACTGACTCATGATTATTCTCCTAATATGGCTTTACGTTCTTCAAAAGTAGCTGGTCGATGCTGCTCTCGTTCAGGTACAAATACGACATTATCATCTCGCTGTTGGCTGTTAATAAAATGAGCAAATCGATTTTGTTTATCTGGTTGTGTCACTGTTTCCTTCCATTCACAGACCACTAATTTACGGATTCGAGCCATTTCATTCTCAAGTTCAGCATTAACGCCTAATTTATCCTCAATGATCACACTGCGTAAATAATTGATTCCACCTTCAAGATTCTCTAACCAAACGGACGTGCGTTGTAATTTATCGGCCGTGCGAATGTAAAACATGATAAAACGATCAAGATAGCGAATAAGTGTTTCTTTATCCAAATCGGCAGCTAAAAGATCTGCATGGCGTGGTTTCATACCCCCATTACCACAGACATAGAGATTCCAGCCTTTCTCTGTTGCGATAACACCAATATCTTTACCTTGAGCTTCTGCACATTCTCGTGTACAACCCGATACACCTAGTTTGAATTTATGTGGAGCACGAATGCCTTTATAACGATTTTCTAATTCAACACCCAAGCCAACACTATCACCTACGCCAAAACGACACCATGTACTTCCAACACAAGTTTTTGCCATTCGTAGGGCTTTTGCATAGGCATGACCACTTTCAAAACCGGCATTGATTAATTCTTGCCAAATTACTGGTAGATCATCCTTCTGAGCACCAAATAAACCAATGCGTTGTGAACCGGTAATTTTTGAGTATAAATGATATTTTTGAGCAATTTTCCCTATCGCGATTAGACCTTCTGGCGTAATTTCACCGCCTGCACTACGTGGAATAATGGAATAAGTCCCATTCTTTTGGATATTTCCTAAAAAAATATCATTACTATCTTGCAATGGAACTAAGTCTGGCTTGAGAATGTAACTATTCCAACAAGAAGCAAGTATTGAACCAATAGTTGGTTTACATATTTCACAACCGTAACCGTTACCGTGCTTTTTGATAACTTGTTCAAATGAAGTTAACCCTTCAATACGAACTAAATGGAAAAGCTCTTGACGAGAATAGTTGAAATGTTTACAAAGTGCATGGCTGACCTCAATACCTTGCTTAGCTAACTCTGAATTAAGAATTTGTGTAACTAATGGTAGACACCCCCCACAACCCGTTCCGGCCTTTGTTTCAGCTTTAATCGCTGCTACCGTATGACAACCAGCATGAATGGCCTCAACTATTCTTGCTTTTGAAATATCAAAACAAGAACAAATTTGGGCAGAATCAGGCAAAGCATCCGCCCCTAAAGCAGGTTTTTCTCCAACATAGGTTGGTAAAATTAGCGTATCGGGGTGTTCAGGTAATGGCATATTATTTAACATCAATTGCAATAAACTACCATAATCTGATGTGTCTCCAACCAATACTGCGCCTAAAAGCTGTTTATTATCAGCCGAAACAACGAGTTTCTTATAAATGGGAATTGTTTCATCTAAATAAATATAACTTTGGCAATTGGTCGTTTTGCCCTTTGCATCACCAATACTACCAACATCAACTCCAAGTAATTTTAATTTTGCGCTCATATCAGCGCCTGAAAATTGGATATTTTCTCCCATTAAATGCCCGAGTACCACTTGCGCCATTTTATAACCGGGAGCAACTAACCCAAATACACGTCCTTGCCATGAAGCACATTCACCGATCGCATAAATATTGGGATCAGAAGTTTGACAATAATTATTAATGATAATCCCACCCCTGTCTGCTATCGCAAGCTCACAATCACGAGCTAATTTATCATTAGGTCTAATACCTGTCGAAAACACGATAAAATCAACGTCTAATGAACTCCCATCAGCAAATTGCATTACCTTACCGTCTAATGTATCCATAATTTCGAGGGTATTTTTACTTATATGTACATTAACGCCCATATCTTCAATTTTACGGCGTAACTGTTCACCACCTAATGCATCAAGTTGTTCTGCCATCAGTACTGGTGCAAATTCAATAACATGCGTTTCCATACCTAAATTTTTAACAGCGCCAGCAGCTTCAAGTCCTAATAATCCACCACCAACTACGGCACCTTTTCGGCTTTGACTAGCGCACGCTCTGATTGCATCAAGATCTTCAATAGTTCGATAAACAAAACAATTCTTACCCTGAGCGCCCTTAATCGGCGGTACCCACGGGTAGGAACCTGTTGCAATAATCAATTTATCATACGATACAACCCTACCTGTTTGAGAACATACCTCTTTTGTTTGTCGATTAATCGATACTGCTCTTTCACCCATGAATACCGTAATATAGTTAGTTTGATATAATCCTTCACTAACTAAAGATAAGGCTTGAGCGTTATTATCGCTAAAGTAAGAGGAAAGATGAACTCGGTCATAAGCTAAGCGAGGTTCCTCACAGAAAATAGTAATTTCAAATTGATCGGACAAATTTTTGTCGATTATTTCTTCAACAAAACGATGCCCAACCATCCCATTACCAATGATAACGAGACTGGTTTTATTCATACAAAACTCCAATGTTAATTTAAATTTTCAATAATTGATTTATCTTTAATGAACATTGTATGAAACCTCACGCAGATTATAATTACCCATAAGAGTTACTACTAAAGAGGTATAAATAAAACTATCGACTAAATCCCAAACTTGTTATGTGAAAAATTGAACTTAATAGGATAGAAATTATTTTAATAACATTGTTTTATGGGTAAAAAATCGCAACTAAAAAAATCAGCCATTTTTATATAACTATTTGTTTTGTATAAATAAAACAATTTTTCTTTTATTAATGTTCACATTGCAATTTTCCATTTCGCTGATATAATTAGCCGACTAAATAAACGAGTTATGATGTATGAGTTACAATTCTAGAACGCTACCTTCTCGTGAAGCTCTCGCTCGAGTACACAAATCAAGTCATCATGCCATCGATGTATCAGGAGCAGATTTAGTTTTAAATTTAATTACGACAGCTGATCTTATACGTGCCAATATCTATACCCAATTGGCAAAAGATTATGATGTATCGGAAGGTAAGTTTGCTTTGTTAATGTGGTTATATTCGGAAGGAAAAACCTGCACTAGCGAATTAGCTCAAAAAGTGGGGGTAACTTCGGCCACAATATCAGTTATGGTAAAAAGAATGTTAGCCGCTCCCGAACCCCTTATTTGCATGTCAAAAAGTGGAAATGATGGTCGTTCAAGATTAATTACGCTAAGTGAAGCCGGTGTAAGACTTATTCAAAAAGCTTTACCACAGCATATTGAAGCAGTGCAAGCGTTTGCAGATGTACTCAATGCTGAGGAACGAGAATCTTTAATATCAATGTTACGTAAATTATTACGAAAATAAATTAACAATAAGTTACTTTATTAGTTTTTTTAATTAATTAGTTAGTCGACTAAATAAATGGAAAATAGTATTTATTATGAACAAGAACGTTAAAATCCCAATTATCTTTTTAATATTACTTACCTTTGGTTCAACCTTAATCTTTTTCGGTTCAAGAAATGATGCTGTTACTGTTGCTAAAAGCATTAAATCAGGTGTACTAACCGCTGATGAAATCAATGTCGCATTTCAAAATGTCGGTGGTAAAGTATTAACCCGCGCAGTTCAAGAATCACAACAAGTTAAAAAAGGTGATGTATTAATGGTATTAGAAGATACTGATACCCGATTAGCAATTGAGCGATTAAAAGCAGTAATTGCAGGTCAAGAAGCCTCTGTTCGTCAAGAAGAATCAGCCATTACCATTGCCGAAAATGAAACGAATTTATCTGAAGTTGCGACTTGGCGAAATATTGAAGCTGTGCAGGCTAGTCTTGATGCAGCAAAATCAGCCCTCGATTTTGCCAACACTGAGTATCAACGGCATATTCAATTACGTAAAGCTGGTGGCGTTTCACAATCACAATTAGATAATACTCGAAATACATATATAGCGGCCAAAATGACCACGGTACAACTGCAAAGTCAATTATCAACATTAACAGTTGGTGCATCTACTGAACAATTACAACAGTTTTCCAAAACAAAAGATGCCACAGGCATGACATTACAATCCATTATTAATGCTCGGCATACGATAAAAAATAGACATAATCAGTTGGCTCAATTACGTGCTCAACTAAGTCAATCACAAGCTGAATTAGAACAGTTAGAGGTAAATTATCAACGATTAACTTTAGTTGCACCTGAAGATGGAAAAGTATTAAAAATTATGTACGAAGATGGCGAATTAGTCCCAACGGGTGCGCCAGCAGTGCTCTTAGAAACAAATCGTAAGTATGTTGATATCTATGTAAATGAAACAATGGTAAATGATTATCAACCGGGTACAACTGTTACAGCTAATGTGATTGCATTAGATAAAGAAGTTAGCGGTAAAATACGCTTTGCCACTGCAGCTCCTTCGTTTGCTGATTTACGTATGACACGTGAAAGAGGTCAAGCAGATCTCACTTCTTATCAAGTTAGAATCTATGTTGACGATATCCCGAATCTTTTAACAGGTATGACAATTGAGGTCAATGATGCAAAACATCATTAAATCTATTTTAGAAGAAATCGATGCTATGTTGTCAGGCCATTTTATACCTTATTTTAAGGTAGCCATTGGCTTGGCAATGGTTGTTGCTTTGATATTCTCATTAGTACTTAGTCACGGTTCTGTATTTGAAGGTAAAATTGCCGTCATCGATCTTGACGGCTCGAAATACTCGACTGAACTCATTACTAAAATTAACACTTCACCGTATATTCAAGTCAGTGAAGTTATTCGTTCGCCAGTCAATCCAATAACACTCGTTTCTCACGATCGTAATCTTGGCGTTTTATATATTCCGAAAGGCTTAGAAAAAAATATAAAAAAAGGAGAACAAACTGTTAATTTAGGTTATTTTGTAGACGATACTAATGATGCTCAAAACTCTAAAGTACTACCAAGTCTAAACGAATATATTCCAGAATTAGGCGCTGAAATCAGCGTTAATCGCATTTCAGCTTTAGGATTAGGGAGAGATGGTACCGAAGCAACGCTTTCGCCAATGCAAATTAAATCCCGCAATATGTTTAATCCAGCGAGCTCATCAACTATCTCGACTATTGTCTATTTTGTTTATTTCTTTTCTTCATTAACTTACGGATTAACATCATTAATGATAGTTGGGCGCCTTAAAGCAACAGGAATGTGGAATACTGTGATGGAAAGAGGTCCATTAGCATTAATGGCAAGAACGACCCCTTATGCTTTATTCTACACTACCGGTTTAACGCTTATAAGTGCAATATTAGTGGTGTTTGGACAACTTCGTTTTGATGGTAATTATTTTGCTTTCTTACCAAGTATCTTTATGACCGGATTAGCTTTTGGATGGTTAGGTTTATTGCTTTCTTGGAATACCAAAGATCCGGGACAAGGGGCTAGCCGTATGATATTTTTAGTCCCTCCTGGATTTATCATGGGCGGATCAACAATGGCGGTAGGAATTTTACCCGCATGGGCATATTATGCTAGCCACTGTTTTCCTCTAGTATGGTTATTTCGTTTCTTCCGAGATTTTGCCATGCGAGGACGATCACTGATTGATATGTTAGCAACTTATGGTGCATATATAATCTTTTTGACGGTTATCGCAGCTATTGTTGTTACGGTTTATTATCATACGCAAAAATCCTATAACCAAAATAAGGCAATCGAAAATTGTTAAGCTGTTATTGATTCTTTTATTGATTCTTTATTAAAGCGTTATATTATGAATGAATCTTAATAATAAATGGAGTTTAAGTACCATGTTAAACAATGTTGATCCAACTAAAACTGATGCTTGGCAAGAATTAAAATCACATTTTGAGCAAATGAAAGATCGTACTATTCAATCATTATTTGCTGAAGATAACGATCGTGCCAGTAAATTTACACTTACATTTAATGATCAAATCTTTGTCGATTATTCTAAAAATCGTATTACTGAAGAGACATTAGTAAAACTACAAAAGCTAGCAAAACAGAGCGGTTTAAGTGAGGCTATTAACGCCATGTTTAGTGGTGAGAAAATTAATCTTACTGAGAATCGTGCAGTTTTGCACGTTGCATTGCGTAACTTATCCAATACGCCGATCTATGTTGACGGTAAAAATGTAATGGATGATGTTAATGCTGTATTAGCTAAAATGGAATCTTTTAGTAACAAGATTATAAGTGGTGAGTGGAAGGGATACACCGGAAAAGCTATTACGGATGTAGTGAATATTGGTATAGGGGGTTCTGACCTAGGTCCTTATATGGTTACAGAGGCATTACGACCTTATAAAAACCATTTAAATATGCATTTTGTATCAAACATTGATGGTACTCAAATAGTTGAAACGTTAAAAAAAGTTAATCCAGAAACAACATTATTTTTAATTGCTTCAAAAACCTTCACAACTCAAGAAACCATGACTAATGCTCAAAGTGCTCGCGAATGGTTATTACAATCAGCTAAAGATGAAAAAGCCGTTGCTAAGCACTTTGTAGCGTTATCAACCAATACCAAAGAAGTAGAAAAATTTGGAATTGATACAAATAATATGTTTGAATTCTGGGATTGGGTTGGAGGACGTTATTCACTCTGGTCAGCTATTGGTTTATCCATTGTATTATCAATTGGTTTTGATAATTTTAAACAATTATTAGCAGGTGCTCATGACATTGATAACCATTTTTCGCAAGCTAAACCAGAGGAAAATATTCCCGTCATTTTGGCTTTAATCAATCTGTGGTATAACAATTTCTTTGGCGCTGAAACTGAAGCTATCCTACCATATGATCAATACATGCATCGTTTTGCTGCATATTTTCAACAAGGTAATATGGAATCTAATGGTAAATATGTTGATCGTAATGGTAATAAAGTTACTTATACTACAGGCCCTATTATTTGGGGTGAGCCAGGTACGAATGGACAGCATGCATTTTATCAATTAATTCACCAAGGTACAAAACTAATCCCATGTGATTTCATTGCACCTGCCATTAGTCACAATCCATTGGCTGATCATCATCAGAAATTATTATCTAACTTCTTTGCTCAAACTGAGGCTTTAGCTTTCGGGAAAACTCAAGCAATCGTTGAACAAGAATTCTTGGATGCGGGCAAAAATGCTGAGGATGTGAAATCAATAGTACCTTTTAAAGTGTTTGAAGGAAATCGACCAACAAACTCTATCTTATTAAAAGAGATTACCCCTTATTCATTAGGTGCATTGATTGCTATTTATGAACATAAAATCTTCACTCAAGGTATTATCTGGAATATTTTCAGCTTCGATCAATGGGGCGTTGAGCTTGGAAAACAACTAGCGGGACGTATACTGCCAGAATTAAATAATGACGATAAAATTACTTCGCATGATAGTTCTACTAATAATTTAATTAATCGTTATAAATCTTGGCGATAATAATGTTAATTAAAAAAACCGCCTATTGGCGGTTTTTTTATTTATAAAAGTTATTTCTTTACTTTCATAATCGGTGTTTTACCTTCTTCAACAACTCCAGATAATTTCACCAATTCATGAATGCTATCCATATTAGAAATAACGACTGGGGTTAACACTGATTTCGCTTTATTTGCTAAAAATGGCAAATCAAATTCAATCACAGTTTCACCCGCTTTAACTTGCTGTCCTTCTTCTGCAATACGGGTAAATCCTTCACCTTTTAATTCAACTGTATCAATACCGAAATGAACAAAAAGTTCAATACCCTCATCAGATTCTATAGCGAAAGCATGGTTAGTTTCGAAAATCTTCACAATCTTACCAGACAAAGGTGCAACAATTTTGTTGCCATTTGGTTTGATTGCCACACCATCACCAACAATTTTCTCTGCAAATACAACATCAGGTACATCTTCAATTTTAACAATTTCACCTGAAAGTGGCGCTAGAATCTCTATAAAATTTTGATCATCGTCGGATACAAACTGTTTTAATTTATCGAAAAAACCCATGGCATTCTCCTAACAAACTTGTTTTTCAGCAGCAAATTTTTCAAGTAATTCACTAACTTCTTTTGCAGTTGCTTTCTCTAACACTGCATCAGCAAGTTTTTTCGCTTCGCTGTAATTAGTATTACGAATAATTTTCTTAATTTTTGGAATGGAAATTGAACCCATACTAAATTCATCTAATCCCATACCAAGAAGTAATACGGTAGCTCGTTCATCACCACCTAACTCACCACACATTCCAGTCCATTTACCTTCTGCATGTGAAGCATCAATTATATTTTTGATCAGATTTAATACTGATGGTGAAAGTGGATTATAAAGATGAGAAATCAACTCATTTCCACGATCAACAGCTAAAGTATATTGTGTCAGATCATTTGTGCCAATACTAAAGAAATCAACTTCTTTTGCTAAATGACGCGCAATAATTGCAGCAGCCGGTGTTTCTATCATAACACCCACTTCAATTTTTTCATCGAATTTTTTGCCTTCAGATCTTAACTGCTCTTTCAGCACATTTAATTCTGATTTTAAGATACGCACTTCTTCCACAGAAATAATCATTGGGAACATAATTCGAAGTTTACCAAAGGCGGAAGCACGTAAAATAGCACGTAACTGGGCATGTAGAATTTCTTTTTTATCCATACAGATACGGATAGCTCGCCAACCTAAGAATGGGTTTTCTTCTTTTGGCAGGTGCATATATGGCACATCTTTATCACCACCAATATCCATAGTACGAACAATAACCGCTAAACCATTCGTTGTTTCTGCAACTTCTTTATAGGCTTTAAATTGCTCTTCTTCATTCGGATAAGCATCACGATCCATAAAAAGGAATTCAGTACGATAAAGACCTACACCTTCATAACCATTGCGCTCTGCACCAGCAATATCACGTACAGTACCAATATTGGCACAGACCTCAACTTGGTGACCATCCAAGGTAATAGCCGGTAAATCTTTTAATTTTGCTAATTCTTCTTTATCAGCAACAAATTGTTTTTGGACTAATTTCAATTTCTCAATGGTTTTATCATTTGGATTAATGTAGATTTGATTATTAATCGCATCAAGAACAAGATAATCACCATGTTTTATCTCTTTTGTCGCATTAGAAGTACCCACAATCGCTGGGATTTCAAGTGAACGCGCCATGATTGAGGTGTGAGAAGTACGACCACCGATATCAGTGATAAATCCAAGTACCTTTTCTAAATTTAATTGTGCTGTTTCAGAAGGAGTTAAATCAGTCGCAACTAAGATACAAGGCTCATTGATCGCACTAAGATCAACAATTTCCATACCTAGTATATTTTTAAGTAAACGTTTACCAATATCGCGAATATCAGCTGCACGTTCTTTTAAATACTCATCATCTAAACCTTCTAATTCTTTAGCTTGCGCATCAAATACAGTATGTACAGCTGAATCAGCAGAGACGTGTTTGGTTTTAATACGATTGATTACTTCAGCTTCAAGGTCTTCATCTTCCAATAACATGATATGACCTTCAAAGATTGCTGCTTTATCTTCACCCAACGTTTGTTTAGCACGTTCCATTATAGAATTTAACTGTTGGGTTGACTTTTCTCGAGCACTTTTAAAGCGTTCGATTTCATCATTAACTTTGCTATCAGCAATTGGTCTTGTGTTAACAACAATTTCATCTTCTTTTAATAATAAAGCCTTGGCGAAGGCTATGCCCGGAGACACAAGTATACCTGAAACCATAATATTTGATCCTTATATGATGATATTATAGAAATTTAACATTTTTAAATTCGGGAGGGGGTTTATTCAAGCTCTGGTATAAGCTTCACTAGATGATCGACCGCTTCTTTCTCGTCTTCACCATCAGCCAAAATAGTAATTACAGTTCCTTCTGTTAATCCTAAGGTTTGTAATTTAAATAAACTTTTTGCACTTGCAGTTTTGCCATTTGCAGTCACTGTTATCTCTGAATTGAAGGCTTTTGCTTCTTTAACAAATTGAGCGGCCGGCCTTGTATGCAGGCCATTTGGTGCAGTGATAGTGACATCTTGCTTATGCATGTTTATGTACCCCTAAATTATAATGTATTTTGTTCAATATAAATAAAATTTATGATAAATACCAGTTGATTTATCGTTTAGAACTGATTAACTGTTGGGTGCTATTATGGCGAGTAAATGAGATAGAAACAAGTATAAATATTAAGCCATTGATATTAAACAATTTTTAATTAAATTATTCGTACATTAATCTCTTAAAAAGATTAAATTCATAAAAATTTTCTTTTAATAGGTCACCATTTTATAGTAGTAGAAGCATATTTGGATATTTTATCATCTAATATAGTTTGAAGATGTGATGATTAGTTGTTAGATTAGCTATATAATGGTGCATATGCTGATATTATGAGCAAATAAACCTAATATAATCGAAAATATACTAGACAAAATAGTGATAAATGCGTAATATTGCGTCCTGTTTTATATGGTGGCTATAGCTCAGTTGGTAGAGCCCTGGATTGTGATTCCAGTTGTCGTGGGTTCGAGTCCCATTAGCCACCCCATTTATTCAGACGGCGAGTAGCGCAGCTTGGTAGCGCAACTGGTTTGGGACCAGTGGGTCGGAGGTTCGAATCCTCTCTCGCCGACCAATCAATAAAGAAACCGCTTATTTAGCGGTTTTTTTGTATCAAAAATTCGAGTATCTCATCAACATCAACATCGTATTATGATCTCAATACTATCATTGTTCCCATCATCACTAACATTAAATCATTATTTTTCAAAAATCTGGGCATCCATTTTTACAAAATGGACAGTTCTAATTTAAAAATTTACGTGATCATCCTCTCATTTATGAAAGTTTAGGTTTCAAGCTAAAAATTTAGCTAATTAGCCTAAATTTACATTCCTTTGATGGAGCATAAAAATGAGTACTGCATTCTATAAAAATACCAACTATTGGTTTTCATCTTCGTACAGTATGGTCTATTATGCGGCAGGAAGTTTAGTCTTTTCCTTTTACGCAATTTGGCTAAGCGAAAAAATTGGTTTAACAGCAAAACAAACCGGTATTGTCTACTCTTTCAATTATTTTATTGCTTTAATAATTATGTTCTTTTATGGCGTAACTCAAGATAAATTAGTGTTACGCAAGCACTTAGTTTGGTTTCAAAGTTTGATCATTACAGGTGCTGCACCATTTCTGATATATGTTTATGAGCCTCTACTTCAATCTCACTTTTATCTTGGTGTTATCTCGGGCAGTATTTATTTAGGTCTGGGTTGGATAGCCGGCATGGGATTAATCGATTCCTATTGTGAGAAGATTAGTCGAGCATTTGGTTTTGAATTCGGACAAGCAAGAACTTGGGGTTGTATCGCATACGCAATTGGTACTTTTGTTGCGGGTATCCTAATTTCAAAAAATCCTCATCTTAACTTCTGGGCTGCATCAGTCGTAGGGATATTTTTTATCATCTTAAATATTTTTTATAAGCCCGATTTCAATAAGGCTAATCTATCGATGATAAAAGTTAATGAACCACTAAAAATGAGCGAAATTGTTACGGTATTTGGGTTAAAAGACTTTTGGATTTTTGTGGTTTATGTTCTTGGAACTTATAGTTTATATAACATCTATGATCAACAGCTTTTCCCGGTCTATTTTACAAATTTATTTGGTACGGAAGGGGCAGGTTATGAAATATATGGTATGTTAAATTCATTGCAAGTATTTCTTGAAGCGGCTGTAATGTTTACCGTGCCATTTATCGTTAATAAAGTTGGTGCTAAAAATGCGCTTATCTTTGCCGCCTGCGTATCGGCAGCTCGAATATTGATGACGGGTTATGCTGAGTCCATTGTTTTTATTTCAATTATTAAATTAATGCATTGTCTTGAGATTACTACTGTTTTAGTCGCGGTCTTTAAATATATTGCTATCAACTTTGACAAACGTTTATCAGCCACTGTTTTCTTAGTCGGTTATCAGGTCGCAGGTTCAGTTGGTGTGATTTTATTCTCAACATTAGCAGGAGATTTTTACGATGCTAATGGACCCGCTGAAACATTTAAAGGCTTAGGACTAATTGTCGTACTATTCATGGTTTTTGCAATCATCTTTTTAAATAGTGAAAAGAAAAGCATGCTGCGACTTCAAAATCGCATAAAAGATACTGACGAATAGCTTTGTATTCAACCCGTTAATACATTACTAAATTTACAATATTCAAAATTTAAATATGAGGTACAACAATGAATTTACTTAATTCGGTCACCAAATTTCATCATGAACAAACTCGAACTATATCACCAGAAAATAGAACTGGAGAAAAAGGACAATCATGCATGGCAGCTAGCCATCTTGGTCCTTGCCGTAAAGGTAGTGGTTTTATCCGTATAAAAAGTGGCGAAAGTGTCACGATTGCCGATATAAAAGGACCAGCAGAAATTCGACACATGTGGTTTACCTTAACAGATAAAACAATACGCGGTAGTTTTGTATTACGCGATGTAGTGATTCGTATTTATTGGGATGATGAAACCGTTCCATCAGTTGAATCGCCTATCGGTGATTTCTTCTGCAATGGTTTTGGAGCACGTTGTGATATAAACTCACTACCAATTGTTGTTAATCCTACGGGTGGATTTAATAGCTATTTTAGAATGCCATTCAACAAATCAGCTAAAATTGTGATAACTAATGAACATGAAGCAGATCTGGAACATTTCTTCTTTGCAATTAACTATGCTTTAATGCCACAACCATTTATAGACCCTCTGTATTTCCATGCTCAATGGCGACGTCAACGTGTTACAACCCCTGCCATAGATTATGTTATATTAGATAACATTAAAGGCCATGGGTATTATGTAGGGACATATCTTGCACTGACCGCATTGGAACGTTATTGGTGGGGAGAAGGCGAATTTAAATTTTATTTAGATGGAGATTCAGATTATCCTACTCAACACTCTACTGGTTCGGAAGACTATTTTGGCGGTGCTTGGGCATTTCACCATCGAGATGAAAAAGGACGAGCCTCTGCACAATGTTTCCAAACCTTATTTGTCGGTTATCCTTGGCAAACTAATCGCGATCATACCCGTGATTATTTCCAAACAGGCGATGCAAATCCTGTACACGGATTTGGTGATGATGCGCTACCTATGCATGGACTTTACCGCTGGCATTTACCTGATCCAATTGCTTTCCATAATGATATCAAAGTTACATTTCAACAAATTGGCAACGATGATATTCACTTATATGAAAGACAGGACGACATCGCGACAGTGGCTTATTGGTATCAAAATCCAACACAAAATACCAATCCAGTATTTCCAACACAACAACAACGATTACCGCGTTAGATGATAGCTATAAGATAAGTTATATTTGTAAAATCAATATAGGGTTATCGTGAGATGCCCTATATTGTAAACAGAAACAAAATTCGCATTATGAGAAATTTGATTTAATATGAATGTCATCATTTAAAAGCAAAATAGACAATTTAAAAAAGGGGTTAGCATTATGGCCAAAGGTTATTTAAAAATGGTACTTGAACTTGTTTCACTCTTAGGTGGTGCTGAAAATATTAATTTCGTGACTCACTGTGCAACACGTTTAAGAGTTGATGTGAAAGACAGTAAATTAGTTCATAAAGATAAAATTGCAAATTTAGAGTCTGTAGCCAACGTATCGCAAACTGAGGATGGAAAATGTAACATTGTTACCGATCAGGATAAACTTGAAGAGGTATTTAGTGAATTAAAACAAACCTTAGATCATAAAAAATAGTTGAGATAAATTCACTAATCATATTTGAAGTCTAACGCTATGATATAAAAATCGTTTTATATTATTGCTGATTATAATAAATCGTTCGGGGTTTAATATAAGTTAATTGCTGTTTAAGTTGTTTTCTCTCAATTAAAGATTGAATACTTCTGAAACAGATTTTAACCATATTATCATAATTTTGTGCAATAATATCGACGTCATAGCATAGTAAATTATGATATAAGTTATAGTCATAAGAACACAAATAAATGTCCTGACGTTTAACTTGTTGTTGTTTTAAATATAACAAAACCCCTTCTAATAAATTGCCAGAGGGTGTAAATATTGCTTTAGGTATACGACCAAGTGTTGCAACAAGCTTTTCAGTAAGATAATAACCGATATTTTCTTGATATTGTTCACATAAAATCCAATCCGAATTAATAGTTAACCCTGCCTGTTGAATACCTTGCTTAAAACCAATTAACCGTTCATTGATTGTTGATAATTGACTATCTGCGGCTAAAAAATAAAACTCACCTAACACCTTAGCTTTTTTAGCTACTAAATCAGCAACAGATTGGATAGATTCACTTGTTACACAAGGTATATTACTATTATGAATATAACGGTCATAAAATAACACTGGCGTTTCTTCTTGGATTTGCTTATAAAAGTTATCGTCTATTAATGAAGTGATAGTAATAATTCCGTCAACTTTTCTTTGCAGTAGATTTTGAGCCGATGTAATTTCTTGTGTAGAATCGTAATGACTGCAAGCAATTAATAATTGAATACCTTTCTGACTAGCAATAGTCTCTAATTTATGTAAAAACAGCGAGAAACTAATATTCGACATATCCGGCACGATTACCCCAATTGTTTTTGTACGAGTAGCTTTAATAATCGCTCGCTGTATATTGGGTTGATGTTGATATTGCCGAGCAATATTAATCACTTTCAAACGAGTGTGGTCAGAGATTCTGTGTCTATCAACATTACCATTAAAGATATGACTAACGGTTGTTGTCGATACACCAGCCATTTTTGCAATGTCTTTAAATTTTATTTTTTTCATATCTTATTGATAAATGAATATTGAAGAATTCAGTCAATAATGAGCTTATAACATACTTTTATGTTAACGAGTAATCAATATTATTGATTTGAAGTTAATTTAGTTAAACAAAGTTACTTTTATGCCTAAAAATTTATAAGCCATAAAAAAAACCGACAAAATAATTGTCGGTTTTGACAAGAAATAATAGTCAATTATCCAAAAAATTTCTTCACTTTATCAAAGAAACTCTTTTCTTTCGGACTATGTTTAGAACCTTTATCACCTTTTAAACTATCGGCTAATTCTTTTAACAATTCTTTTTGTCGATTGGTAAGATTAACAGGTGTTTCAACTACAACATGACAGTATAAATCACCCATTGTACTACCTCGCAGAGATTTAACGCCTTTACCTTTTAGGCGGAAAACTTTACCTGTTTGCGTTTCTGCCGGTATAGTCAAACTAACCTTACCATTTAAGGTTGGAACTTCTACATCGCCACCTAATGATGCTAATGCAATATTAATCGGGATTTCACAATGTAAATTAACGCCATCACGTTCAAATATAGAATGCTGACGAACTTGCACTTGAACATATAAGTCACCCGCTTGAGCGCCATTTCTGCCCGCTTCACCCTCGCCAGCTAAACGAATTCGGTTACCCGTATCAACCCCTGCAGGAATGGTAACGGATAATGTTTTAGTTTTCTGAATTCGACCTTCACCATGACATTTTTTACAAGGGTTTTTAATGCTCTTACCCGAACCGTGACATGTTGGACACTCTTGTTGAACAGCAAAGAATCCTTGTCGCATTTGAACTACGCCACTACCGTGACAAGTACTACAAGTGCTAATATCTGATGAATTTTCTGCACCTTTACCGTGACAAACATTACAAACTACAGCTGTTGGAACCTTAATTTCTTTAGTCACTCCAGCTGCTGCTTCTTCTAATGTTAACGTAATATTATATTGTAAATCGTTACCACGTGTATCAGCCTGCGCTCTACCGCGACCTCGACCACCACCAAAAAATTCACTAAAAATATCACCAAAGGCATCGCCGAAATCAGCACTACCATTAAAACCACCGAAACCGCCAGCACCACCGTTTTCAAATGCAGCATGCCCATACTGATCATAAGCAGCTTTCTTTTGTGGATCGGTCAAGATTTCATATGCTTCTTTGACTTCTTTAAATTTCTCTTCTGCTTCTGCTTTATTATCCTGATTTTTATCCGGATGATATTTCATCGCTAAGCGCTTATAAGCTTTCTTTATTTCACGCTCATCAGCACTCTTGTTGACGCCTAAAATTTCATAATAATCTCTCTTTGCCATATTAACCCTTACTTTAATTCAAATTATTTTTAAGTGCCTAACTAAAATTGGTTAAAACAAGCAAAACATTTGTTCTTTAAGCACTCAATTACCGATTAAGAGCTATTAACTAATTAGTATGAGTTAGAACACTTCATCTAATCAAACGAAATAAACTCATTCATTAAAACAACTAAACGGGCTTGAGTTACCTCTTACCCGTTTTAATTACTTACTTCAAGCTCTTTGAAGTAACTGATGAATTATCAAATAACTCATTATTTATTATCATCAACTTCTTTAAAGTCTGCATCAACAACATCATCTTCAGGCTTACTGCTGTTAGCAGCACCTTCAGTTGCTTGTTGTGCTTGGGCTTGTTGTTGTGCAATATCAAGCAATTTTTTAGAGGCTTCAACAACAGCTTGAATCTTCGCTTCAATTTCAGCTTTATCTTCACCACGTGCTGCAACTTCTAAAGCACTTACTGCATCTTCAATCGCTTTTTTGTCATCAGCAGTTAGTTGATCGCCAGCATCTGTCACTTGTTTACGTGTACTATGAACAAGATGATCCGCTTGGTTACGAACTTGAGCTAACTCTTCAAATTTACGGTCTGCTTCAGCGTTAACTTCTGCATCATGAACCATTTTTTGAATTTCTTCTTCACTTAAGCCAGATGAAGCTTTAATAGTGATATTTTGTTCACGGCCTGTATTTTTATCTTTTGCTGATACATGTAAAATACCGTCAGCATCAATATCAAAAGTTACTTCAATTTGTGGCATACCGCGTGGTGCTGCTTGAATACCGTCAAGATTAAATTGACCTAAAGATTTATTATCTCCAGCACGTTTACGTTCACCCTGTAACACATGAATCGTTACTGCTGATTGATTATCTTCAGCTGTTGAGAATACTTGGCTATGTTTAGTTGGAATAGTAGTATTCTTCTCAATAAGTGGAGTCATCACACCACCCATAGTTTCAATACCTAATGATAATGGTGTTACGTCAAGCAATAATACATCTTTAACATCACCACCTAAAACACCACCTTGTACAGCTGCACCTACAGCTACAGCTTCATCTGGGTTAACATCTTTACGAGGTTCTTTACCAAAGAAGTCAGCAACGGCTTTTTGTACCATTGGCATACGAGTTTGACCACCAACAAGAATGACGTCTTGAATATCAGAAACAGACAAACCTGCATCTTTTAATGCTGTTTTTACTGGTTCCATAGAGCGTTTTACTAAATCTTCAACTAATGATTCTAATTTAGCACGCGTTACTTTAATATTTAAGTGTTTAGGACCTGATGCATCAGCTGTAATATATGGTAAATTAATATCAGTTTGTTGTGCTGATGATAATTCAATCTTAGCTTTTTCAGCCGCTTCTTTTAAACGTTGCATTGCTAAAGGATCATTTTTTAGATCAACGCCTTGTTCACGTTTAAACTCTTCTACTAAATAATTAATCAAGCGAGAGTCAAAGTCTTCACCACCTAAGTGTGTATCACCATTAGTTGCTAATACTTCAAATGTTTTTTCACCATCTACATCATCAATTTCGATAATTGAGATATCAAATGTACCACCACCAAGGTCATACACAGCAATTGTTCTGTTACCAACATCTTTATCTAAACCATATGCTAATGCTGCAGCTGTTGGTTCATTAATAATACGTTTAACATCTAATCCAGCGATACGACCTGCATCTTTAGTTGCCTGACGTTGTGCATCATTAAAATAAGCAGGTACAGTAATAACGGCTTCAGTTACCGGTTCACCAAGATAATCTTCAGCTGTCTTCTTCATTTTTTTCAATACTTCAGCAGAGATTTGTGGTGGCGCAATTTTTTGACCTTTTATATCTACCCAAGCATCACCATTGTCTGCTTTAACAATTTTATATGGCATGATCCCAACATCACGTTGAACTTCAGCATCTTCATAACGACGACCGATTAAACGTTTAATTGCAAATAATGTATTTTGTGGATTGGTTACAGCCTGACGTTTAGCTGGTTGACCAACTAATATTTCATTATCTTGTGTATATGCAATAATCGATGGAGTGGTGCGATCGCCTTCTGCATTTTCTAATACTCGAGCTTGTCCATTGTCCATAACTGCAACACATGAATTTGTTGTACCTAAATCAATACCAATAATTTTACCCATAATAATCTTCTCCTAAAATCCTATCATATATTCCTTATATATAAGGCCGAAATATATTTTTTCAAGACCTTAAAATTCACAAGGAATTACTCGTTTTCATTAAAATGGGAGCATTGCTGTTAATATCAAGGGGTAAATGTAAATTTTTTTTCCTTCTTACTTGATTGAGCGAAATACTCACCGTATTATTAGCACGCTTTAAACATTAATCGCACTTATATATGTAGGATTTTTATGGAAAATATTAAATTTGCTAACCCTGGTCCACTAGGTTTAATGGGATTTGGGATGACCACTGTTTTATTAAATATTCATAATGCTGGATTCTTTCCTGCAACGACTGCTATTGTAGCTATGGGTATTTTTTATGGTGGCTTAGCACAAGTTATCGCTGGAATTTTAGAATTTCGTAAAGGAAATACGTTTGGAACTACCGCATTTACGTCTTATGGATTCTTCTGGATTGCATTAGTCGGAATATGGTATTTACCAACTTCAGCCGCAACAGCGACTACCGATAAAACCTTTTTAGGTATCTTTTTAGCATTATGGGGTATTTTTACTGCATTTATGTTTATCGGTACACTAAAAGCCAATAAAGCTTTACAATTTGTCTTTGGTAGTTTGACTATATTATTTGCTTTACTTGCTATTGGTAATATCTGTGAAAATCATACCATTATTAATATTGCTGGTTTTGAAGGTATCATCTGTGGTGCTAGTGCTATTTATTTAGCTATGGCCGAAGTATTAAATGAACAATATGGCCGCACCATATTACCGATTGGAGCACCTAAAGGTTCACATCACTAAGCAATTAAGTGTTATAAATTATAATATTTACTTTTTAATAGATAAAAAATAACCCAGTCAAACTGGGTTATTTACTTTCACAAACAGAAACAATTACATGTTAGTAGTAAAAGTACGAGAAATTACATCACGTTGTTGTTCAGGTGTTAAAGAATTAAAACGTACTGCATAACCTGAAACACGGATAGTTAATTGTGGATATTTTTCTGGGTGCTTAACCGCATCTTCCAAAGTTTCACGACGTAGAACATTCACGTTTAAATGTTGACCACCTTCTACTTTAATAGTAGGAGCGACATCTAAAGGAATTTCACGATATTCGAAATTTCCAAGTTCCGCTTTAGGTAATATTTGATCTTCTTTGTAAACAGATTTAGCCGCTACACAGCGTGCTTCGTTAGTTGTATCATCTAATAACCAGAAAGAATTTTGAAGAGCACTATTTTCTGCTTTTGTAATTTGAATACCTGTAATCATTTTAAACCCTCCTTCCGAGCTTAATCAATTTCCTTAGAATAACTAGGGATACTATAGCACTTATTTTTTTTGATTTAAATCAAAAAATGCTATTAATATGATAATTATTTCCTTTATTAAGTTTTTAGGATTTCAATGTATTGCTAGCATAATAATAATTGCTATCATGTAATCCCTGATATCATTAGGATTATTGGTAATTTTAGGTATAATTAAAACATGAAGTACTAAAGAGAATTTAAAGTAAATTATGGCTAATCAATTAACTTGGCATGATGTAATTGGAGTAGAAAAAGAAAAAGCATATTTCCAACATATTATGCAATTTGTCTCTCAAGAACGCGAAAGTGGTAAAACTATTTATCCACCACAAAAAGATGTGTTTAATGCTTTTCGATTCACTCCATTTTCGAATATCAAAGTCGTTATTTTAGGGCAAGATCCCTACCATGGTCCTCATCAAGCACATGGGCTATCATTTTCAGTATTACCTGGAATAAAACCACCACCTTCACTGCAAAACATGTATAAAGAGTTAGCTACCAATATTCCTAACTTCCATATCCCTAACCACGGTTATTTAGGATATTGGGCGGAACAAGGCGTATTATTACTTAATAATGTACTAACTGTTCAGGCGGGGCAAGCACATTCCCATGCGAAAATCGGTTGGGAAAAGTTCACCGATCATGTTATTGATGCAATTAACCAAAAACTCTCGGGTATTATTTTCCTATTATGGGGTTCACCAGCTCAGAATAAAGGGCAATTTATTGATCGGCAAAAACATCATGTTCTAACATCTGTTCACCCTTCGCCTTTATCGGCTCATCGAGGTTTTTTTGGTTGCCAACATTTTGCAAAGGCAAATGAAATATTAACACAACAAGGGAAAACACCCATTGATTGGCAACCTCGTTTACCAGAAGAAATGAGTAAATAATTACACAAAGAGAACAAGAAAAATAAATATGATATTATTAACATCATATTACATAGGTGAATTAAATTACCTATGATTTAGATATTTATAATAGCATCATGTTTAGATAGTAATTTTGCCATCTCAATTTTAGTCATGGCTTGTGCGTCAATGACTAACTCACTTGCGGTTATATTTAATGCAAGCAGAGCATCGGCACAAACATAAACGTTTGTAATATCATAAAGTGATAACATTGAGAACGTTGAGATATAATCTCTCATTAAAATCTTATCTGGCTGTTGATTTTTCAATAAATTTATCACGCCAGAATTGATAAAAAAAACAGAAATTTGATTAATGTCCGATAGAGCCAACGCGAGATCTAAAGTTTCACGTCCGCAGCTGGTTCCGTGTGGCGGATGATTAAAGATTATGGCTATATTCTTCAAAACGCTCACCATTCATTTATAGATTAAAATTGAATAAATCTATCACTGTTAGCAATTGATTCACTTAGATCTCCAAGACCAACACATTGGAACTGTGAACCAACATTATTTTTACCCTGTTCATTTATCACGCCTCTACGTTGAGCGGCAGCAATACAGACAAATAAAGGCACATCATAGTCCCTCGATAACTCCTGCCAAGCATTGACAATATCAAATTCATCATTTGCCGGGCTGACAAAATAATTTGCATTTAAAGTTCCATCAGCATAAAAGAAAATGGATCGAATATGGTGAGATGTATTAGCTAATAAAGATTGACAAAATTGGTAAGCACAAAATGATGATTGGGCCCCATAAGCAGAACCCGTAACCATAATGGTATAGTTTAAAATCTGACTATCCATTTTATTAAATTATTGGTTGTTAGAAGACGATTCGTTTTGATTATCAATACCTAATAATTCAACTTCGAATACTAACGTTGATGCTGGTGGAATCTCAGCTTTCCCATCAAATGAAGGGATTTTCTCATCACCATAAGCTAACTCAGGCGGTATAACTAATTTAATTTTACCACCGACACCAATTAATTGAAGACCTTCTTTATAACCTTTAATTACACTATTAAGAGGGAAAGTAGCTGCTTCACCACGGTCATAGGAACTGTCAAATTTTTGCCCATCAACTAATGTACCAACATAATGAACAATTACAGTTTCATTATTAGTCGGGTGTGGTCCCTTACCTTCATCAATAATTTGATATAATAAACCAGAATCCGTTTTTTTCACGTCACTTTTTGCTGCAAATTCTTTACGGAATTGATCACCGGCTTTAATGCTAGCCGCTTTGTCTGCTTCAAAACTTTCTGCTGCTTCTTTTTCGAGGCGCTCATTCAATCCTTTAAGAATTGTTTTAATTTGATCTTCTTTATATTGTGATTTATTAGCTAAAGCATCACTAAAACCTTTACTAATTTGATTGTGATCTAGAATGATTTTGTTATATTCTAGGTTTTCTCTTAGATTTGTACCCATTGATACGCCAATTGCATAAGCTTCGGCTTTCTGATCATATTCAACATTAGAATTTTGTTGTTGATCATTTGCTGCTGTAGTGACTTCGGTAGCTGGTTGTGGTTGTGATTTTGTTTCGGTTTTTTTATCATCACACCCAGTTAACGCAAGCACAATCGCGCCGCTAATCAATGTCATTTTTAATAATGATTTCATCTAAATTTCTCCAAAGATTAAACTGTAAATTTACTTCGATAATAAAGCTAAGCGTGCTCATTATATATAATTATTTTGTTGATAGTACCTATTTTACAATATAGTTATTGATATTTTCCATTAAACTTAATATAAGTTAACTAATTTGATTATAATATTTATCGCAAAATTACTTAAATAGCATTTCATACTAGTTCATTTAATCTAAATATTAAATTGAAACGATTCCCCCAACCCGTAACATAAGTTATAATATATTATGTATAACTTTGAATTAAAAAAGGATGAAAATTTTGAGTACCGAACTAAATTCTCTCGATATTGAAGAAATTATACGTCTATTACCTCATCGCTTCCCATTCCTAATGGTTGATCGCGTAGTAAGTTATGAAAAAGGTAAAACACTTCGCGCAATTAAAAATGTATCCGTTAATGAACCTTTTTTCCAAGGTCATTTCCCGAATAAACCTGTTTTCCCTGGTGTTTTGATTTTAGAGGCAATGGCTCAAGCAACCGGTATTTTAGCGTTTAAGAGTATTCAAGAACTTACACCTGGACAACTATATTATTTCGCGTCAATTGATAAAGCTCGTTTTAAACGCCCTGTAATACCCGGCGATCAAATGATTCTGGATGTAACTTATGTAAAAGAACGCCGTGGTATTGCATTATTTCATGGTGTTGCTACTGTCGATGGTCAGCTAGTGTGTGAAGCTGAAATGATGTGTGCACGTAAATAGAGTTGATAATACCAATTTAAGGAAAGTTTATGGCAATCGACAAATCAGCGATAATCCATCCAAGTTCAATTATCGAAGATGGAGCGATTATAGGTTCCAACGTTAAGATTGGTCCATTTTGTTATATTGGTGCAAACGTTGAAATCGGTGCTGGCACGGAATTAAAGTCTCATGTAGTGATTAACGGCTACACCAAAATAGGTCAGGATAACAAAATTTATCAATTTGCTTCCATCGGTGAAGATAACCAAGATTTGAAATATCAAGGCGAACCAACGCGTACGGAAATAGGTGATCGAAACCGAATACGTGAAAGCGTGACAATTCATCGAGGTACTGTACAAGGCAGTAATGTCACACGTATAGGCAGTGATAATCTGTTAATGATTAATGCTCATATTGCTCATGATTGTCAAATCGGCGATCACTGTATTCTAGCCAATAATGCTACATTAGGTGGTCATGTACAAATTGATGATTATGTTATTATTGGTGGTATGACTGCAGTTCATCAATTCTGTGTCATCGGTTCACATGCTATGATTGGCGGTTGTTCTGGTGTTGCTCAGGATGTGCCACCTTATTTTATCGCTCAAGGTAACCATGCTACTCCTTATGGTGTTAATCTTGTTGGCTTAAAACGTCGTGGTTTTAGTAAAGAAGCTTTACAAGCTATTAATAACAGCTACAAAGCTTTATATCGTAATGGTTTATCTTTTGAAGAAGCAAAAAACAATATTGACCAAATCGCACAATCTCATCCTGAAGTAAAACTATTTATTGATTTTTTTGCACGTTCAACTCGCGGCATCATTCGTTAAAAAATATAGAGGCAAACCTTAATATTGCCTCTTCTCCAATAAAATTTTAATAAGCTATTTAAAAAATATGACAATTAACCATCCTCAACCTACCCTTACTATCGCACTTGTTGCAGGTGAAACTTCTGGTGATATTCTTGGCGCTGGTTTAATACGTTCGTTAAAAGCGCATTATCCAAATATCAAATTCGTTGGTATTGCCGGTCCCAATATGCAAGCTGAAGGCTGCGAAGTATGGTATTCAATGGAAGAGTTATCCGTTATGGGAATTGTTGAAGTACTCGGTAAATTAAAACGTATCCTTGCTATTCGTAAACAGCTTACCCAAAGGCTTATAGCACTGAAACCTGATGTATTTATTGGAATTGATGCGCCTGATTTCAATCTTAGTCTGGAAGGAAAACTTAAACAAAATGGGATAAAAACCATTCATTATGTTAGCCCTTCGGTATGGGCATGGAAGCAAAAACGTGTCTATAAAATTAAACATAATACCAATTTAATTTTAACATTTTTACCTTTTGAAAAGGTCTTTTACGATAAATACTCAGTGCCGTGTCAATTTATCGGTCATAAAATGGCAGATGATATCGCTCTCAATCCAGATCAGGCTAAAATTAGATCGCAACTCAATATACCGTCAAATGTAAACGTTTTATCATTATTACCAGGTAGCCGTCATGCAGAAGTGACACTTTTATCTGAACCATTCATCAAAGCTGTACAATTAATTAAACAAACGATCCCTAATTTATATGTACTTGTGCCTTTGGTTAATGCTAAACGACGTCAAGAATTCGAAAAAATTAAATCGCAAATTGCACCTGATTTAGAATTACATTTGCTTGATGGTCAAGCTCGTGAAGCGATGATCGCCAGTGATGCTGCGATATTAGCATCCGGCACTGTAGCTTTAGAATGTATGCTAGCAAAATGCCCAATGGTTGTAGGGTATAAAATGAAACCTTTTACTTTCTGGTTAGCAAAAAAATTAGTTAAAACTAAATATGTGTCATTACCCAATATCTTAGCAGGAAAAGCCATTGTACCTGAATTGTTACAAAATGATTGCACTCCTGAAAATATCGCTAAACAAATCCTACCATTGCTAACAGGTGATAATACTGTCTTAAAACAAACTTTTTTAACATTACACCAACAAATTCGTTGTCATGCCGATGAGCAGGCTGCTAAAGCTGTTTTAGATGTTATAGGAGTAAATCATTAATGTTTATCTATCCCGATGTAAGTTTCATAGCTGGTGTTGATGAGGTTGGCAGAGGCCCATTATGTGGTGATGTCGTTACCGCAGCGGTTATTTTAGACCCCAATAATCCTATTGAAGGTCTAGCAGACTCAAAAAAATTAAGTGAAAAAAAACGTGAATATCTTTTTGAAGTGATTAAAGAAAAAGCCTTAGCTTGGAATATCGCTCGAGCTTCCGTTTCAGAAATTGATCAGCTCAATATTTTACATGCCACAATGTTAGCAATGCAAAGAGCAGTAGCTGGATTATCGATTAAACCCAATTTAGTCTTGGTTGATGGTAATCGTGCACCTGATTTTGGTATTGCTGCCCAAGCGGTAGTAAAAGGCGACAGCTTAGTTCAGGAAATTGGCGCAGCATCAATTCTGGCTAAGGTGACTCGTGATCGAGAAATGGCAGAACTTGATAAGATTTACCCACAATATGGCTTAAGCAAACATAAAGGTTATCCGACTCAAGCCCATCTTGCAGCCATTATTGAACATGGTGTTAACGATATCTATCGTAAAAGTTTCGCGCCAGTAAAACGACTATTAACAACTTAGTCGTTATATTTCGCGATCTTTAATTTGTAATGCATTAATGATTAATATGGTGTTGCTACAATGATTCAAAAAGGAGATAAAGCAAATAAAATCTCAAATTTAATCATAATGCATCATTTTTATCATTAGACTACACATAAATACCCATTTAACAAATTATCCTACTAATGTTCGCACAAAAAAGTTAAGTAATTTTTCACTTAACTCATTATTAAATTAATAAAGTGCGACCAAATCTACAATTCTTAAAAACGAAAATATTTTACTACTCGACAAAGAAATTAAAAACCGATATATTTAGATATCTAGACGTCTAAAAATATATAAGGATGGAGGAGCTTAATTATGCCAATTTGTATCCCTGATACATTACCTGCTGTTGATGTACTACGTAATGAGAATATCTTTGTTATGGCATCGAGCCGAGCTCAAAGTCAAGAGATTCGTCCTTTAAAAGTTTTATTTCTTAATTTAATGCCAAAAAAAATTGAAACTGAAAATCAATTTCTTCGATTACTTTCCAATTCATCATTGCAAGTCGACATTCAATTATTACGGATCGATCAACGCTCTTCAAAAAATACGCCAACTGAGCATCTTAACAGTTTCTATTGTGATTTTGAGGATATTAAAGAGCAAAATTTTGATGGATTAATTATTACAGGTGCTCCGCTAGGAAAAGTCTCTTTTGATGATGTAATTTATTGGTCAAAATTAAAAGAAATAATCTTATGGGCAAAAGAACATGTAACCTCAACTTTATTCGTATGTTGGGCTGTACAGGCTGCTTTAAATATCCTATATGGCTTACCTAAGATGACTCGTGAACAGAAATTATCTGGTGTTTATTCACACAATATTACACATCCGCAAGCCACCTTAACTCGAGGTTTTGATGATTCCTTTTTAGCACCGCATTCACGTTATGCTGATTTTCCTAGCGACGTTATTCGCGATAAAACCGATCTAATTATCCTTGCCGAATCAGAAATAACCGGTGCTTATCTCATGGCAACCAAGGATAGACGAATGGCATTTGTAACAGGTCACCCGGAATATGACTCTTTCACTTTAGCTAATGAATATTTCCGTGATATTCAAGCAGGTATAAATCCAACAATTCCAGAAAATTATTTTCCAGAGAACAATCCTCAACTCGAACCTAAAGCAAAATGGCGTAGTCATGCTTATTTATTATTTAGTAATTGGTTAAACTACTATGTTTACCAGTTAACACCTTATGATTTGAAAACTCGTAATTTAACTATTGATTGATATCTCTTTATCAATTTAACGATACTCGCCCTATTTTATTTATATTATGAATAGGGCTTATTTATTCGATAAAAATTATCGACCCAAATTAAATCATTAATAAGGTAAAACGCGTTTATTACTTTCCCCTCCCACTTCACGTGCGAGCTTAGGCACTAAATAACCGGATACTTGAGCGGCTAATTGACGCATTAATTGTTGAGCTGTTTTATCATCAACAAAAAAATGTGCTGCTCCTTGTACTTTATCCAAGACATGAATGTAATAAGGTAATATACCGGCTGTAAATAATTGATTACTTAAATTCGCTAGAACTTTAGCACTATCATTAATATTCTTGAGTAATACACTTTGATTAAGTAAAGTCACGTTATGCTGCTTGAGTTTATGCATCGCATTAATAACAGACTGATCAATTTCATTAGGATGATTAATGTGGGTTACTAAAATAATATCCAGACGACTCTTTTCCAATAATTGGCATAATTTATCAGTGATTCTATTAGGAATCACCACTGCTAAACGACTATGGATACGTAAACGTTTAATATGAGGAATCGCTTCAAGATGAGTTATGAATTGAGCTAATTCATGATCTTTTGCCATAAGGGGATCCCCCCCTGATAAAATGATTTCATTAAGTTCTGTATGTTCAGCAATGTAAGCTAATATCTGGGTAATATTATTTTTACTACCTTGATTCATTTGATAGGGAAAATGGCGACGAAAACAATAACGGCAATTAATTGCACAATTCGTCTTCATAATTAATAATGCTCGATTACGATATTTATGTAGTAATCCGGGTATCGTGTTATTTTGTTCTTCAAGAGGATCAGTACTATAGCCATCAGCAATGATCATTTCCTTTTCACTACATAAAACCTGTCGCAGTAGTGGATCATTAGGATCACCTTTTTTAATTCGGTTTACGAATGTCAACGGCACCCGCAATGCAAATTGCTTTTTTGCTTGCAACATTGCATGAGTGATCGCTAATTCATCAAGATCCAATATTTTTAAAAGATCAGATAAATCAGTGACAACATTATTGAGATCGGAAATCCAAGTATCTCTGATTGTTTGCTTAGTATTTTGCTGTATAATGTGGCTCATTTTGTTCAGTATTCAGAATTTTTTGGGAGCTTTTTATGGCATCTTATAGTACAAGTGAGTTTAAAGCGGGTCTTAAAATAATGCAAGATGGTGAACCTTGTGTTATCGTCGAAAATGAGTTTTATAAACCCGGTAAAGGTCAAGCACTAAACCGTGTGAAAATTAAAAAATTATTATCCGGTAAAACCGTTGATAAAACATTTAAATCAGGTGAATCAGTTGAAGCTGCTGATGTTATGGATATGAACTTAACCTATCTATATACCGATGGTGAATTCTGGCACTTCATGAATAACGAAACATTTGAACAATTATCTGCTGATGCAAAAGCGGTGGGTGATAATGCAAAATGGTTAGTTGAGCAAGCTGATTGTGTTTTAACTTTATGGAATGGTCAACCAATCGCGGTTACGCCACCTAACTTCGTCGAATTAGAAGTCGTTGAGACTGATCCAGGTCTTAAAGGTGATACAGCGGGTACGGGTGGTAAACCTGCTACATTATCAACTGGCGCTGTAGTACGTGTACCATTATTCGTGCAAATTGGGGAAGTGTTAAAAGTTGATACGCGTTCTGGGGAATATGTTTCACGCGTGAAATAATCGCTTGATAGCGTTCTATTCATTTCATTAATAAAAAACCGCAAACGTGGCGGTTTTTTTATTGATTAAATGACTTTTTAATTCGAATTAATCTTTAGCTCCCGAGTATCCTAATTGCCGCCACGATTCGTAAATAGCGACTGCAACAGAATTTGATAAATTCATACTTCGGCTTTCCGCTAACATTGGGATACGAATTCTCTGTTCTGGTGATAATTTGTCTAAAATAGTTGTCGGTAAACCTCGAGTTTCTGGTCCAAAAATCAGATAATCTCCGTGCTGGTAGCTAACTTGGCTATGGGGCTTTGAACCTTTCGTTGTCATACCAAACATTCGACAAGATTCAATCAGTGATAATTGATTATCTTGGAGAAACTGTTCAAAATTTTTATAACGTTTAACTTCAACAAATTCATGATAATCAAGCCCGGCACGTCGCAACTTCTTATCATCCCAGAAAAAACCCATAGGCTCTATTATATGCAAATGATAACCAGTATTAGCACACAAGCGAATAATATTCCCCGTATTAGCAGGAATTTCTGGTTCAAAAAGTACAATGTTTAACACAATTATTCTCTTTTAAAGATTTTTAAATAGTGGTAATTTTATCACAATTCTTAAACCACCTAGATGGCTTTTCTCTGCATAGACTTCGCCATGATCGCGTGTAACAGCATTAGCAACAATTGCTAATCCTAGTCCTGCACCACCCGATTCTCGATCTCTAGCCTCACTAGTACGATAGAAAGTTCTAAAAATTTGCTTAAATTCATCATTGGCTACACCGGGTCCATCATCATCAATAGTTATTTTTAATTGGTGCTCGTTAACTGAAAAATTGACAACTATAAATTGATGTGAATAACGAAACGCATTACGAATCACATTTTCTAAGGCACTACATAATGATTCGGGATAACATAATAGCCAATCGGATGGTAATGTTGAAATAATCAATGTCTTATGTAATTGCTCAGATTCAAAACGAGCATTATTTAATACTGTCTGCCATAACTTGTCTATTTGACAAGGCATTTGAACCTGATTACATGCATAGCGATGGCGAGCAAGAGAAAGTAAATCTCCTATCATCGAATCTAATTTATTTGCTTCTAGCTCAATACGTTTTGTCTCATTTGTTTCACCATATTTAAGATGTGATAAGGAAACAGCTAATTTTAGACGTGTTAATGGTGTCCTAAGCTCATGTGAAATATCCGACAATAAACGCTGTTGTAAATCTTGCATACGTTTCAATTCACGGAGCATATGATTAAAACTCATACCGGCTGCTTTAAATTCTAGAGATCCGGTAGTTTCAAGTTCTGGCCATTCTTGAATCTCACCTCTCGCAACCTTATCGGCAGCCATTTTTAACTTTCTTGCTGGTTTAGCTAAACTCCACGATAACCATAATAAAAAAGGAGTACTCACTAACATAGTTAACGTTAATAACAGCAAAGGATTATCAAAAATGAAATTCACAAATTGTAACTGACCATTAATTTCTGTTTGAATAATATACAAATGATAAACTTCATCACCATAATGAAGGGGAAAAGGACCAATAACTTCTTGCAAGTCATAGATCTTCTTAGCCGGCTTTTTTAATGATTTAGTTAATTCATTAAAATTGCGGACAATATCAATATTAACTGTATCAGAAGCTATGATCTGATCATTTGGCGTGACAACATAGAGGAATTGCCCTGGATAATGTAATTTATCCATAATAACAATAAGGCTCATCCACCAACGAAATTTATTTTTGGGAATGTGAGGTAATTCATTTTTAATTGAATTAGCGATCATCATTCCCATCTTTTTTTCTTTACTTGATAAATAAGTTAAATTTCTGGAATCAAGATTTGGAATTGTAATAATCAAAACCAGAAAAAATGAGATAGTTAACAAAAAGATCGTAAAGATTCTTATTGTTAACCTATCAAATATCCACATGATACAAAAACCTATATGTGAAAATAATTATTATCAGGTATCCTGTTCCGCATCCATTACGAATTGATACCCTCTAGAACGTAGAGTCTTAATCCACGGTAATCCTTGTGGACGAGGAGGCAATTTTTTTCTTAAATTTGAAACATGAACATCAATTGAACGAGCAAATGGTAAAAATTCTTTACCTAATACCGACTTACTAAGTACTTCGCGTGACATAATATTACCTTTTTGCTCTAATAATTTTAGTAATATTTGAAATTCAGTACCTGTTAATTCGATTTGCTTTTGATTGTAATAAACAACTTGCCAACGTACATTTATTTCCAACCCGTCAACTTCATATTTTAATAGTGAATTTTCACTTAATTCTGTAGAACTATCCCACAATTTCCGTCTTAATGTGGCGCGAATTCGTGCAATTAGTTCACGATCATTGAAAGGTTTAATAATATAATCATCTGCGCCTAATTCCAAGCCTATAATTTTATCTAGGTCATTGTCCTTAGCAGTGAGAAGAATAACAGGAACTGTATACCTTCTCCTGATTTCTGTTAATGCACTGAAACCGTTATCTCCCGGCATCATGACATCTAACAGTACGAGATCAATCGTATTATTAATTTTGTCTAAAGCTTCCTTTCCAGAATGAGCAATTTCAATGATAAATCCTTCTAATTCCAATAATTCCTTAAGTAACGTTACAATTTCAATATCGTCATCAACTAGCAGTAATTTTTTATTCATTATTATCCTCTGCAAAAATTTCATTTATTATTGAATATGCTAACTACTTCTGTTTAACACAGTAGCATGTATATATATTATATAGATTAAATCGTTGATTTGAAAATAAAATGATCAATTTTAAATAAAAAACAATGTATTTATGTTAGTATAAGTGTGTTAAAAAATCTCAAAATCAACCCCAAAGAGTAATTGATGAATTTAATCTATGATAGGCTTGTTAAGCGATCAACGACCTTTTCAATATGCTTTGCATTATTATTAATTGCAATAAAATTTGTATCTTGGTGGATCACCGACTCTTACAGTTTATTAGTGTCATTATTCGACTCATCAATGGATTTTTTGGCTTCTGGTTTAAATTTCATTCTAATTCGTTACGCCTTGAAACCGCCTGATGATGATCATCTTTTTGGTCATGGTAAAGCTGAATCATTAGCTGCTCTGGCACAAAGTGCTTTTATTATTGGCTCAGTTATATTTCTGTTATTTAATAGTATTAAGTTAGTGATTCATCCAACGCCGGTGAATTATCCCATCGTTGGTATTATTATTTCGTCTGTCTCCACCGTATTAACGTTTGCGTTAGTTTCCTATCAACGCCATGTAATCAAACTAACAGGTAGTAATGCAATTGAAGCCGATATGTTACATTACTCGGCAGATCTACTCATGAATATTGCCGTAATTATCGCATTAAGTTTAAGTTGGATTGGAATCGTTTACGCTGATGGGGTTCTAGCACTACTTATTGGCGGTTACATTTTCTTCCATGCAATAAAAATAATGTTTGTTGCACTTCAAGATTTATTGGATAAAGCACTCCCCGAATCAGACAATCAAAAAATTTACGAATTAGCAATGTCATTTAGCGATATTCACGGCGTACATGATATAAAAACCCGCCGTTCTGGCCCCATCACTTTTGTTCAATTACATATTGAATTAGATGATAATATGCCACTAGTTAAAGCACATGCCATCGCAGATAAACTAGAAAAAATGGTTGCTAATCAATTCTCCCCTGCGGAAGTTATTGTTCATCAAGACCCCATTTCTGTGGTGGCAAATGAAAAAGTTGGACTTCAAAAATTTAAATAACCAGCATTGATTTCTATTGTTAGTGCGTGCTTATACTTTTATAATAAACTCAGTCAAATAATTGAAGGTACTTTAATATGATAAAAAAAATAGGTGTACTAACTAGTGGTGGCGATGCTCCTGGAATGAACGCAGCAATTCGAGGTGTTGTCCGAACAGCCTTAACCGAAGGATTGGAAGTGTATGGTATTGAAGATGGTTACCTCGGTTTATATGAAAACCGCATTAGGAAACTTGAACGCCATAGTGTGTCAGATGTCATCACCCGTGGGGGTACTTTCTTAGGCTCAGCACGTTTCCCTGAATTTAAAGAAAAAGAAACGCGCAAAGTTGCTATTGAAAACCTAAGAAAAAATGGTATTGATGCATTAGTCGTCATTGGTGGTGATGGTTCTTATATGGGAGCAATGCGCTTAACCGAAGAGGGATTTCCTTGTATTGGTTTACCAGGCACGATTGATAATGATATTCGTGGTACTGACTACACAATCGGTTACTTTACCGCACTTCAAACTGCTGTTGAAGCAATTGACCGCTTACGAGATACTTGCTCATCACATCACCGTATTTCAGTGATTGAAATCATGGGTCGTGGCTGTGGTGATCTAACCTTAAATGCAGCGGTTGCCGGTGGTTGTGAATTTATGATTATCCCTGAAATCACATGTACTAAAGAAGATCTCATTCAAGAGATTAAACTCGGCTTTGATAAAGGGAAAAAACACGCTATTGTTGCTGTTACTGAACTTATGTTAGATGTGAATCAACTCGCCAAAGATATTCAAGATGCAGTTGGTCATGAAACACGTGCAACAGTACTGGGTCATGTTCAACGTGGTGGTTCTCCTGTTCCTTACGATCGTATTTTAGGATCTCGTATGGGCGCGTATGCCGTAGAACTTCTTTTACAAGGTCATGGTGGTCGTTGTATAGGAATCCAAAATGGTAAACTTGCACACCACGATATTATTGATGCCATTAACAATATGAAGCGTCCATTTGATATGGATTTGTTTAATACAGCTAAACGTTTGTTTTAAAACTACTCTGTATACAAACTAGCCCAGAGATTGTTACTTCATTATATTTGATAAGAGTGGATGGTTTTCTATCCACTTTTATGTTTTAGTATTTAACTCTAGTCAATGAAGGAGAAAATATATGCAATTTTTAGCTGGTGATAATCGTTTCTATGTACCCAATCCTGATGGTGGTGAGGATATCGCCGAAATTACGTATACTCTAATAGGTAATGATAAAGCTTCAATTGATCATACTTTCGTTAATGTCAATTATCGTGGGCAAGGAATTGCTGATCGTTTGTTCGATTTAGTGATCGAAGAAATGCGCAAGCAACATCGTAAAGTGATTCCAGTTTGTTCATATGCTGTAAGGAAATTTGAACGAGATAATCAACTTCAATCCATCAAAGCATAATTTCTATATCAAATAATACATATCTAAGACGGAAGATTTTCTTTACCGTCTTTTATTGCTCAATCGCTTGATCATGATAAAATAGCCAGCTATCGCTTATCGTAGCAGGAATTATTTTCATGAAAGTAAAAACTCGTTTTGCCCCTAGTCCTACTGGCTATTTACATGTTGGTGGTGCACGTACTGCACTCTATTCTTGGCTTTATTCTCGTCATGCTAATGGTACGTTTGTATTACGTATTGAAGATACTGATTTAGAACGGTCAACACCAGAAGCCATTGAAGCGATAATGGAAGGTATGAACTGGTTACAACTATCATGGGATGAAGGTCCATTTTACCAAACTAAACGCTTTGACCGTTACAATAAAGTCATTGATGAAATGATAGAAAATGGTACGGCATATCGTTGTTATTGTTCAAAAGAACGTTTAGAGAAGCTACGCGAAGAGCAAATGGCGCGTGGAGAAAAAGCACGTTATGATGGACATTGTCGCTGTAAAAGTGTTCAAAAAACACACTCTGTAGACGAACCTCATGTTGTCCGTTTCGCTAATCCTATAGATGGCGTTGTGATATTTAATGATCTTATTCGCGGTCCTATCGAGATTGCGAATAAGGAACTTGATGATCTCATTATCCGCCGTACTGATGGATCACCAACTTATAATTTTTGTGTTGTTGTTGATGATTGGGATATGGAAATCACTCATGTTATTCGTGGTGAAGACCATATCAATAATACACCTCGTCAAATCAATATACTAAAAGCACTCGGTGCCCCATTACCACAATATGGTCATGTATCAATGATTTTAGGTGATGATGGACAAAAACTATCTAAACGCCACGGTGCAGTAAGCGTTATGCAGTATCGTGATGATGGTTATTTACCTGAAGCTCTTCTCAATTATCTCGTTCGCTTAGGTTGGTCGCATGGTGATCAAGAAATTTTCAGTGTTCCAGAGATGATCGAATATTTCACTCTTGATGCGGTGAGTCGTTCTGCTAGCGCCTTTAATACTGAAAAGTTATTATGGTTAAATCACCATTATATTAACCATTTAGATGCTGATTATGTTGCACAGCATTTAGTTTGGCATATGAATCAACAAGGTTATGATTTAACTCAAGGTCCGGATCTCATTACTATTATCAAATTATTTGGTGAGCGATCTAAAACCTTAAAAGAAATGGCTCAGTCATGTGCTTACTGTTATCAAGATTTCTCTGATTTTGATGCCGATGCAGCGAAAAAGCATCTACGCCTTGTTGCTAAAGAGCCATTAGAACTTGCGAAAACTAAACTACAAGCGATTGCTGATTTCGATTGGGAAATAGAAAAAATTCATCAAACTATTCAAGCAACCGCAGATGAACTAAATGTTGGTATGGGAAAAGTTGGTATGCCATTGCGGGTTGCCGTTACGGGTATGGGTCAATCCCCTTCTGTAGATGCAACCATTTTTGCTGTTGGTAAACAACGTACTTTAGCTCGAATTGACAAAGCATTAGCTTATATTGCAAACAGAGCCGAGCAATAATATTCGTCATATACTGAGCATTTAATAAAGTATTCGCACCAATATGGTGCGAATCAACTTACCATAACATATTAAAACTGCTGCTACCATTCATCATATATTGATAAGCCTTAAATTATTATCGCCTTAATGAACTTTAATTAATTCGTTGAATATAATAAATATTTTATGATTTATCCCTTTACTTAAGGTATGATGTGTTACTTTTTTTAGCAACAAATCAGTTAAATTGATGTTTTTATCTTGTTTTTGTGGTAAAGATCTCATATTTTAATATCGTTATATTACATAACAATTTATAGTCTTTAACCGTTTTGGCATGTTATTTGCAAAACTAAATTGTGATTCATCTTCGACTATAAATAGTTTAGAAGATTAATTTAGTAGTGATTAAATAACGAAATAAACAAACGCCTAGTTGTTTATTTCTAACATTAGCTAGTCTAAAAAAATAGTTACAATTATTACTATTTTGAAGATTGTAACTCAATATTTATTATAAGATTTTAATTTGCCTATTTGGCAAGACTTAATGGAGAAACTCAATGTGTTCGATTCTTGGTATCCTTGATATTAAATCAGATCCACAAACACTACGAACGAAAGCATTAGAACTATCAAGTTTAATGCGACATCGTGGTCCGGATTGGTCTGGTATTTTTGCCTCTGATAAAGCTATCCTTGCTCATGAACGTCTATCAATTGTTGACGTAAATACCGGAGCTCAACCACTTTACAATAAAGATAAAACCTTAGTGTTAGCTGTGAATGGCGAAATTTATAATCATCAAGAGCTTCGAAATAAGTACAAAGATCGTTATGAGTTTCAAACAGGATCAGACTGTGAAGTTATTTTAGCTATATATCAAGAAAAAGGGATTCATGGTCTTGATGAATTACAAGGGATGTTTGCCTTTGTTCTGTATGATATTAACAATGATAGCTATTTTATAGGTCGTGATCACATTGGTATTATCCCAATGTATACAGGTCATGATGAACATGGCACATTTTATGTTGCTTCTGAAATGAAGGCATTAGTGCCAATTTGTAAAACAATCAATGCATTTCCACCGGGTTGCTATTTATCCAGTACTGAAGGTGAAATTAAATCCTACTATCAACGTGATTGGATGGATTACGATAATGTCAAAGACAATAAGACCAATATTAACGAATTACGCATAGCATTAGAAGAGTCTGTAAAAAGTCACCTTATGTCTGATGTACCTTATGGGGTATTATTATCAGGCGGACTTGACTCTTCCGTAATATCAGCTATTACCAAAAAATTCTCCGCTCGTCGAGTTGAAGATCAAGAAAAATCTGAAGCTTGGTGGCCACAGTTACATTCATTTGCAGTGGGTCTAAAAGGTGCTCCTGATCTTAAAGCAGCTCAATCTGTTGCAGATCATTTAGGTACTGTTCATCATGAAATTAACTTTACTATTCAAGAAGGTATTGATGCAATTCGTGATGTTATTTACTTTATTGAAACTTATGATGTAACCACTATTCGCGCTTCCACGCCAATGTACCTAATGGCAAGAAAGATCAAAGCGATGGGTATTAAAATGGTTTTATCTGGTGAAGGTGCTGATGAAGTATTCGGTGGTTACCTTTACTTCCATAAAGCTCCTAATGCTAAAGAATTCCATGAAGAAACAGTGCGTAAATTAGCTGCATTACATATGTATGATTGTGCACGAGCCAATAAAGCTATGGCTGCTTGGGGCGTTGAAGCACGTGTTCCATTCTTAGATAAGAAATTCTTAGATGTCGCTATGCGCATTAATCCTAAAGATAAAATGTGTGGTAGCAATGGCAAAATGGAAAAACACATTGTTCGTGAAGCTTTTGAATCGTATCTACCTGCATCTGTAGTGTGGCGCCAAAAAGAGCAATTTTCCGATGGAGTTGGTTATAGTTGGATCGATACATTGAAAGAAATTGCTGAAAGCAAAATCACTGATCAGCAACTAGAAAACGCAAAATTCCGTTTTCCATACAATACGCCAACCACTAAAGAAGCATATATGTATAGAGAGATTTTCGATGAACTCTTTCCTATACCAAGTGCTGCTGAATGTGTACCCGGTGGTCCATCTGTTGCATGTTCTACAGCTAAAGCAATTGAATGGGATGAGGCTTTCAAGAATCTTAATGACCCATCAGGTCGTGCTGCGGTTGGCGTACATAATGATGCTTACAAAAAATAGCATTCTTTATTAACTAAATGTACGAATAATCGCTTCGAATGATGGCTGTTTAATAAAAAGAACGCATTAATTAGTTCTTAATATCGTTAAAATCCATAATTATTTAAACTAATTATGGATTTTTTTATCGTCGTATTTTAATGATTTCTCACTCTAATTAAACACATCTAAAAACCAGTAACCATTTGAGTCAGTAACTTTTATTATCTATTGTTTAAATTACATGCTGCTCCATTATCACTTTAAACAATGTAGAATGTAGGTATAGCCATTGAGTTTTAATATTCTGGTTTTGTTACTCGAAAAATATTCAACAAGCTTGAACGCTGCGGATATCACGGTAAAATTTCATTGGGTTATACAAGACCATTGAACTTGAAATGTTAATCTTCACTAAATCATCAACATTAAATCAATGAACGACATAGCAATTAATATCAAAATGGTAATGACGATTAAATTTAAGCGTCTTGATAAAAATATCTGCCCGTAACCATTGAGACGGTTTATCACTAATAATTTATCAACTGCTGATATAATTTGTTTGATGAATGGAAGAACTGTCTTTAACAACATAAATTATAGATTCAGTATTGGACATTAATTTTCAGTACCAATCATAGGTTAGTGTTCATAAAAAACTAATATAATCGCTTAAAAATAACAAAACATCATGGACTTTGCTTTCTTATTTTAATTGCCGATTGCCAAATTAAGTTCTTTAATTTTATTGCTTATTTAGGCATTATTCCGTTAAAATGTTGCGCTATCACTCAATTTTCAGATTTTTAATTTAAAACTCATGTTTGAAATAAATCCAGTCAGGAATAAAATCACAGAACTTACTGAAAGAACCGCTGTTATACGGGGGTATCTTTGACTATGAAACGAAGAAAGAACGTCTCGAAGAAGTTAATGGCGAACTCGAACAGGCGGACGTTTGGGCTAATCCAGAAAAAGCACAATCGCTCGGTAAAGAACGAGTTGCATTAGAAGAGATAATCAATACTATTGATACCTTAACACAAGGTATTGATGACGTTGAAGGATTATTAGAACTAGCCATTGAAGCCGATGATCTTGACACTTTTAATGAAACCACTGACGAATTAAATCAACTTGAAACCAAACTAGCGAAGTTGGAGTTTCGCCGTATGTTTTCCGGGGATTATGATAGTGCAGATTGTTATTTGGATATTCAATCTGGTTCTGGTGGAACAGAAGCGCAGGATTGGGCAGAAATGCTTTTGCGTATGTATTTACGATGGGCGGAAGCAAAAGGATTTTCGACTGAAGTAATGGAAGTGTCTGATGGTGATGTTGCTGGAATTAAATCAGCGACTATTCGTGTTGCTGGGGACTATGCTTTTGGCTGGTTAAGAACTGAAACAGGAGTGCATCGTTTAGTCCGTAAAAGTCCTTTTGACTCTGGAAATCGTAGACATACCTCTTTTGCTTCTGTCTTTGTTTACCCTGAGATCGATGACAATATTGATATCGACATTAATCCTGCTGATCTACGTATAGATGTTTATCGTGCTTCTGGAGCAGGTGGCCAACATGTTAACCGAACAGAATCAGCCGTTCGTATTACCCATATCCCTACGGGTATTGTGACCCAATGTCAGAATAATCGTTCACAACACAGCAATAAAGATCAAGCAATGAAGCAATTAAAAGCGAAATTGTATGAATTAGAAATGCAAAAGAAAAATGCCGAAAGGCAACAAATGGAAGATAATAAGTCAGATATTGGTTGGGGTAGCCAGATTCGTTCTTATGTACTTGACGATTCACGCATCAAGGATCTACGCACCGGTGTGGAAACACGTAATACACAAGCCGTTCTTGATGGCGATTTGGATCAATTCATTGAAGAGAGTTTAAAAGCAGGACTATAAACAGTTTATAAGGTAACAATCATGTCAATACAGCAACAAGATCAAATCAACAATAGCATGGAAGAATTAAATAACGAATTAGCGACACGTCGCGAAAAGTTAGTACAAATTCGTGAAAACGGTATTGCATTTCCAAATGATTTCCGCCGAGATGCAATTTCTAACGAACTCCACCAAAAATATGGTGAAAAGACTAATGAAGAGCTCGTTGAGAATAAAACTTATGTTGCCGTTGCAGGACGTATGATGATGCGTCGTATTATGGGTAAAGCGTCATTTGTATCGTTACAGGATGTAGGTGGTCAAATTCAACTATATGTTACTCGTGACGAATTACCGGAAGGGTATTACAACGAACAATTTAAAAAATGGGATTTAGGTGATATTGTTGCAGCCAAAGGTTATTTATTCAAAACTAAGACCGGTGAATTATCCATCCATTGCGAAGAAATTAGATTACTAACTAAAGCATTACGACCGCTTCCTGATAAATTCCATGGTTTAGCTGATCAAGAAACACGCTATCGTCAACGTTATTTAGATCTGATCACTAATGAAGAATCACGCAACACATTTAGAGCCCGTTCGCAGATTGTTGCTGAAATTCGCCAATTCATGAATGAATTACACTTCATGGAAGTGGAAACTCCAATGATGCAGGTGATTCCTGGTGGTGCATCAGCAAAACCATTTATTACTCATCATAATGCGCTTGATTTAGATATGTATCTGCGTATCGCTCCTGAACTTTATTTAAAACGTTTAGTGGTTGGCGGTTTCGAACGTGTTTATGAAATCAATCGTAATTTCCGTAATGAAGGTGTATCACCTCGTCATAACCCAGAGTTTACAATGATGGAACTTTATATGGCTTATGCTGACTATAAAGATCTGATCACTCTGACAGAAGAACTATTCCGTCGTTTAGCTGTTGTGGTCACTGGCTCTCCGGTTGTGCAATATGGTGAACATACTTTCGACTTCGGTAAACCGTTTATCAAAATGACAATGCGAGAAGCGATTTGTCATTATCGACCGGAAACTAACAGCGCCGATTTAGATGACTTTGTAAAAGCTTGCGAAATAGCGAAAAGTGTTGGCATTGAAGTTGAAAAAGGTTGGGGACTCGGTCGGGTAGTGACAGAAATCTTTGAAGAAGTTGCTGAATCTAATCTAATTCAACCAACATTTATTACCGAATATCCAGCCGAAGTATCACCATTGGCAAGACGTAACGATATTAATCCAGACGTCACAGATCGTTTTGAATTCTTCATTGGCGGTCGTGAAATCGGTAATGGATTCTCAGAACTTAATGATGCTGAAGATCAAGCTGAACGCTTTGCAGAACAGGTTAAACAAAAAGATGCCGGTGATGACGAAGCGATGTTCTTTGATGAAGATTATGTAACCGCTTTGGAACATGGTTTACCACCTACAGCTGGTTTAGGTATTGGTATTGATCGTACAGTAATGTTATTTACTAACAGCCATACTATCCGTGATGTCATTTTATTCCCAGCAATGCGTCCAACTAAATAATATCCTTTATAGCCGTTGACAATAACGTTAACGGCTAATCTTCACTGTTCAGTGTCATGATTAATATTTTTGAGTTACGTTGATAATTATAAAGTTGTTTCTTTTTAATGGGTAAATCGTCAACTTCAGCAGGAATAAAGCCTTTTTCTCTAAACCAATGAATACTACGAGTAGTTAAAACAAATAATTTCCCTATTCCCATTTTTTGAGCTTTTTCAACTAGCATGTCTAACAACATATCACCACGAGCAGAATTGCGGTAATCAGGGTGAATTGCTACACAAGCCATCTCCGCCATACTTTCCTCGAAATAAGGATAGAGTGCTGCACAGCCGATAGTCATATTATCTCTTTCTATAATCGTAAACTTATCTATCTCCATTTCGAGTTGTTCTCTTGAACGGCGTACTAAAATCCCCTGTTCCTCAAGTGGGCGAATTAACTCTAGAATGCCACCAATATCATTGATATTAGCATCACGGGCATTTTCAGAGTGTTCCATTGCAACTTGAGTACCAATACCATCTCGAGAAAATATCTCTTGTAGAATTGATCCATCAATCAAATAACTCACTAAATGACATCGATGTACACCATTACGGCAGGCACGTGAAGCTGCTCTTAAAAAACGAGCATCGCTAGATAGATGTTTACCCTGACGTTCTTTATCATTGACATAATAATCTGCATCTGCGGGGAAAAGATCGGTGATCACTTGACCAGATTCATCCAATACGCCTTGTTCACTACAAAAACTAATTAATTTATCCGCTTTTAGCTTAATTGCTACTTCTGCTGCAACATCTTCTGAGGCTAAATTGAAGCTTTCACCCGTGACTGAAACACCTACAGGTCCTAACAAAACAATTGAACCCGCGTTTAGTTGATTATTAATTCCTTCACTATTAATACGTCGAATCTTGCCGGTATGACAATAATCAACACCATCATCAACCCCTAATGGTTGAGCAATAACAAAATTACCACTGATCACATTAATATGTGCGCCTTGTAAAGGTGTATTATTCAGACACATTGATAAGCTACCTGTAATATTAAGTTGTAATAATCCAGTAACTTGCTTAATTATATCCAGTGTTTTTGCATCAGTAATACGGGTATACTTATGGTATTTGGGGGTGATATTTTGGTTTTTAAGTGCCTCATCTATTTGATTACGAGCACCATTAACGATCACTAATTTAATGCCTAAGCTATGTAATAAACCAATATCATTAATAATATTTGCATAATTATTACTTTTTAAAGTTGCACCCGTGAGTAAAATAACAAACGTTTTACCATGGTGGGAATTGATATATGGAACAGAGTGTCTTAAGCCTTTAACAAGTTCGGTAGTTCGTTCTTTCATCCCGATCACCAATATGAATAATTATGCGATTATTTTGTATTTTTATTTATTTTAATAAAAATCGCAAGTTTTTTAAATTAAACATACTGGCTTTATCAACGTATATTTAAATGACTTACGTTATTCTACGGTTACCGATTTGGCCAAGTTACGTGGTCTATCGACATCAGTACCTTTTATTAAAGCGACATAATATGCTAACAACTGCATTGGCACCGTGTAATAAATTGATGCTGTCAATTCCTCTATTTTAGGTAAGGCAATAACATGCATATTCTTACTGTCAGCATCAGCTAAATCACTATCCTCTGAGGTAAATATATAAAGCTGTCCACCGCGTGCCCTAACTTCTTCGATATTCGATTTAAGCTTATCTAATAAATGGTTATTAGCAGCAATCACGATAACAGACATATTTTTATCAACTAAGGCCAATGGACCATGTTTTAATTCACCTGCAGCGTAGGCTTCTGCATGTATGTAGCTCGTTTCTTTTAGTTTCAATGCGCCTTCAAGGGCAATAGGGAACTCATCACCACGACCTAAAAACAAAGTGTGTTGCTTATCAGCAAAATGTTTAGCTAATTTTTCGATTTTATCAGCACTTGATAGAAGTTGCTCAATACGATTAGGTAAAATCTGTAATGCTTCAACAATTTGTTTTTCAACTAAAGCCGGTTTATTTTTAATCTGACTAAACTTAGCAACTAGCAATAATAGTACGGTTAATTGCGTAGTAAAAGCTTTTGTCGAAGCTACACCAACTTCAGTACCTGCTTTAGTCAAAAGGACTAAGTCAGCCTCTCGTACTAATGTTGAGGCAGCGACATTACAAATAGCCAAAGTACTAATATAACCAATTGTTTTTGCTAAGCGTAAAGCGGCTAAAGTATCAGCCGTTTCGCCGGACTGTGATAATGTAATAAATAAACTATTTGGTCGCGTTGCAGGATTTCGATAACGAAATTCTGACGCAATTTCGACATCACATGGTATTCCTGTAATTGATTCAAACCAGTATCTTGCTACTAAGCCAGCATGATAGGCTGTTCCGCATGCCACAATCTGTATATGCTCTACATGTGCTAAAACGGTAGCATGCTCTTCTACTAGTTCGGAAAGGTCAACTTTTCCATGCTTGATGCGGTTAAGGAGTGTATTTTTAATGGCTATTGGTTGTTCAAAGATCTCTTTTTCCATGTAGTGGCGGAAATTGTTTTTATCGCCTGCATCATATTTCACATCGGATAAACATTCGTGGCGTGTAACTGTTTGTTGCTCTTTATCAATAATATTAATATTATCACGACAAATCTCGACAATATCTCCTTCTTCAAGAAAGATAAATCGCCTTGTGACGGGTAACAAAGCTAGCTGATCCGAGGCGACAAAATTTTCTCCCTGACCTAAACCAATCACTAGCGGACTACCTGAACGAATTGCCACTAAACGATCAGGATTACGGCTATCCATTATTACAACACTATAGGTTCCCTGTAATTGTGGTCGTACTTTTTTTACTGCCTCAAATAATGAGCAATCGTTTTCAAGAATAATATCATGAATCAAATGTGCGATTACTTCGGTATCGGTTTCAGAACTAAATTGATACCCCTTATCAATTAACATTGTACGTAAAGATTGATAGTTCTCAATGATGCCATTATGTACAACGCTGATAAAACCAGAAACATGTGGATGCGCATTATATTCACTCGGCTGACCATGTGTTGCCCAGCGTGTATGCGCAATACCAATATGACCTTGAATAGGATGTTGGATAATTGCATCTTGTAAGACTTCAACTTTCCCCACTCGTCGGATTCGTTCTAATTGATATCCTTGTGCCAGTTTTGAAATTACCGCAAGTCCTGCCGAATCATAACCTCGGTATTCTAATCGTTTTAATCCTTCAATTAAAATATCCACAACATCACGTTGTGCTACAGCGCCAACAATACCACACATAAAAGCTCCTAAAGAGTTAATCTATTTAGTTATTTTTACCGGTCGTTTCCAGTTAGCAATATGTTTTTGTTTAACGCGACTAACAACCAATTCATCGTCATTAACATTGCTAGTAACCGTAGTTCCAGCAGCAATCGTTGCACCGTTACCGATGGTAACCGGCGCGATTAATTGACTATCCGATCCCACAAAAACATCATTACCAATAGTCGTTTGAAATTTATTAGCACCATCATAATTACAGGTAATAGTTCCTGCTCCAATATTAACATTTGAGCCAATCTCACTATCACCTAAATAAGTTAGGTGTCCAGCTTTAGTGCCTTTTCCAAGATGCGCTTTTTTTAATTCAACAAAATTACCAATATGAGCACTATCCTCTAATTGGGTGCCCGTACGTAATCTTGCAAATGGTCCAACGGTACAATGATTGGCAAGTTTACTACCTTCAATCACACTATAAGGACTAATGACACTATGATCACCAATCACACAATCTTTTAAAATACAACCGGCACCGATATAAACATGATTACCCAATTCAACCTTACCCTCAATAATGACGTTACAATCTATTGTGACATCTATACCGTGAGTAATCTCACCTCTTAGATCGAAACGTTGCGGATCAAGTAATGTCACACCATCAGCCAATAGTTGATTTGCTAATTGTTGTTGATAAATACGTTCTAGATTAGCTAGTTGTAAACGGTTATTCACACCGGCGACTTCAAAAGGTTGTAATGGATGGCTAGCAACAATTGCATGCCCTTCCTGATGAGCTAAAGCAATAATATCTGTTAGATAAAATTCATGTTGAGCATTATGATTATTAATCTTCGTTAACCAACTTTTTAGTAAACGTCCAGGTACTAGCATGATACCTGTATTCACTTCCTTAATGGCTTGCTGTTCTGGCGTCGCATCTTTTTGCTCGACAATTGCCACAACATTTCCTTCTTCTCGCACGATTCGACCATAACCCGTTGGATCATCTAATACTACAGTCAATAGTGAAATACCATTTTCTGGCTTATTAGCAATTAAAGTCTCTAGGGTTTGTTTAGATATCAATGGTGTATCCGCATAGAGGATTAAAATGTCCTCATTATCGTTAATATAAGGTATGGTTTGCTGCACTGCATGCCCTGTACCTAATTGCTGTTCTTGAAGAACTAATTGTACTGGTTGACTATGTAGAGCTGTTTCTAATTGTGTTTTTCCATGCCCATAAACAACATAAATATGATCAGATCCTAATTGAATGACCGTATCAATAACATGCTGTAACATCGTTTTGTGACCAATTTTATGTAGCACTTTAGGGAGATTAGAATACATGCGGGTACCCTTACCCGCAGCAAGAATAATAGAACTTAATTGAGGCATAATTGTAACCAAGATAACAAATTTATGGTTACTATAATAAAAGATAGAGTGGTTAACAATCTTAATTGCCTTGTTAAAATTTAATTTTTATAACGAAATAAGTTGCGTTTTATTTTCTGTTGAAATTAGATAGTGATCAAAGTTTAAATATTATCTCAACTACATCATCTCTGATTAATGTTATAATAACAAACATATAAGATTAATCAGCGTTATATTAGGATATTAGGAATATCATGCCATTAAAAAATGATCGCTATCTTCGCGCTTTGCAGTGTCAACCGGTCGATTGTACGCCAATTTGGATGATGCGTCAGGCTGGTCGCTATCTGCCAGAATATCGACATCTACGCGCTCAAGCAGGTGATTTTATGACGATGTGCAAAACGCCTGAGTTAGCATGTGAAGCAACTCTACAACCAATACGGCGTTATGATCTAGATGCGGCGATCATCTTCTCTGACATTTTGACAATTCCTGATGCGATGGGGTTAGGTCTTTATTTTGAGCAAGGTGAAGGACCAAAATTCAAGAAAAGTATCAATGATATCAGTGATATTAAACAATTAGCTATTCCCGATCCTGAATCAGAGCTTGGCTATGTTATGGATGCGATTCGATTAACTAAACGTGAATTAAACGGCAAAGTACCCTTGATTGGTTTTTCGGGTAGCCCGTGGACTTTAGCCACCTATATGATAGAAGGCGGAAGCAGTAAGACATTTACTAAAATAAAAAAGATGTTATACAGTGATCCTTTATCATTACATTTATTACTAGATAAATTAAGCGATAGTATTGCACTCTATCTTAATGCTCAAATCCAAGCAGGCGCGCAATCTATTATGATTTTTGATTCTTGGGGAGGCGTTTTAAGCCACACAAGCTATAATGAATTTTCCCTCTATTACATGACAAAGATCATATCACTTTTAAATCGTGGGAAAAAGCAAAATACCTTTACACCAGATTATGTGCCAGTTACGCTATTTACCAAAGGTGGCGGGTTATGGTTTGAAAAAATAATGTCATCAGGCTGTGATGCTATTGGCGTTGATTGGACTGTTGATCTTAGTTCATTACCAAAAGAAAAAGTCGCCATACAAGGTAATCTTGATCCTACTGTATTATATGGTAATCGCCATACTATTGAAGAAAGTGCTAACCAAGTACTTAAAGAATATGGTCACTATAACGGTCACATTTTTAATCTTGGTCATGGCATTAATCAAGATACACCATTAGAAAGTGTCGATATTTTGATTAACGTTGTCCATCAACGATCTAAAAGATAATAAGTTTTTAAAGGTTATATTAATGATACAAAATCCTATACATTTACGTTTAGCAAAACTCTCAAATCAGCAACTAACTTTATTTATGGTTTGTCTTTGCGAAAGAATGTATCCTAATTTTGCTTTTTATTGTCAACAAATTGGCAATACTGATCACCGGATCTATAAGAATATTCTCGACTTAATTTGGGAAACATTATTAGTTAAAAATACTAAGATTAACTTTGATAATCAGCTCGAAAAATTAGAGGAAATTATCCCATTGGCGCAACCTGATAGTGTGTACAGTGTTTATCCAGCAATTGATGCTTGTCAGGCATTAAGCGAACTGTTGCATGCTAATTTAAGCGGTGATTTCATTGAATTTGCCGTATCTATAAGCCAATTATCGCTTAAAACTATCGCTGAATTAGAAATGAATCAAACTAACCAACAATTATCTATCGATGAGATTAAAACTTTACCGGCTATTTTAGATGAACTCGATATTCAATGGGAGATCTATCGACTGATAAAAAATGACGAAATAAATAATGGGTTAGCGTTTATAAAAGGCTTAAAACAGGATTTGCGAGAGGATCAAATTAGCAATATAGGTGTTTTTTTGAGCAATTAGTAGGCAACAATCTAGCTTTTAAACATTTTTTTTAAATTATACTTTAATCTTAGTGAAATATAGTCTACATTGGGTGGTAATATCGATCTGTGCTTAACTTGGAGTTATACTTCGTATCGTAGTTTTAACTTCTATTCTCAACTATAAATTATTATGTAAGGATATGTCCATGAACAAAACAGAACTTGTAGATGCTATTGCGGCTAAAGCGAACATTACTAAAGTTGCGGCTAAAAATGCCCTTGAAGCAACGTTGTCTGCGATCACTGAAAGCTTAGAAAAAGGTGATTCTGTACAGTTAGTCGGTTTTGGTACCTTTAAGGTAAATAGCCGTAAAGCGCGAACTGGCCGTAACCCTAAAACTGGTAAAGAAATTAAAATTGCAGCAACAACTGTTCCTGCATTCGTTGCTGGTAAAGGTCTTAAAGACGCTGTAAAATAGTTGGAACCAAAAATAATAATTTTTTAAAAGACCTGCCGTTAGAGCAGGTCTTTTGATTTTAAGGTATTATTGCGCTTGATTTCGACGAGCTTTAGCGCGAGCAATGGCATCTGCAACCTGCTGTTTACGTATGTCTCCCGTGACAGCTGACGTAGTAGCTGGTTTGACTTCTAATAGCGGTTTAGCAGTTAAGCGAATTTGCTTCTTCATTTTTAATTGATTTTCAGCATACTTTGACATCGCAATTGATGGTGTTTGCAGAATAATACAATTCGTCGGACAAGCATTAATACAGTTCTCGCAAGAAGTACAGTATTGAGGAATAACGGTATGAAGCAAATGTCTTGCTCCTACAATAGCATCAGTTGGGCAAACACGTATGCATTTACCACAACCGATACAATTTTGCTCATCTATATAAGCTGTTAAAACTGTTGTCATTAACTTAAACCAACTACTTGACCATTTTCATCAATATCAATTTGACGATATGCTGGATTAGTACCTAACCCTGGCATTGTCATAATATTACCGGCATAAACGCGAATAAATCCAGCCCCTGCTGAAATAGCTAAATGACTAATATCGATATCAAAATCAATTGGCACATTTTTTAGTGCTGGATCAGCGCTAATGGACATTGGCGTTTTAGCCACACATAATGGTAAATGATCTAATTGCAGATTCTCAATATCCTGAATATCTTTTTTTGCTTGTTCCGATAAGTTTATCTTCTTAGCACCATATTTTTTAGCTATTTTCTCAATTTTAACCATTAATTTATCATCACTTTGATAAGGTAGCTTAATTTCACTCTTTTGCTCACAGGCATTGACGACATGTCTTGCCAATTTTTCTGCACCTTTACCACCTTTAGTAAAGACCTCACTGACTTCACATGCAAAAGCACCATGATGTAATGCATATTGTTGTAAAAATGCCAATTCTTCATCACTATCATGCGGAAAACGATTGATTGCTACAATCACTGGCATACCATAACTTTTGGCATTTTGAATATGCCAAGCTAAATTAGCTGCACCAATTTCGAGCAATTCGACATTTGATTCTGATATCTCTTTAGGAATAGGCTGTCCTGGTTTTATGTTATATTTACCGCTATTGGATTTTAAACTACGTACCGTTGCCACTAAGACTATACATGACGGCGCAATACCAGATTGACGATATTTAATATTGAAGAATTTTTCCATCCCCATATCCGAGCCAAAACCGGCTTCAGTAATAACATAATCAGCTAATGGCAAAGCAACGCGATCAGCAATAACGGATGAATTACCGTGAGCAATATTGGCAAATGGTCCGGCATGAATCAATACTGGCGTATTTTCAATTGTCTGCATCAAGTTAGGATGAATAGCTTCTTTCAATAATACTGTCATCGCACCTGCGACTTCCAAATCTTCAGCGGTAATAACACCACCTTCCGTATTATAACCAAGAATAATCTTACCAATACGTTGACGCATATCATGTAAATCATTGGCTAATGCTAATATTGCCATTAATTCAGATGCAGCCGTTATTTCAAATCCATCTCGACGTTCGATACCATTGACACCACCACCGAGGCCGACTGTTACATGACGTAATGCACGATCATTATGATCAATTACACGCTTCCAAATAATTCGATCTTTATCGAAATTTAGCCGCGGTAAACCGGTTTTAGCGGTAAATTCATCACCCAAACGCTCTTCATGGTATAAGCGTGAGTCAATTGCAGCTGATGCTAAGTCATGGGCGGCGGTGATAGCATGTATATCACCAGTCAGGTGTAAATTAAGTGTTTCCATTGGCAATACTTCAGCTTGACCACCACCTGCAGCGCCACCTTTGACACCAAATACGGGTCCTAAACTTGGTTGTCGAATACAAGCAATTGCTTTCTTACCGATATAGTTTAAACCTTCGCTTAACCCGATAGTATTAACGGTTTTTCCTTCCCCTAAAGGTGTTGGGGTGATCGCTGTGACCAGTACCAGTTTACCTTTAGCTTTATTCTGATTGGCTTTAATAATTGATAAATCAACTTTAGCAACGTATTTGCCATGAGGAATTAGATGATCATGATCAATGCCACATTGTTGTGCTATCTGATCAATTGGCAATAACTGATTTATTTTTGTCATAATGAGCGTCTCATTGTTTAGTTTATTACGCCGTTTGCGTGAGTAGAATAGTATATTAAAATTGTTTTATTGAATAAAGATATGATTTTAACCTACGATAAGTTATAGATTTTTTCTATAATAAACCTTAAAAGAAAATAGCCCAATAATCGACAACATAATACCGAAATATTGATTCTTACTAACATTAATTATTGAGTAAAAAACACGTAAAATCGACGATTGTTGCGTAAATTTGCTATGATAGTCTTACTTCATCATTAAAATAGTTTTAAGTATGAGATTAACGTTCATTACTCAATCATGAATCGGTTTAAATCGTAATAAACCGAGTGTGCTTAATGAAACGCAATAACGCATGGCATACCGATTAATAATTAAGGGGAATAAATATATTATGCAGTGGCTTTCTCAATATTTCGTTTTTCTTGCTGAAACAGTGACGATTGTTATCGCTATTTTTGCTGTTTTGCTTTTTATTTTTGCTCAAAAAAAGAAATCAATGCCAACTGGTAGCTTTGAAATTAAAGATATAACGGAAGAATATCAGAACACCAAAGAAACAATGCTACGCAATATCATGGATGATGTTGCTACCAAAGAATTCAATAAACAACAAAAGCAACAACGCAAAAAAGAAAAAAAACAGCTAAAACAAGCTCAAAAGTCACAATCTGATAATACAAATCATAATAAACCAAACTGCTATGTATTGAGTTTCAATGGGAGTGTCGATGCCCACGAAGTGGAAGATCTTCGTCAAGAAGTTACCGCCATTATTTCAATAATAAAACCCGAAGATAAAGTACTATTAAAACTGGAAAGTCCTGGCGGTGTTGTGCATGGTTATGGACTTGCTGCATCACAACTATTACGTTTTCGTCAACGTGACATTGACCTGACTGCGGTAGTCGATAAAGTTGCTGCTAGCGGTGGTTATATGATGGCATGTACTGCAAACAAAATAATAGCTGCCCCGTTTGCCATAATAGGTTCAATTGGTGTTGTTGCCCAAATACCTAATTTCCATCGGTTATTGAAAAAAAATGACATTGACATTGAATTACAAACTGCTGGTCAATATAAGCGAACTTTAACCATGTTTGGTGAGAACACAGAAGAAGGACGAAAGAAATTCCAACAAGAATTAGAAGAAACACATCTATTATTTAAGGATTTTGTTTTCGAAAACCGTCCAAATGTTGATATTCAAGAAGTTGCAACAGGAGAACATTGGTTTGCCGTACAAGCAAAAGAGAAAGGACTAGTAGATGAAATTAATACAAGTGATGATGTTATACTTTCACTAATAGATAGTTATAAAATTATCAGTGTTAAATATCATCGACGTAAGAAAATTACGGAACGATTAGCTAAAAATATCGTCAGTGGTATTGAAAAGTTATGCTTTAGAAATAGCCGGACTATCTATTAATTACTAGCGGAAAAGGTTAATGATGTCACAGAACAATGTATTATTAGAACAGTTTTTAGATTCACTTTGGTTTGAAAAAAACTTGGCTGATAATACCATTCAATCTTATCGTTTAGATTTACAAGCCTTAACGAAAGCGCTAGAAGAACACAATGTGACATTGTTAACGGCCACAACTAGTCATCTACAAGATTTTTTACTGCAAAGAGTAGAAAAAGGTTATAAAGCTAGTAGTTCAGCACGTTTACTTAGTGCAATTAAGCGCTTATACCAATATTTATATCGTGAAAATTATCGCCATGACGATCCATCCGTCGTTTTATCCTCACCAAAACTACCCAAGAAATTACCTAAAGACTTAACTGAATCACAGGTTGAGGCATTATTACAATCGCCTAATCTTGAAGATGAGTTAGAAATACGTGATAAGGCAATGTTAGAGCTACTTTATGCAACAGGGTTACGTGTTTCGGAACTAGTAGGATTGCATTTAAATGATATCAGCTTAAATCAAGGTGTGGTTAGGATAATAGGTAAAGGAAATAAAGAGCGCTTAGTTCCTATTGGCGAGGAAGCAATTTATTGGTTAGAATACTATCTAAAATATAGTCGTGATAATTTACTCAAACGAGGAGCTAATGATATTTTATTTCCTAGCCGTTTGGGAATAAAAATGACCAGACAGACATTCTGGCATCGTATCAAATATTATGCCATACTAACGAATATTGATGTGGATGCGTTATCGCCCCATGTATTACGTCACGCGTTTGCCACGCATTTACTTAATCATGGCGCAGATCTACGGGTAGTTCAAATGTTATTAGGACATAGTAGTTTATCTACAACACAAATTTATACTCATGTTGCAACTGAACGCCTGAAGCATTTACATCGTATACACCATCCAAGAGCTTAAATTTCTATATTTATCAACAATATTGATACTAGGATCCAAATAATGAAAAAACTGATTTCTACTTTAACAATCGTCTTAGGAGCATCAATCAGTGTCGCTCAAGCGTCTGACGCTGATATCTTAAACACATTAAATAAACTAGGCTATCCATCAACAGATATCAAAATTGAATCATCACCTATAGCTTCAATTAAAACGGTTATTTCTCCAGATGGGGTACTCTATATCACTGAAGATGGTCAATTCATCACACAAGGTCCTATATTTAATATGCAAGGTGATAAACCCGAAAATATAGCCAATCCTTATAATGCAAAGTTAATCGCTAGTATAGACAAAAATGCAATTGTATATCAGGCGGAAAATGAAAAATATGTGATTTCAGTATTTACTGATTACACATGTAGCTACTGTAAGAAACTTCACCAAGAGATTCAAAGTTATCTTGATGCTGGTATTTCAGTCCATTATTTTGCCTTTCCAAGACAAGGGTTAAATTCTCAAGTAGCTAAAGATATGCAATCAATATGGAGTGCTGTAGACCGCAAAGCAGCCTTTGATAATGCATATAAAGGGGGCACTATCACACCTGCATCAAGTCTAGTTCCTTTTGTTAAAACACAATATGAAGTAGGTCGTCAAATTGGTCTTACTGGTACGCCGGCAATTGTTCTGCAAAACGGTCAATTGCTCTCTGGCTATGTACCGGCAGCGGAATTAATAAAAGTTCTTGATGATATTAACTAATTATTGCTTTATTTAATCCTCAAAATGGGTTTATGACGATATCGTAAACCTATCCATTTATTAAAATTAAAAAATTATGCCAAATTCTGTGATAACCAGACGCGAAGTCAATAAACAAATCAAACTTTCCGAAACGATTCATCCTTTGTTGCGACGTATCTATATCGCGCGAGGTATTACATCTGATGATCAGTTAGATAATTCTACACAAGCATTATTGGATTATCATCCACTAGCTAATATTAAACAAGCGACAGAACTGCTCTATCAAATGGCAAACGCAGAAAAAAAAATCCTGATAGTGGGTGATTTTGATACGGATGGCGCTACTAGCACGGCGCTAATTATGACGGCTTTAAGAGAATTTGGTGTTAAGAATGTTAGCTATATCATTCCAGATCGCTTTGAAGATGGTTATGGTCTAAGTATATCGGTTGTCGAACGCGCTATAGCACAACAAGCCTCATTAATCATTACTGTCGATAACGGTATTTCAGCCACAGAAGCGGTTGATTATGCTAAACAACATGATATCAAAGTGATTATTACTGATCATCATTTGCCACCTGAAATACTGCCGGATGCGGATGCGATTATTAATCCTAATTTGCAAGATTGCCCATTTCCATCTAAGAACCTAGCCGGTGTGGGTGTGACATTTTATTTTATGTCAGCATTTAGAGCATTATTACGCCAGTATAATTGGTTTGAACAACATCATTTACCCGAATATAAGCTGGGTGCATTGCTAGATTTAGTTGCATTAGGGACTGTTGCCGATGTGGTGACCCTCGATCAAAATAACCGCATACTAATACAACAAGGTTTGAAACGTATTCAAGCCGGCTACTGTTGTGCAGGTATAAAAGCACTTATTACCATTGCCGGTCGTAATATACGCAATTTAACCGCACAGGATCTTTCATTTTATCTTGCACCCCGATTAAATGCCGCCGGTAGAATTAATAATATGTCTCTAAGTGTTGAGTTGTTACTCACTAAGGATGATAAAAGTGCGTTGAAAATAGCTGAAGTTTTAGAATCACTCAATAGTGAAAGAAAAATGATTGAGCAAACGATGCAACAAGAAGCATTATCATTTATTGATAAACTTGACAATAAAAGTGTCAAAAGTTCCAACAGCTTTGTCATTTATCATCCAGAATTTCATCAAGGAGTCATTGGCGTATTATCATCTCGCATTAAGGATAAACTTTATCGCCCTGTCATTTCATTTGCTAAAGCAGATAATGGTTTTCTTAAAGGATCTGGACGCTCAATTAATAACGTCCATTTACGTAATATTTTGGAGACTATTCATAACCGCTATCCTAAATTAATCACCTGTTTTGGTGGACATGCTATGGCAGCCGGATTAACAATACCAGAAGAAAATCTTAATAAGTTTAGTCATTATTTTGAAGAAGAAGTAAATAATATTCTCAAAACCGTTAGTCTGAAAAAGGAAATTATGACTGATGGTGAAATTGACAGCCATGATTTTAATCTAGCAACGGCTAAAATATTGCGAGAAGGTGGACCTTGGGGGGCAAACTTCCCAGAGCCCCTTTTTGATGGAGAATTTCTAATCCACCAACAAAAGCGCGTTAAAAATAATCACCTAAGCATGGTGCTTGAACCATTAAACGGTGGGCAATTGCTTAATGCGATTGCATTTAATGTCGATTTAAATTGTTGGCCAGATCAATCAATTAAAAGAATTAAAGCTGTTTATCAGCTTGAGATCAGCGAATTTAGAGGTAATGAAACTATCAATTTATTAATTCGACATCTCTGGCCTATTAGTTAACCATTTAACATATATAATTAAATTAATAACTTACAAATAAAATATTGCTATAAAAATTTATATCATCATAAGATTTTTTAATATACTAACAGCACATAATGTACTAAAAAATACTGTTTATTTAACCAGTTTAAGTGTTAATTTACGATAAGATAAGTATAATAATTCGCTAGCAACAATCAAATAAGGATTTATCATGCATATTCATATTTTAGGGATTTGCGGCACATTTATGACCGGTATTGCCCTAATAGCACGTTCATTAGGGCATAACGTAACAGGTTCAGATAAAAACGTTTATCCACCTATGAGCACATTACTTGAGCAAGAAAATATTAATCTGATTGAAGGTTATGATCCGAGTCAATTGTCCCCAGAACCAGATTTAGTGATTATTGGTAATGCGATGTCCAGAGGTAATCCCTGTGTTGAACATATTTTAAATAACAATATTCCTTATATCTCCGCGCCACAATGGTTACATGACAATGTACTTAAAGATCGTTGGGTCATTGCGGTTGCTGGTACACATGGAAAAACAACTACCGCAGGTATGATTAATTGGATATTGGAAAAAGCTAATTATCAACAGGGATTCTTAATTGGTGGCGTTCCTGGAAATTATAATGTTTCAGCACGTTTGGGCGATAGTAATTTCTTCGTGATTGAAGCCGATGAGTACGATTGTGCATTTTTCGATAAGCGTTCTAAATTTATGCATTATTGTCCAAAAACATTGGTTTTAAACAATCTTGAGTATGATCACGCTGATATATTTGATGATCTACGAGCTATTCAAAAACAGTTCCACCATTTAGTTAGATTAGTTCCAAATAAAGGGTTAATTATTTCACCGCAAGATGATATTAATATAAAAAATATGTTAGCGAGGGGATGTTGGAGTGAGCAGACTCACACCGAATCCGAATCAGGATGGCAGGCAGAAAAACTGACAAATAATGCCAGCAAATTTAATGTTTATTTACAGCAAAAATTAGTTGGTACCGTTGAGTATGATTTAGTCGGTGAACATAATATGCATAATGCCTTAATGGCTATTGCAGCCGCATATAATGTTGGTATTGAACCCAAAGAAGCCTGTGATGCCTTAAACACCTTTGTAAATGCCAAACGTCGGTTAGAATTATATGGGGAAGTCGATGGCATTGAAATCTATGACGATTTTGCCCATCACCCAACAGCTATTTTAGCTACACTTGAAGCATTAAGAAGTAAAGTGGGGTCTAATCGTCGCATATTTACCGTACTTGAACCGCGCTCTAATACTATGAAATTAGGAGTAAGCAAAGATGAAATTGCCCCAGCTTTAGGGCGTGCTGATGAAGTCTTTATTTATCAACCTGAAAATCTCCCGTGGTTAGTCTCTGAAATTACCGAAAAATGTATACAACCTGCTTATTGGTCAAGTGATTTAGATCTTTTAGTCGAAATGATTACTAAGGATGCTAAATCAAAGGATGTTATTTTAGTTATGAGTAATGGCGGATTTGGTGGAATTCATCAAAAAATTATGGATAAATTAACGAAATTGGAGCAGCAAAAACAAGAAGACGATTAATTTATTTTACTCAATCGGATAAAAATCACCATATTCTAGTTAATTCAGTTTTAGTTATTATAATTTAACAAATGTTATAACGTCGATTAACCTGTGAATGGTGATTTTTTATAATATCTATGTTAAAATTAAGCTAAGCAATTAATTTAATAATATATTTATGTTCTTCAACACATCATCAACGTTTGTTTTTTATATTTCTTCCATTTTAGCAGGTGAATTCATCTGGCGATCTTCTCTGTAATTCGCTGCACCTTGTTTGCTTTTTAAATTCAATTAGCAATATCTCTTATTAAGCGTTGAAAATTATTAAATAAAAACACGTTTTATCAATATAAAGTTAAGTTATTCAGACGATATTATGTTTTATCGATTATTCTTGTTATTAGCTATTCTGTTCGAGGTTACGGGTACAATCTCAATGAAATATGCCAGTATACATGGCTATCAATTAGGTCATCTTATTATGTATGTGATGATCACTTTTTCCTATATTTGCTTAGCTATTGCTATTAAGCGTATCCCTATCGGAATAGCTTATGCGTTATGGGAAGGGATTGGCACTGTATTTATTATTTTCTTTAGTATCATTTTATTTAATGACCCAATGAGTTTTCAAAAAATACTAGGGTTAATCATTATTTTTGCAAGTATTGCTTTAATTGAATCCGGTGAAAAAACAACCGCTAAAGAATCTTAGGATTTATTATGCATAATTTTGATTGGTATCATTTGAGCTTTTTAATCTTAGCCGCTATCTTGGATATAGTGGCGAACGTTTTTTTAAAATACTCTAATGGTTTTAAAAATAAAATATTTGGAACATTATCTATTTTATTTGTACTTATCGCTTTTAGTTGTTTAGCTGAAGCGGTAAAAGCCATTGACTTGTCGGTAGCTTATGCTTTATGGGGCGGATTCGGATTAATAGCGACAACATTGGCAGGATGGCTGTTATTTGAGCAACAACTAAATTGGCGTGGTTGGTTAGGTGTTGCCGGCTTAATTGTTGGCATGACGCTACTCAAATTTGCTTAATATACTTATAAAGTTCCATAAAAAAAGCCGAGAATTCGGCTTTTTTAATACAATTTTCGCTAAAAAACTTATGCTAAATTATTTGCTAATTCGCTTATATTTAGCACGTTTTGGCTCTAATGCTTCAGCGCCTAAAGTCCGTTTTTTCCATTCTTCATATTCAGTAAAGTTACCTTCAAAAAATTCAACATGACCTTCATCCTGATAATCAAGAATATGCGTTGCTATACGATCTAAGAACCAACGGTCATGTGAAATAACTAAAGCACAACCAGGAAATTCTAATAATGCATTTTCCAATGCTCGTAATGTTTCTACATCTAAGTCATTGGTTGGTTCATCAAGCAATAACACATTGCCACCAACTTGTAATAGCTTAGCTAAATGAACTCGTCCACGTTCGCCACCTGAAAGCTCACCGACAAGTTTTTGCTGATCAACACCTTTAAAATTGAATCGACCAACATAAGCCCGACTTGGTATTTCAAAATTACCAATTCGCATGATATCTTGACCATTTGATATTTCATCCCAAACGGTTTTTTTATCATCCATCTTATCACGGAACTGATCGACCGATGCTAATTGAACGGTTTCACCCAAACTAATCATACCGGAGTCGGGTTGCTCTTGTCCCGATAACATTCTAAATAACGTTGATTTACCGGCACCATTTGGTCCAATAATCCCAACTATTGCCCCTTTTGGTATACGGAAGGAAAGATCATCAATTAATACTCTGTCACCATAAGATTTTGTCAGATGTTCTACTTCAATAACCTTATCACCTAAGCGTTGACCTGTTGGAATAAAGAGCTCATTAGTTTCGTTCCGTTTTTGGTATTCGGTGTTATTGAGTTCATCAAAACGAGCCATACGCGCTTTGCTTTTTGCCTGACGACCTTTTGGATTTTGTCGCACCCACTCTAACTCTTTTTCGATCGATTTACGACGTGCTGATTCAGATGATGCTTCTTGCGCTAATCGTTGCTCTTTTTGCTCTAACCATGACGAATAATTTCCTTCCCAAGGAATACCTTCACCACGGTCAAGCTCTAAAATCCAACCCGCGACATTATCCAAGAAGTAACGATCATGGGTTACTGCAACCACCGTTCCTTCATAATCATGTAAAAAGCGTTCCAACCATGCTACTGATTCCGCATCCAAGTGGTTCGTTGGCTCATCTAACAATAGCATATCCGGTTTTTCTAGTAGTAATCGACATAAAGCAACGCGACGTCGTTCACCACCTGATAAATGACCAATCTTAGCATCCCAATCAGGCAAACGTAATGCATCAGCAGCTCTTTCCAGTTGTACATTTAAATTATGAGCATCATGCGTTTGAATGATTGCTTCTAGTTCTGCTTGCTGCTTGGCAAGTTTATCGAAATCCGCATCCGGCTCAGCGTAGGCTGCATAAACAGCATTTAATTGGGTGAGTGCATTTTTGGCTTCACTCACTGCTTCTTCGACTGATTCACGAACCGTTTGTTCGGGATTGAGTTTAGGTTCTTGCGGTAAGTAACCAATTTTTAAACCTGGTTGTGGGCGAGCCTCACCTTCTATTTCTTTGTCAATGCCAGCCATAATCCGCAAAAGCGTAGATTTACCCGCGCCATTTAACCCAAGTACCCCAATTTTAGCTCCGGGGAAAAAACTGAGTGAAATATCTTTCAAAATATAACGTTTAGGTGGGACGATTTTACCCACTCTATTCATTGTAAAAACGTATTGTGCCATTAAGTATTCCGTTAATTAATAAAAATTGATGCCGTCTATTTTAATGCATAATTTTTCGAGGTCTAGTGATTATATTGATTAAAACTCAAGACCATAAAGTAGAACAATATGCAATTATCATGCTATTTATACATTCAAATGTTATGCACCTTCTTTAGAGCTATTTTTGAGGGTTTTAAGATAATACCACCAGAACATTATTCCAATAATAGCTAAACCGATGCTGACGATCGCTATTGCATACCAACCATAGTGTGCGTAAAGATATGTGGAACATAATGAACCTAGCATACCCCCCGTAAAATAACTCAACATATAACCAACATTTAAGCGAGTACGCATGGCTGCATTTCCTTGATAAATATCATTCATCGAGGATATATGAGTTATTTGAGCTGCAAAATCAATAACAATAATACCAATAATTAAAGCAATTAATGACATCTTTGCCAACGATAGTGGTAACCAACAAAGCACTAATAAAGTTAAACCAAGCGTGGTTAATAGATTACCTTTGCCTTTATCCGATAAACGACCTGCAATAGGTGAACACATTGCCCCTGCTGCACCTGCCAAACCAAATAAACCAATAACAAAATCAGAATAATGGTAAGGTGCATCAGTCAATAAAAAAGCTAACGGTGTCCATAATAAAGAAAATAAAGCAAAAGAGATTGCACCAATAAATGATCGAATTCTTAGCACTCTTTCCCGCCGATATAATCCAAAAATCGAAAAAATTAATTCCCAGTAATTAAGATCACTCTTATGACTATATCGTGGTAGAGCTAAACTTAACATTAAAGTAATTAAGCACATGATGATGGCAGCGACCCAATATACTGTTCGCCAATCAACTATAGTCGATATCGCACCAGCAAAAGTTCTACCTAACAATATACCTAATAACATGCCACTCATTAAAATCCCAACGACTTTACCGCGCCGATTTGGTAAAGCCAAAGTAGCCGCAAAAGGAATGATTACCTGCGCAACTGCAGAAAAAATCCCTGCAATAGCCGTACCTATAATTAGCATCAGTGATGAATTAGCCAGTGCACTTATGATTAATCCACAAGTTGTTAATAACATTAAAAGAATAATTAATGTTTTACGTTCAATTTTGTCACCTAAGGGAGCGACAAATAATAATCCTAAGGCGTAACTGAATTGTGCTACTGTAATGATGGAGCCAGCATTCTCAGTTGAGATATGGAGATCATTAGTAATAGAATGCAAAAGGGGTTGAGCATAGTAATTACTCGCTACAGCAATACCTACTGCAATAGCCATTAGTAAGATCACCCATTGAGATAACTTTGGTGATGATGAATAATTCATATAAAAATCAATCTCATAATTTACAAAATCTGCTGCATTATAATACCGTAGATCATAAAGGCAATGTGGTATTAATCAATATAAGATTGAGTGCTATGAAGAAGATAGTGAAATACATTACACATTATCGTCATTTTTTGTGCTGTTATAAATTGCTCTAATCAATTTGTATATAAACTACCTTTATAACGCAACAATCACTATAAATAATTTATTATCTAACTTGTTTTATATTGGTATTTTGATTTAATAGATAGTTATCATCACAATATAGTTTAGTTTACAAAAATATTTGCTTAACACTTTGGATAATAAATTATGAAAAATGTCGGTTTTATAGGTTGGCGAGGAATGGTTGGATCAGTTCTGATGCAAAGAATGATCCAAGAACATGATTTTGATGGTATTAATGCTATCTTTTTTTCAACGTCACAAGTTGGACAAGCTGCACCAAGTTTTACGGGTAAAACGGGTGTATTACAAGATGCTAATGATATTGAAGCACTTAAAGCCTTAGACATTATCGTAACCTGCCAAGGCGGTGACTATACTAGCGATATCTATCCTAAATTACGTAATGCGGGTTGGCAAGGTTACTGGATCGATGCAGCTTCAACATTGAGAATGAAAGACGATGCAGTCATTATTCTAGATCCGGTTAACCGTGCTAACATTGATTCAGCACTCAATCAAGGTATTAAAACCTTCGTAGGTGGTAACTGTACCGTCAGCCTAATGCTTATGTCCTTAGGTGGGTTATTTGCCGCAGATTTAGTTGATTGGGTATCGGTATCCACTTACCAAGCAGCTTCTGGTGGTGGTGCACGTCATATGCGTGAATTACTTACACAAATGGGAATGTTACATGCAGAGGTTGCTAAAGAGTTGGCTAATCCAAATTCATCTATTTTAGATATTGAACAAAAAGTGACGGCCAAAATGCGTGATGGATCATTACCAACTGATAATTTTGGAGTACCACTTGCTGGAAGTTTAATTCCATGGATTGATAAACAATTGGATAATGGTCAAAGCCGCGAGGAGTGGAAAGGTCAGGCTGAAACCAACAAAATTCTTGGCACATCAAAAATTATTCCTGTTGATGGTCTATGTGTCCGAGTTGGTGCGCTTCGTTGTCATAGCCAATCTTTCACGATTAAGCTTAAAAAAGATATCGCGATCCCGGAAATTGAGCAATTATTAGCATCCCATAACGAATGGGTTAAAGTCATTCCAAATGATCGTGAATTATCAATGAAAGAACTAACACCAGCAGCCGTGACTGGCACATTATCAACCCCTGTTGGACGATTACGTAAGTTAAACATGGGTAAAGATTTTATATCAGCCTTTACCGTTGGTGATCAGTTACTTTGGGGTGCAGCAGAACCATTAAGAAGAATGTTAAGAATTTTAGGTTAATAGATTGTTGTTACTCGCTACATAACAATGGTAGCGAGTTTACATACTTATCATTTTTCATCTAGGAGTTTCATCAATAACGATCCGTCAAATAATGCTTGTTGTACTAAAGCAAATGCACCTATCGCGGATCGATCATCTAAGCTAGAGCATTTAAGAAGCAAATTCTCGCGTAATTGTTTCAAACTTTGTGAATTTAAGGCATTGTTTACCGCGTTAAGTAAAATTTCAGGCGATTTTGTCAATTCACCTGCAAGCACTATGCATTGTGGATTAAAAATATTCACCATGATAGCAACCGCTCTTCCTAGATGTTCTCCGGCACTCCTTATCAATTTTTCTGCTAATTCATCGCCTTGATTTGCCAATTGGCAAATTGTTAAAATATCACATTTACTCGGAGTTAATTTACTCTTATAACCTTGTTCTAGTAATAATCGAGCTCGTTTTTCAATTTCAACATTAATTACTTGATTTTCTAAGCAACCAAAATTACCGCAGTGACAACGTTCACCCAATTGATTAACTTGAATGTGTCCAACTTCACATGCACTTTGATTATGATTCATCAATAATTGTTGATTAATAATAACCCCAGAACCGATACCACGATGTACGCGCACCAAGATAGAATCATCAACTGATTGAGTCGTTCCAAAGTAACTTTCGGCTAAAGCTAAACTTTGTACGTCATTACCAATAAATATTGGCACAGAAAATTTTTCCGTCAGAATTTCAGCCAATGCCCAATTATTAACATCAATATGTGGTGTATAACGAACAATCCCTTTAACAGAATCAATTACCCCTGGCATAACAACTGAAATGGCAATTAAATTCTTAATTTTTTTCTGTTGCTCTAAGCAAAATAATTCAATTAAGCTAATTAAATAATTCTGAGTCTGTTGTTGGCTAAAATCATTTAGCGGAAACCGTTTACTGGCTAAGGTCTTAGCACCAAGATTATAAAGCTCAATCATTACATGGGAACGGCTTAGTTGAATAGAAATAGCCTGATAATAATCAAATTTTGCAACGATTGATACCGCTGGTCGACCACCTGTGGATTGTTGAATATCCACTTCCTTAATCAATTTTGTATTCAATAATTGACGAGTAATTTTTGTGATGCTTGCTGGAGCTAATTGGCTAATTTCAGCTAATTGAATACGGGAAATAGGGCTTTGTTGCACAATCAATCGATAAATCATTGCATAATTTAGCTGTTTCATTAATTCAGCATTACCAACTAAATTTAAATAATTTAAAGCCATAAAGCTACCCTTATCATTAATTTATCGTAATTGTAAACATCATTCCATTAAGTATATAGTTTGCGCAAAGCATATCTTATTAAAACAAAATGGGTCTTAAGCGACCCATTCTACAATAATAGTTAATTAAAATTAAACTAATTTGCCATTAACAATCATGCGTTCTACAACAAAATCATTACTGAAAACGACAATATTGGCAATCTTACCAACCGTAATCGTACCAAGATCTTTGTCTACACCGAGTGCTTTGGCTGGATATAATGTTGCCATTCTTAACACTTCATCAAGCGCAATACCAACATGATTAACTGTATTTTTCACAGCTTCAATCATTGTTAATGCAGAACCACCTAATGTGCCATTAATATCAGTACATTTACCATCTTTATAATAAATAGTTTTACCCGCAAAGGTACATTCCGTCATATTTGTACCAACAGGTAAAATCGCATCGGTAGTTAAAATTAATTTATCACGTTTAATTTTATGACTGTTGCGAATATTTGCCCAGCTTACATGAAGACCATCTGCAATAATTCCGCTATACACTTCTTGCTCATCATAGATAGCTCCGACAACACCTGGCGTTCTTCCCGCTATAGCCGGCATAGCATTAAATAGATGGGTTCCCATACGAATACCAGCATTAAACCCATCACGTGCATCTTCATAAGTACCGTTGGTATGACCTGCTGAAACATTAATACCTGCATCAGACAATTGACGAATAAAACGTTTATCAACTTTTTCTGGAGCCAGTGTAATAATTTTAATTACATCAGCATTCTCACATAAGAAATCAATCATTTCTTGTGAAGGTTGACGAATAAAATCAGGATTATGAATACCTTTTTTCTCAATATTAATATAAGGACCTTCTAAATGAAGACCTAATGCCTGATTTTTATGTTTTTTAAGATATTCACGCATTACCTCAACAGCTTTACGCATAAATTCATCACTTGAAGTAATCAAGGTAGGTAAATAGCTTGAACAACCTGTCAAAAGGTTGGTTTTTTGCATAATTTCAAGTGTTTCAATACTTAATGATTCAAGGGTTTCATTAAATTGAACACCACCACAACCATTTAATTGAATATCAATAAATCCTGGTGCGACTATCGCACCATTCAGATTTTCAACAGTAATATTTTGTGGTAATGCATCTTGTTGACATACATCAACAATTTTATCACCATCAATAACTACAGCATGATTATTAAGGATTTCTAATCCCGTATAAATTCGACAATTGGTTAATGCATACATTATGTTTAACAGCCTCAAATAAATTAAATAGGTTAACGAATATTACATGATAGTAACTTCGAGATTTTTTGCTTCCAACTGTTTGAAATATTTTAAAGTTTTTACTTTTAATTCATCGGTACTCGGTTCATCACAAACAATTAATGATTTAGCATGCATTTGTAGAGCAGAAACTGTCCATAAATGATTAACAGCACCTTCTACGGCTTGTTGTAAAGCGATTGCTTTATTATGACCGGAAATTAATAGCATCACTTCTTTAGCATCCATTAAAGTTCCAACCCCAATAGTTAATGCATATTCAGGAACCTGAGTGATATCATTATCGAAGAAACGTGAATTAGCTATACGTGTATCTTCAGTTAAGGTTTTAATTCGAGTACGTGAACACAAAGAAGAACCTGGTTCATTAAAAGCGATATGACCATCTTGACCCACTCCGCCAATGAATAGATCTATCTTTCCATAAGATTTAATTTTTGCTTCATATTCCTCACATTCTTTAACAATGTCTTGCGCATTACCATCAAGAATATTGATATTATTTTTATTAATATCGATATGGTTAAAAAAGTTTTGGTACATAAATGTATGGTAACTTTGTGGATGATCTTCCGGGATTCCAACATATTCATCCATATTAAAGGTAACAACATGTTTAAAACTTACTAAGCCTGCTTGATAACGCTTAATTAATTGTTGATACATCACTAAAGGAGAACTTCCAGTAGGTAAACCTAGAACAAAAGGACGTTCAGCCGTTGGGTTAAAATCATTAATTTTTTTAACAATATAATCCGCTGCCCAAGCGCCAATTTCTTGACTATGTTTTAATGGAATTAAACGCATTTAGTTTCTCCTTGTACAAATATTGCCTTATTAGTATGTTTAAATTTATTTTAATGGAACGAAAACGGTATATAGATTTTGTTTTCGTTGTGCTATTTTGCTACTTTATACATTATAGCCGTTTTTTACAAAGTTTTTTTATATTATAAAATAAATAGGCATAAAAAGCTTATATTGAACGTGGGAATATGTAAATTTTTAGTGATATTGGTCACAAAATAGTATAATTAATTTGTTAAGTAAAATATTATAGTGTCAAATATATAGCATAAATAAACATCATATGAATGATAAATTGGGAGTAATAAATATATGGGAGTTCTAGCATATTTACAGCGGATTGGACGCTCACTAATGGTTCCAGTTGCTGTTTTACCAGCAGCAGCTATTTTATTGGGAGTCGGTTATTGGGTTGACCCTGAAGGGTGGGGTGCCAACAGCATTATTGCTGCATTCTTAATTAAATCTGGTGCTGCAATTATTGATAATATGCCAATTCTTTTTGCTATTGGTGTAGCATACGGAATGTCGAAAGATAAAGACGGTGCAGCAGCCCTTAGTGGATTGGTTGGTTTTCTAGTGATAACAACACTTTTATCACCTTCATCTGTTTCACTACTAACATCAACACCTGTTGATCAAGTATCTCCAGCTTTTAAAAAAATCAACAACCAATTTGTTGGTATCCTTGTTGGGGTAATGTCCGCCGAACTTTATAATCGTTTCAGTGGTGTTGAACTACATAAAGCGTTGGCATTCTTTAGTGGAAAACGTTTAGTACCAATTATTGTATCAGTTGTTATGTTATTCGTTTCCTTTGCTTTACTTTATATCTGGCCATTTATTTTTGATGGTTTAGTCATATTTGGTGAACATATTAAAAATTTAGGTGCTGTTGGTGCAGGAATATATGGTTTCTTCAACCGTCTACTTATCCCTGTTGGCTTACACCATGCGCTTAATTCTGTATTCTGGTTTGATGTTGCAGGCATTAATGACATTCCTAACTTCTTAGGTGGACAAAAATCTATTGACGAAGGTAAAGCAATTATAGGTATTACTGGTCGTTATCAAGCTGGTTTCTTCCCAATTATGATGTTTGGTTTACCTGGTGCAGCACTTGCTATGTATCATACGGCTAAAAAAGGTAACAAAGATAAAACTGCATCAATCATGTTAGCCTCTTCTTTTGCTGCATTCTTTACAGGAATTACAGAACCTCTTGAATTCTCATTTATGTTTGTAGCGCCACAACTTTACTTTATTCACGCTATATTAACCAGTGTTTCTGTTTATATTGCTGCAAGTATGCAATGGATATCAGGATTTGGTTTCAGTGCGGGTCTTGTTGATATGTTACTGCAATCACGTAACCCATTAGCTGTAAATTGGTATATGTTGATTTTACAAGGCCTCGTGTTCTTTGTAATTTACTATGTCGTATTCCGTTTCGTCATTGTAACATTCAATCTGAAAACACCGGGACGTGAAGATGATGAAGCTGATGTTGAACAAACTGAATCTTCTACACAAAATACAACAACCGATATTAATACTTTAGCTCAACAGTATCTTACTATTGTTGGTGGTAAAGAAAACTTAACTAATATTGATGCATGTATTACTCGATTACGCTTAAATGTTAAAGATTCTAATTTAATTAATGAAGCAGAAGCGAAAGCTTTAGGTGCAATGGCGGTAATTAAATTAGGTAAAGAAGGCGTTCAAATCGTTGTTGGTCAGCAAGCTGAAAAAATTGCCGATCAAATGAAGAAATTGGTATAAATACTAATTTAATTCACTACTTACCGGGCTCTTGCCCGGTTTTTTTATGTCACTAAACCCTCTGCCTTGTGCTATACTGACTTTCAATCATTCACAAGATCTAAATATTATGGCGATTTCGTTAATTGCATTTAATAAACCTTATGGTGTTATCTGCCAGTTTTCCGAGCACACAACGCACCCTACTCTAAAGCAATATATTAATTTACCAGAATTTTATCCTGCTGGAAGATTAGATACAGATAGCGAAGGATTATTGCTATTAACTAATAATGGCAAGCTTCAAGCTAAAATCGCATCGCCAAAATTTAAATTAGCCAAAACCTATTGGGCACAGGTAGAGGGTGAACTGACAGAAAATGCTATTAATCAATTACAACGAGGCGTACAGTTAAAAGAGTTTAAAACTCAACCAGCTAAAGCAAAAGTAATTGCTGAACCAACGCTACTTTGGCAAAGAAACCCACCCATTCGCGAACGAAAAACGATTCCGACTTCATGGCTTTGCATTACAATTACCGAAGGCAAAAATCGCCAAGTTAGACGCATGTGCGCAGCCGTTGGGTTTCCATGCTTAAGATTAATCAGAGTGCAAATAGGTAATATCAATCTTTTTGATCACCATCTTGCTTTAGGACAATGGCAAGCATTAGATCAAAAATTATTAAATCAAACTGTAAAATAATTTAAAACTTGATAGGGATAATAGTTATGATTAATAAAGATACTCAGCTTTGCATGTCATTATCAGGTAGACCTGGTAATTTCGGTACCCGTTTTCACAACAGTTTATATCAACAATTAGATTTAAATTATATTTATAAGGCTTTTTCTACAACCAATATTGAAGATGCTGTAAAAGGTATTCGTGCTTTAGCTATTCGTGGTTGTGCTATATCAATGCCATTTAAAGAATCGTGTATTCCATTTTTGGATGAATTGACAGATTCAGTGAAGGCTATCGACTCCGTAAATACTATTGTGAACAATAATGGGCATCTGAAAGCCTATAACACAGATTACATTGCAATATCCAAATTGATTAAACAGTATCAACTTAATCCAACACAATCTGTTATGATTCATGGTAGTGGTGGAATGGCAAAAGCAGTTATTGCAGCTTTCCATGATAATGGTTTTAAACAGGTGACGATTCTGGCACGTAATGTCGAAAAAGGAACGAAACTATCACAAAAATATCATTTCCCACATACCAGCCAAACCCAAGAAGCGCATGACATACTCGTTAATGCAACATCAATTGGTATGTCTGGTGGAATTGAAGCAGATCAATTGTCATTTTCAATAGATTTAATATCGCAAGCTTCCGTGATTTTTGACGTGGTAGCAATTCCTGTTATAACTCCATTAATTAATGAAGCTAATCGACAAAATAAGGTAACTATTTCGGGTAAAGAAGTTATGATATTACAAGCTGTTGAACAATTTATTTTATATACAGGTAAAATACCAACTACACAACAAATTGAGGTTGCGGCTAAAATTGCTAGTCAAGCATAATTACAGCTAACCTTATAATTTTAGAGGATGGATATAATTATGATTTTATATCCATATTAATTATAGTAATCAGTTATTGTTTAAATAAGTCATTTGAGAAAACTTAGATTTTGGACAATAATAAATCATTAGCAAGATACATTTGGAGCTATAGATAAGATGAGTGAACAGAAAAAACCAGGTTTTTTTGCCCGGTTAAAAAATGGATTATTTAAAACCAAGCAGAATATTGGTTCTGGTTTATTTAGTTTGTTCCGCGGAAAAAAAATAGATGATGAACTTTTTGAAGAACTAGAAGAACAGTTATTAATTGCCGATGTTGGTGTTGATACTACCCAGAAAATTATTCGTTCATTAACTGAGCATGCTTCTCGAAAACAATTAACTAATGCTGAGGCATTAAATCAATTATTAAAAGATGAATTACATACGATTTTAGCTAAAGTTGATCAACCTTTAGATGTCACTACCCATCAACCTTATGTTATTCTTATGGTTGGTGTTAATGGTGTTGGAAAAACCACAACCATTGGTAAACTAGCAAAACAGTTTCAAAATCAAGGTAAATCTGTCATGCTTGCTGCGGGTGATACATTTAGAGCAGCTGCTGTCGAACAGCTACAAGTATGGGGCGAACGCAATAATATTCCAGTTATAGCCCAACATACTAATGCCGATTCAGCCTCTGTAATTTTTGATGCGATCCAAGCGGCTAAATCACGAAAAATCGATATTTTGATCGCAGATACGGCTGGTCGCTTACAAAATAAGAGTCATCTAATGGATGAACTGAAGAAAATTGTCCGAGTAATGAAAAAACAGGATGAAACTGCACCACATGAAATTATGTTAACCATTGATGCCAGTACTGGACAAAATGCAATTAGCCAAACCAGAATTTTTAACGAAGCTGTCGGTTTAACCGGCATTACCTTAACTAAACTTGATGGAACAGCCAAAGGTGGTGTTATTTTCAGTATTGCCGATCAATTTAACATTCCTATACGTTACATTGGTGTCGGTGAAAAAATAGATGATTTAAGACCATTTATTGCAACTGATTTCATTGAGGCATTATTTGACCAAACAACGGAAGATAATCAAAATTCATGATTCAATTCAAGCACGTTAGTAAAGCCTATTCAGGCGGTAGACCCGCTCTACAGAATATTGATTTTCATCTTAATAATGGTGAAATGGCTTTTTTAACTGGGCATTCCGGCGCAGGTAAAAGTACATTATTACGATTAATTTGTGGACTGGAACGGGCAAATGATGGTCAAGTTATATTAAATGGCCATGACGTTAGCCAATTAAAAAAACAAGATATCCCCTTTTTACGACGCCATATTGGTATGATTTTTCAGGATCACCAGTTATTAATGGATCATAATATATATGATAATGTTGCGATTCCATTAATTATATTAGGTAAACCCGCTGAAGAAATTCGTCGTCGAGTATCCGCTGCCTTAGATAAGGTCGGGTTAATTGATAAAATGAAATTCTACCCGATTCAACTTTCAGGTGGAGAACAACAACGAGTTGGTATTGCACGCGCTATTGTCAATCGCCCGATGGTATTACTAGCCGACGAACCTACCGGTAATTTAGATGACAAATTGTCCAAAGATATTCTAAAATTGTTTGAAGAGCTTAACCAGACCGGTGTAACCGTATTGATGGCAACACATAATTTAAGTTTAATCAAACGTAAACATCATAGGATATTAAATTTAAATCAAGGACGGTTAACGGGGGGATCAGATGCTGAGAATTAAAAAGAAGAATCAACAAGGCGACGATAATCTGTTTTTTCCGCGCTGGAAAAGACAAATCCAATATGCATGGCAAAATGTGTTTAATGATTTTCGTCAACATGCGATAGCTTCTTTATTAACAATTATTGTTATTGCTATTTCAATTACACTACCAACTATTGGTTATTTATTGTGGAAAAATGCGAATCAAGCCGCTCACCAATGGTATCCTACTCCCAATTTAACAGTCTATATTGCTAAAAACCTTAACGCCAAAGATACTGATGCTTTAATCACACAAATTAAACAGTTTCCCCAAGTTGAGACACTTACTTATTTATCTCGTGATGAAACAATACAAGAATTCAAATCGTGGTCAGGATTTAGTGAAGCCTTAGATTTGTTAGATGAAAATCCTCTTCCAGCCGTTGCCATAGTTATACCTAAAACAGAAGCAAAACATTCAGAAATCTTACACGCCATGCAAGCAGCCATCATTAAACTAAAAGGTGTAGATGATGTTAGGCTTGATGATAGTTGGTTTACACGTCTAACTACTTTTACTGATATGGTCAGAACCATTGTAATGACAATTTCAGTATTTATGATTATTGCCGTCGCTTTGGTCATCGGCAATAGTATACGGTTAGCAATTTTCAGTCGACGTCAAACGATTATAGTCATGCAGCTTATTGGTGCTACAGATGGATTTATCTTAAGACCATTTTTATATAGTGGCATGTTTAATGGATTTATCAGTGCAATCTTAGCTTTAATACTATCGGAAATATTTATCTTTCAAATTGATAGTATTATCTTGAATGTTTCCTCAGTTTTTGGAACAATATTTAATCTGGAAGGTTTAAATTGGGATGAGAGCTTTTTTATCATTTTAATTTCTACGATGATTGGGTGGTCATCAGCCTTAATGGCAACGAAAATGTACTTAAATACACCACATATTACTCAATAGCGTGATTTTTCTTTCAATAACCAGCTAATAATTCTCTCTTAGCTAAAAAAAAATCAAAAAATGAGAACTTAATCACACTTTTAGAGTCTAAATTCACAAGCAAGTAATAAGACACTTAAAATTTTATTATTGCAATTCAGAATCTTACTTGGTGATGATATTTATCACGGGTAATCCCAAAGGGGGGAATGAAATGAGTAACGAACTTAAAATGCAATCAGTTGCTTTAATTCCACAAGGAAACATAGAATCCTATCTGCGTATGATTAACACCTATCCAATGTTAACCGCAGAAGAAGAAAAAGAACTTAGTGAAAAACTTTATTACAATCATGATGTGAATGCTGCGAGGAAGCTTATTTTATCTCATTTACGTTTTGTAGCACACATCGCGCGTGGTTATTCTGGGTATGGTTTACCTCAGGCAGATTTAATTCAAGAAGGTAATATTGGTTTAATGAAAGCCGTACGTCGTTTCAATCCAGAAATGGGCGTTCGCTTAGTTTCATTTGCTGTACATTGGATAAAAGCTGAAATTCATGAGTATGTGTTAAAAAATTGGCGTATAGTTAAAGTTGCAACAACAAAAGCTCAACGTAAATTATTTTTTAATTTAAGAAAAACTAAACAGCGTCTAGGTTGGTTTAGTAATGATGAAGTAGGCATGGTAGCTGAAGAATTAGGTGTATCACGTAAAGATGTCTTAGAAATGGAATCACGTATGTCAGCACAAGATATGTCATTTGATATTGACAGTGATGACGAAGATAATTCAATTGTCGCTCCTGCTCTTTATTTAGAAGATGCATCTTCTAATTTTTCTAAATCAATAGAAGACGATAACTGGGAAAATGATGCTGCTGATAAACTTCATGATGCATTATCAAAATTAGATGAACGTAGCCAAGACATTATCAAAGCACGTTGGTTAGATGCTGATGATAGTAAATCAACTTTACAGGAGTTAGCGATTAAATATAACGTTTCAGCAGAACGTATTCGCCAACTTGAAAAGAACGCTATGCAAAAATTACGCGTAGCGATTGAAGCCTAAAAACTAAAACAATCTAATCTTACGTCCCAGCTTATGCTGGGATGTTCTTATCGTCATATCATATCTCATTACTCAATTTACTAACATTTCTTACCCGAATAAAGTCTTACTCTAACTAAAGGAAGACATTAAGGAAATTGACTTATTATTTGGGTTAGAAATTAAATATTTATATTTAAATAAACAATGAAATATAGAAAAGCATGATTATAATACATAATGCAACTATTATTTGTAATAAAAAATACTAAATTAGATAACTATTTGTTTGGCAAGGACCTTACTTATATACATATATTGTATAAATAAAATAACAACAGTAATAAAAAGGAAATAACCATGAAACTAATTATTAATAATTTAGATAATTATGCTTTTCTAAGCAAAGCAAATGAATTCAATAAATTTGATGGGGAAGGCAATAATATTTCTCCTAGCTTAAGATGGCAAGACTATCCGTTTCGCTCTCACAGTGTATGATCCTGATGCACCAACTGGCAGTGGTTTTTGGCATTGGATTGCATATGATATTCCAACAACAATTTCTAGCCTTCCTGAAGATATTAACAATTCACCATCAGCTACAGCTTTTAAACAAGCAATGACAGATTACGGATTTAATGAGTATTCTGGTCCTTGTCCACCTAAAGGTGATATAGCTCATAGATATATTTTTAAAATACATGCTTTAAATTGTGAAAGTTTAAATATTGATCCACAAGCACCAAATGCAGTGGTTCGATTTATATTAAATTCAGTAACAATTGATACAGCCTCTGTGACCGTATTGTATAAACGCTAACAATTATAGCTATGATTAGATAGAGGAATAATAATGATTGTCTTTTGTTAAATAATAAATAACAAAAGGCAATCATTTTTTAGTGTGACTTAAACAAATCAACTGGCAATGATCAATGATATATGAATTTAATCTGTTGACCTTTACCAAATTCAGTCACAAATACACCAACAGCAGTAATTAGATTTTCATTATAGTAGATAAGTGGGATACGCGTACGCATCCACGGTGGAATATTGAATTCTTGCCACAATTTTTTTATTTGTCTTGAGCCATTTCGTCCCACAATATGAAATGTGCCTTGGGCAATAAATCTGACGCTCACCTGTTCATCATCGTTTGGTAATCGACACTCGCCATTTTGGAAACTTATTGATAATTGTCCTAAATTATCCGGTAAATTAAGCGGAGAAGATAAATTCCAAGCTAAGCTAACTGATTGTAAATCCTGAAAATGTGGTAGCAAATAGAGCTTATCTTGGTAACGACGAATCTGTTTATTTGCCAATATAGAACTTGGATTGCTATCCTCTTTAGCTAAAATAACAGTTTGCCAAATCACGGCCAACTGCTTACGGCTAGGCATACCAACCTGACCAAGTTTGAACCACATCCGTAGTAATGCATTACGTTTTACTTCGGAATAATTTAATAATGGCGAAATCCATAAACATCCATGTTCATCAACTAATTGCGCTAATGTATCGGCGAGTAACTCATTAAGTAACAGCTCTTGCTGTTGACAGAGTTCTGCACTACGAACTACCATTTCGCTAAAATGAGGCCAACGTTGATTAAGTTGTGGTATTATCTTTAATCGTAAGAAATTGCGATCATAATAATCATCCTGATTACTTTCATCTTCTACCCATTGAATTTGCTGCTCACTCGCATATTGTTCAATCTGCTGGCGACGAATCGTTAATAAAGGACGTAATAGTAAATAACCGGCTAATTGACTTTGATGTGGCATTGCCGACAAACCCGCAGGTCCACTACCTCGTTTAAGGGCTAAAAGAAATGTTTCACACTGATCATCAAGATGTTGTGCTGTGCATAAAATTGTCCCTGACTGAATGTGCTGTGCAATAGCCGTATAACGAGCTTGTCGTGCTTGTGCTTCGATATTACCTTGTTCCAATGCTAGTGTGACTTTTTCAATGACAAAGGGTACCTGCCAACGTTGACATTGTTGTTGACAATGCAATGCCCATTGATCGGCATTCGCGCTAATACCATGATGGATATAAATCGCCGTCAATTGTAGATCGGGTAATTTTTCTAACTTTAACGTAACTAAAGCATGGAGTAATACGGTAGAGTCAATACCGCCACTATAGGCAACTAATATCCTGCGATGCGAACCTAATTGAGTTAATATTGTATTTTGGATTAACTGCGATACTTGCTGCTTTGCCATATTAATTTATTTCTAACTCCGACTATACTAACGATTGCAAAGCGGTGATCTTATTTTTATTAATGTTGATACGATTTAAGCCGGCTTCTAAATCAGCGATTAAATCATCAATGTTTTCAAAACCAATATGAATTCTCACTAAAGTTCCTTTAAAATCCACACCACTAACCGGTCTAATTGCTGCAATATCTTCGGGTTGATTTGCCAAAATTAATGACTCAAATCCTCCCCATGAATAAGCCATAGAAAAGAGTTGGAATTCATCTAAAAATTCAGCTAATTGCGCATCGGATAGTCGTTCTTTCAATATGAAGGAAAATAATCCACTATGACCTAGAAAATCTCGTTTAAAAAACTTGTGACCGACACTATTTGCTAATGCTGGATGATTGACACGATCCACTAATGGATGTTTTGCTAACCATTGAGCGACTTTCAAACTACTTTCTTGATGTTGTTTTAAACGTACCGCTAATGTACGAAGCCCTCTTGCAGTGACATAGGCCGTATCTGCATCACACATTTGCCCCATTAAATAACTACGTTCACGCAGTTGTGGCCAACAACGTTCATTAGCTACGGCTGTACCAATCATTGCATCAGAGTGCCCGACTAAATATTTGGTTCCAGATTGGATTGAAATATCAATGTCATGTTGCAGTGCTTTAAAAAATACGCCTCCGCTCCAACTATTATCGATCATAATGACAATTTCAGGATTAACTTTGCGTACTGCTTTTACAATAGCTGGAATGTCATGTACTTCCATTGTAACTGAACTAGGCGCTTCAAGAAAAACGACTTTAGTATTTGGTTTGATTTGTTGGGCAATGTGTTCTCCGATCATGACTGGAAAATAAGTAGTCTCAACACCCAGATCTTGTAAAATATGATTACAGAATTCTTGTGTTGGTTCATAAGCACCTTCCGTCAGCAGAATATGATCTCCCGTTTTGACAAATGCTAAAATTGCATTTGTTATCGCGGCAGTCCCACATGGATAAAGATAACATCCAGCACCTTCTTCTAATTCACACATGGCTTCTTGTAAGGAGAAATGGGTTAATGTTCCTCGACGGCCATAGAATAACTCACCATTTGCTCGGTTTTTGGTAGCTTCTTTTTTGGCTTCTAAGGTATCAAATACAATCGAAGAGGCACGTTGCACAACGCTGTTAACCGCACCTTGTGTATAAAGTCTTTTTCGACCTGAATGAACTAAGGTTGTTTGAATTTCTTTAGGGAATTTCATAATGGTCTCTCAGTGATGGATGTGATAAATAATTATGCATTAGCATAGCATGTTTTAAAACAACTCTACAAAATCCTGTTAGAATAATCAATATTTGTTATTACTACTAAGCCATTACAGATTATGCGTGAAAATTACGTATTTGTTCGGTCAGCTAATCTGAATCAGTTTGATTCAACATCGCTATTAAATTCATCATTAATTTCGCAACAAGTGATTGAACAAGCTAGTCAATTTAGTGGCAAACGACAATTACAATTTGTCGCTTGTCGTTATTTATTGGCGGAATTACTTAATGATTATTTCGATATACCTAGCTTACCCAGTATCATTATTGGTCTTAACCAACGCCCCCATTTTGAAAAAGCTAATTTACCGGACTTCAATATTAGCCATAGTGGAGATTACATTGCTGTTGCCGTTTGTAGTGAAGGGAAAATCGGTATAGATATAGAGCAGCATCGACCAAGAAAGCAATTTTTAAATATTGCTAAGCAGTTTTTTTCCGAGCAAGAAATCGTATGGATGAACCAACAAAAAGACAATTTATCGGCATTTTGGCAATTATGGACATTACGTGAATCTGCACTAAAACTATACGCTAAAGGTGTCTGGCAAATGAAGGAGCTACAAATTGATATGCAACACGAAAAAATGAGTGCGACCTTCGGTAACGATTTTTATTTTCAGCATCAACAATTAGCACAAATTTATTTATCAATTTGTTGCGATTATCCAATCAATAAAGTAATCAGCAGTTCATAAGCAATTACTATTATCAATTATTTCGCATAAGTCGTGCTTCAAAATAACTATGCGGCTAATAGCAATTGCATATGTAACTATTCGTAAATGAAAATTAAATTAAATAATGATTTTGAATTATCTGCCGTTTTTCATCCGTTAATTGGTATTCACTCTCAAGCCAATTATCAAACGTATCATATTTTGCTTTTATCGCATCAAATGCCGATTGTAAATAAAGAGGATTAGCTGCAAAAATTGGTTTACGTAGTTCCATTTGCTGCGGATCTAACATATTTTGATAATCAGCAAAAATCTGCTCTCGGACTGGCGCTAATAATTGTTCAGACAAAATATAGTCTAACATAACCGTTTCCTCATCAACCCCTAAAGCGAATAAAGTCAAAGCAACACCGATACCGGTTCGATCTTTACCTATTGCGCAATGCTGAACGAGTGACTTACCATGATTATTAACTAATAAATCAACGAGAGTATGATATGCAGGATTATTAAATGGCAATAACTGATATAATTTAATCATGAAGTCTGCTGGACTACGTTTTTTTAAATCATTTGCATCTGTTAATTCTTGGGTTAAATTAGCACTCACATCGCCAGTCAGCGGATTTGCCGGTACATTGAAATATTGCACCTGATGCCAGAGGTTGTCTGGACGTCGTTGTGCCTCACTAATATCACGATAATCAAGTATAACGTCAATGCCTAATTGTTGTGATATAAAGGTCTGTTCCTCTTGACTAATCTTAGAAAAATCACCCGATCGAAATAATAATCCTGAACGAATCTGGCGCCCGTTTTTTGTTTTTATTCCCCCTAAATCGCGGAAATTAATACCATTTTTAATGGGTACAATATGTGGTGATAATGACATCATTGACCTCTTGTAAAAATTAAATTTAGATTTCCTCAATTATAACTGAATTTATTAGGTCTCCAATCAACAATTCATGTTAAAAGCTAGTAACAATAAAAGTAATTATGCAGAATAATAAGTATTTTCTTACTAGCTTTGCTAAAATAATTAAACAGAAAGTGAATCATTTTTCATGGAGTAATAAACACTATGGCAACTATGTCAATTTTTCTATCCCTATCTCCTGCTGACGAAAAGTGGGGTAAATCAGCATTACTCAGTTATTCCGAACAAGGTATCACCATTCATTGTAGTACAACGCAACATCTAGAAACCATTCAAAAAGCAGGTAGAAAGATTGAAAGCCAAGGTATTTATGATCTACAACTTGTTGGAGATGCTTGGGATTTAGAAGCAAACTGGCATTTTTGGCTTGGTTATCGTCATCCTAAAACCTATCATAAAGCAAAAATCACTTGGTCTAACCTTAATCAAACCGAACAACAGGAATTAAATAATCGTTTAGCGATTATTGATTGGACTCGTAATACCATTAATCAACCTGCTGATGAGCAAAGTCCGATGCAGTTAGCTCAATGCAGTGCTGACTTAATTTCCTCATTATCTAAGCATGTCACATTTAAATATCTTGCTGGTGAAATGCTCAAAGATAACAATCTAATGGGTATTTATACGGTTGGTAAAGGATCATCGCGTCCTCCTGTCTTATTGGAGCTTGATTATAATCCTAGCCAAGATAAAGACACGCCAGTAACCGTTTGTTTAGTTGGTAAAGGCATCACTTTTGATTCTGGCGGTTACAGTTTAAAACCAACACAATTTATGGAAACTATGCGTGCCGATATGGGTGGCGCCGCTTTAGTTACAGGCGCACTTGCTTTAGCTATCAGCCGAGGATTACAAAGTCGGGTAAAACTTTACTTATGCTGTGCTGATAATTTGGTTAGCGGTGATGCATTTAAACTAGGCGATATTATCCGCTATCGAAATGATGTCAGCGTGGAAATTGAAAATACCGATGCAGAAGGCCGTCTAGTATTAGCCGATGGTCTACTATGCGCAAATGACGATAATCCAAAATACCTTATTGATTGTGCGACATTAACCGGTGCAGCTAAAGTGGCTGTGGGTAACGATTACCACTCATTATTATCCTTCGACCAAGCATTGTCACAACGCCTATTAGCCTGCGCACAAGCTGAGTATGAACCATTTTGGCAATTACCACTAGCTGAATTTCATCGTTCTCAATTTCCATCTTCGTTTGCTGATATTGGAAATTCTGGTTTACCTAATACAGCCGGTGCGAGTACCGCAGCAGCATTCTTATCATATTTTGTAAATAACTATAAAAATAATTGGTTACATATCGATTGCTCTGCAACATTTCGTAAAAGCGCTAATGCGCTATGGGCAACTGGGGCAACTGGTGTTGGTGTAAGAGCTTTAGCTAATTTATTGATGGCACTGGAATAAAAAGCTAAGTCGCTTTTCTTAGTTAAGATTAATTAGACGTGGGTCTAAATGACCCACATTGAAAAATTCTATTCGAAGTGATTTTTTAAACAAACTTAAGCAGCACAATTAATCATGCTGCCATAATACATCCTTAGCATAATTGATAAGTGTCTCAGAAATATTCTGCATAACACTGCTTTCTGGACCAAAGCGATGCCAATATAACATACGACGCTGAAATAGCCCTTCTGTTAAATTAATTAATTCACCATTTTTTAGCTCATTTTGAACTTGCAGAATCGGTAACATACAACAAGCAGAACCTTGTTTAGCTAATTGTACAAATGCTTCTGAAGAACTCGTAATATGACATACCAAACTACCAGGCGCCATATTAAAATTTTCGTTTAAAAACATTTGATGCATATCATCTAAATGATCAAAAGCGACAGCCGGTGCTTTCATTAATGTTGATCGTGTTACTCCATTTGGAAAATAACGTTTAGCAAAATCGGGAGATGCCACAAAAATGTAATCCAAAGCCCCAATACGATCTGACAAACAACCCGGTAATGGTAATTCTTGAATACTAATAGCACCAACTACAGTACCTAAACGAAGAAGATCTAAAGTGTGTTCTTCATCTTTAACTTGAATATCAAAACGCAAATTATTTTTATCTAAAACAGGTTTTAATGCTGGTAATAACCATGTTGCTAAAGAATCAGCATTAACCGCAATTGAAAGAGACAAAGGTGTAGTGGTATGGTCATTATCACCTAACCATTGCTGTTCAAGTAGTTCAACTTGATGGAGTAAGCCTAATAAATGTTCGCCTTGTTTGGTTGCCTTGGGAGGGATGGTTCTAACTAGCAATTGTTGTCCGAAAAAACTTTCTAACTGCTTGATACGCTGAGAAACAGCCGGTTGTGTAATACACAACTTATCTGCCGCGCGCTCAAATCCTCGCTCTTTAATCACTGCATCCAATGCTTGTAATGCTCTATAATCTGGACGTTTCATAGTGTTATAATTATTTATCTTTAATTTTGATGATCAAATGTTACATAATTTTAGTAAAATCATAATGATTTTTGTTTCTTAATTCGCTACTATGCCATATCTTACTAAATATTGCTTATAAATTTTTTTTATTTTCAGCTTAATTAATTAAAGGTAACACGAATGACTCAAGATGAATTAAAAAAAGCAGTCGGTTTTGCCGCCCTTAAATTTGTGAAACCTAATACCATTGTTGGGGTTGGTACTGGTTCAACAGCAGCCCATTTTATTGATGCCTTAGCAACCATTAAACACACCATTATCGGTACGGTTTCTAGCTCTGAGGCTTCAACCCAAAAACTAAAAGATTATGGTATCCCTGTTTTTGATTGTAATAGCGTCGATAGTTTAGATATTTACGTTGACGGGGCAGATGAGATTAATCATCAGATGCAAATGATAAAAGGAGGTGGCGCAGCACTGACACGTGAAAAAATTATTGCAGCGATCAGTAAACAATTTATTTGTATTGCTGATGAGTCAAAAGTAGTAACGACTTTAGGTAAATTTCCATTACCAATTGAAGTGATTCCTATGGCGCGATCATATGTTGCAAGAGAGCTTTTCAAACTCGGTGGTAAACCTATTTATCGTGATGGTATTGTAACCGATAATGGTAATGTAATCTTGGATATTCATGATTTTATGATTCCTAATGCATTGGAAATGGAACATAAAATCAATAACATCCCAGGCGTTGTGACGGTCGGACTATTTGCTAATCGCGGTGCTAATGTGGCACTGATCGGTACTGCAAATGGAGTAAAAGAGATCAAGTAGAAAAGCAAATAAGCTTAATTATAATTGATAAGGGAATAAAATGGTCGTACAAACTTTAACAAAAGATGAAAACAAATTTTTATTACTTGAAGGCGTTCATCCAAGTGCTATTGAAATATTAAAAAATGCAGGTTATTCAAACATTGAATATTACAAAGGTGCTTTAACTGAGCAAGAATTGAAAGAAGCGATAAAAGATGCACGCTTTATAGGTGTTCGCTCTCGAACACAACTGACTGAAGATATTATCAACTGTGCACCAAAGTTAGCGGGTATTGGTTGTTTTTGTATCGGTACAAATCAAGTGAATCTTTCGGCAGCAAGTAAAAAAGGGATCCCTGTATTTAATGCTCCCTTTTCTAATACACGTTCAGTGGCTGAGTTAGTTTTAGCTGAAATTATTTTGTTATTACGCCGTGTCCCAGAAGCTAATGCTCAAGCACATTTAGGAAAATGGAACAAAATCGCCATTGGTTCCCATGAAACACGTGGAAAGAGTTTAGGAATTATTGGTTATGGGCATATTGGTAGCCAACTTAGTGTGCTAGCTGAATCACTCGGTATGAAAGTCTTTTTCTATGACATTGAAACAAAACTTCCATTAGGAAATGCCAAACAAATGCCAAGTTTAGCGGCACTGTTTGCTGAAAGTGATGTAATTTCTTTACATGTCCCTGAAAATGCAACAACTATCAATATGATTAGTAAAAAAGAATTGGAAATGATGAAACCGCGTTCTATATTGGTTAATGCCTCAAGGGGTAAAGTTGTGGATATTGAGGCACTAGCTAACGCTTTGGCTGACAAACATATTGCTGGTGCTGCGATTGATGTGTTCCCAAGTGAACCTGCAAGTAATAGCGAGCCATTTACATCACCATTATGCCAATTCGATAATGTCATTATTACGCCTCATATTGGTGGTTCTACCATTGAAGCACAAGAGAATATCGGTATTGAAGTTGCTACTAAATTAGCAAAATATTCCGATACAGGATCAACGTTAAGTGCTGTAAACTTCCCTGAAGTATCATTACCTATTCCAAGCAAAGGGGTAAGCCGTTTTATTAATATTCATAAAAATCAACCCGGTGTACTAAATGCTATTAATAATTTATTAGCTAGCCGAGGTTTAAATATCGCTGGACAATATTTACAAACTTCCGCAGAGGTTGGTTATGTGGTGATTGATATAGATAGTGTTGATTTAAAACAATCAGAACAGATTCTAGCTGAACTTAAAAAAGTTGACGGAACCATCAAAGCAAGATTATTGTTTTAACGCCTATTGCTTGATTAGTATAATTAGATTGATTATATTTTCCGGAGTCTTGGTGAAATATAATCACTCCAATCACAAATTCGGTAGACTCATTTTGCCTATCACTTATATCTCAAGTAAATCGACTAATTTAAGGCTATTGTTTTAGGTATTGTTTCAGGTCTACAATTAAACCGACTTTATGATTTAGATTTGGACATAAAAATAAGATTATGTATCGTTAATTTTAATAGTATGACTATTATCAATACAACTTTTGTATTAATAATGTAGTGTATAGAATTATGCTTAAACAAAAGCCTAAAGTAATGACTCTATTTAAGCCATAAGTTATGCCAGCCCTAAATAAATAATTTATGTTAGGACCGGCATAATAAATAGACGACCTAGTCTTTTAAAGACTGAACACTTTGTACTAGATCTGCCAGTTGTGTGACAATCCGTGAACCAGTATCACCATCATCTCCACCTAATGCCTTGTTACGCATAAAGTCTTGTTTAATTTGATGCCATCGAGTTTTTTGTTCATCTGATAAAACACCTCGAATTTCAGCTAATTTCAGTAAGTTTTCTTCCGCACCAGTGGTTAGCAATTGTGCTTCGCCCAAATAATGATCTTCAATTACTTGATTAATCTCTTGGTCATTCATGACAGCAGAGATTTTTTCAGCCAATTTATTCATATTTCGATAACTACCTTGTAGCTTAAAAGGCGGTTCGGTACGATATTTATCAGATTGAGCTGCACTAATGATATATTGTTGGTTCACTTTAAATACAACTTCTCGTATTTTTAGTAAGTGCTTTAACACAGCAACAATTTCACCAATTTCGGCCTGACTATAAGCATAACTGAGTTCATTGGTATTGAGCGGTTTACCTTGAGCATGATCAATAAGGTGATAAAGATCACTTAACTCACGTAATGCTAAAGGTGATAAAACGTTATTAGAAGTTAAACAGTTTTCTATATAACTTGATGCAAATACCTCATCCATGCCACCTAATACTTCACCAAGATTATAAATGTCAGCACGGTTAGCCAACATATCAGGAATTTTAAAGACTTCACCGGATTCAGTATAAGGGTTACCTGCCATAATGACACAGAATTTTTTACCTCTTAAATCATAAGTCTTAGTCTTATTTTGCCATACCCCTTCAATACGACGAGAACCATCACATAATGAGATGAACTTTTGTAGGAATTCGGGATTCGTATGTTGAATATCATCAATATATAACATGACATTGTTACCCATCTCTAATGCTAGATTGAGTTTTTCCAATTCCTGACGTGCTGTTGCATTCGGCGCCTGTTCTGGATCAAATGATAAAACACTATGCCCCAAAGCCGGACCATTAATTTTCATAAAAATTAAGCCTAACCGATTAGCAACATATTCCATTAATGTGGTTTTACCATATCCTGGCGGAGAAATTAATAATAATAATCCCATTAAATCGGTTCGACGATTTTCACCCACCGTTCCCATTTGCTTGGCTAAGTTATCGCCAATAATAGGTAGATAAACCTGATTAATTAGTTTATTTCTAACAAATGAGCTTAATGGCTTCGCCTTGAATTCATCAAGGTGTAAATGATGGCGTTGATCGTTTAATACTTCTTGACGAATAGCTTGATAATGCTGGAACTCAGGAATCACAACACGCGATTGATGACGCATGCGCGTGAAGAAATTATCTAAGTTAATAGTTAAACTACCCTGTTTAATAGTTGGATGCTGACCTAATAAATCATTAATGGTGACATCAAGTTCAAGTTCACTAATTGATATATTAAGTTCATTTTCATTATCTAAAATAAGTAATACTACAGCTTCAGCGATATAATTTGCTAAGTTATGTAATTGTGGGATAGTGCACAATCCTTTTAACCAACTCTCAATAAGTTGCCATCTATCCGTAATTCGCTCAACTAAGTTCAATTGAGATTGGTTAAAATCCAACCACATATGTGAACGATTTAAGTGATCTTTTAGCGCCTCATATAACCGTTTACTGTATCGACTTAGTACGAATTTTTGTGGTGTTGTCGCTAAGGCATAGCTTAGATACTCAGCAGCCTGTTTAATATGATAGGGTTCATGTTTTATTGGATGTTGCCGTAAAAACTCACCTAATTCGTTCGCAATTTCCAAACGAAGATTCTGTAATCCCTCATCATGACCAAATAGTGCCTGAATATCCATACACGTTTTTGCACGTTCTGGCCATAACATCGCAATATCGGTTTGATGTTTATAATGCCAATACAAAATAGCTAAACTACGGGCTAAAGGATTATAACGGAGTAATTCTGCTGATTCACCAAGTGGTATCAATTTCGCAATAATTTTAGCCGCATCATGATCATGAATCCCTTTTTCATAACCTTCACGATACCTCACTGCCGCATAATCACGAACGAGTTTATTTAAATCATCATCATGATTGATTTGCGAGCTTAATTTAGCATAAGTTAAGTCATTTTCATTTTTTAATGCAGAGGAAATAATACTATAAGCTAAATACTCAGCACGATAAACTGTTGGTGATTCTGATTCTAAAGATAGCGACCAAAATGCTTTATAACTATTTAATTTTGGATCTTCAATCCGCTCTTGATAATCAGTACCAGTAAGTTGTAGATAAAGGTGTTCATCCTTCATGACCATTGTTAAATCAAGTTCTTGGGTATTAACGCTAAATTTATGACGAGGCCCAAGTTTAATAATATTGCCACCCGATTCAAAAATTTCGGATTTATCACGCAATGCACGAACAGCCTGATCTTTGGCACTTTTAAAACGTGATTCAATATCATCTGCTTTGACGTTATCAGATAATTCACGTAATTTTTCGACCAACTCTTTAATTTTTAATGCCAACGGATCGGCAATAAAAAAGGCATTTAATTCATTTGCATTAATAAATTTTGCCGTTCGTCTTGGAATACTATCTAAAATACGCTGCGCAGCAGTAAGTAATGACTGCGTTTTTTTGGAGCGTTCTTCTAGTAAAACTTGCTTATGTGTTTCAAAGGTTTCTAGAATCTCTTCGCGCTTAGCTAAAATATCATTAAGAAATTCATCACTTTCACTAAACTGATTTTCTAGCTCTTCCAGTTGAACTAATAATCTTGATAACTCATCATCACACTTTTCTGGTGTGGTTGCGATAGTTATAGCATTAGCTATACTTTGACCAAATAACTTGAACTGTGCACCAAATTGCGCCACCATTTCAACATTAGCAAGATTTTTACGTTTTTGATTAATACGTGCTTTTGTTTGATTTAACTTACTATACACATCAGCAATAGCATCAATTATTTGCGTTTGTAAGGTGACTTCATCAAATTTTAATGTCGAAATTAATTGTGACAACATATCGAGATCAGCTGACATTTGTTCAGTCTGTTTGATCGGTTCGTTGAGTTGTCCAGCCGTTGTAACACTTGCAATTGTCTTTTCTAACGCATCAATTTTATTTAAAAATGGTTGTAACGCTTGCTCACCAGCCAAAAATTCGCCTGTAGCCAAAGAAACCATTGATTGGCGTTCTTTTAACTCTTTTTCCATGGCATCGATCTGTTCAAGATCAATGTAACGATAACTTCTTAATGTAACTAGTTGACCTAATTGCATCTTAATGGCATTAAGTGCATCAACATATAATTGGGTTTCTTGCCAAGTATCAGGATAAAGCTTAGTTAATAACTCTTTTTGATTGGTAATGGCTTCGCGCATAGCATTATCTGACTGGCGGCGAATGCTCTCAACTTTTTCATACTCATCAAGAACCAATTCACTAGTCTGACAAATATTGTGTAAGATAGTATTAAATGATAAATGACGTTCATCACTTAGCCAGAAATAGCTATCAAATAAATGTTTTGTATCGGTAATTAATTTACTATATAACGATAATGAAACGCTCTGATTATCAATTTCACGCGCGATAAAATAAAGATCAGAAATACCCCGAACTAACTCTGCATTACCAATTTTTCCTAAAAATGAATTATTAGTAGGTTGTTGAGCAGCAAATTCATCACTATAAAATGGTGTTTGCCAAATTTGCATTGGATGTACGCGGGTTGGCTCGTCATTTTCACCTTCAAAAACCACCATACGACCATCTTCAAAAACAGCATAACCATGACCTAGAATTGGGTTATTCAACTTACGCTCAATCATATTATAGTTATACAGTGCTAAGCGCCCCGAACTTGGATCATAGAAAATATACATCACATCTTCACCATTTGGTGAACGACGAATACGGCGAAAACGCATCCCGTTCATGGATTGATCAAAGGATTTATACTCACCATTTTGTAAGTAGTAACCCCCAGGGAAGATTACCCCATGATCCTCGGGTAATTGGATACAGGCTTGACCAATAGAATCAATACGTTGTACATGCTGTGTTAAGGTATTATAGATAAGGTAACGCCAGTTATCTTCGCGATACGGTAATATTTTTAATAAAATTAACGACCCTACTTTGGCATACTCAATTTTAGCGTCATTGATTGATTGATTTTTATCGAGAACTTCTTCACGATAAATCCCTAGCCCATCATTAGTATTGTTTTCACATTTTATAGTGAGATCACCACCGATGGTTTCCACAAAAACAGTATCTAGAATATTTATATGGGGAAAACGGCCGTTAACAATATTTTCCCGTACAGTTTCCGTCCATTCAAAATCGTAAGCCGGTGGTAACGCTATATCACGTTCACCACGATTATCAATATAATTAATGGTTTTCTTATCGCTTGAAATTGACCAGCGAAATACGCGAATATCACTTACTCGCTCGCCAATTTGGAAACTAGCTAATAATTTTCCATCCCGTTCAACTAATTGCAATAGTTGCGCATTTTTATAATAGGTGTAGAGTTCACTAAAATCTTGAACAAAACGTTCAATAGATAAAAAAGTATCAGACAGATCAACAGATTCAGCTTCATAGCTACCATCACGTTCGACTAGTTTATAAAGTGAAAATACATCGGTTATTTTGGTCTCTTTTTTTAGCCCTATAAATACGTTATAACCAAATAAAAGCCAGTCACCAAAACGAACAATATCACGGGCTATGCAATTATTTTCAGTACGAATCCGTATACGACTAATAATTGACGTATCACTTTTACCAAATTCAGCTAAGCGCTGTTGGTTTAAAGATTCAGTTTTCTGATTAAGTTCCTGACCAAGTGATGATAAACGTTTTCGAAGAATCTCATAGGCACCACCTTCGGCAACGGCATTATCAAGCACTGTTTGTTGTTGATTATCTTGTTGAACTTCTGTCATGTTAAACTCATTAATTATTTTATGCAGAAAAGGATAACCATTTTTATTAAGCCTAATTTAGGCTTAATAAAAACAGATGCTAAAGATCACCTTTTATTAAGTGATCTAAACTACAATTTTATTAGCTTTGATTATCTGGTGAAGATAAGAATTGTTTAGCTAAAGCTTTTAAATCTGTATTAACAGAATTTCCTTTATTGTTACTATCTTTATCATTACCAGCTATACGTGATAACACTGTTTGCAATGCTGATTGCAGAACCGGACTTTCATTTACCGTTCCTTCGATTGCTTTACCTATAGTGATCGCTTTAGAGAAGCTATTAAAGAAGTTATCATTACCGCCCACAATTTCGATATTTGCTTTACTAAATGCAGCAGCAAGTACTTCCGCTTGTTCTTTAGCAATTTCCTTATTAGCAGCAATGCCTGCTAAGGCTTGTTCTAAACCTTTATCTAAAGCTAAACGGAATTCTTCATGGTTCTTCGATTGTTCATTCATAGTGCCTAACGCTTGGAACTTCTCGACTAAACCATTCGCTTCAGCAGTTAAACGTTCACGAATGACTAACGCATCAGCAAGACCTTGTTCTTTTGTAGCTGTAGCTTTAGCCATACCAATTCTTTCATCTCCGCGTGCTTGGGCTGAAAGTTTCTCTTCTAATATTTTAGCTTCAGTTAAACCTTGTTTTTCTAATGCGGCTGCTTTAGCTTCAATAACTTTTGCTTCTGCTAAACCTTGTTCTGCTGAAATACGGGCAAGAATAAGTCCTTCTTTTTCATCTGCTTCAGCTTTAGCTTTACGAACTGTTGCTTCTGCAAGTCCCATTGCTGCTTCTTCTGCTTCAACACCTTGAGCTAATTGTTTTTTCGCATCAGCATCTTTCGCTGCGGCTTCAAGTTTTGCTTGAGCAATAATACTAATTTCAACAGCTTCATGTTTAGCTGCTTGTTCATTTGCTTCAGCTTGTTTAACCTGTTTAACCAGTTCTTGTTCAGCCTTAGCTTGTGCTTCAAGAACAGTGACTTGTTTTTCACGATCTGCTTTGGAAATTTCACGCACTTCTTTGATGTGCTCTTCCTCAATCGCAACCGTTTTTTCAACTGAAACACGTTCACGAATAACATTAGCAATATTTTTACGTTCTTCTTCTAATGCTTTATCTTTATCAATTCGTTGTAATTCTACTTCACGTTCACGAGCAACGACTTCTAATAAACGTGCTCTTTCCACACGCTCTTCTTCAATTGCAACCGCACGTAAACGGTTTTGTTGGGCTACTTCAACTTCGCGAAGACGATTTTCTTCTTTTACTTCTATTTCCTGTTGAGATTGGATTCGCGCTTGTTCCGCTTTAAGGCGTTCTTCTTCTTGAACTTTTAAGGTTTCAGCTAATTCGCGCGCTCTAATTGTCTCTATTTCGCGTTTTTGACGTGCTTCGGCATCTGCTTGTTGACGCTCAAGCTCAAGTTTTGCTTCAATAGTTTCCGTATCTTTTTTCTTCAAAGCTAATTCAAGATCTCGCTCACGTTTGTTAGTTTCGTCTTTGTGAACAGCCGTGATTGAAGTAATTTTATTAATACCTTCTGCATCAAAAATATTATCTGGATCGAGAGATTTAATAGGTGTTTGTTCTAAATAATCGATTGCCACATCTTCAAGTGCATAACCATTAAGATCTTTACCAATAACGTCAATAATACGTTCACGGAAATTCATACGATCTTCGAACAATTTTGCTAATTCAAACTGTTTACCAACCGTTTTTAATGCCTCAGAGAATTTAGCGCTGAATAATGAACTAACAGCTTTTTGATCAGAAGCGCGATCAACACCAATTGATTTAGCAACTTTTAAAACGTCTTCTGTGGTTTCATTAACGCGTAAATAGAATGCAACACAAATATCTGCACGCAAATTATCACGACAAATCAAACCATCTTTTCCACGACGTTCAACATCAAAAGAGATTAAGGAGATTTTCATAAACTCTTTTTTATAAATAATCGGATAAACTAAAGCACCAGTAAAATGGACTTTTGGTTTTGATGTCATATCATTAACAATTAATGCTGTACCTTGTGGAACTTTTATGTAAAACGATTTGAATAATGCAACAAATCCGACCAGAACTATCGCTATAATACCAACGATAATTCCAAAAAAAGTAAAGGCGCCCATACTAAAACTCATATTTATTCTTCTCCCTAAAATTAACTTTCATCACTCATTAAATTATAAAGAAAATAACCTTCTAACTATCTGATTAAATTAAATCTTATTCAAGTTTCGGTTATTTAATTGTTCCCGATTTGCTGCGATCATCGCATTCATTTCACTAATTGCATCTGGTTCATCTGTATTTTCCCCTTCCTGTGTGAAAATAACAGTTGGTGCGACATGATTAATAATTACTTCTTTTAAAACATAGCCATTTAAATCACTACCGATTGTATTAATGATATCATCACAAAAATCCGCTTGATTTTGTAATAAATTGACTAACTCGGTTTGTTCTACAACTTTTCTTAATGCCTCAATAAACCTTGCATAAAAAAATGCACTAACGGTTTTTTGGTTGGATATACGCCTTACCCCCATTGCTTTAACCGCTTTTAATACATCTTCAGATGTTTCATTAACCTTCAAATTAAAAATAACACAGATATTGGCTTGCTCATTATCTTTAAAAACTAGATTTTTGTTATTATTTAGCTCGATCTTAAAAGAGATTAACTTAATTTTGATAAACGTTTTTTTATAGATCAATGGGCAATATACTGGTCCCGAAAAATGTATTTTGGGTTCTTGCCCCATATCATTTATGATTAAAACACTATCTTGAGGAATTTTTATAAATAGTAATTGGTATAATCCAACTGCACCAATAAGAATGATGATTAAGATAACTCCCAAAAGATAGACATTAATAGACATATTTATAGTTCATTTTTTTAGTTATAAACCATTAAATTCGTCAACGCTAACAATCTGATAACTATTGGTAATAGAATCATAACTTAGCAAAATAACTACATCATTACGTTTAAATTGATTAGGTACATAACATCTTACTTGTAAAATTAATCCAGCCCCACCATCTTCATAAATCGCTTCGCCCTTAATATCATTAACAACACTGGATCGAATAACTACGCTTTGACCAAGTAATGAATTATGAGTAGTACTATTTAACTGTTTAAATAATGGGCGAATTGGGCGAATAATATAAGCTGTGAGAAATGTAGCTATGATTAATACAATCAAGAAGGTACACGCCCCAGCTAAATAATATAGCCAAGGCACTTCGTAAATTGGAAGTAAAAAGAAGTGGTGACAAAAATAAGAAATAATAAAACCAATTAATGAAATTAAGGTAATAATCAAAGTTAACGGTACTTGATTAAACCCGAATTTCATCAAAACCCCGCCCAGACCACTCGAAGGAATTTCGGCATGATACATATCAAAATCCATATCGGTACCAAAATCAAAATCTAAGCAATCAATAGAAAATAATCCGATTGCGGCAAATAACCAATATAAAATTGATAATGTTAGCAAGCCGGTAAAAATAACTACGGGAAAAGACAAAAATATCCCTACGTAAATTTCCATTGCTGTTTCCTTTCTGTACTAATAATCTGAGCTTTAAATTGCCTTTTATTATTTTTGCTCCATTTTAACTAAATTTACTAAAATAGATAACTACTTTTGTAAATTTTGTTTATCTTTTAATTTAGCCAAAATCGCATTTGCCTTCGAACTATCGTTTTTTATACCTGCTGCTTCAAGTTTTGCTTCAAGTTCATCATTGTTTTCTGCCATAGCTAATTCATTTTTAGCTTCTATTTTTGCTGCTGTTTTATCCTGACGTTTTTTAATTCTATCTAATGAGTCTAAAGCAGTTTGTAATTTAGCCGTTGAACCACCATAACGTTGAGAAATCGCAGTTTGTGCCTTTTGAACACTTTCTGTTGCTTTAACAATATCAACTTGTTGTTTTAGATTACGAATATTAATTTCAGTTTGTGAAATTGTTTGACGTAGGCTACTTACGCTATCAGCAAAAGAGGTTGCTTGTTTTTGCTGATTAGTTAAATCATTTTCCAGTTTTGCTATTTTCTCAGCGACTTCAAGTGCTAAGTCATCATTATTATTTTCTAACGCTTTAATAGCATAACCTTCATATTCGGCGATTTTTGTTTTAATTTCAGCTACTTGCTTATCTGCTAGTTTTTGCTGAGCCATTATATTTGCTAGTGACTCTTTTGCCTGTTTTAATTCTGCATCAGCATCACGAATTTCTTGATCTAAAATACGTAAAGCTTGTGAATCAACGATAGACTCACCCACATCATTAATGCCACCACGTAATGCTGTAATTAGTTTATTTAAAATAGCCATCTTTAACCTCGTTTTCTTATTAATTGGATAGATATGTCTTAAGCATTAATATTTAAAAATTGTTCGTAAGCCTCTGTCGCTTTAATTACGTTATCTGATAACGTTTCTAGCTCATAAATAATATTACTTAGTATTGATGATGAACTTAATGCACCATACATAATGTAATTAACTGAACCATCACCGGCTTTTTCTATCGCAATCGATGACAGAGGGAAGAGTTTACGTGAACATAATACCTCTTGATTAAATTGTTCAACTTGTTTAACCATATCGACTGGCCATAATAAGGCTTCAACAATAATCTGTTGATTTGAAACACTTAAAAACAGCGGTAAATCACCATATTGATGCATAATGATATGAAGACAAGCATCAATACCATCAATTATTTCTATACTTGCTGTACCTTGTGCAAAGAGTGGCTCTTTCTTTAAAGCTTGATATAAATCGTTAACCAACCAAACTTCATTTTTTTTCATCGTTTTGTTTCCCTGTAGTATATTATTATTGTCAATCAAACTATGACTAGGTAATTGACGTAAGTAAGTTTCAATTTCCTGCAATTTATGCGTATTTTCCGGCAAGATCCATACTTCTTTTTTTACCAACCCCTGCTCTTGTAAACGTTGCCGGTATCGCCGCTGATAATATGCAGAATTCTTAATTGCTTTGTTTTTTTCCATATAATCTCTTTATCAAAGATAATCATATAATACGAAAGATGAAGTTATCTTAACAGAAATATCTTACATGTAAATATAACATGTAAGATATTTTTAATGATTAATCAGTATATAAATTAGTTAAAAATAGTAAAAAATAATAGCAAGAAGTGTTTTTAATGGGCAAGGCATATAGCAAATAGAATTTCGTAATAGTCTTTCAAATATAAAATATGGCAATAAAAAAGCGCTAACGGTATCGTTAGCGCTTATTAACAAACCTTTAATGATAATTAATCATTATTGTTATTATTTCGGAAAGCTCGCTTACGGTCATTTTCGGTTAAATGACGTTTACGTAAACGAATTGATAATGGTGTGACTTCAACTAATTCATCATCATCAATAAATTCTAATGATTGTTCTAATGTCATTTTAATTGGTGGTGATAATGTAGTTGCTTCATCAGAACCCGCAGCACGCATATTTGTCAATTTTTTACCTGTTAAACAGTTAACAGTTAAGTCGTTTGAACGTGTATGAATACCAATAATTTGACCTTCATAAACTTCAACACCATGACCTAAGAATAAACGTCCACGATCTTGTAAGCTATGTAATGCATACTCTAATGCCTTACCTGTGCCATTGGAAATTAATACTCCATTGATACGTTGACCAATTTCCCCTGGGCGTACATCATCATAATGACTGAAAGTTGAGTAAAGTAACCCCGTTCCAGATGTCATGGTTAAAAATTCAGTTCTAAAACCAATTAAACCTCGGCTTGGAATATCGTAATCTAAACGAACACGTCCTTTACCATCTGGCATCATATTAGTTAAGTTACCTTTACGTAAACCTAATGCTTCCATTACCGGGCCTTGATGTTGTTCTTCAACATCAATCGTTACTTGTTCAAACGGTTCTTGCTTACGTCCATCAATTTCTTTAAAGATAACTTTAGGGCGTGATACTGCTAACTCATAACCTTCACGACGCATATTTTCAATTAATACTGACAAGTGTAATTCACCACGTCCTGACACTTTAAATGCATCAGGATCAGGTGTTTCTTCAACGCGTAAGGCTACATTGTGTACCAACTCTTTCTTAAGACGATCTAAAATTTGACGAGATGTAACAAATTTACCTTCTTTACCGGCAAACGGTGAAGTATTAACATTAAAGAACATCGTTACTGTTGGTTCATCTACAGTTAGTGCGGGTAATGCTTCAACAGCTGTTACATCACAAATAGTATCTGAAATATTTAATTCACCTAAGCCAGTCAAGGCAATGATATCACCCGCTTCTGCCACTTCTGCTTCATAACGTTGTAAGCCTAAATGTCTTAACACTTGACCAACTTTACCATTGCGCTTATTACCTTGAGCGTCAATAATCGTTACTTGTTGATTTGGTTTAATACGTCCGCGCTTAACTCGACCAATACCTATAACCCCAACATAATTATTATAATCTAGTTGAGAAATTTGCATTTGGAATGGACCATCAACATCAACCTTTGGAGGCTCAACATGTTTAACAATCGCTTCAAATAATGGTGTCATATCTTCAGCCATTGCTTCATGATCTTCACCCGCAACTCCCATTAACGCTGAAGCATAAATAATAGGGAAATCAAGTTGTTCATCTGTTGCACCTAAATTAACAAACAAATCGAACACTTGGTCTACAACCCAATCAGGACGAGCACCCGGACGGTCTACTTTATTAATTACAACAATCGGTTTTAAACCATAAGCAAACGCTTTTTGAGTTACAAAACGAGTTTGAGGCATAGGACCATCCATGGCATCAACCAGTAATAATACTGAGTCAACCATAGACATTACTCGCTCAACTTCACCACCAAAGTCAGCATGGCCCGGGGTATCAACGATATTAATACGGTAACCATTCCAATCAATAGCGGTATTTTTTGCCAAAATTGTAATACCACGTTCTTTCTCTAATGCATTCGAGTCCATAACACGTTCAGTATCGTCACCACGTGAATCAAGTGTTCCCGATTGTTTAAGGAGTTTATCGACCAAAGTTGTTTTACCATGGTCAACGTGCGCAATAATGGCAATATTTCTTATATTTTCAATCACAATATCGATTCCAGAATCATTAACAGGATAATTAGGCGCAAAATTATACACCTTTTTTAAAATAAGTGTTGATCTTAAACACAAATAATTACTTTTTTATTTGTTTTAACAACAATTTTTAGCAAAATAATGAAAGTTTAAGTGGTTTAAAAATATTTATAAATAAATCAATTAGTTATATCAACAGGTTAACTAATTGATTTATTTAAGAAAAGTAGAGTTACTCACAAACTTTTACACTTACTGAACGGATAGCTTAAGCTGGCACAGCCATAACTTTTTGTTCTCGTTCCCAAAAACGATGCAATGTCATGACTTTCATGAGTGCCTTAACCAAATCTTCAATATTATCACTCAATAAGGTTCCATTGTCCGCTTCAAGTCCAGAATGATCAAATAAAGCTTTAGCGTTATCATGCAATGCAATTGCTTTAAGATGCTTATAGGCCTGCTGTAAATAATATTTTGCATTGCCATCTTTTACTAACATCATCATATTTTGATTAGTGGGTACAATGACAGCATCCACAGTCACCGAAGGATTACCTTCAATTGTTCCATCGACTTTAAGCATTTTTCCTTGCAACGTTTTTATCATGCCCATATGTGGAGCGAGTAGTAAACTATATATTTTATTCTTTGAAAGGATTTCACGGATATTATCGACAGATTCTCCGCAAACACCATCTGTAGCTAAAATCGCTACTTTACGACCGGTCAATGGTAAAGTTTTACAGGCATAGAGACTTAAGGTTGGATCATTATCTAGCTGATTAAAAAGCACCGGCGCAGGTCGAGTTTTTTGTTCGCTGGTTAATTCAATACCGAGATTTTTAGCCACACTTTGGGCAAGTTGGCTATTTATATGACATAGCAAATCCACAACCCGTTCACGAATGTAAGGTCGTGCTACTTTCCCTAATTCAAAACTAAATGCGTTAATAATATGTTGTTGTTCTGTTGGGGTCTGACTTTGCCAAAATAAACGTGGCATAGAATAGAAATTAGTCATAGATTCACTACGCTGGCGAATTTTATCCGCATCAATTTTCTCATGATAACTACTAAATCCACCATTTTTAGCTTTTGGCGCAGTTTCTCGTGGCCAATTGTTATTAATCGAATTTGGTTCGTAATTAGCAGGATTTGTATTAATTTCCATACGATGAAAACCATCACGCTGTTGGTTATGGAAAGGACAAATAGGTTTATTAATCGGTATTTCATTAAAATTAGCGCCACCTAATCGGTGCATCTGAGTATCGACATAAGAAAATATACGACCTTGAAGTAATGGATCGTTAGAAAAATCAATGCCAGGAACCAAATTAGCTGGACAAAAAGCGACTTGCTCTGTTTCAGCAAAATAGTTATCTGGATTACGATTTAATACTAATTTACCGATCCTTTGCACCGGAACAAGCGCTTCTGGAATAAGTTTAGTTGGATCTAAAATATCAAAATCAAAATTATGTTCACTCCCTTCAGGAATAATCTGTAGACCTAATTCATATTCAGGATAATTACCCGCTTCAATACTCTCCCAGAGATTTTTACGATGAAAATCAGGATCGCGTCCCATTAATACTTGAGCTTCATCCCAAATTAATGAACACGTACCAGCTACAGGTTTCCAATGAAAACGCACAAAATAACTTTCATTTTTACTATTTACAAAGCGAAACGTATGAATACCGAATCCTTCAATATTACTATAACTACGAGGGATGCCACGGTCAGACATCACAACCATAACATTTTGAATCGTCTCGGGTTGTAAAGAGACATAATCCCAAAAGCTATCATGTGCACTTTGACCCTGCGGTACTTCATTAATAGGTTCAGGTTTAATAGCATGAACAAAATCAGGAAATTTGATTGCATCTTGAATAAAAAAAGTAGGTGTATTCACCCCAACAATATCAAAGTTACCTTCCTGAGTATAAAATTTAACCGCAAAACCGCGTACATCACGTGCAGTATCAGCAGAACCACGCGAACCTTGTACCGTAGAAAATCGAACAAATACTGGCGTTTTTAAGGCAGAATCGTTTAAAAAACCCGCTTTTGTATATTTATCTAACGATTTATATACATGAAAATAACCATGTGCTGCAGCACCACGAGCATGTACAACTCTTTCAGGAATACGTTCACGGTCGAAATGCATCATTTTATCGCGTAATAAAAAATCTTCCATTAACGTTGGTCCACGAACTCCAGCTTTAAGGGAATTTTGATTATCCGCCAATTTAACCCCAGTTGTCGTAGTTAAAGATTGATTATCGTCATAACTACGATACGCATCTAAATCTTGTAGTTTCGCATTATCATTTTGTGGTAATTTTTGTGAACCTGCTGCATAGGGCTCACTACCGGGTTGTGTTGGTGATGGGGTGGGTTTGATATTAATGTCACTTGGTGCAGTATCAAAAGTGTGAGGGTGTACAGCGCGACGGTCTGGCATAACAGCTTTGTGAGACTTTTTACTCATCATTTGCTCCTAATTACTCTTTTATAATGTATACAGAATCAAAATCGGGTTGATGAGTTTGTGATAACTAAATCACTTTTTAATTTTTGTAGAAAACTCAAAAATTTATCTAAAAACATACTATACAGATTATCCAAAAAAAACAGTTAGCACAATATCCATTACATTTATATCTGTTTGATTTTATGAAATTTTTTAAGTTTGTTTTTATTAACATGAACATCAAAGCATAAAAACCAAGCTATTAAAGATTACCATATCCGTTCCCTTATTAAACCGTTACAATAGATGTATTTAATAGAACTCGTATCACCTTAAAGAGGCAATTACCATGGCAATACCCAAGATTGTAGTTTTAACTGGTGCCGGCATTTCGGCTGAATCAGGTCTAGCAACTTTTCGTGCACAAAATGGTTTATGGGAAGGACACAATGTTAATGATGTTGCGACTTATGAAGGTTATTTACGTGATCCTATTTTAGTGCATAATTTTTATAATATGTTACGAAATCAATTACAACAACCAACAGTAAAACCCAATCCAGCTCATCTATCATTAGCTGAATTAGAAACAAAATTAGGCAGCGATAATGTAACAATTATCACGCAAAACGTCGATAATTTACACGAACAAGCAGGATCTAAAAATGTTCTTCATATGCATGGAGAATTATTAAAAGTCCGTAATGAAAAAACAGGCCAAATTTTTGATTGTTATCAAGATATTTGCTATACCGATAATAAATTAATTCGCCCTCATATTGTTTGGTTTGGTGAAATTCCACTATACATGGAACAAATATATCAACAATTAGCTCAAGCTGACTACTTTATAGCTATTGGTACATCTGGACATGTTTATCCTGCTGCTGGATTTGTTCAATTTGCTAATGAATATGGTGTCAAAACGATTGAGCTTAATTTAGAACCATCATTAAAAGAAAATCAATTTTCAAGCAAAATTTATGGACCAGCTAGTCAAATCGTACCAAGTTTTGTAGCGCAACTATTGGCAGAATTATCAGCAGATAAAGGCTAACAATAGCCTTTATTTGTTATAAAACCATTTCATTTATTAAAAGGATATGTTATTTAAGCAAACGGTATAACATTAAACAAGATTAAAGATAATTATCTTTCAGACCTTTGTTGATCCATTTTAGTAATATAATCATAAATCCACTTCCCAATAGATTGAATATTATTAAGATCTAGTTGAGGAAGTGATACAGGAAGTTCAACGTCAGAGGCAATAGCAAGGGTATTTTCATCATAAAAAACCGGTTGTTGATTAGCTTGCCGATGACATACAATTTTGCTGATAGCTTCATCTTTAAATCCTTCAATTAAAACTAAATCAACTTGGTTGAAATGACTAGCTAAAGTGGTTAAATTCGGTGAGTTATTGTAGGTTTCGCTGATTAATGCCCAACGTTGATTACTTGCAACGATTACTTGATCTGCACCTGATTTACGAAGCTCATAGCTATCTTTTCCCGGTAGATCAATATCCATGTTATGGTGACTGTGTTTAATTACAGCAAGTCTAATACCGTACTGCTTTAATAAAGGAATTAACTGTTTTAATAAAGTCGTTTTACCACTGCCACTAAAGCCACATATGCCAATTATATGCATGTTTTCTGATTCCAATATGTTAATTCTTCAAACGTATTAATGTTACTAAATGCCTGTGGATTATCACTAAAATCAACTTGGATAGCATTTATTTCTTCAAGTAAACTGCATAATTTACGCTCACCTCGTAGTAAATATCGTTTAATTAGCGACGCTAATTGGCGATGGATTAACATGATTGTTGGATGTGCTCTTTCTCCATCGAACACGTAAGCGGCTAAATGATCGCTACAATGTTGTTGTAATCGTTTCACTAAATCAAAAGGTAAAAATGGTGTATCACAACTTACAATCAAATTCCAATCTGTCGTGGTTACCATCAACCCCGAATATATTCCAGCTAGCGGTCCTAAATAACCACCGATTTTATCGGAAATGACGGGATATTGTGATTGCTGATATTGTGCAATATCTCGATTACTATTAATTAATATATAATTAACTTGAGGTTTAACTCTAGCAATAACATGGCTATAAAGTGGTTGACCTTTTAATAGCTGCAATCCTTTATTATCTTGATGCATTCGCATACTCTTACCACCAGCCAGAATAATTGCTGTTATAGGCATCTCAAACATAAATATTCACTTTTTTGCCATTGCTAAAATTTCAAATACTATTACTATAAGGAAAATTAAACAAAATAAATAGGTATAATTATGGCCTGCCATAGAATTGAAGAACTTATTGAACTTTTAGAGCCAGCCTGGCAAAAAGATTCAGACCTGAATCTCCTTGAATTTTTAGCTAATTTAGCAAAAGAAGCTGGATTTGACGGAGAATTGAATAACTTGAGTGATGAAGTCTTAATTTATCATTTAAAAATGCGCGATAGTGATAAAACTGAAGCAATACCGGGTTTAAAAAAAGATTATGAAGATGATTTTAAATCTGCGTTATTAAAAGCACGTGGCATCATTTAATCACTATTGATAACATCATCTACCATAATGTTATATAGAGTTTTAATGGAATGAATTTTAGGAGTTTTCTTAAATGTTTAAAAAGTTTCTTATCACCTTAACTGCCGTTATTTTATCTTTTCAAGTTCTTGCTGATGATAAAGAAAAAACAACAACCTTACCTGAAATTACTGATGGTCAACAGTATTACGCATTAGCGAAGTTTGCGGGACCAGAGAAGGAAGTTATTGAGTTTTTTTCGTTTAATAGTGAAACATGTTTCAAATTAGATACAACATTTAATTTGACACAGAAAGTTAGCACTAATTTACCTAAAAATGTTAAATTCAAACGTTATCACTTAAGTAATTATAGTCCGTTAGACAAAGAACTGGCACAAGCATGGGCTATTGCAAATGTATTAGGAATACAAGATGAAATCGCCACTGAGTTATTTAATGGTATTCATAATGATAAGACTATTAAAACGGCTGATGATATAAAAGGTGTTTTTGTAAACTTAGGTATTGATGAAAAAAAATTCGAGAACATGAAGGATAACTTTTTAGTTAAAGCCTTCGAATTACAACAAAATGAAGCCATTGAAGAGTTACAACCCGCTAAGATTCCAAGTTTTTATATCAATGGTCGATATCTGATTAATCCTAATGGACTTGATAATCGTTCAAATGAATCAAGTATAAACGACTATAGTCGTGTTATTAATTATCTAATCGAACTTAAAGATTAATTGTCATATTTTATAGTTTAGGATATTAAGATAATGCTTAATATCCTTATTCTAATCAATATTTACCACTCATCTTTACCTAACATCATAATCTATGCCATTAAGATATTAATCTAGACAATATAATTATATATTGGTTTTTGATCGCAAGACTTAGCCTTTTCTATGCTATCGCTTTTATTTCTATGACTTTTTAGTATACTCATAGTCAATAAACTGTTTATCTCAATAAAGTGAATTGCTATGAAAACCGAAAATCCTATCATCCTCATTGATGGTTCTTCCTATCTTTACCGTGCTTTTTTTGCTACCCCCTCATTAACTAATAGCAAAGGAGAACCCACCGGTGCTATCTATGGGGTAACAAACATGATAAGAAGTTTGCTTAACCAATACCAACCTACTCATATTGCTGTCGTCTTTGATGCGAAAGGTGGTTCGTTTAGAAAAACCCTTTATCCCGACTATAAAGCAACCCGTGATGCTATGCCAGAGGATTTACGAGTTCAAGTTGAACCAATCCACACTATTTTAAAAGCAATGGGGTTACCATTATTGTGTGTTGATAATGTTGAAGCTGATGATGTGATAGGGACATTAGCTAAACAAGCCGAAGTAGAAGGGCTTTCCGTATTAATCAGTACTGGTGATAAAGATATGGCTCAATTAGTATCAGACAAAGTGACCTTAATCAATACAATGAATAATGTCATACTAGATCCACATGGTGTTGAGCAAAAATTTGGGGTGCCTCCATCAAAAATTATTGATTATTTAGCGCTGATGGGTGACAGTTCTGATAATATTCCTGGTGTACCGGGCGTAGGAGAAAAAACAGCTTGTAGCTTACTAACAGAATTCAACAGTATTGATGATATCTACAATAATATTAATAACGTTGCAACTTTAGCTATCCGTGGTGCAAAATCAATCCAGAAAAAATTAATTGAAAATGAGAAAGATGCGCGTTTATCTTACTTACTGGCCACGATAAAAACCGATGTTGCACTTAATTTTAGTAATGAACAACTTAAACCAGAACCCGCTAATATCGAAAAACTTAAACAAATTTTCGAATATCACGGTTTTAATCGTTGGTTAACTGAACTTAATCATGGTCGATTTATAAAATCTCAGCTTCTTCCAGCAAATCAAACTGTTACATTACAACCAGATAATCACGTAGCAAAAACGGATCCACAACAAACTGAAAAAAATTATGAAACTATATTAACGAGTAAACAACTCGACAATTGGGTTGAAAAATTAACTAATAGTGATTTAATTGCTTTCGATACTGAAACTAATAATGTCGATCATTTTCATGCTCAATTAGTTGGTATTTCTTTTAGTGTTTCCGCAAATAATGCCTGTTACATTCCGATTCATCATCACTATTTAGGCGTTCCTAAACAACTTGCGCTTGATGAAGTTATCTCGAAATTAAAACCAGTATTTGAGAATAAAAATATTAAAAAAGTTGGTCAAAATGTTAAGTTTGATTACGCTATTTTGGCAAATTACGGCATTAACGTGCAAGGGATTGCCTACGATACGATGTTAGAATCTTATGTTCTTAACAGTAATGAACGTCATGATTTAGATAACTTGGCACACAAACACCTCCATGTAAAAACAATTAGTTATGATGAATTAACTAAAATAGACAAAAAGAAATTAACCATTGATCAAATTGATATAGAGCAAACTACTCGCTATGCTAGTGAGGATGCTGATCTAACATTAATGATTCACCATAAATTATGGCCAGAGCTCAAACAAAACCAAAAACTAGCTGATTTATTTAATCATATTGAATTACCATTAGCCATTATTCTAGCTAATATGGAGCGAACAGGTGTTTTCATTGATGAAAGCCAATTAAGACAATATTCAAAAGATATTCAATTAAAACTCAACCAACTTGAACAACAAATTCATGAATTAGCGGGTGAAAAATTTAATATAGCTTCACCAAAACAGTTACAAGTCATTTTATTTGAAAAGAATCAATTACCCATTATTCGAAAAACGCCAAAAGGCGATCCGTCAACTAACGAAGAGGTATTAAGTGAGCTTGCTAATGATTATGAATTACCAAGGTTAATTCTTGAATATCGTGGGTTGGCTAAACTAAAAAATACTTATACAGATAAACTGCCATTAATGATAAGCCCTGTGGATCATCGAGTACATACTAATTACAATCAAATTGGTACTGTAACAGGTAGACTATCTTCCAACGATCCTAATCTACAAAATATCCCTGTACGTAATGAAGAAGGACGCAAAATTCGTCAGGCATTTATAGCACCAAAAGGTTATAAAATTGTGTCAGCTGACTATTCACAGATTGAACTGCGTATTATGGCTCATCTATCAAGAGATAAAAATCTCTTAGATGCTTTTATTAACGATAAAGATATTCATCGTTTTACTGCGAGTGAAATATTAGGTAAAGCTGAGCAGGATGTTACATCTGAAGAACGTCGACGAGCTAAAGCCGTTAATTTTGGTTTAATTTATGGAATGAGCGCATTTGGTCTATCTAGACAAATAAACATCCCAAGAAATGAAGCAAAATTCTATATTGATCGTTATTTCGAGCGCTATCCCGGTGTAGAGAAATACATGGAAAATACCCGTCAATTAGCTTCAGAAAAAGGCTATGTAGAAACATTATCAGGTCGAAGACTTTATCTCCCTAAAATCAACTCTAGCAGTGGATTAGAGAAACGAGCCGCTGAGCGAGCAGCAATTAATGCACCAATGCAAGGTACCGCAGCAGATATCATTAAAAGCGCAATGATAGCTGTTAATGACTATATTCAAACGCAAGAGAATAACGTTAGAATGGTAATGCAAGTCCACGATGAGCTGGTTTTTGAAGTTAAAGAAGAACACCTGGCGACAATTTGCAAACAAATACAAACAATAATGGAAAATTGTTATCAGTTAGATATCCCTCTAAAAGTAGATGTAGGTTATGGGAATAATTGGGATGAAGCACATTGATCATCACAAGATCATTGAAAAGATCGAATAAAATGTAAATCATTATTATAAAAAGTGATCATTTAAGCAGGGATCTTCTCTGCTTAATTTCTTTGGATCTTTCGTTTTTAATCTCTTTCTAAAATGTGATCTTGATAATGATCCCATAATAAAAACCAATAAAGATCTTATTTAAAAATAGCCAACCTTCTAAGATAGATCCTAAAAACAAGATCGGATCGCGGTTAAAAAACAAGCAAACAATAAACATAAAAACAGCGATCAAAATAAATTTTTGTGGATAACTCTGTCATTAAAACGATCACAATCCTGTTATCAAGGTGATTATAACTTATAAGAGGTGATCTGTTGTGGATAAGAAGGATCGTTATCCAGAGCTTAAACAGAGCTTTTATATTACTTATTAACACGTTTTGATCCTACCTAATCCATTGCAAAAACTAAGATCACCCAATTTATTCACAGATCTTTTTCTGTTAATAACAATAAAAATAATCTAAAAGATTAAAAGATCCTTTTTTAATTATTTAGTGATCGCAGATAGATCATTTGACGTAATAAAAAAGACGAGTAAAATCTGTGGATCTTATAAATCCTTATTCAGTCATAATCTTTTAAAAATAATTTCAGTTGAGGTTAATT